>JBLIAG010000004.1:0-136796 GCA_047634375.1 Bacteriovoracaceae bacterium
GAAACAAACTATAAACTTTTTAAGTCAGAAGAGGGAACAAGCTTTTGTGAAGTTGAAATTACGACGGGAAGGTTTCATCAAATTCGAAGACACTTTGATTCTATTGATCACCCACTTATTGGGGACCCAAGATACGGGGAAGGCAATAAGAATAAAGATGGACTAAAGCTTGTAGCACATAAATGTGAATTTTTTCATCCAAAAAAGCGTGAAAGAATGACCGTTGAATTAGCAATAGATAAAAAACTTTTTTAAAATTATCCGACTGAAACACTCTTGAGTTGGGCTTTCAGAAACCCCATGTTAGCATTATTTCCTTAATAAAAAATTCATCAAAATGAGGAAGTGTATGTTAATGCTTGTTTTTCGATTATTGTTAATCTTTTTATTCTCACAATTTGTGATCGCAAATACCAGTACCATAAACATTGGGCCGATTTACCCAGAACTTCAAGAGTGGAAAAAAGACAAAAATTGGTCAAATATTTATAAACTAATTGATGAACAAAAATATACCCAAGCTTTGAAAGAAGTAGAGATTCAATTGAAAGAATACATTTTGGAAAAAGATGTAAAAAACTGGACGATAGCTTTACTCACTAAGCAAAACCTTTTGAACGGACTCCATAATGTTGAGAAGAGTGTAAATGAATTTAAAAAGGCAAGTTGGCCAAAAGATCTTTCATCACAAATCCTTTTGAATCTATATTATGCACAAACTTTAAGGAATTATTATCAGTATAACTCTTGGGAAATAAATAAGAGAGAAAAGGTTTTAACAAAGAATAAGTTGGAT
Source organism: Bacteriovoracaceae bacterium (assembly GCA_047634375.1). Taxonomy (GTDB): domain Bacteria; phylum Bdellovibrionota; class Bacteriovoracia; order Bacteriovoracales; family Bacteriovoracaceae. The sequence goes on from JBLIAG010000004.1 coordinate 797, forward strand.
CTTAAAAAGTGGACCAAAAACGAAATCTTTAGTGCAATTCAAAATTCGTTACTAAAAATTTGGGAACGAAGACATGAGATGTCTACAGTTAAAACAAATCAGTTTAAAGCCTATATTTCCGAGGGTACATATCCAAGAAAGGTAAGAGGAACCATCCGAGATAGCTTTACATATTTCTTTGTGGCCTTTCTTGAAGATACTTCCTTTTGGAGTGCAAAGCACACGAATGAAAAATCATTACTTTCCTTAAAAGGGCTCTTTGAGATTAAAGGCGAGTTCTCAAATAAGAAAAACTTATCTAATCCTGACATTTCTCCCATCTTAAAAATCTCTTCGATTCTTAGTGATCTTGAAAAGTGGCATTGGAAAAATGATCGGCTAGAGGGTTTGATGGAAGCTCGGTATGAAAAGGTAAGGGTTTATAAAAAACACTATGTTCAAAGAGAGCATAAAAAAGAACTAGAATCAAACCTTAGAGAATTTACTAGAGATTTTAAAATTAATAGTTGGTGGTCTGAAGGGATGTACTTAAGGGCTCAATTAGTTCAAGAAATGAAGCATAATACAGCAAATATTGAGGCCAGGAAATTAGCAATCCAAGGTAGCAAAGCCTTTCCTGCTAGTCTTGGAGGGAAACGATGTCAAAGTTTAGTTGAATCAATAGAAAGTCCCTTTATTTCTATGAGTTCAATGAAGTTTGACCAAGCAAAGAAGCGAAGTATTGAGGTGAACTATAAGAACTGGGAGCATATTTATTTTAGGGCGTATGCATTTAACCATGAAGAATTTCTTCTTAAACAAAAAGACTACTCAATTTATCCTCGCTCAAATCAAATCGAGGATATAGTTAAAAATTCAAAACCAACTTTTGAATGGGATGAAAAGCTAATCGATGTTAAAGATTTTAGGCAGCACAAAGAGTATTTTGTCCCAAAGATTGATAAAAAAGGAACTTATATTATTGTTGCTTCCGCAGAAAAAGGTTTTCCACTTCAAAAAAATAGAGTTTATTATGATTTTTACCAGCAAACAGACCTTTTTCTTTTAAAAGAAAATAGTGAAAAAAGAATGGAATTTAAAGTATCCCACGCAAAAAATAATAAAGCTCTAAAGGGTGCTACAATCAAAATTTATAAGTTAGATTGGAAAGATGGGCATAAGTTATATAAAACACTTAAGACCGATAAAGAAGGAAGGACCTCCCTTAAAAAAAATAATAAAGGTTCATTTAATGTTTCTTATTCTGTTGAGTATAAAAAAGACAAGCTCTTTGAAATGGAACAACAACACCTAAATCAAAATGTTAATAAGAACTCCTCAATAAATAAGCAAGCAATGTTATTCACTGATAGAAGTGTATTTAGACCAGGTCAGACTATACATTTTAAAGTCGTCACATATGAAGATCGAAATAATTTAAATAAACAACCTCGTGCTATACAAAAAGCTTCTGTTACAGTGTCCCTGTATGATGGAAATAATGAAAAAGTTAAATCTCTTAACTTAAAAACGAATGAGTACGCTTCAGCTTCTGGAGAGTTTGTCATACCAAATGGAAGAGCACTTGGAAGATGGTCTTTGAGGGCAACAGGTTATTCAGGACAACAAAATCTAAAGGTTGAAGAGTATAAGAGACCTACCTTTCTAACTGAGATTAATGATGCAGTTAAAGAATTAAGGCTAAACAGTAAAGCTGAGTTTAAGGGAAACGCAAAGTACTATTTTGGAATGCCAGTTGTTAATGGAAGAGTCAAAATCGCAATAAGACGTTCAAGCTTTTATCCTTATTGGTATTATTGGTGGTATCCAAGATCTAGGAACCAAAGTCAGATTGTATTTTCAGGTGAAACTAAAACAGATAAGAAAGGAAATTTTTTAATTTCATTTTTTCCCAAAGCACCACAAAATGTAGAGAAAATGGGTGTTAAATATCAATATAGGATTTCCGTAGAAATCCTTAATGAAGGCGGAGAAACTGCTAAGGCCAGTAAAAGTTTCACCATTGGTACAGTCGCTGTAATGGCAAATATAAGTAAAGAGAATTCTTACAATGAAAAGAGCGTAAGCTTAAATATTAGTAGAACTGATTTAAACGGAAAGGTTCTTCCAGGGAGAGGTGTTTACGAGGTTTACAAACTTAAGATGCCAAAGAATACCTTAGAACCAACACAACAAGCTTTGTATTATGGAGAAAAAGCTCCAAAGGAAGATCAATTTAGTACTTCTGGAGATTTTTTAAGACCTAGATGGAACCCAGAGTTTAATACTCATACGATATTGAAGTCCTGGATCAATGGGGATAAGGTACTTTCAAATAAGTTGGTTCATTCTAGTTCAGGTGTTGGGAGAATTACTCTTAAAGACCTAGACGGTGGAGCTTATAGAATTGTTTATAAAACGAAAGATTCTTTTGGGAAATTATTTTCTACTCAAGAAGAATTTATTGTTTTAAGAAAAAACTCTAAGATCAAACTTCCTATTATCTTACGCGCAAATAAACAATTAGCCTACGTTGGTGACAAAATTAAATTTTTTGTTCATTCCGGATATACTAACCAATTTCTTGATTTTGAAATTTATCACTTTAATAAGAAAATATTTTCAAGAAAAATTAACTCTAACAAGATTAGAAATATAATTTCGTATAAAATTAAAAAAGAACATCTCGGCGGACTTACGGTTAGGCTTTACGGAAATAGAGACCATTCTTTATTGAATCGACAATTAGGTATTTCTATTCCACATATTACTAAGAATCTAGATATTGATTTAGAAAGAATTAGAAAAACTATTTTTCCTGGTGTTATCGAAAAATGGTCTGTTAGTTTGAAAGGCTTTAATAAAAAAGGAAAATTAATAGATCTAAACGAAGATGCTGAAGTACTGGCCTATATGTATGATAGGAGTTTGGATGTATTTACTGCTCATAGCACACCAAACTTATGGCGCCCTTCTAATAACTTTAATAGATATTTATATCATCCAAGTTATAGGGGACGGGCCAATCAATTAGGCTATTGGTGGTATTCAATTCAATCGGCACCAAGCCTTTATATGGATAGAATCATGATTCTTTCTGCGTATGGAATTGGTGGTATGGGGAATAGAGGACGATTTGGGAGTCGTGGAAGCGCTCTGAACTATTCTAGTAAAAGGCCAAGGGCCAAAAAGTATGCTATGAAATCTCAGGTTCCTATGGAAAGTGCTTCTATGGATATGGGGGCAAAAATGTTGAGTGATAATAGTCTCGCTGAAAGAAAAAATGAAGCGGTCTATTCCGATGAGTCGGATGGCGGTTCTTCCCAAAAAACACAGCAGATTAGAACAAATTTTTCTGAAACAGCTTTTTTTAAACCTCATTTAATTAGTAATAAAAAGGGGGAAGTGAAGCTTAGCTTTACTGTTCCAGATTCACTTACTTCATGGAATGTTTGGGCACATGCTATAACTAAAGACTTAAAGTATGGTTCAAAGTCAACCATTGTCGAAAGTAAGAAAGACCTTATGGTACGAACCTACTTTCCTCGTTTTTTAAGGCAAGGGGATGATGTTTTCTTAAAAATTGTTATCGATAATAGTGGTAAGAAAGCTCTCGCCGGAACCTTTAAATTTGAAATAACTGACGAAAGTGGAAAGAATATCTCAAAAGAACTTTCATTAGATAAAGTATTTATAGAGGGGAGACAAATCTCTATTAATCCAAAACAAAGTGATAGTTTCTCAGTCAAGATCAAGGTGCCTAATAACAGGTTGGGGATAATTAAACTTAAAGCTTTTGCTAAGACAGGCTCATTTACCGACGGAGAAATCAAAGAGCTTAATATACTTCCTAGTCGTGTTCATCTTAGTCAATCAAAATTTATAACTTTGAAAAATAAAGCTAAAAAAGTATTAGAGTTTAAAGATATGATAAAAGAGGATAAAACTCTTGCTCATGACTCACTTAATATTAAACTTGATGGACAGCTTTTTTACTCCCTATTAACTGCATTACCCTACATTCAAAAATTCCCATATAAAAGTACAGAACAGATACTTAACTCATTTGTGACAACATCGATTTTAGATAGTACTTATAAGAAATATCCAGAAATGGCAAAAATGGCTAAAGAAATGTCCAAGAGAAAAACTCAGTTCGAAGCTTGGAACCCTAACGACCCTAATAGGAAAATGGGATTGGTAGAAACACCCTGGTTAGAAGATTCAAGAGGTGGGGAAACTGAAAATCTCTTCAATACTTTAAAACCTGAAATCGTAAAAAACTTAAAAACTAAAGGATTAAAAGAACTTCTAGATTCTCAGACATCAATTGGTGGGTTTCCATGGTTTAAAGGAGGCCCTCCTTCTTTATATATGACTATTTATGTTTTGAATGGTTTTTCCAGAGTAGCAGAATTTCAAAATAAAATACCAAAACCTGAAATTATGAAAGCATGGGGCTATGTGGCCGCTGAATATAAAAGAATGATTTCTTGGTGTATGGCCCATAATAGTTGTTACGAAACCATCACTTTTGTTAATTACAGTTTATCTTCCTATAAGGATACCTCTTATTTTAGTGATCACTTTTCTGAATCACTAAGAAAAAAAATGCTGGAATTTTCATTTAAAAATTGGAGGAAGCATTCACCACAACTAAAAGGCATGCTCTCTTTACTATTGGGAAGAATGAAACAGAAAAAGGATTCAGTACTTGTTTTTGAATCTGTCATGGATTCAGCAAAAACTGATAAGGAACTTGGTACCTATTGGGCACCGGAAGACAGGTCATGGCTTTGGTATAATGATACTATAGAGACTCATGCTTATGCACTCCGCACCTTGATGGAAGTTCTTCCAAAGGATAAGCGAAAACATAGTCTTGTTCAGTGGCTTTACCTCAATAAAAAACTGGGACATTGGAAATCTACTAGGGCGACATCTGAGGTTATTTACTCTGTATTACACTATCTTAAGTCAGAAAACCTTATAGGTAAAAAAGAAGAAGTTAATATCAAGGTCGGTGATTTGGAAAAAACGTTTATCTTTTTACCGGAAGAGTATTCAGGTAAGGATAATTTTATCTCGATTAAGGGAAAAGATATAAAACCTAAAAAAATGAATAAAATTTTAGTAGAACAAAAGACAAAAGGAATAAGTTTTATCTCGGCTACATGGCATTATTCCTCTGAGAAGATGCCACCTGAATCAAGAGGTGATTTACTTTCAGTGAAACGTGAGTTCTTTAAACGGGAAATTGTGAATGGACTAATGACTTTATCTCCGCTAAAAGAGGGCGCCATTATTCAAGTGGGAGATCAAGTTGAAATACACTTATCTCTTAGAGCGAAACATCAAGCAGAGTATATTCACTTGCGAGATCCTAGACCAAGTGGTTTTGAGCCAGCGAAGCAAACATCCGGGTATCAGTGGGACTTAGGAATTATACGGTACGAAGAAGTTAGAGATAGTGGAATGAACTTTTTTATAGAGAAGATGCCTGTTGGTGAATATACATTAAAGCACCAGATGAGGGCCAATTTAGCCGGTGTTTTTAGGACTCACCCTGCATCACTGCAGTCTCTCTATGCGCCAGAGTTTACGGCTTTCTCTTCTGGAAAAGTGATTACTATTAAGGATGCTAAGAAATAAAAAAAAAGGGAATCTCATTTGATTCCCCTTTCTATCAAAAATAAATTAGCTGGTTATAGAGATGCTTTTGTGTTTTCTAAATCTAGGAATAGTCTGTAAGACCTTCCTCCGACATAACTAAACCCAAGGTCAATGTCTCTTGTAAATATTTTAGATAAACTTCTTAACATAATCGTTGTGTAATAGTTTCCTTTTTCTTGAGCTGCAGGAAAATGATTTATTTCAAGTTTAGATTTATCAATTGTTAGAGTTACGTAACTTTGGTTTCCCTCTTTTAGAATTTCACTTAAACCAACAATCTGATAAGTAAGGTCTAGTGCTAGGACTTCTTTCTTTTTATCTAGCCTAGTCATAGTTATCATTTCACCAGTTCGAACATTTGGATAAGGAAAAACAGCTGACATATGGTTATCAATCTTACTAAACTTGAACTTTCCATTAATAATATCACATGAATAAAAGTCGATATTAATCTTAATTTCAACTGTTGTTTCATTGACCTTTAAAGTTGGATTCGTTGGCATGTATACATTGTGAGTTTTAGATCTAAACGTATCGTACTTGGACTCACAAAAAGCCTTTTTACCATCCAGCATTCCTAGTAATTCAATCGCACTAACGTTAAACGAACTTACTATCAAAAGTGTCGTCATTAATAATTTCATAATACCCCCATGTTTAAATTAAAAAGAATTTCTAACATGGGAGTAATGGGGAGGCCAATAAATTATGACCGTAATTGACACTTTGCGACTTAATCTTTATTGGCTTATTAATCTATTCTTTTAGAAATACTGAGTTATTATCCATAAGGGGTGGAGAAATTGACTTAGTACTTGGAAGCTCGTCATCTTGAAAAAGTGAGATTGGTTCAAAAATAAATTTATCTTCCTCAGCAACCATCGCCCGATAGAGAACACGACCTTCGTCTTCGAGTCTTAATCTTCCTAACTGGTAACCAATATACTTAGGTGTTGAAATTTCAACTGTATAAGCATCTATTATTTCCCAGTTAACTCCAGCTTCAAAATTAATAAACTCATTTATATTATCTGCGCTTAGTCCAACATTTGTCCCACCAACATTCTTAATACTAATCTTCATATTATCAGTAATCAGTGCTTGAATTACAAAACCAACATCATTTAAGTACTCTTGGCATGTGGAGGACATTCCTTCTCGGTACCATTCAGTAACATCTATAGAAGACATATACTCAATTGTAATCCCGTTAAGTTCTATATCAACAGTATGATTTTTACTCAGTCCTAATCCCGCTGAGAATAATGCAGAACCAAAAACTGTAAAACCTAGATTTCCTTGAAATGAATAATTATATTTTCTATTGAAATGTTGAGTATCATAAGATCTTGGAAGCGCATCTTCTGTAAAACAAGATTCAGCAGGAGCGATATAGGCCAGGGAGGTCGGTCGTCCAGCAAGCATTGTTCCTGTTTTAGATTGCTCTAGGGGATTTTCATATCCAATAAACCCATATTCTTTAACTAGTCCATTTAGTGCACTTATTGGGTCATCTGTAATCGGCTTTTCACAACCAGTAAAACTTAAAAGTAGTAGGGTGCTTGTTGAAATAGTGATAAAGGATTTAAAGTTTGAATTTTTCATGGGGAACCTCCGGTCTTTTCAGAACAAAAAGAATTTAGTGATTTATACAAAGAATTTTAGATTAAATTCCGTGCTTAATATTTAGCTTTGAAATAATTTAATGTGAAATAATGTGAAATTTTTTGATTTGATTTTTTGATTTGATTTTTTCGAAGTAAGTAATGAATTGTTGATTAATTTCATCGTAGCATAGATTTAAGTAGGAAAGTATTAGAAAAATAACTAAATGCATTATTAGCTGTAGTTTCTAATACTTATATCAAGCTTAGGAAAAAACTTAGGAGTTTAGCAAAATTAAATTACCAAGAGTTAAATCTTTTATTTGTCTGAACTCTTCAAGTTTTCTTTAATCTGACTTTGACTCTTTACCGATGAGGCGTGGACAGCAAGTACAGAGCAGGAAGCTTTAGATATTAGTTTATCGTCAAAAGTTCCTCTGATTGAGTTGAGCAAGGTGTGATCACTACTCCCTAGGATTAGGAGGTCGTATTCACAAGTTTGTTCCAATAACGATTCCATTTTATTTGAACCAATTACAATCTTAGTATTATTTTGTGATTTTAATTTCGAGCCAAGCTCTTTTAGGTAATTTGTTTCATAGTAAATCTTTTCATCAGGATCTGATTTAAATGCAAAACGAGTCAAAGTAATATCGGCCCAAAAGGTTTCAGCTAAGTGATCAGCTGTATCGAGGACGAGAGTATCGTTTTTGTCATTGTTTATAAGCACCATGATTTTTCTAATATACCTGACCCCTGAATCCCTAAATGTAGCAAGGTTACAATGAAGATGAGATTTTAGCCAACCGATTGGACTATGAAAGGTAAGTAAGCCTCTTGATCGTCCTCCCCATTCTTTAAGTAACCATTTACAGTGCACTCTTTGACTTATTTCAAAAATGGTACGCGAAACATCATGGCTTGGGACAGGGTCGAATGTAATGGATTCATTTTTTTCATTTGCCATGGCGATAATTCGTCTTCTTAGAGACCTCATTGGGGCCGGTTCATCCACCATGTCGTGTAAATCTGTTTGTTCTGGTAATTCAATTATGTAGGCGACTTCGATGTGGTTATGCTCCGCCATTGCAGTGCCCATTTCAATAAGCATCTCTGCAGATCTTTCATTACCAAATAATCCAACAACTACTTGTGCATCCCCTGAAATATCATAAGAACAGAAGCTGAAAAGTTTTTCTTCCTGGTTATCAAGAAGTAGATCAGCTCTTTTTCCTCTTATACCAATGACTCCTTTTCTATCTGTCTTATTTCGCGAGTAAAATAAGTAGAGAAGTATTCCTGGTATTGAAATAGAAAGAATTGCCATGAATGCAATCTTTCCCATGCCCACAAGTAATGCTGCTCCAGAAATAATACCAAAAACCTGAAGTGAAGGGTAGAGGGGAGATTTAAAGTTTGGTTTGTACCACTGTGCCCTTGATTCTCTTAAAACAATAACAGAAAGGTTTACTGCCATGTAAGCTAAGATCATAAATGCTGATGCAAGCTTTGCAATTTTCGTTACATCCATTGTAAGAAGAACGATTGTTATAATTACACCTGATAAGATAATACTCATTATAGGTGTTATGAATTTTTTGTGAAGGGTTCCAAGAAAAGATGGTAGTAATTTATCTCTGGCCATTGCAAATGGAAATCGTGAGCCAGCTAGAATACCAGCGTTTGATGTGTTAACCATTGTAAGTGTCGCAACTACTGCAAATATACTTCCTATGACGCTACCACCAACATCGTAAGCTAGTTTGTAGATAGGTCTTATTTCTCCTGAGATTTCAAGGTAGTGATAATTACCAGCTAAAATCAAGCTAACACAGCAGTAGATCAAAGTAACAAGGGCTAAAGAGATTAAAATTCCTTTTGGGATATTTTTCTCAGGATCTTTTATTTCCTCTGCAATCGCTGCTATCTTGGTGACTCCAGCAAAAGAAACAAACACCAAGCCAGTAGCACTAAAGAAGCCTTTTAATCCATAAGGCATTAATGGTTGTAGGTTCATCACATTCCAACTAGGAAGAGAAAATGCACATAAAGCTGCAAGACTAATCAAAGTTATAAAGAGAATGGTTGTTAGCAAGCTTGAAACTTTTCCAACACCAAATATATTTAGCATCACAATAATAAATAAAAATGTAAGCATCGTTGCAGGAAGTGAAAAGCTAGAAAAAACAGAAAAATATGCTCCAATACCAATAAGGGAGAAGGCCGCTTTTAAAAGTATTGATAAAAATAAACCAAGTCCACCAACAGTACCAGCAAGGGGACCGAAAGTTCTTTCTAAATAAACATATGTTCCACCACTGGTGGGCATTGCTGTTGCAAGTTCTGCCTTACTCATGGCCGCAGGTAATATACAAATTGCTGATGCTAGAAATGCCAAATATATGGACGGTCCAGTCATAGCAAAACCAATACCAGGTAAAACGAAAATACCAGAGCCAATCATCGAACTAATACTAATAGTGATTATGGAAAATAACCCTAATCTTCTTTCTAAACTTGCCAAAATTATTCCTTATTTTTTCTTTTTGAAAATATTTTTTAATTTATTGAGAGGGGTTATCGCATTTTTTGAACCAACTTTTATGCCAAGTAGATCTCTGTTATGAAGTGCTTTTCTTATGGCATCAACTTTTTCTGAAACACCTTCAGCATGTGGATCAAGGCTCAATATTTCTTGATATGCTATAAGGTATTCTTTTAATTGTTCGTTACTGACTTCTTTAATCTTAACCATGCTTCCTCTAAATATTTTGTATAGCTTACTATTCTATTAAACCTTTACCTCATTGTTAAGTAATAGATTGGTTTATCTCTTGGAAATTATTGTATTTTGGTTAAATATTTAGGCTTAATAGAAAGCTGTAACTATATGAAATTGAGTATTTTATTTTAAAAGATTAAAGGAAACGCTCATGAAAACCGACTAGTTTGGTATGAAAATAATTATTCTAGCATTATGCACTCTTTTTCCACTTTTGGCCTTTTCAGGCTCCGCACCAGAAATGGCACTAAAAGCGCAAGATTTTAAAAATCTTAGCTTTAATAAGGCTCAATCTGTTAGGAGGGCCTATATTACATTTTTGAAGAGGGTTGAGCGTAAGCAAACTTATCCTAAATTTAGAGGGGAGAAATTTTCGTCCTATCCTTATTTTGAAAAGTATTGGAAAGAAATGGAAAAATTCTACTCGGCCTATGCCGCAGACGGTGATATTTGTTTCTTCGGGGGATGGCCTTCAAAGTTAAAGGACAATTTTTGTGAAGGACCGTGGCATCATGCTCAATCTGATGAGGCAACAAGTTTAGGTGGAGGTTATGATACCTCTAGTTCTTGTGGTGCCCCACAGTATTTTAGATGTAATCCTGCTTTGTTTGGCTCTCCGGTACCAGGTGTCCAAGAGAAGGAAAGTGGCGTTAGTATAAATTTATCCCCTAAGAATGGTAATTCAAAGGGTTATTGTGTTGATGCAAAAGGAAGTTACGTTGAACTAACTAAGAAGTGTGAATTAGCATCAAAAAAATCCATTGAAAAGCAAATGGAAGAAATACAAGATGTTGGGCCTGTTGGTGATGCGAAGAGAAAACAACTTGAAGATTTTCATAACTCAATTTTCGGAGAAGATGGAAAAAGTGGTTTTTGTGGATCTTTTCGAAGTGTTAAAGGCGAAGTTTATGATGCCTGTGATGACTTAAAATCGAGGTTAAGCTCACTAGGACTTCCTTATGATAAAGTTAATCAAGCAGGAGTTGTTGATGCTCCAGATGAAGTTGTTGAGGTGAATCCTATTATGGGGGCATTTGTTCCAGTAAAGTTAACTGAAAATAATCTTGGTGAGGGAATGGGAATCATGCAGGAATGTCAAAAGTTCCTCAAAGAAAACTCATCTGATGATATTAGGGGACGAAGAATTATTCAAAATCTATATGGAGGATTGGCCAGCTGTAATCAAGGCATGAATGCTCTTCCTGGTGAAGTGCTTACCGAATCGGGGCTTGAAAAAGTGGATAAAGCTTTTGATAAAATGGGTTATTTAAATGATCTTAATATTAAAAATTTTAAGTCTATTGTTTCAGCACTTATGGTCAGCGAAATTAGCTTCATGAATCAAGATGGAGATTTTCCAAAAGAGAAATTACTTATTGATAATAAAGAAGCCTTTAAATTACAAATAAAAGAAAAATTTCCGAGAATCAATGAAGAGGAGTTCTCAAAAGCTTTTGATGAAATTTATAATCAAATTAGTGCTCTTAAGAATGAAATACCAAAAAATACTTATGAATCGACGCTTGGTACTTTTGAAGCCCTTGCAGATAATAATAAGGACTCAGTAAATAAAACCTGTGGTGCTATTCATGAGGAATACGAGAAAAAATTTGGCGATAAAAAACGTATTTATGGACTTGACTGGACTCGAACAATATCAAAAGAAGAAAAAGATTTTATTACCGAAAAAAGAAATATTTTAAGAACAAAGGTTGATGAAGTTTATACTTCTAGTAAAATGGGATTTCTTTTAGCAACTGATCATTTTAAAAAACATGTTATGGATCCTTCTGTAGATTTTGTTCAAACTTGTTTAGATGAACGAGAACATATGGTAATAAAGCCTAATATTCAAAAAACAAACTTTCAAGCTGCTTTAATGGATGCTCGAAAACACTTATTAGATTCTTTAGGTGACATAAGCGAGGGGCGAATTGGTCCCACCGAGATGCTTTCAATCTCGACTGCAGATGGTGCTATTGAAGACTATCTTAAAACAGATCGAAAATTGGTTTTGGAGACGATCCTTAATGCCAAAGGTGATAAGCAAAAAGAACTTGCTAAGTTTCTCTGTTATCGAACAATGGATATTTATGATAGTGATGAAACCTTACAATTTGTAGGGATTATGGGGGGGGGATTACTTTCTCTTGCTGGTGCCATTGGATGCGCAATTCCAACAGGTGTAACCCAATTGGTAGGATGCCCGGCCATTAAGGTTGGTGCAGGTATCGCTGTTGCTTCTGCAGGTGTAAAGGGAGGCCAGGCTTATATTGAAGAAAAGAAACTTGATAATTCAATTACTAAAGGAAATACAACAGGCGCAAGTGATTACACCGATGATAAGAAGAGAATTAAAAGACAACAGAACCGCGCAGGCTTAGAACTGGTTCTTTCTTCTGTTCCACTTATGAATACTGCAAAAGTCGCTACAGGAACAAGTACAGTTAGTTCTGGTAAGGGAGTTGTGCTTGCAAGTGAAACTGGTAAAGGGGTCACTATTGTTAGTCAAGCCGGGGATGATGTTGTTAAGTCGCAAGTACCAGTTACGGCCTCAGGTGTTAGTGTTACCGATCAAGCCCTTTTAATTGAAGGAACTAGTCAAAAATTACTAGAAGTTTCCAAGCCAGTTAAAACGGCTTTACTTCCAAATAAAACTACTGGTACTAGTTTAATTCCTTACAAAGAACCAGGAACTGCCTTAGTTCCCTATCATTCTCCTGGAACATCAATGGTACCTTATAAAGTCCCTGGTACTTCCATTGTTCCGGTAAAGGGAAACTCAGTTATTCCCTATAAGCAACCTGGTACTTATTTAAGTAATACTACTGGAACTCAATTAGGCCCTGAGCTAGTGAGAACCGGAACTTTATTAGATCGTGGTAGAGGGCTTTCTACAAATGTATTAAGTGGCACTACACGAAAAGGCGTAACTATCGAAGGTGAATATACTGTAGTTGGTATTAAGAAGATGGTAAGCCTTCAAAATCCAAGACAAATTTTAACTGGATTAGTTCCGGTTGTAAATCAAGTTGTAGGAAATAAAGAATCAACCAAGGACTCTGCAATTAGCACTAAAGATAGAAATAATTTTAAGCGCTTTAGGAAAATAAAAACTCTTCCTTCCGAAAAGTTGGGGGATCAGTTTATTCAGGTCATATTAAGTGCAGATTCTGAAAGTACAAAAAATAAACTTCGAGCCCAGGAATTATTGAAAGAGCTAATAGGCTTAGATAAAGATGCAAAAGATAGTGAAATCATTTCTAAAATTAAAGCATATCAATTACAGCTAGATCCGTCACCATATGCGAGTGGCTCTAAAACATATCAAGTTTCTGAGGACGAAAAGAAGAGACTTGATGTTTTAATTAAACTTGCCTTTGGAAAGTAATTATTTTTAGTAGCATCTAATCTAGGATGCTACTTCTCCATAATACTAGACTAATGAACATTATCTTTGTTTATTTCTAAGAAAACATTTTTAAAATATTTAGAAATAAGCTAAAATCATTAGGCTCATGAAATACATCGTTATAGTTTTTATTTTTCTTTTATCATTTTCCTCAATTGCAGAAGGTAAATGGATCCATATTACTAAAAAGGATGGAATAGATATTTTCTCACGGGAATCTAAGAATTCTCCTATTAAATCCTTGAGGGCCGAGGGAATTATTAATGGAAGTATATCAAAAGTTGTTTCGATTTTGAGAGATGTTAATGGATCAACAAGTTGGGTTCCTAACCTAGAATCTAGAACTTATGTGAAAAATATTTCTGATACTGAGGCCATACTCTATGATATTTCAATCATGCCCTGGCCTGTAGTCAATCGAGACTTAGTTGTACATCACAAGTTATCCATTACTCCTGATAAAAAATCACTTATCCTCAATTTTAATTCGGTTAGAAATACAAAGAGACCTGTTAAGAAAAGTCCAGTCAGGGCCACGATTTATGAAGGTAGTATTGAGTTTTCTCCTAAAGGAAATAAAACATTTATTCGATTAACTCTTTTAGTTGATCCAAACGGTAGAATACCTAAGTGGGTTGTAAATTTACTACAAGTATCGATGCCTTATGAATTTTTGATGTCATTAAATAAGTACGCTTCAAAGTCAAATTTAACACCGTTACCAGGAATTCAAGCACTAATTGATCAAATAGAGTAAATTAAAGCTAAAAACCTTGAAATGCTGTGCTGCATTTTAGTTTTTCCTCTAAATATTATATAAATTCTCCACACATAAAACGAGGAGACCGTATTGAGGTTATTACTGGCATTAATCGCCATATCTATAGGACAAGTACAAGCTGTTTACCACCTACCACTAGAAATGAGTTTTGAAGAATACCAAAATTTATATTCCGAATTAAAACAAACAAAAAGTGCAATAATTAAAGACGAATACGTTCGTGAATCTATAGATGGCGGGGAAAAAATGTCTTCTTGGATTAAGCTTATTAATTCCAGTAGAACCGAAGAGAATGCAATCCGATTAACAAGCAAGGGAACACAAAGGGGAATTCCAATTGAGACTCCTAGTAAGTATGGACCTTCAACAATCAAAGCCAATCTTTTAAAATTAAAAAAAGAAATGCCTAAAGAATTAGTTTCAGTTATTTTTGGTGAGAATGATATTACTAAAACCCCAATGATTAATGATGCTGAGTTTATAAAGTGGTGTCGTAAAGTTTCTGGAAATTATCAGTCGGCAGTCAGATGGACAGGAATGCAGAAGTGGTTATCTCATTATGCAAAGAGAAAAGCTCAAGACGTTCGAGGCTTTTACTTTTTGAGAAACTTAGAAAATTTGGATGAGCATTTAAATAAGTTTGGTGAATTAAATCCAGATAAAGCATCGACGATTAAAGAAGCTTTAATTGGAATTTGCTTAAACTCTGGTAAGACAAAAAAATCTTGTGAGCGTAAAATTACTAAGGCCATTAAAAAGAAAGACCTAGTTTCTTTTAAAAATTCTTATTGGACCACTGCTATTAATAATTGGAATGGATTCTATGAAATTACAAATCCTAGAAAGGATGTTGTTTGGACAAAAAAATCTCCTGGTGTAATGGCGGTTGTATTCAAGGATCCTAAGAACCCAGAAATAGCTAATTGGCTTAAAGATAATATAGAAGATGAATTTCAGCTTACAGAAAAAAACTGGGCCTTAGAGTTAAACTTTGTTCCTGGAAAAGCGGGAACGGCTTATATTGAGTTTCAGAAAAATGTTACTCCGCATGTCTCAGGCGGAAATAAAGTTGTTATGGACGCTAATACTGAATTAGAAGAGTATGGTGTCAAATGGACTATTCGACATGAGTTTGGACATATTTTAAGGATCCCTGATTGTTACCATGAGTTCTATGATAAAGAAGAAAACCTTATGATTAATTACCAATTGGATGTTACCGATCTTATGTGCTCGCGTGCAGGTGCTATGAATGAGAGAATTTATAAAGAACTAGAAAAGCACTATATGAAATAATATAAACCCCCTTTCAAAATTAAAGAAGAGGGAAAATTAGAAAACTATGAATAAAAGTCCTATGAAACAAAAGCATATTGTATCAATTGTGATTACGGTGATTCTCCTTGTGTGTAGCTATATCGCATGGATGGGTCTCAGCGCCAAGCGGGAATTCGTCGTACTTCATAATTCCCAATTAAATTTCTGTTTCTTAGTAGATAACAGGTATAAATTAGATATTACTGAAGAAGGGGTTAAATACCAAGGTGGTAAGAATAGTGGTGATATCAAACTTATCAAAGCAGGGCTTTCAAGTGATATTGTTAGGGTTGAGATAAATGGTTTTAAGGGTGGGTATAAAAAAATTAAGAATATTCGTTACTACGAATTTAAACTGAATGATGATTATATTTTAAGAGATAGTTATAGGAATCATGAAAAAACTATTGTGAATCTCGTGCCTTACAGAATAGAATGTTCAAAGATTAAACAAAACTTTAAAAAACACTTAGAAATATTTGGGAGAATTAAATGAAATTATTAATGGTAATGACTCTTTTGGTAGGTAATGTTTTTGCAGCTGATAAAATGGTTAACGTTGTGATTAAAACAAACCAAGGTGATATTCAACTTGAACTTAACCAGACAAAAGCTCCTATAACTGTAAAAAACTTTTTAAGCTATATTGATAAGAAATTTTATGACGGATTAATCTTTCATAGAGTGATCAAGCAGTTTATGATTCAGGGCGGTGGGTTTGATAAAAAAATGGTTCAAAAAAAACCAGGTCTTCCAATTAAGAATGAAGCTAAAAATGGTCTTAAGAATGACATCGGCACCATCGCGATGGCCAGAACAAATATTGTCGACAGTGCTACATCTCAATTCTTTATTAATACAAAGGATAACAGCTTCCTAAATCACCAAGGGGAAGCAAATTACGGTTACGCTGTTTTTGGAACCGTAACAAAGGGAATGTCAGTTATTAAAAAAATTGAAACAATGAAAACGGCTACTACTAATGGACACCAAAATGTTCCTGTAGATCCAATTGTAATAAAAACTATTGTTAAATTATAGGCTAATCTTTTGGGTGAGTTTTAAATAAACATTAAAACTCATACTTCCTTATATATAATACTGAGTTGTAATGGAAAAATACGTTTTAATTGATAATGATTTACTCATAAGAAAGAGTTGGGAGTTTGCTGCGAGTAAAGCTGGGATTGATCTAACTACCTTCTCATCGGTCTCAGAGTTTCTTAATACAGCTCAAAGCTTTCCAAGTGCATCAACTACCATTTATATAGACCTAGAGCTCGATGATGGCCTTCTAGGAACTATAGAAGCAAAAAAAATAAGTGACCTAGGCTTTCCAAAGATAATTCTTGCAACTGGACATTCATCAGATTCAGTCATTCTTCCTTCATATTTCTTTGATATAGTAGGTAAAAGAGCTCCTTTTTAAATAATATTCATAGAAAGTCCTATATTTTTTACACAGACTTAGTAGAAGTAGTCGTTTTATAATTAGAATGATGCTATGTGTTACTTGCGTTTTATTTTTAAAATATTAAAGGAGTTTGTTATGAAAACAATGAACAAAAAATTACTATGTATTTTGGGGGTGACCTTGTCTTTTCAGTCAGTAATGGCAGATACAGATTTAAGTCAATACCCAGATGTTTACCCATTCGTACCACAAAGTGTTGAAGAAATTTACACTGATGTTGCTACGGTAACTGAGGACAAAGATTTTATTAAAAACTTTAACGATATTGTTAATGAGAATATGTCAAAGGCACAAACGAAAGTTAAGCCGTGGTCAGCATCTTATTGGCCACTTTCAAAAGGTACAGTTGCAGATCCATACAGTGACAATGTTGTTGGTTACTATGTAGATGCAGGTTGGCTTGTTTGGAAAAACAACTATAAAGATTTAAAGGAAAGAAGAAGTACTGTTCATAAGGAAATAGATAGTCTTTCTGAAAAAGAATTAGCTCTTTTATCACCAACTGAGAAATATGATGTTTTACTTGGTGATAAGACTTTTGATTTAACAAGAAGAGTTAGTGAATATATGAATGACTGGGGTTCAAAGAAAATGAATGCCTTTATTACGGACTTAAGACTAGTAGATGAAAATGCCCTTGATCTTGCAAACAAGTATGTTAGTTGGGGCTGGTATAAAACAGCGGATGAAGCATTTGAAAAAGATTATGAATTACAAGGAAGTCTATCTGTAGAGAACGCACTCTCACTTGTGAAAATCGGAAGTTACAATAATGTAACAGAAGCATTTTCTGAAGCTGTTGAAATGGCGAAAGCACAAGAAGGGAATTATGTTCTTGCTAAGCAAAGTAGTTTTATGGCCGGATGGGAAGGAATCTGTAATGGTTGGTCAACGGCAGCTGGTAATATTCCAAGACCACGAAAAGCCATTAGTTTTAAATTACCAAACGGTAAAAATCTAAAGTTCTACCCATCTGATATTAGGGGACTTGCTTCTCTTTACTGGGTTAACTCATTTATTCAAAACACACTTGTAAACGATGAAAATGGAAACTACCAATCAGGTGGAACTATTTCTGCAGGAAACAGATGTAATACTGATGCCAAAGAAGATGAGTGGGGAAGGCTATATGATAGCGAAGATGACCCATTTAACGGTAGAAATTACAAAACCGGTAAAAGAGATGCAAGATGTTCTGGAGTTCACCCGGCTAAATGGCACCTTGGAATTGTTAATTTAATCGGTAAACAAGGTAGAAGTTTCATTGTCGAAAGAAAAGTTGGACCAGCAGTTGATAATCATCCAATGCATAGTTATGAAATGAAATACTTTAATCCAGTAACAGGTGAAGAAGATGGAAGTATCTCTAGTAAAATTGTTAGAATCGATAGTAATGATCAATTCAGACAAATGAGAAATCCTAATGCAAGATACATCGTAGGTGTTGAAACAACTATGACTTATCTAAATTACCTTGTTCCTTCTAGAGAAAATAAAACTTCCGAAGAAGATGACAAGGATGTAGATAAAACAATGATGTATGACCTTGAGCTTGATGGTAATTACGACATCGTTGGTGGTCAATGGCGTGCTGTTAAAATAGGTAAACCTAGAAGAGTAAAAAGACCAGGTAGTAAGATACGTAAAAAAGAGAAACGTAATCATAACCAACCAGACTTCTTTTGGGCAGTAACAAAAAATTGGAAAGAAACTGGGTTATTTGATGATAATACTGGTCTTGAAGAGTGGAAAGATAAGACAACTGCTCCTCCAGCTTCTTACGCTGATAATGCTAAAGGTGCACATGCTTTAACAATTTTCCAAAAGTACTCTTATAATGCTGGTCAAAAATGTAATATGGTTGATCAAAAAACAGGAAAACTAAGAGCAGTATCTTGTGAAAAGGAAATAAATAGACCGCAACCTCAGTCGAACGTATTGAACGTGTTGATCGAGCGAGCAAAATAGTAAAACGCAAAACAAACTTTGAGAAGGCCCTCCCACAAGGAGGGCTTTTTTTTCTAAAAATAACAAGTATCTAGACCATAAACTAACTGTCCAAACTTTAGACACCCTCCATAGAATTTACAAGAAAGCCCATGTACAGGGAGAATTCAGATATATTGAAGCTATCTACCTACCAATTAAGGAGTTTGATTTGAAAATAACCAAAAATAAATCGGCATTAGTGCTATTGGGGATGACCATAAGTTTCCAATCTATGTTATCAAGTGCCGCGACAATCAGTTATCCTGCAATTTACCCTTTCGTACCTGCAGAAACTGAATCTATTTATAACGATGTTACAACTGTCACTGAAGATAAAAAGTTCATCAAAAACTTCAGAACAATAGTTAACCAAGGACTTTCTAAGGCAAGAACCAAAGTTAAACCATGGACTGCCAGCTATTGGCCCTTATCGAAAGGGACTATTGCAGATCCATTTGAAAAAAGTCCAATACCTTACTATGTTGATGTCTCCTGGATTGATTGGGATGGAAATCTTAGTGAGTTTGAAAAACGTTATAAAAAGAAACTTTCTCATATTGATAGTATGTCTGAAGAGGATATGGCCAAACTTGCTCCATCCGAAAAATACGATCTATTATTAGGCGATAAATCTTTTGATTTAACAAAAAGACTTTGGGCCTATATGAAAGGTTGGGGAGAGAATAAAGAGAATGCTTTTATTAGTAAACTTTTATTAGTCGGTGAAGACTCACTTGATCTAGCAGATCAATACGTTCAAAATAAATGGTACCAGGATATAGATGACGCTTTTAAAAATTCTTGGAATCTAAAAGAAACTCTTTCTGCGAAAAAAGCCTTAGAGCTTGTTGCTTCAGGCAAATATAAGAATGCAAAGAAAGCGTTTAAAAAGGCCTTAGTTTTGGCCAATGAAGAATCAAATAACTATGTTCTCGAAAAGAAAAATTCTAGAATTGCTGCATGGGAGGGAATTTGTAATGGTTGGTCTACTGCCGCAGGCTTAGTCCCCAGACCTAGACGCTCTGTAAGCTTTACTCTACCTAGTGGTAAAAAACTGAAATTTTATCCTGCAGATATTAGAGGGCTTATCTCCTTGTATTATGTGAATTCAATCATTCAGGATGGTGCATATATTGGTGAAGACCATTTACCAACAACTCAGGGAACTGTCTCAGCAGGGCTAAGATGTAATCTCAAAAATGCAAGAGAAGATATGTGGGGTCGAAAATATGACCACAAGGATGATCCATTTAACGGTAGAAATCCAGTTACTGGAAAACGTGATTCTCGTTGCTCTGGAGTACATCCAGCAACCTGGCATTTAGGACTAGTCAATTTAATCGGTAAACAAGGCAGAAGTTTTGTTGTTGAGAGAAAAGTTGGTGCAGCTGTTGATAATCACCCTATGTATAAATACGAAATGGAATACTTTAATCCAGAATCGGGCTTTAAAAAGAAAAAGCTTAAAGATAATATTGTGAGTGTTGATGAAAATGATACATTTAGACAATTTAGAAATAAAAATACTAAATTTATCGTTGGAGTCGAGACTGAAATTACTTACCTCGATTACGCAAGACCTTCAAGGCAAGAATCTACTTCTGAGAAAGACGACTCTGAGAAAGATAAAAAAATGTTCTATGACTTAGAGTTAGATGCTAATTACAATATCATCGGTGGGCAGTGGCGTGCTGTTAAGTCCGGAATGCCTCCAGCTCAAAGACGCTCAGGCGGTGGTGGATCTTCAAGGAATAGACTTAATCATAATCAGCCAGACTTCTTCTGGACCATTACTAAGGACTATAAGAAATTGGGATGGTTTGATAACGAAAAGGATATTGCTCGCTGGGTAGATAAATCATCTGCTCCACCAAGGTCATGGATTACAAGAGCTTATGACTTTCATTCTTTCAATTATGAAATGAAGGTTGAGAATTTTAATGTAGCGACTTGCCGCATGCTGAATT
This sequence comes from Bacteriovoracaceae bacterium, assembly GCA_047634375.1. GTDB lineage: Bacteria > Bdellovibrionota > Bacteriovoracia > Bacteriovoracales > Bacteriovoracaceae. The sequence goes on from JBLIAG010000004.1 coordinate 21,775, forward strand.
TAAAAACAAACAAATATGAGAACGTTTACTGTGAACAATCTTATAATAGGCCTCAACCATTGATTAATGTTATCAACGGATTAATTGAGCTTTCAAAGTAAACATGGTATTGAGGCGCAATGAAAAATATAACTGAAGAATTACCGATTACAGCATGGCTTCCAACTACGGTTAAAGAAGCCAAGAAGAGAGGTTGGGACGAACTAGATATTATCCTGATAACAGGGGATGCCTATGTCGACCATCCATCATTTGGTGCATCAGTAATTGGCCGAATCATTGAATCCTATGGTTTGAGAGTAGCTATTATTGCTCAACCAAACTGGCAGGATGATTTGCGTGACTTTAAAAAATTCGGTCCGCCTAAGCTCTTTTTCGGGATTACTGCCGGAAATATGGACTCGATGGTTAATAAATACACTGCTGGGAAAAGGCAAAGGTCAAACGATGCCTATACTGCTGGTGGAGAAACGAACTTCCGCCCTGATTATGCTGCGACTGAATACACTAAGATTGTTAAAAGTATTTACCCTGAAGTACCGGTATTAATAGGTGGAATTGAAGCTTCTTTAAGAAGAGTAACACATTATGACTATTGGTCAGATAAATTAGTTCCTAATATTCTTTCGACAAGTGGCGCAGATCTTCTTGTGTATGGTATGGGTGAGCAACCTTTAAGAGATATTATTACACTTCTTAAAAAAGGTGTTCCATTTGATTCTCTGAAGACTGTTGCACAAACAGCATTCCTAATAGACGTCAATGAGGAGCTTCCTAAAAATAAAAAATGGGAAACATTGGAATTAGCCTCTCATGAAGAGTGTAAGAGAGATAAGCTTAAGTTTGCTAAAAATTTCAAATTTGTTGAAACCGAGTCAAACAAACAATTCGCAAAGAGACTTATTCAAAAAGTAGATGGTAGATGTATTGTTATTAATCCTCCATATAGAGTTATGTCTGAAAAAGAAGTTGATGCTTCTTTTGATTTACCATTTACAAGATTGCCCCATCCTAAATATAAGAAACGTGGTGCGATCCCAGCTTTTGATATGATTAAATTTTCCGTAAATATGCATAGAGGTTGTTTCGGTGGTTGTAGTTTTTGTACTATCTCTGCTCACCAAGGAAAGTTAATCGCTTCAAGGTCTAAGGAATCTATTCTTAAAGAAGTTAATGAGATTACTAAGATGCCTGACTTTAAGGGATACCTTTCAGATTTAGGTGGGCCTTCTGCGAATATGTACCAAATGAAAGGTATTGATGAGAAAATCTGTGATAAATGTTCGGCTCCAAGTTGTATTTTTCCATCAGTATGTGGGAACTTGGATACAAATCCATTAAAGATGATTGAAATCTATAAAGAAGTTAATCAACATCCTGACATTAAAAAAGCTTTTGTTAGTTCCGGTCTTAGATATGACTTAATGTTTAACAAGAGATCGAAACATCCAAAACAAGATGAGGAATATGTTGAGCAATTAGTTACTCACCATGTTTCTGGACGACTTAAGGTTGCACCTGAGCATACAGAAGATCGAGTACTTGATCTTATGAGGAAACCTAAATTCGAATTATTTAATACTTTTAAAGAAAAGTTTGAAGAAATTTGTCACAGAAAAGGTTTAAAGCAAGAAATTATTCCTTATTTTATTTCTTCACATCCGGCCTGTGAGCCAGAAGATATGGCAGCACTCGCGGCGAAAACCAAAAAATTAGGATATAAACTTGAACAAATTCAAGATTTCACTCCAACGCCTATGACAGTTGCGACAGTTATTTACTACTCGGGATATCATCCGTATACGATGAAAAAAGTTAAAACTGCTATTTCATTTGATGAGAAAAGTAAGCAACGAAAGTTTTTCTTTTGGTATAAAACTGAAAACAAAAATTATATTAAAAATTATCTTACGAAAATAAAAAGACTCGATATTACTCAAGAATTATTTGGTCAATGAGAAAAGTTGTCATTATTGGTGCAGGTCCTTGTGGCCTGTTTACCGCTTCAGAGCTTTTAAAAAATCCCGACATCAAAGTTGAACTATACGACAAACAAAGGTCAGCAGGGAATAAGTTCTTAATTGCAGGGAAAAGCGGTTTAAACCTTACTCATTCGGAAACAATAGAAACTCTAAGTCAAAAATACTATGAACATTCAGAAGTCTTTCTAAAGTGGCTAAATGAATTTAGTAATCAAGACTTAATTCAGTGGGCAAATCAAATTGGAGTTGAAACCTTTATTGGTTCGTCTGGTCGAGTTTTTCCTCTTCAATTTAAAGCTGCTCAAATGCTAAAAATTTGGATGGATTCCTTGAAGAAATCCGAAAACTTTGGATTTTTTCCAAATTCGACGCTTAATTCCATTGATCCTGCAAAAAAAACAGTACTTGTTAATGATGAAGAAATTGAGTTTGATGAACTTGTATTGGCCCTTGGTGGGGGAAGTTGGTCAAAGACTGGATCTGATGGAATGTGGATTGAAACCTTAAAAAAAATAAACATAAGGGTTCAAGATTTTTATTCATTGAACTGTGGCTTCAATACCAAGTGGAGTCAATCTTTTAGTAATCGATTTGAGATTATGCCAGTCAAATACATTAATGTAAGGCATGGAGAAACAGAAATTAAAGGGGATATCATGCTCACCCCGTGGGGAGTCGAAGGGACACCTATTTATTCATTATCCCACTCAATTCAAAAAGAAATACTTGAAAATGGAACGGGTCATCTTGAGATTTATATTGATTTAAAACCAGATTTAAATTTAGAACAAATTTCTGAAAAATTAAAAGGGAAGAAATCTATTTCTACAAAGCTTAAGGCCTTACTTTCTGGCCAGGCCATACTCCTTCTGAGGGAACTAACATCTAAAGAAGACTACTTAGATGAAAAAATTATCGCGAGTAAAATAAAAAATCTTAAACTAAAACTTACTGGTCCAAGACCTATTGAAGAGGCGATTAGTACTGGAGGGGGAGTTGATATGAAAGAGATTACTGATAATTTATCTTTGAAAAATTTTTCTAATATATATGTTGGTGGAGAAATGCTTTCCTGGGGGGCACCTACTGGTGGTTATTTACTTCAGGGCTGTTTTACACAAGGTTATATCATTGCAAAGTCTATTAAGGATAAGGCCACTATTATAAAATAAAAAGACCGTCTATTTAAAAACTGTCTATTTAAAAATAGACGGTTTAAAAATAGACGGTCTTTTCCCCAAGTAAAATACTCTTTATTGTCCTAATCTAATTGCCAACTTCCCTCTGCTTCCAAATAAATTAGTAGATACTGCTGATACTTTTATTTTTCTTATTGGTTTAAGTAAGCTTCCCTTTAAAGACATACCAAGTGTTCTTCCTTGTTTTAGGCTTCCCTCAAGCTCATCAAGGATAACCTTCTGTCCATCCATATAGGTGATTTCTATTTCAGTTACTTTTACTTTTCCTTTTATTCCAACAAGAGCAATTCCTTTAACTGTTCTATTTGGAGAAATACTCTTTGTTGAACCAATGACTTTACTGGCCTTGAATTCTTTTCCTTGAATAAAAGAAAGTCGTGAAATATTTGTATGATCATAATTAAGCTGTTTTTTTAAGGTTAGTTTTATGTCATCAACTTTTATATTTCCATCGAGTAGAATTTGCATTTTTCCATTTTGATTACTTCCTCGGTATGATGAGGGGGCATGGAGAGTTAGATTTGTGTAACCGCTGGATACAGAATCAAAGTTTTCTGGTGTTCCTGGAATTGTTTGTCTATTTGATTCGTTATAACCAACTAGTACTGAAATTTGGCCACTACCATTTTGGGATTTGGCTTGAATTTCAACTTTTTTCAAACTGAAACCTTGAGCTGCTCTTGGTCCAAGTTGCCTGGTCATTAATCTTTTTAATTGAATATTTTCTGAACCTCTTAGGTGAGCTCCATGCATATCGAGGTTAACAGTCTGTGTTACCGCCAGTGCACCTGTAGATAGAAGTGTTGTTCCTAGTACTGCCAATAAAGTCGATCGTTTCATTCCATTCCCCTTGGTTATTGATTTAGTAGAACCATATTTCGTTCGTTACCTAATCCTTAAGTATTTTCGATTTAATAAGTATTACGCAAGTGACGTGCCAAAAAATAAACAGAATATTTATGAAAATTGAGACTTTTTAACGGTATTCCGCACCTTGCGAAGCGTAATAGATCAAAAAATGGGCCATACTGGCCTAACTAAGATGAATTAACGGTGCACTCGGGATAAATTCCTTTTCAAAATCAAATATTATCTATAAATAGTTATAACAATATTTTGAGAGGCGTCATGATTAAAAGTATTTTTTCATTAATTCTAGTTTTTCTATCCCTGAATTCTTTTGCGTTGGGCCCTGTACAGATCATGGCAACAACTTTAGAGCAAACTTTTGACCTAAGCGGTGAAGATGGGTTTGATGGTAGAGATGGCGCTAATGCCTATCCAGCTGATTGTTCCGATGGCAGAATTCGTAATGGTAGAAATGGTGAAGATGGCGGTAATGGTGAAGCCGGCGATAACGGTCGTGATGCGCTTATATACTTTAAGTCTATTAATGATCTAAAGAAGCTAACTATTTTTCAAGCAGGTGGCCTAGGTGGCTTACCTGGAAAAGCTGGTTTAGGAGCTGAGGGGTGTAACGGCGGAAATTCAGGAGTCTCAGGTCAAAATGGTGTTGCAGGAAGAGATGGTAATTTTGGTAAGTTATTTCTTATTGAAGAGTCTATTGTTTTTGAAAAAGCAAACTCTACTCGAGTAATATCACTTGGTGACTTTCACGCAGAAAATATCACTCTATCAAGACATATATGGACTAAAGTCGTTGGTGCCAAAAATCTTTTAAATGTAAAATCATATGTAGCTGATGAATACTACCTTTATGATAAAACTGTTGATTACTCAATTCAATTTGTTTGGTCTGCGACTAGCCCAATTGAAAACTTTACTAATACTAGGCTTGCTCTAACGGTTAAGAATGATCAATTACAGGTAACTAGTTATAGTGGTGCCATAATTGATTATAAGGTTAAGAGGAAAGGAAATGATTTCGTTTTTGAGGTTGTTAATGCAATTTCAGAACTCGAATTTAAGAACCTCACCTTTGGAAAAATTCGTGGAGAGGGTGAAGACCTTGTTTTAGAAGTTAAAGAAAAGTATAGGCCTTCAGTTAAAATAAAAACGAAATTTGTTTTATCTCTCTATCATAGAGTCGAAAGTAGCGATGGTTTTCATGATGTGTTTATTGGGCAATTTCCAGTATCGGGTGAAAATCTTATGTTTGAAGACGGCGTATTCTACCTTATGATTGGATCATTAAACTTTCCGTCTAAGTATAAGAAGCACGATACAAAATTGAGAATTCATATGTCTATTTATAGAGAAGTGAAAAATCAAACTCGTGTACATGGAATTAAAGGATTATTTAGGATTTAGTTTCGAGAGGATATTTAAAAAGAATATCCTCTGATTAACACTAACTCTTATCTAGATCTCTTTCGCTGATAAATCTTCCCATTCTTCATATAACTTTGAAAGTTTCTTTTCGGATTTAAGGAATTGAGCATTCATCTTTTCATACTCTTTAGTCTGTTCTTCTGTAGGACTAGTGAAGTCAAAGCTTGCAAGCTGCTTTTTTAGTTTTTCTACTTCCGTTTCTTGTTTTGCAACATCGTTTTCAATCGTTTTCCAACGCTTCTTTTCGTTATAGCTCATCTTCACTATATTTGAAGATACAACTTCAGCTTGAACCTCAACCTTTTTTGGAGAGTTATCTTGCCCTTTTTTAGACATTTTCTTTTCAAGCTCAATTGCCTGTAGGTAAGGTGCTACTTGGGAGTAACCACCCTCAAATACTTCTATTTCTTTATTATGTACAAGCCAAGTTGTCTTACATGTATTATCCAGGAATGCTCTATCATGCCCGATAATCAGCACGGCGGCATTATAGTTTGATAGTTCATTTTCGAGAATTTCAATTGTTTCTATATCAAGGTCATTGGTAGGCTCATCGAAAATCCAAAGGTCAGCTGATTGCCTCATGAACATAGCTAATTGTAATCTGTTTTTTTCTCCACCTGAAAGAGTGTAAACAGGTCTATTTATTTGATCTCTTGTAAAAAGAAAGTCTTCTAAGTAAGAGATAACATGTTTTGTTGTTCCATCGCCAAGGTGAACGAAGTCTTGTCCGTCACCAGCGATATCAAATGGAGTCTTATTCATATCGAGAGACTCTCTTTTTTGATCAAATGTAATTACCTTCAATTGATCAAGCGCCTTTCTAGTACCCGTTGATAAAGGAAGGTCACCTTTTAAGATATTTATTAAAGTCGTTTTCCCCGCACCATTTGGACCGATTAAAGCAATCTTATCTTTTTTATAGATACTAAAGTTCAAATGAGAAAAGATAACATCATTATTATAAGAGAAACTAGCTTCTTTAATTTGAACAAGTTCTTTAGATTTTCTACCTGTATGAGTCAGGTTCAACTCTGTAACCTTTCTTGCTCTTGCCTTTAAATCACTAATATCAGATTTTATATTATTGTACCCATCGACACGCTTTTTTGATCTAGTTCCACGGGCCTTAACTCCCTGTCTCATCCAAGCTAGCTCTCTTCGGTGTTTATTTTGAAGCTTATCCAAATTTTTAGCCAGTTCTTTTTCCCTTTCTTCAAGGTACTCTAGGTAATCTAAATAGGTACCAGAGTAGGAGTTAATATTTCCTCTCTCTATATGAACAATTCTATTTGTTACATGATTGAGTAGATATCTATCATGGCTAATAATCATGTAAGTCGCACTTGAGCTGTTTAGCTCATCTTCAAATTTTTCGATTGTTTCTACATCTAAATGGTTTGTTGGCTCATCCCAAAGAACAAGTGTTGCCTTTGAAGATAGACCTACACTAAGTGCTATTTTTCTTTGCTCTCCACCACTTAATTTTGCTACGGGACGATCCTTATGATCTAACTCAAATAGCGCTAGGTAATTTAGGTATGAGTTTTCAATATCCCAACCCTGATTGGCCTCAAACTGATCCATTAGGTCTTGTTGTTTATTCATCATTTTTTCATTTGAATAGTCTTCTGCTAAAACCGCTTGAACCTCAGCAAGCTCTTTGTGTATCTTGTAGAGTGTAGGATAGAAAGAGAGGTAAAAGTTAGGAATATCTAGATCTGCAAAATCATTAATTTCTAATTCTTGTGGAATATAGAACAAATGGAAATTTTCATTATTTTTATCAAATATAAATGGTGGTTTAGAAATATCCGGATTGACTTTATTAGATAGGATATTAAATAAAGTCGATTTTCCATGGCCATTAAGACCAATCAAACCAATTTTGTCTCCCATTGAAATCGAAAGTTTAGCATCTTCAAAAATAACTTTTTGTCCGAAGGCCAAGTTAATATTCTGTAAATTACATAAAATTGTCATAGATATATAGTCCGGTGTTTTAATGTTTAAAATTTATTCGAAGTGTATAATAATATTTATAAAAAGATAAGGCTAAGAGTAAAGTTAGCTTAAGGATTTATAATGTTAAAAGAGAAAATACTCAATCAATTAAAAAATAATGTTGAAACAGAGCTAAAAAAAGTTAAACAAGCTTACGAAACAACCAAAAATCTTGTTCAAAACGGCGATTTAAAGTCTGATGGCAAGTACGATACAAGGGCTACAGAAGCTAATTACCTCGCTGATGGAATGCGTCAGAGAATTACAGACCTTGAGCAGGAGTTAGAACTCTTAGGTGAGGTAAATTTAAATATTAAACACAAAGTTGTTTCAATAGGATCATTAGTTGAGATTAATTTAAATGGTAATAATCGAAATTATTTTATTGCTCCAACAGCGGGTGGAACAATGGTTAATATTGATGGTGAAGTCGTTTTAGTCATTTCTGTTTTCTCACCAATTGGTGATGGAGTTTTAGGGCTTGAGGCAAACGAAAGCTTCGAAATTGAGCTTAAGGGTGAAATGAGAGAATATGAAGTTGTTTCACATCAATAATAGATGTCATTTTCAATTATTTGTCCCAAAGTACTAATTAAGTCATAAAAAGATGCGCTGCAACTTCCCAATTTAAGTAACTTACATATAAAATACTCCTTTGGTTTTAAACGGAGTAGAAGTATGACAAAAATTACAATAGAAAATAAGGGCCTAGAAGCGAAAAATTTCGTAGGCGGAGAGTGGGTTAAGGGTAGTGCAGGACATGTTGATATAACTAATCCTTCCACAGGCGAAAGCTGTGGAATGGTGCACCTCTCTTTAACACAAGATGTAGATACAGCTGTAGCAGCAGCTAAGAAAAATCAAAAAGAGTGGGCAGGTACTTCTCTAAAGTCTAGAACGCAAATTCTTTTCAAATTCAGAGAAATCCTTTTAAGAGATCAAGAGAATATTTCGCAAATTGTGGCCTTAGAAAATGGTAAAACATTTAATGAAGCTCGTGCCGGTTTAATGAAAGGTATTGAGGTTTTAGAATATGCGCTAAGCTTACAAAACACAGATGTTGGCGGGCGTATGGAAGTTAGTCGTGGTGTCTTTTGTGAATATAGAAGAGAGGCACTTGGTGTTGTGGCTTCAATTACTCCATTTAATTTTCCAGCGATGGTTCCAATGTGGACTATCCCAATTGCAATTGCTCTTGGAAATGCTTATGTATGGAAACCTTCCGAAAAAACTCCTCTAACAAGTTTAGTTATAGCAAATGCTTTTCATGAAGCAGGACTTCCTGCAGGAATTCTTACAGTTGTTCAAGGTGCAAGCGAAGCAGTAGAAGCACTAATAGATCATCCAGATGTTAAGGCAATTGGATTTGTTGGTTCAACAAAAATTGCAGAAATAGTTTATAAAAGAGCAAGTAGTCATGGAAAGCGTGCTCTTTGCTTAGGCGGGGCTAAAAATCATATTATTCTTCTTCCAGATGCAGATTTAGAAGTTAGTGGGATGGGAATCTCTGATTCTTTCACTGGCTGTGCGGGACAAAGATGTATGGCCGCTTCAGTTTTACTTGCTGTGGGTGATGTCGATAAGCATATCGAAAAAATTAAAGAGAGAGCTGTTTCTCAAAAGCTTGGAGATACTCTCGGAGCAATTATAACGAGAGAACAAGTTGAATTTTTAAATGGTGCAATTGAACAAGCTGTTCAAGACGGTGCCACTCTATTACTTGATGGTAGGAATCCTGAAATACCCGCTGGAATGTCTGGTGGCCACTGGTTAGGACCTACAATCTTGGATAATGTTAAGGCCGGAACTCAAGCAGCAACTTTTGAGTTGTTTGGTCCCATTTTAGCAATAGTTAGATGTAAAAATATTTCAGAAGCAATTGAAATTCAAAACAGCAGTCCTTACGGAAACGCAGCAAGTGTTTTCACAAGTTCAGGGCCTATGGCCGAACACGTGGCAAGTCGTGCAAGTTGTGGAATGTTTGGTGTGAATATCGGTGTACCTGTTCCTAGAGAACCATTTAGTTTCGGAGGGGTTAACGCTTCTAAGTTTGGTCATGGGGATATTACTGGAGAACATTCATTGAACTTTTGGTCTGATATGAAAAAAATCACAACAAAATGGGAAGCACAAACTGATGCTAACTGGATGTCTTAATTAAATAGATATTTAAATATAAAAGAGAAGATTATGAACTTAAAAGAAAAAACATTTAAAAGAACTTCACATGTTGTTCTTACTTCACATTCAAATACACTTTTCAAGGATACACCACCAATTGTTTGGGGAGCTAAAGATCCCAAAACAAGAGGACCAGTTATTGCGACAGTTTCTGAAAAAGAAAATAGAAATGCAATCGGTTCACATTCTGGATCATATACAGTCTACCGTGCACTTTCCATCGCATCAGGAGATTTTCCAAAAGATCATAGGCCAGAATTAAACAATACCGAAGGTACATATGCTGTTAAACCGAGTCCTTCATGGTTTGAAGAGGATAAGATCGTTACTCTTGATCCGTTTGGAGCAGATATAAATCTACACTTCCCTGAACTTTTAAAACAGGGATATAATATTAAACCTTCAATTGCTGTGACACAGGCACATTTACATATTCCTGAAGTTCAAGCAGCTGTTAAAGCTGGAAAACTTAAAGTGGACGGAAAAGTTGTTAAAGAAGATGGATCTGTAAAGTGTACAAAAGTGGCACTTGAGCCAGTATGGCACCTTCCTGGAATGGCAAAAAGATTAAATATAGACGAGGGAGAGCTAAGGAAGATTCTTTTCCAAGAAACTGGAGGAATGTTTCCGGAGCTTGTTACTCGTCCTGATTTAAAATTATTACTTCCACCAATCGGAAGTACAACGGCCTATATTTTTGGAAATCCAGATGATCTACAAAAGCCAGAAGTTGAACTAACTTGTAGAGTTCACGATGAGTGTAATGGTTCAGATGTATTTGGTTCTGACATTTGTACCTGTCGTCCTTATTTAACATGGGGAATTGAAGATGCAGCAAGAACAGCTCAAAATGGTGGCGTAGGACTTATTGTTTACTTTAGAAAAGAGGGGCGAGCCCTTGGTGAAGTAACAAAATTTTTAGTATATAACGCAAGAAAAAGACAAGAAGGTGGAGATTCAGCAAAAACTTATTTCCATCGAACTGAATGTGTTGCGGGTGTGCAGGATGCTCGTTTTCAAGAATTTATGCCAGACACTCTAAATTACTTAGGTGTTAAAAAAATTCATAATCTTCATTCAATGAGCAATATGAAATATGATGCAATTGTTGCCGCAGGAATAGAAGTAGTTAATAGACTTTCAATCCCAGATGAATTAATTCCTGCAGACGCACAAGTTGAGATGGAAGCTAAGAAGGCCGCCGGATACTTTACAGACGGTGATGTTAAAGATGAAAAAGAACTTCAAAAGGTTCAAGGAAGAAAAATAGATGAGTAATTTTAGCCAAAGAGATATCGAGTACCTTTTAACACCGGTTGCGATTAGAGAAACAACTAAAAGAATAATGGATAAAGCTATTTCAGGGGAAACACATTTTAAAGTGAACCTTGATAAATTAGATGCTTGTTCAGACTATGTCATGGATGTAATTAAAGAAAACTATCCTACATTGGACATACCTTTTCATTCGAGATGGGGACATTTTAAAGTTGGGGATATTGATAGAGAAAAAGAACTAAATAGTAAAATAGAGTCCCGTGACCCTATGGAGATCGCAAGAGTTAAATTGGACCTTGTAATAACTTCTGTTCTATTAGATGCAGGTGCTGGCAAGGAATGGACATTTCTTGAAGACGGAACTCGATTTAACAGATCTGAAGGTTTAGCTGTTGCCAGTTATCATATGTTTTTAAATGGTGATTTCTCAAAAGATGGAAGTTTAGTTGCAGACGGAGAAGGTTTAAAGAACTTCTCATCAGATAAATTAAGACAAGGCTTTCAGGTAAGTGAAAACAATCCATTAGTTGGTGTTGATGGACGTGTAAGTTTAATTCAAAAGCTTGGTGAAGCAGTTTTAGCAAATAAAGAAGTTTTTCCTAAGGGAAGACCTGGAAGCATCATTGATTACCTATGTGAAAAACATGGAAAAAACTTTGAAGTTAAAGATGTTCTAGATGCAATTTTAAAAGGTCTTGGACCAATTTGGCCTGGGCGTATTGATGCTAATGGAGTGAATCTTGGAGATGTTTGGCATTATCCATCTTTCGGTACGGAAGTAAATGCAACAACAGTTGTTTGTTATCATAAGCTAAGTCAATGGCTGACGTATTCACTTGTCGTTCCTATGATTCAATCTGGCCTAATCATTAAAGGTGCTGAAAAGCTTACAGGACTTGCAGAGTATAGAAATGGTGGCTTATTCGTGGATTACGGAGTTATTGAACTTAGAGATGAAAAAAACTTTAAGATAAAACATAAACCTTCAAGTGAACTTATTATTGAATGGAGAGCATTGACTGTTCAACTACTAGATAAAATCGGTGAACTTGTTCAACAAAAATTAAACAAGACGCCGGACGAATTTCCATTAGCTAAAGTCTTAGAGGGTGGCACGTGGTGGGCCGGAAGAAAAATTGCTAAAGAAAAAAGAGCAGACGGTTCTACACCTATAACCCTTGATTCCGACGGAACAGTTTTTTAAATAAAAGGTATAATCATGAGTAATAATCTAATTGAAATAAAACATCCCCTAATTGACCATAAACTTGGTTTCTTAAGAGATAAGAATACAAGTAGTGATGAGTTTAGACGTATCGTAACAGAGCTAACGAAATTTTTGGCTTTTGAAGCGACAAAAGATCTCCAAACTACAACTGTAAAGATTGAAACACCGATTACAGCAACTGAAGTTAAAAGAATTAAGCAGCCACCTGTAGTTGTTACTATTATGAGGGCCGGAAACGGAATGCTTGAATCAATGCTTACTCTATTACCATTCTGTTCTGCGGGACATATTGGGATTTACAGAGATAAGTTTATTAACAATACAGTTGAATACTATTTCAAACTTCCTGAAAATGTTAAGGGAAGGGATATTCTTTTAGTTGATCCACTTCTTGCAACTGGTGATACTGCAATTGCTTCTATTGATCGTTTAAAGCAATATGAAGTTGGGAAAATTAAAATGCTTACAATTCTAACTTGTAAGGAAGGAATTGAACGACTACATCACTTTCATGACGACGTAGAAATCTTTACTTTAAGCTCAACCGAAGAACTTAACGAAAAAGGTTATCTTGTACCAGGTCTTGGTGACGCTGGTGACAGACTTTTTGGAACTATTATATAAATTTGTTATTTTCTGAGGGGAAAAAATGAAAAAAATATTATTTAGTCTAATATTACTATTTAGTTTAACTGCGCAAGCAGAGATTATGTTGAGAACTAGCCCAATTCTATTGGTCGCTGGTGGAACAAACGCTGAAATTGATTTTAAAGTTTCAGAAAATCTTTCTGTTGGTGTTGGTGGATTATCATGGAGCGCAGAAGTATTGGATGTAGAATTTTCTGTTACTGAAGCACATGCAAGGTTTGATTATTGGTTTGCAGGAGCTTTCAAGCAAGGATGGTACGCAAACGCTGGGTACTCTACGATGTCAATGGACTTAAAAACAAAGGATATCTTTGGTACTGAGTTCGAAGGTGATGTTAGCGGTTCTGGTGTCATTCTAGGTATGGGATATCATTGGCAATGGGAGAGTTTCCATATGGAACTTGGTTACCAATTGGCAAATTATAGCTTTGATTCTAAATTGGAGTTAGAGGCATCAGACGGTTCTACTGAAGAAGAAAGTATCCCTTCTGGGACTTCAGGTGGTCTTGAATTTAATTTAGGATGGGTATTTTAATTATTTTCTAATTTTTTTGATTTGAAAAAGAAAATGTTAAGACCAAAAAATAATGCTGTGTCCTCTTTTACTTTGAAAAGGGGACTATCGGTATTCGCAGAATTATTATAATTACTATATTTTACACCCAGAATATAAAAAATATTTTCAGAGTTGTAAGATATAAAATATGAGAGATTTGCTCCCATGTAACCAGGCTTTGCATTATATTTTTCTCGCCTAGAATTAATGTCTTGGCCTGAGACTTCGTAAAAATAATCAGTTAAGCCTTCTGTTGCCCAGTTCATTTTTACGCTTAGACTATATTTGAAATCTTCACTTACTTTTCTTCTAAAGTCTATTTGTGGATAGAAGCGGTAACCTCTGTTTTTGGTAAAATCAAAATCGGTTGAAAAAACAAACCTAATAGGAAGTTCTAGCTCAATTGTATTTTTATCATCTTTGTAGAGCTCAACATTAAGTCTTGGGCCAATCTCACCTAACCAGTGAAGATCCTCCATCCCATTTCTTGCATCATTATCTTTTGAGTTTGCTGGAAACGATGCCCCAAAACTGAGGTCGATATCTGTGTTTTCGGTCTTAAAGAAACGGGCACGGGTACCTTTTTTATCCGCACGAAATACTTCTCCTCTATAACGAAAAGTAGGTAATATTATCTTTTGAATTCTTCCTTGTTCAGAGCCTGGATAATCACTTGTGAACCCAATTCCACTGGCAAGTCCTAATTCGTATAGGGGGAGTTTTGCGTGGACAGATGTGGAAATAAGGCATAAGAATAGGAAATAAAATTTAAACATAGTTAATATTACTCTATAATTCTCGGGAGTTAAAGATGGAGCAGATAAGCGCAATTGACTTTTCTAAAGTGCAAGACGACATTAATAATGTTTTGCTAGATGTAAGGACTCAAGGGGAATTCGACTTTGTTAACATAGGTGGAACTCACATTCCTTTGGATGAATTAGAAAATCGTTTAAGCGAGATAAATAAAGATAAAACAATATATTGTCTGTGTCATCACGGTGTAAGAAGTGAATATGCCGGGCAGATTCTACTTGGTAATGGCTTTGGTAGCGTTGTTAATATCTCTGGTGGAATTCATGCATGGTCACAATACGTTGATACTAGCAAACCCGTCTACTGAACATGATTTCTTCAATGGAACTATCACAAAGAGAAGAATTATTTGAATTCTATGAAGGTTTCGATAGCCCTATTTTAAATATTACTCTGAACCTGGAAGTTAAAAATATTTTACCGAGGCTAAAAGAAAAAGAAATCTCCTTCTTTCAATATTTCGTTTACGCTTTGTGTAAAAGTATTTCTGAGGTAGATAATTTCAATTATAGATTCGATGGAAGTAAAATTTATAAAACCAAGAGATTAATTCCTTCCTATACTGTTTTGAGAGAAACAGGTCTCTTTAATTTTTGTACATTTTTATATGAACAAAACTGGGAAAACTTTTTAAAGAAAAGCTTAGAGGCCAAGAGTATAGCAGAAAAATCCAAGAAGCTTTGCCACGATGATATGACCCATAAAGATTATGTTTTTATCACTTGTCTACCTTGGTTAAATTTTACTAGTGTTCAGCATCCTGTTGGACGCTTTAAAGATTCAACCATACCTTCCTTTGCTATTGGGAAATACAAGGTGAGTCCATGTTCAATTGAAGGTGAAAAAGTTATTATCCCATTATCAGTCCAAGCTCATCATGGTCTTGTTGATGGAGTTCATATCTCTCAGCTTGTAGAGAAGCTAAAAATAAATCTAGTCAAAATACCCTGAAAAAATTCGTACAACCTTTTATGATATTAAGTGTCATATAAGCTTTTAAATATTGAGCATGCTTTTATGTTTTTAAGTACTGTTTGATACTTCGCGTATATAATGCTTTGCGAGAATTAAAGTATTAGGAAAACTTAATAATTGTATAATTTTTACTTTTAAATTCATAATGTCCACAGTACAGTATTAGCAACTTAACACAGACAGAGAGGTCTAAAATGAATTTTGCAGTATTAGTTGTTAGTTTTATGGTTAGTTTAAGTTCAGCATTTGGGGCAACAAAAAGCCCATTTCGCTTTGACGAATTTAGGGAAGAAGTCAAAACTATGGCAATGGATCATCACACGCCAGGACATAGTTATTCATCGGCTCGAAAAATGATTATGCAAGAAATCGATATCAAGCAAGATAACAGTGGTTATTATGTACAAGAGGTTTACTGTAAAATTAAATATAGAACAAAAGTTAGTCCAAGGACTATGCCAAACCATACCGCAATTAATATCGAGCATACTTGGCCAAGAAGCCGATTTGGTGTAAGAAAGGGAAGTGCAGAGTTTAGAGTTAGAGAAGCTGACCTTCACCATCTTTATCCTTCTGATAGTGTTGCAAACTCTACAAGAGGAAATTTTAAATTTACTCAATTTCCTGGAAAGCTACCTGGTCTACGTGGATGTCCATCTAGTAAAAGAGGTAAAATAAGTGCAGTTGGTGAACAAGGTTTTGAGCCACCTGAGAATCATAAAGGTAATGTTGCAAGAGCATTATTTTACTTCGCCGTAAGATATGATTTAAAAATTGCTCAACATGAAGAAATGTTTTTAAGACAATGGAATATTATCGATCCTGTTGATAGCGAAGAAATTAAGAGAAACGATTCAATTGAAGATATTCAAGGAAATAGAAATCCTTTCGTTGATGATCCTCAGCTGGTTGATCTAATTACAAACTTCTAATAGAAGATATATTAAAGCCAAACTTAACTTTATTTTTATGGCCATCTTGTGATACTTTATTCGTTTGTTAAACGTATTAATGGATAAAGATGGCCGATACCTTAAAAATTCTGACCCTTGTTCTTGGATCAATTCAAATTGTAGATATATTCGTTTCTCTAGGTCTTTATTATGCATATGATAAAAACTCGGATTATCTGTGGATGGTTTTCACCTGGTTTGGAATGAGCTTATTTTTTATTACTGATACTATTCTTGGAAGTGTTTCTTTAGATCATATATTTAATTCATATATATTCGCCGGTATAACGGGGGTTTCCATGGGAGAAATCATCGCAAGGCAGTACGGAGTACCTTATTCTTGGAAGAAAGCAAGTTTGTGGTTCTTAACTCTGGTCATGATTTCTTTTATTTTAAAAATATTTGGTGTTACAGAGTTTTGGTTTCTTGGACTCTTAGTAGGCCTAGGGGTTGTAGTTCCTGTTCTATATAGCCTTTTTTATGCATTTGAAAACATAAAAAAAATGCATCCCACCCGACGTTCAGGAATTGATTATATTTTCATGGTTACACTCTTTGTTTGGGTTATTCACTTTCTAGATTACCCATTTCTTAGACCGATGGAGAATTTGAGAATTTCTATTTTTGGATTTTCATTTGCATTAATTCTTACGTATTTAACATCAATACTTCTTCCCGTTGTTGTAAATCGAAGGTTTCTTTTAGGACTTAATGATACTCTAGAGGGTAAACTGGTTTTAAGAACACAACAGCTAAATAAGGCTCAAACACAAATTATTGCAAGAGAGAAATTGGCTTCGCTTGGTTCCCTTGCAGCAGGTATCGCCCATGAAATTAAAAACCCTTTAAATATTATAAAGAATGGTGCTTTCCTTTTAAGTAATTACGTGAATAAAGACCTAAAAGAATACCACCATCTTTTAGAGAAAGGTAAGCACGAAGAGCTAAGTGAGCTCATTGTTGGAGATATTGAAAAACTAGCTTCTGTTGCTTCATTGGTAGATAGAAATGTTGGAAGGGCCGATAATATTGTTAAGAGTATGTTAGAACAATCTCGAACTGGCCATTCTGTTTTGACGAAAGAAGATTTAAACCGAGTTATCATGGATAGTCTAGAATTTGTTATTGAATCAACAAAAGGTAAATATGACTTTCAAGTACAGACAGAATTTCATCTGTCAGCAGTAAATCATATTTTTATTTATAACCAAGACTTTAGTAGGGCCTTAATTAATATTATTGATAATTCATTGTATGCAATGAATCAGAAATACCTCAAGGCTTCTTATATTCCTAAAATTCAGGTAAGTACTGTTGTTGAAGGGGCATTTATACGAATCGAAATTGAAGATAATGGTATTGGTATCGCTGGGTCAACTTTAAAGAATATTCTGAATCCCTTCTTTACAACAAAGCCGTCTGGAGAAGGTACAGGATTAGGTCTTTCAATGGTTTTTGATGTTGTTAAACTTCACGAGGGTGAAATTGAATTTTTCTCTGAGGAAAATGAATTCACTAAAGTAATCTTTAAGATAAATAGAGATTTAAACGACAATTAGAAACTTGAATTAGGTCCTTTTAAGAAAGTAATTTCTTCTAAAGTAGATTGTCTTTTTAGAATATTATTTCGATGAGGGAATCTACCAAATTTATCGATAATATTCTTGTGTTTTTTTTCAAAATCCACATTTTGCCCGAATTCTTCAAACACACGTAGGGCCTCTATATGAATAATCGCGGACTCACTATGCATGAGAGGCATATAACAAAAAGCCCGCATATCTGATGGGATGGTTTTATCTAGCTTTAAGTTAAGCATTTCTTGAGTTAACGCTAATGCCATTGCATCTTGGGCAAATGACTCTTTTTTTCCTCGATAAATATTTCTAGAAAATTGATCAAGAACTATAATTTCCGCAAGTCTTCCTAGGGCAGTATTTCTCCACGAGGACAATTCACCAGCAATTGCCCTTTTATGTAAATCTCCATACCGATTTTTTATTAAATTATCTAATTCATCGCTTTTCACCCACCACTGCTGAGGGCTAAGTTCTTGAAACCAGAAGTGGATTATTTTTGTATATTCATTTCTCATATTTAAATTCCTGTATACTGTAATAATAAGAGCATATTCTACACTAATAAGGGGAGATCATAACTATGAAAATATTTTTAATTTTAATGTTAGTGCTGCATTCAGGTATGAGTTATTCCAAGTCTGAAGTGGCCACCTTTGCTGGCGGTTGTTTTTGGTGCATGGAACCTCCATTTGAGGACCTTGTAGGTGTGTCGTCCGTCATTTCAGGTTATGCTGGGGGAAAAATTAAAAATCCCTTATATGAGCAAGTAGCAGGCGGAAAAACCCAACATAGAGAAGCTGTGCAAGTACACTATGATCCAAAGCTAGTTTCTTATAAAAGATTACTTGAAGTATTTTGGATGAATATCAACCCTACGGATAAAACTGGACAATTTGTAGATAGGGGACATCAATATAGTCCCGCAATATTTACAAACTCTAAGAATGAGTATGAGTTAGCAACTATTTCTCGAAATATTCTTTTAAGTACTTCGAAATTAAAAAAGGTTAATACTCCGATCATAGAGTTTACAACCTTTTATCCCGCGGAGGATTACCATCAGGACTATTATAAAAAATCGATTTTAACCAAAACAAAATATAAGTATTATCGAAACGCATCTGGGCGTGATGATTTTTTAAACAAATATTGGAAAAAAGGTGATCGATTTGTTTGGGATGAAGTGTATAGTGTAAAAAAATTAAAAGAAAAACTAAAAAAGCTCACTAAAATACAGATTGAAGTTACACAAAATGAAGGGACCGAACGCCCTTTTAAAAATGAATATTGGGATCATAAACAAGATGGACTTTATGTCGATATTATCTCTGGTGAGCCTTTGTTTAGTTCAAGAGATAAATTTAAGTCGGGAACCGGTTGGCCATCGTTTACAAAACCTATTGGTGCAAACTTTATAATTGAATTAAAAGATAGTCATCTTTTGCAGGATAGGGTTGAGGTTAAATCTAGGTATGCGAATTCACATTTAGGCCATGTTTTTAATGATGGACCTGCCCCCACTGGATTACGCTATTGTATTAACTCAGCTTCATTGAGATTTATACCTGTTGGTAGTTTAAAAGAGAAAGGGTATGGAGACTTTTTACCTTACTTTAAGTGACCAAGAAGTGCTTCAATTCTTTTTTTGTTAGCACCCAAATCGGAATGGCCAACACGAGATGCAGAACGAAAGTGAAGTTCATTTTTATCGGATAAGAAAAGTACTTCGACATCATCAACGAACCTGAAGAACTTAGACATACATTCATAATGGCGATAATGTTCTTTAGATATAACCTTTTTACATTCTTTAAAAAAGGCATCAACATTTTTAATTGGATTTTCACTTGTTTTATATGAAGGTATAAAATGAGAGCTAGATTCTGGGTGAAAGCTAGATATACAGTTTGGTTTTTCTCCACATTTACCAAGGGACGATTCATTTAGGGTTGGTGTAAAACTCATTTTATGACTATTATTACCCTTATATGAGAATAACGCCATTATACAAATAATTCCAAAACCTAAAACTTGCATTGTTCTTTTCCAAATATTTTTTTTCATTATATAATCATAATCAATATATAACCGAATTGCGAGAAAATATGA
The DNA here is from genome assembly GCA_047634375.1 of Bacteriovoracaceae bacterium. Classification (GTDB taxonomy): domain Bacteria; phylum Bdellovibrionota; class Bacteriovoracia; order Bacteriovoracales; family Bacteriovoracaceae. The sequence continues at coordinate 41,576 of JBLIAG010000004.1, forward strand.
AAAAAGTAGCACTTCTTATTGGTGGAACAGGATTAATTGGATCACATTTGTTGGAACGTTTGAGTGAAGATGACTTCTATAGTGAAATTATTGTTCTTATTCGCAATCAACCTTCTAAATCTCTTGATGATAACCTAGGTTCTAATATTACCTTTCGCTTGATTGATTTCTCTAACTTGAATGAAGAGCTGAAAGATACGAGGTGTGATGATATTTATTGTTGCATTGGGACAACAATAAAAAAAGCAGGTGGGCAGGCCGAATTCGAAAAAGTTGACTTTACTATACCGTTATCGATTGGAAAATTGTTAAAGGGCAATGGAGCAAAAAGATTTTTTCTTATCTCTTCTGCTTACGCGAACTCTAACTCAAAGTCTTTTTATTTAAAAACCAAAGGGAAATTAGAGGAAGCACTTAAAGATATTAATTTCGAATCACTTATTATTCTTAGACCATCGGTTCTTGATGGGAATCGGAAAGAGTTTCGTTTTTTTGAGGAGATGGCCATTAAAGTTGGTAGAATATTTAGTGTGATTCCTGCTCTTGATAGCTTTACACCAATAAAGGTCGAGAAAATCACAGCTTGTTTAATGGAGAAAAGAAAATTAAAAAATAAAAAATATACGATTGTAGAATCTACGCAAATAAAAAGGATTAAGTGTGAAAATTAATGAAAGAATTTTATTAGATACCGTCTTTTTAATTGATTTAGAGTTATGTCAGGTCAGGTTGATGCGTGATGAACTTGATTGGTTTATGCTCCTTCCAATGAGAGATAAAATAACTGAAATACATCAATTATCCCCAGAAGATCAATTGCAATTAATGAAAGAGGTTTCATATATCTCTCAGATATTAGAATCAAAAGGGACTGTCGATAAAATTAATATTGGCGCCATTGGAAATATTGTCTCTCAATTACATATCCATATTGTGGGTAGAACAACAAAGGATAGGGCCTGGCCAAATACAATTTGGGGGACAAAAACCACTAGGCCATTTAATGAAGAAAGAGTGAATCACTGGCTATCACATATAAGAAAGGACTAATCCGTATTAAAATAAAATACCTTTTAGTCTGCAGTGAATTTGAGATTGGCATTTTATCTTGTTGGTCTGTTCTCAACTGGACAATTAACAAAACTGGTTCAAAATAGCTCAAATCGAATCAAAGGTACTATGCTTTTAGCTTTATCGTTGTGGTTCTTGATATCATGGCCGATTAGATTTTAAGCTCAAACTCCATTCGATTATACTTCCTTCCATTTATTTGTATCTCTATAAAATATTTTCCTGGATAATGAGTTCTTGTAGTGACCTTTTTAAAATGAACACGTTTTTCAAAAGTTTGTTTTTGTTTTAAGTGGGTATCAGTCAAGCGGAATACTTTCGGTGAGTATTGACCATTTTTTTTAGGATAATAAATAATGTATTCAATAAGTGCTTTTTTGTCAGAAAATTTCTTTGCTATGGAAACTTCTAAATTGATAATAAAGCTATCTCCTTCTTTAATTGTTTTAGTTGAAAGCTGCCCAGCGACTCGGCAGTTTAAATTGGGGTCATATCCGTGCATTTCTAAGGCCGTTGTATGACCCTTCTTAAGTAAGCTTCTTGTTGCATGCCTTTTAACCCAAGATTCTTTTTCGGTATTCCCCATTCTTTGGAGAGTTTCAATAAATAATTCTTCATCAAGGTATGAAATATCATTTAAGTGATTCGCTACACTTCGTCTAACATAAAGACTTTCATCATTTCTTAAAGAATAAATTAAATTAACATTTCTTTTTAAGTTTTTATGAACAGCTTCAACTTTTATACCCCATGGAAGTTTTGGACGTGTCCCTTCAGAAACTAATCTTCTTACATGGTGATTTTTATCTTTTTTCCATGTTTTTAATTCTTTGAAAACTTCTTTTTCATATAAATTGATAAAAGGTCTTATTGAAAACTCTGATGAAAACCTCATCGTCATTTCCCTCATTGCTATCATACTAGCTTTTAAATTTTCACGACCAAAGTCTTCTACGTACTGGGTTAGCGGCCAAACCATAAAACCATTTATTCCGTGATCATTTTGTCCCGACCATTCTTCTTTCTCGATGCCTAGTAATTCTTTATCAGCTTTTGGCGGGGCAAGAATCTTCAAGAGAAGTTTTAAATTCTTTGGGTAAGTAAATGGGAGGAAAATATGTAAGTTTTGTGCAATTAATCGAACACGATCTTTGAGTTCTAGTTTGTTTAAGGTTTTATTTATCTGCCTTTTGAAATTTTTTTCTTCGAATTGCGGACAATGACTTTTTATAGTAAGCGCAAGCTTTTCAACTGAGTTTTTATTAAAAATATTTTTAAATGGTTCCATTGAAATATTCTAAGGGAAAAAAAACATGTTGAAAATGATTGACGAGGTAGTAGGGTTGTAATATAAAAGTTTGATATACCAAACAGGAGGATATATGTTGAAATTAATATTTGCTGTTGTTGTTACTCTTGGAAGTTTACAACTACATGCACAAACAAATGAAGAACTAAATGCTAAGATCAATGCACTTGCGGATCAAATTGAAGGGATGAAGTCTCAGGGAATGTCATCAAAATTATCAATTGGTGGATACGGTGAGATTGTATATTCTAAGTCTGAAGAAGGCGAAAAGGAGACTGTTGGTGGAGATCCAGTTTTTGATAACAAAAGATTTATTCTTTATGTAGGTTATGAATTCTCTCCAAAATGGAAACTCGTTTCTGAAATTGAAGTTGAGCACGCTAATGAAATCTATATGGAACAAGCTTATTTAGAGTATGCACAGTCTGATAAACTATACTATAGAGTCGGTACGCTTCTAATTCCAATGGGACATTTGAATATGCTTCATGAGCCAACTACATTTTTGGGTGCTCAAAGAACACAGGTTGAGTCTAGAATTATTCCTTCAACTTGGAGAGAGAATGGTGCTGGTGTTTACGGTAAAGGTGAAAAATTTGATTATTACTTTTACTATGTAACTGGTTTGAAAGCTAATGCTGCAGATAGTAACGAAGGCGTTAGAAAAGGTCGTCAAAAAGCTTCAAAAGCAGCAGCTAGAGAAGGCGCTTTCGTAGCAAGATTTGATTACAAAGTTAAGTCAAATATTGAAGTTGGTGCTTCAGTTTACTCTGGAAAATTAAATGGTACAGATTCTGATGTTGCGCATAATGTTTATGATATTCATTATAAAGGTCAGTTTGGTGCTTTATACACAAGAGCTTTATACACAGAGTTAACTCTTTCAAATACTGAAGACCTAAATGCAGAATTAACTGCTAACTATGCTGAGAAAATGAATGGTTATTATGTTGAAGTTGGTTATGATGTTATGCATGGAAAATCTGAATGGAAGGTGATACCATTCGTAAGATATGAAGCAATTAATACTCACGCAGAAGTTGCAGATGGTACAACTGAAGACGAATCAGTTAACGAACTTCACACTACTTTTGGTGTAACTTTAAAACCACTTGAAAATATTGCATTAAAAGCTGACTATACTAAATCTACCAATGAAGCTGAAACAGGTACAGACTCATGGAACTTAGGTGTTGGTTGGAATTTCTAATTGGAATTTAAAAAAGAATGAAAAAAACTTTTACACTTTTATTATTTATAATAACTATTACGGCGAGAGGAAATGTTTCCTCTCGCTTTAGTTTGTTTGAAAATGAAAAGTGTGAATATCAAAAAAACTATCAGTTCTTAACCAAAAAAAAGAAACTTGAAATTGAAAAGAAGATTGATCAACGTTTAAGTTCAATGACAATTCGTAAACTTGATATCAGCTGCCCTGGTAGCAATGAGAAATCTAGTGCTTTTATTCTTAACGATAAAGTAAGAACGCATTTTCAAACGCTTCTTATTTGGATTGAAAAAGATAAGTTAAAGGGACTTGAGGTTTTAGAATTTCATGAACCTAAGAAATATCAAGCGCCTCTTAAATGGATTAATCATATATCGGGGAAATCGCGCGAAAAACTTTTCGAGGTGGATGCCCTTTCTGGTGCAACACTAACACGTCAGTCAACTTTAAAACTTTTAAAGCAAGCTTTCTATCTGGATAATTAATGAAGAAAGGAGATAGAAATTTAATTCTCTTTTCAACTCTTTTGATGGCCTTGTCCGGAATTAGTCTTTTTTTATTAGATGAATTCTTTAAGATTGAAACAACTTACGGGCTAAGAACAAACCCATTAGTAGATGATGTTAAATTTATTCACAACCTCTTCAATTTTATTTTTATCTTTGCTGTAGGAAAAATATTTAACTGCCATATCATTCATGGACTTAAACTTAAAAAGAAAAAACACCGAATTACCGGCTTCTCAATTTTCATAACAATTATAGGGCTTGTTTTGAGTGGTACCTTATTACTCTATATTACTGAAGAGTCGTATATATTGGACCTTCGTTCAGTACACTGGTATTTAGGCTTAATCTTTAGTATTTCCTTTGTTTTCCACCAGTTGGCCCAGTTTAGGGATAAAATTAAAACTTCACTGTAGTCCTTTTGTCGGTCTTTTCTCAAAATTGCTCCAATTACTTTAAATTACACTAAAATAACCGATAAGTAAGCAATGCTTAAATCTAGCTTATTTATATTCATATTACTTTTTTTCGGACAGATTCGTTTGGCCGAAAGTCAGGTCTTGGACTTTTTTAAAGGTCATATTAAAAGCTATAATTATGAGTTTGAAACTAGCGAGAACTATGAATTTGAATCCTGCCAAGAATTTAATTCTGATAATGATTTTGAATACTACCTAACTTGTGTCGATGGACAACTTGTAAAAGAGAAAGAATTTAATCATCTCTTAAATGATATTAGAGCAGTAGAAACTAAGGTTGTAGAAGAAGCATTTTTAGAGGACCTAAAACTCGATATTCTAAGTGAACTTAAGCGTAATAAACTAAATGTTAAAAAACAAAAAAAATGTATAGGAATACTTCTTAAGAAGAGAACATCAGATGTATCTATAGAAGAAACGAATGAGTGTAACGCTATCCAGGCTGCAATTTTAAAATCAATACAAACAGATTTACCACAGATAAGAGTTCTTATGGGACAGAAGGACACTCCAGGGCATATATATTCCAGTTCAAAACCTGAAAGGTTTCAAAGAACCAATCTTGTTCATGAAGTTAATAAGAGAAAAGCACCTGATCTCTCAAAGAATGAAGCTAAAATATTAAAGAGTAATACGGATGTACTAGAAAGGGCATTTATCCAAGATATACTTAGTACCAATTTAAATCGAAATGAGGTGTTGGAACGTTCCAATGAAATAAGCACAATCGATAAGCTCTTACCATGTTTTGGAGAAATTACATCTAATCGCTGTAAGACGGGCCATGAGCAGAGTGAAATTATACATGACATAGAGAAGTGCATAAATTCAGAAAATCCTGAAAAATTAGAAATTAAATCAGACGTAAAATGTAAGAAGTTTCACACAATGCTTTCTTACAAAGTTAATAACAGGTTTGATAAACAAAATATTATTTATAAAAAAGAATATAATAAAAAAATCTCTGGAAACCCTTTACTTACATCGGTTCCCTTAACCGGTGAAGAAACACCTGTTGAAATATTTGAAGGTGTTTATTCAGTTTTGGACCAATTAGAAATGGATGCTTTTAAAGCTATTCGCCAAGTATCAAAACTCGCTGATGATGATAGAAAAGATTTATTGGGGTTCAATGTTGCCGTTGAAAAATTTCTTAAAGAAAGAGGACCAACCCAGATCATGTGTGATGTCGGTAGCGAACTCAAAGGTGATAGAGATTTTTCAGAGATGAAAACTGATTTATTTATTGGTGGGGCTGCTTTAATAGGTGGTGGAGTTTGTGCCTTATCGTATGGTCTTGGTTGTGCTGCTGGAGTGGCAATTGGTATAGAAGTTGGTGCTGTCGGTATTTCTCAAGGACGACTTAACAATGCTAAAATAGCTTTTAATGCTGGTTTAACTGATGCTCAAAAAACTCTAGACCGAGAATCGGAGAGAAACCTTTCGATGTATCTTGCTCCCTTGGCCCTTGTTGGTGAACCTGGTAAACTAATTATCCATAATGCGAGTAAGGTTGGTAGTAAGCTTATTGGTCGTAAGGTAGCGCTCAAACAGAGTACTCCTGTAGATAATGAACTTCTTCCCGCTGGAAACTCAAGAAGGTATGATTTCGAAAAAAGAAAAACTCTTGATGATATTGAGAAAAGCATTGGTGGAAATAACCGAAGTCAAAAAATATTTAATCGGTATTATCCTAATAATAAATACAATATTGATAACGGCGACAAAATTTATATCGCAGCGATTGCTAAAGATTTAGAAAAGGATATACGCACAACTTTGCTTCGAAATGGTCTCAAGCCTGAGAGTAAGTTGTTTAAGAGTAAATTAAGAAAGGATGTTCAAGAAGTTTTGGATTCCATCGCGAGTAAATGTAATGGTAAGTAACTCTATGTCTCACATACTTCTAACTTTGGTAATCGTTCTTTTTACGGGCAATAGCTTTGCTTGTAAGTATGACGATATTTCTGGGGCAGATCAGTTCAATAAAAGAAAAAGATTAATAGATTTAGTTGAAAATCCTGGTTTAAGACTTGCTTGGAAGGATATGAAACAAAAAAATAAGGATCACCTTATTGGAACAGTTGATGAAGTTGTTGGGCTTTTCGAAAGTAAAATGTGCGACAAATTTTCAAATGCTAAATTTAAGAAAAAACACCCTGGTGTTGATGTCCTCATAACGAAAACAGACTTCAAAGGTTATTTCATTACCTGTCTTCCAAAAGATCGTTGTAAAAAAGTTGATCTTAACTCTTATGTTAAAGAAATGGAGAAACCTGTATTTAAAGCAACAAAAAATAAACCTGTTGAAGAGATATTTGAATTCACCACTTCGCAAGGGGATAACTATAATGATGGTTATGTGAAAGCCAGGGTTCTTGAGGCATATGGTGTTCATTATGACCCAAAGACCTCTGTTGGAGAGTTCATGGATAATGAATTAAAAAAGGCCATTAAACTTGCAACTGGGACGGAAGATTTCACTAAGTTAATGGGGGATGATCCTGTTTTTATGGAAAAGTTACAGTTTAATATTGGTCACTATAGAGCGGGAGATTTTCTTGATGTTGATTTGAAGTTTCGTCCTCTTATAAAGGCGCTTGATTCTATGGAAATTCCCTTTGAAAGTTCAGATAACTTTGATGCAGCATTAGAAAATGCAATGAAAAGTGATGTTGACGGATTTGAATCTGGAGATAAAAAGCTAAGTTTAAATGAGAAGTATGTCGTAAGCCGTGCTCAAGGTGGTGATGATATGACTCTTGTTATTAAAGATTCAAAAGGACAAATTGTAAAAGTTGTTGGAGCCGATGCCAAGGGACTTGGTATGATGAATATGACGACTCGTTACGAAGCTTATCTAAATAATATCAAAAACTCTGAAGTATCAACCAATACAACCAATGATCTCTTGAGAGTTTCTGGCGAGGCAATTAGTGTTGCTGATAGAAGAATGTTTTCAAGTATGGATGCTTATAATGAAATTCTTGAATATAATTTAAATAATTCAGGAATTGATGATATCGAAATGATTATAAGGAAATCTCATGAAGAATATTTAGCGCTTCAATTTGTTGATGAAGCTGATAGGGCTAAAATTCCTTCTCTAGCTAATTTAAAAGTTAAAATTGGGAAAGAAGATTTAATGCAGATGCGTGCAGGTGCTATGAATGCATGTGGTCTATCCAAACTTTGTGTAAAGGATAGAATTACAACGATTCATAATACACTCAAACTTATGGAAAAAGCAGGCATAGACGGACACTTTGGTGATAGCTGTATTGGGACCGAGTATTGGGCGAGGAAATTGGGTGCTAAGGCCCTGAGATCTCTAAAATAAATCAAATGACAAACGACATAAATTCATGTTAAACATTTCGGATTAGAAGGGAAATGACTATGGAAGATTTGAAAGAAAAACTTAAAACAGAAGTAGAACAAGCTGATTGGGATATGCTTCGAGTCCATCATGAAAAAGGTTCAGTCTATTTTGTACATGGAAACCTAGAACTTCTCGATGTTGCCGTTGCTGTAGCAAAAGATAAAGCTCAATTTATTAAAGTGTGGTTAGACGGTGGTGAACTTTCTCGTCCAACAGAAGAAGAAATTGAAGGTTTTGAAAAAGAGCAGTTCAAAAAAATCTGTGACTTTATAATTATTCAACCATATGTTTTGGCAAAGCCATTTAGAAAACCATCTGATTTAAATTAACAAGTTTAAACAACACCATGTTTTTTTACAATTTTATCAAAGTAAATCATATTTTCTTTCGCGAATTCGCGCTTATCTACATATGATCCTGGATGAAAACTTTTTTTAAACCCATAGGCCACAATGTCTTTTAGACGCTTAAGTGGGAGGTTAAAATTATCAACTGCCAATCTGTATTCCTTGGTAACAGTTGTATTTGAAACAAGCCTATTATCAGTACAAATCGTTGTCGCCATTCTATTGCTAATCATATCTTTGAACTTGTGCTGTTTTATGTCTTTAATTAAAGGGTTCGTTTGGAGATTACTTGTTAGACAAACTTCAACAACAGTTCTTTGGTCTGCTATAAAAGAAGCGAGATCACTAATATACTTATCTTTGTTAGTAATTTCTGGGTCTAGAATCATCTCTGGCATGAATAAAGAATATCCATGGCCAATTCTATCTGCATAACACTCAGTTATGGCCTCAAAAATACTTTCTGCGCCATACGCTTCCCCAGCATGAACGGTTTTATTCATAAAGTGTTTATGTGCATATTCATAAACGGTTTTAAATTTACCTGCTGGATAACCTTCCTCTTGGCCTGCTAAATCAATTCCCACGATTGGGATACCTTTTTCATCTCTTATTGCCACGCTTGCTCGAACCATTTCCATGGCCGCGAATGTCATAATATCCATTTGATTAGTGTAATTCATAACACTATAGAGGTTTGTATAATAGGGTGAGAACCCTTTAGGTCCAAACATCCTCATGGCACAGTTGATAATACCATAATGAAATTCAGGCTTACCCTCGAGCTTTACAGCTGGTGAATTATTGTATTCAGTCTTTGCTTTTGCAAGGCCCTTATTGGCAGCAGTTAAAACTGTTTCGAATGTAAGACCTCTACTAATATCGATTAGTAATTGAGGAGCAAATCTAATCTCTATATAATTAACACCCTCATTTTGATTATCTACCGCTAACTCATATGAGACTCTCTCAATATTTTCTAAGTCTCTAAGAACGCCACATGTGTACTGAAATCCATTTAAGTACTCGCCTAAATTCTCATAACTATCCTTAAATACTTTTTCTTTTAAACCTTCCTGGGTGTAAGACGGTAGGTCTAGGTTAACCTTTTTTGCCATATCAATAAGCGAGTCTATTCTTAAGCTTCCATCAAGGTGAAGGTGAAGATCAGTTTTTGGTATTTCTTTTAGAAAGTCGTCTGAGTACATAAGTTTTTCCTTTCATAGATTATACACTATTAGGAATAAAATGTAGATGGGAAGTGTTGAAGGAACTGTGCGTCAGTTAAACTATTTAAGGTTTTTTCATTATTAAAACTAATTTGCTCACCCTCCTGCGGTGAGCTAAGAGCATTTTGAATATCGACGGAGCGTATTATATGAACTAGTGGATAAGGAGAACGATTTACATAGTTTACACGTTCATCAGTATGAGTATTTTCGAAAATAAATTTAGGATGAAAGCATACCAATTGGAACTCATCGGTTAAATTGAGTTGATCTATTAGATCTTCTAGAAGTGTGGTGAGATTATAGAAATTAATAAAATCAGGGTTGCCGTTTTCGAAAACTACCAGGGATGTACTTAAACCTGGAGTTGACTGCAAAAATGATAATTCATCAAGGAAAAACTTAATCTGGGATTCTTCATCTTTTTTAGAGCATGAGTTTGTTCTAATTCCATTATTGTCGTACGGACGTTTCGCAAAAGGACACAGATTAAGACCAATGATTGTTTTTGTTAGCCAGTTGTTAATTACATTCTCAATATTATTCACTTTTTAACTCATTCTCAAAAAACATTTTCATTCGAATTATAAACTCCAGAACATCCTCTTTTGGTCTTGCAAAACAAACTCTAAAAAAACCGGGGGTGTCGAGTCCAAGTTCTTTTCCAGGAGTCAAATTGATTCTAATATAATTAAGAAATTTTTCAAAGTACGAGTGTTCATCTTCAAAACTTTGGCAAAATTCAGAAAGGTCTAACATAAAAAAGAGACCGGCATCCGTAGGAATAAATTTGTACATTGGAAGCTGAGTTTCAATAAGCATCGGAATTTGTTGTAATCTTTTTTGGTTCATAGGTATATAATTCTCTAAAAATTCTTTATCACTGAGGATGGATTTAACCAGTAGTTGAGTTTGAGTAGAGACTGGGTGAAAGTATGAGAGATTTTGCATGACGCTTACAAGTTCTAAGTCTTCAGAGTAATAAAAACCGACTTTTAGTCCGGCTAGTGCAAAGTCTTTGGCCATACCATAGAGTAAGTGAGCTTTTAATCCTTCCTTTCTTGCTAATTGATAAAGGGAAATATGTGGTTCATTTTGGTGAGTAGATAGAGCATATATTTCATCTGAGATAAGCTCAATATTTTTATCCTTACAAAATGAAATCATATCATTCATAAAATCTTGACTTAAAACTTCACCAGTAGGGTTATGCGGATGTGTGAGAAGAACTGCTTTTATTCGAGACTTTTCAGAGCAGCTTTCGAAGTGCTTTTGAAAATTTTCTATGTGATGAATGAAACCATCTTCTTTGTCTAGCTGTACACGTTCAAAACGACATCCGAATCTTTTTGTGAAGTCGTGATCAAAACCTGTATAGTAGGGGGCCGGAATAAGAATTATATCGCCTTTATCAAACATAGCAAAGCTTAGTGCTTCACAGATTGCACTCACTCCCGTCTGAATAATTATATTATCAGGATTAATGTTTTTTATATGTAAGTGATTTTCAAAAAAGTTTGCTATAGTTTTTCTTACGGGCTCTAGTCCATAAAGTGTACTGTATTGAATATGTTCTTTTGTTAATTCAATTTTTTTGTTTATCTGAGGTATTAGAAGGTCATTCATCAAATGGTTCTCAGCAGTACCAAAGTTTAGGTAGCCTTTCGGATTTTCAAATGAATAAGGGTTTTCAGCACAAATACCATGGCCAATCATTATTGGACTTGGTTCCGATTGTAATTTTTTTGCTCTTGTAGATATAGTCATTTTCTTCTCAGTTTTTTAACTTTTTGCTTGATGCGCTTCCAATTTTGTCATGACTTGAAATAATTCCATGCCTTGGTGGACAGAGCTCGACGGGCATCTATTGATAACAATCCCGTCTTCTTGTGCGATGACCTGGGATCGACTTGAAGTTATCGGGTCATTTGGATCAATCTTTTTTAAATTGTAGAAGCTTGCAAGGTTATCACCTTTTTTAAACTTTTCACCAGGTAGAAAGTGATAATCTACAAGACCACCGTTTGGTGAGTAAATTGTTCTATAATTTTCAAGTAAGCAAGCATTAGAATCTATTTGATCCGGTGTTCCCTCGAGAACACCCTTATATCGTAAATAATTAACGATACTTTCAACATCTTTTGTAGCACTTTTCATGCAGAAGGTTTCTTCTGAGCCGAACTCAAGAGTAAAACTTTCAACATCTAAGTCGATGTCTTTTCCAATTTTTTTAAAGGCATTCTTTAAGTGTACCCAAGGCATAAAGCAGGCTTCATCCATTGCACCACCAAATTCTTCAGGGATGACAAGAACGTGTTTGAATTTAAGATAATGTGCAACTTCTCTTTCGTATTCTGCTGCATATAAGTATCTTGTGGCAACAGGACCAGTATGGAGATCAAGGATACCGTCTGCACTACCGGCCAGTTGTTGAAGAAGAAGATTTAATTTATTGTTTTCAGATAAAGTTTTTGATTTTTCGAGCTTTTCAATATGAGAATTAAATGTTTTTTCAAGTTTCTCTTTAAATTTATCTTTAATATCATTCCAGGCGAGATCTTTGTTTTCCTGTGCAAATTCTTCAATATTAAACTCGGCATCTTTAATAATATCTCGGTAATTTCGATTCCAATTGTCACCAGTAACAGGGTTGTACCGGCCATATGTATATGTTCCGTGCTTATTATTAGTAGCGTATGGGTTGGCCAAAGGAATAAAAGTAATACTTCCATGAACTTGGGTTTTATTGAGCATATCCATTAGCTGAAGAATGACCGCGTTACCTTGAAGCTCGGCTCCATGGACTGAAGCTTGGATATGAATATGCGGACCAGGATTACCGCTAATTGTATAAGTTTTTAAATTGAGCATTTCCCCGGTCGCGAGTTCTTTAATTGGGAAAACAGATTCAGTCCATTTCATTTCTTTACCTTTATTCAAATTAAATCATCCAATCATATGATGTCTTTGGAGGCCTTGGAATCATAAGGTCTCCATTATAGTAAACTACTTCGCCAGGGAGTTTGTGGCAGAGAAAGAAAGGCATTGATTCTGTAAAACCATATGCACCGGCCTTATGAAAAACTAACCATTCTCCAATGGCAATATCCTCTGGGAAATCAAATGCACCAAGGAAATCTAGAGCAGTACAAAGAGGTCCATGAATCTGAAAGGTCTTTTTATTTGGATTACTATCTATTAATGCTTTTGCCGGAAATGGTTGATTGACTAGAGCAACCCTCGCTATGTGATTTATACCACCATCACAGACTAGAATATCTCTTCCACGGCTTGTTTTTTTATCCACTACTTTGGTGAAGTAATATCCACATTCACCTACTGTAAAACGTCCTAGTTCCATCCAAATTTTATTAAGTTGGTATTCTTCTTTTAATTGAACTAAAAGATTTTTGACATCTTTAAAGATGATTGGGGCTTCATCAAATGTATAGGGGATACCAAGGCCTCCACCCAGGTCTAGAACTTCCATATTAATATTCATGGAAATTGATAATTCTTTCATTTCTTCGATGGTTTTTCTCCAAATTTTTTCAAGTTTTGAGATATCTAAAATATTCCCCCATTGAAAAACATGAAAACCACGAATGTTTAAATTTTTAATTTTACTCTTATCTATCGCTTGCCATTCCAGTGAACTAATTCCAAATGGAGTTATATCATCTCCTCCTAGAACAGATTTTCCTTCATCCCAATCGAGTTGAACCCTTAGTAAACAATCGAGCTTAACATTTTTTTTCGCAGCGATTTCATCTAACCAATAAGCTTGATTCATACTTTCTAAAACAATGGTTTTTACGCCTGAATCAATGAGGTGCTTAAGGTATTTTTTGGACTTACCAGGACCTGTTGCTAAAATATGTTTTGGATCAATTCCTGCATTCAGTACCTGGTGTAATTCCCCCTGACTTGCGACATCAATTCCAAATCCAAGATTACGTAGAACTTTTAATATAGCACTCATAGGATTGGCTTTACAAGCATACCAGAGCTTTATATCAGAGTCCAAGTCCGCTGCCATGTCTTCTAGATGGATTTTTAGTTTGTCCAAGTCATAAAAGAAAAAAGGGGCATCAAATCTTGTGATAACAGATTGTATTTTTTCAGTAATTTGTGAATTAAATTGTTCCATAATTATCTTAAGAATTCCTCTAGTTGAAGTGAGCCATCTGTTTTTTCATCTCTATATTTAACTATAATGGCACAATTTAGTGAAAGCCCCATTTCTTTGGCCCAGTTTAGTTTTGTACTGACTGGTCTTGTTCCAGGAACTACAACCGCACCTTCTGGAATAATTCCATCTGTAACTTGTTTTTCATTTACTGCATCATATATTGGAGTTCCTTTTGATAGAATTACACCTGGGGCAATTACAGCACCTTTAAGAACTTGTATACCTTCGACAATGACAGCACCTGCACCAACAAAGCAATCATCTTCAATGACAACTGGACTTGCTCCAATTGGTTCTAAAACTCCACCAATTTGAACCGCTGCTGAAAGGTGGACATTTTTACCAATTTGGGCACAAGATCCTACTAATGCATGCGAATCCACCATAGAACCTGAATCAACAAAAGCACCAACATTGATATAAGCAGGAGGCATAATGATTACGCCACTTGCAACATGAGCTCCTGTTCTAACAGATGAACCACCTGGAACCATTCGGATTTTATCCTCTGGTTTGAACTCTCTTGCTGGTAAATTATGCTTATCTACAAAACCTGGAAAACCACAGTCGCTAAATTCTTTTAATTCACCTGCTTTAAAAGCTTCTAGAATAGCTTGTTTTGCTTCTGTGTTTGCAACCCATTTACCATCTATTTTATTTGCAGCTCTTACTTCACCAGTTTCAAATTTTTCTAACGTTGTTTTCCAATCCATTTTCATTTCCTTTAATCTATTTAACTAATATTATAAAATTATTTATTTTTCTTGTACCATTCTCTAACATTTTGAGACGAAATTTTTAAAGCACCTAAATCTGTGAGATCCCTTCTTGAAAGTGGGGGCATCATAGTATCGTGATTAATTCTTCCCTCAAGGGCCAGTAATGCTTTAGCTGGTATAGGGTTAGATGCAATAAATAAAGAGTTAGCGGCATCATTCCACATTTGTTTTTCTATGATAGTTTTATCGAGACATTTTTTTACAAACAAATTTGTCTCTTTAGGCCATGTATTTGAGGCAACTGATACAAGTCCACAGGCACCTGCTCTTGTGAACTCTGGTAGAAGTCCATCATCACCACAAAAAACCTTTCCGTTTCCGCAAGCTTTTAAGTATTGACTCATTTTAGAAACTGAACCACTTGCTTCCTTTATTGCCCAAAAATTTTTATGATCCTTTAGCATTTCAACTGCTTTGAAACTTAACTCTTTTGCAGCCCGACCTGGAACATTGTAGAGCATTACCGGCTTTGTAATAGAATCCATTAAAACTTTGAACCACTCATATTGTCCATGATCACCAGGTTTTGAATAAATTGGTGTACACAAAAGGTAAGCATTAATTTTTTGAGTTTCTAGCCATTGGCACCAGCTCATTTGAGCCTCAAGGTCATGACCACCTACACCAATCATTATTGGTGATTTGGGATTTAGATTTATGACGTACTCTACAATCGATTTTCTAGTTTCTAAGTTTATATTAAGTGCTTCACCAGTACTACCAAGAATAAGTAAGCCGTTTCCCGCTTCATCTTGTTCCTTTACTAAGGCTTTTAAGGAATTGAAATCAACCTTTAATCCTGGCGTAAATGGAGTAACCAAAGCAGTCCATAATTCATATTTGTTTAAACTCATAATGACCTCATATTTTTAAATGTTTATTAACTAAAGTACTAAAGTCTACAAGACCAATCGTTTCTGTAGGGTTTGTGAATATCTTTTTAGCTGCCCATATAGCACCTGAAGCGAATATAGCACGATCTTTTGCTTCGTGTGTAATTTTGATTTTTTCCATGGCGGAATTCATTTCTAGATGATGGTAACCTACGACGTCACCTGTGCGTTCAGCTGTTATCTCGGCTTCTAAACCTAACCAGTTATTCCAACTGATTGCAGTACCGCTAGGAGAGTCTAGTTTTTGTGTATGGTGAATATCATGAATATTAAAAGTTGCATCACTGTAAAGATCTTGTGCTTTTGCCAAAGTCTCAATCATAGATTTAACAATATTCATTCCAAGGGAGAAATTATGAGCTCTAATCCAAGTTAATTTATTTGAATTAATTTGATCCACTTGATCTTTTGACCAATCAAACCCAGTTGAACCAGTTACAACCGGAATTTTTGATTCGATTAAAAGCGGTATATACGTTTCAAAAATATCTCCACTTAAAAAAGATATGACAACATCGCAACTTTTAAGTTTCTCCAATGTTGGCTTGTTTTTACTGTTAAAAATTATGGTTTCTTTGTGAAGCTCTGCGACTTTTCCACCAGTTTTCCCTGCACCTAATAAAGCGATTTTCATGTTTAACCTATAAATTCTTTGTGAAGATTTTGAATGGCCCTATTCCCGTCTGAGTCTTTTACGAGGATATTGAAATTATAAGCTGAAGCTCCAAGGCATAACATCCTAACATTAATATCTTCTATACTAGCGAAAATCTTTTTTGCTAGGCCTGGTTTTTCTAACATTTGATTTCCAATTAGAGAGACAAGGCTAAAGCCGAGTTCTGTTACGACTTCTCCAATACCTTCCAGTTCTTTTATTAGTTTTGAATTGTCTAGGGTTGTTTTATCTACCGTTACTGCTACAGAAATTTCTGATGTTGTAACACAATCGACACTTACCTCATAACGAGTAAATATTTCAAATATTTTTCCCATAAAGCCGTACGCGTTTAACATTTTTGGAGTTTTAATTGTTAGAAGGGCTTGGTTGTCTCTTTTAGCGATTGCCCGTATTAGAGGTTTATCTTCAACTGATTCTTTTATCCAAGTTCCTTGCTCGTCTTTTTCATAACTTGATCCTACAAAGACTGGAATGTTAGCACGCATTGCTGGAACTAATGTTGTTGGATGAAGAATTTTCGCTCCATATTGTGCCATTTCACTGGCTTCATCGTAACTAATTTCGTTAATGGCCTTTGTGCCATCACAAATCCTTGGATCAGTTGTTGCGATACCTGCAACGTCAGTCCAGATTTCGAGAATGTCAGCACCTACACCTTCAGCGAATAAGGCCGCAGAATAATCTGAACCACCACGCCCTAAAGTCGTTGTTGCTCCACTCTCATCTGAACCAATATATCCTTGACCCACATATGCAGTTTCGTCATCGAATTTAAAATGCTTTTTACATTGAATCTTAATTTCTTCTAAGTTTGGTTTAGCCCTACCGTGGTTAGAGTCTGTTTTTAGAATCTCTCTACTGTCCACTAGCTGAATAGACCTTTCAGTCCATGTCATTTTCATGGCCTCGGTAAATAGTATTGAGGAAACTCTTTCCCCAAACGAAACAACTCTGTCTTTAGCTTTTGGAGAGCATTCACCTAAAAGAAAAATTCCTCTAATCAAAGTTTCAAGATTATTAATTAACTCTCTAACTTTTTCACCGGCGATATTATCATTTGTCAGGTTTTGAAGTATGTCGAAATGGTTTTCTCTGATAGTAAATAGTGTCTTTTCGCATTCATTCCAATTACCAGCAACAGCTTTAGTGATTAATTCGTGAAGCTTGTCTGTTGTGCCATAAGTTGCAGAAACTAGTGTTACAGAACTTCCTTGCTCTTTACAGATTTTTGCGGAACGTAACATAGCTTCGTGATCTTTCATAGAGCTTCCACCGAACTTGGAAACGACAATTTTTGACATCTTTTTCTCCTAAGAATTTGTATATACTATTTAATGCCAGAAAGAGTGTTTTGGAAAGACAGAATATTTTGTGAAGGTTATCTGTCTGACCGTAAAGCTCTCCACAATTTAAAACTATCGTGACAATAAGTAGGATTTAACCATTCTTACCAACTAACTAGAATGCTCGTGTATTAGTTAGTTTCGGCGAAATACCCCGACTTGGATTTCATTGATGCAAAGGCCATCTCCGTCCAGTTATTGATACTCGCACCTCTTTAGGCGTGAAGGTAGTTTATAAAACTCTATTCATAATTTCAAGTTTCCATTTAATAATTGAGTAAACATGATAAAATATATTGAATTAAAATTATGATTTATAGTTTAAGGAGAATTTATGCAAAAAGTTGGAATCGTTGGCTGGCGTGGAATGGTCGGATCTGTATTGATGGAGCGCATGTCAAGCGAGGGAGACTTTGATAAAATAAAATCCTTTTTATTCTCGACTTCACAAAAAGGTGATCAGGCACCTAAGTACCCAAACTGTCATGATCGAATTCTAGATTCAAATTCGTTAGAAGAATTAAAAGATATGGATATAATTGTGACTTGTCAGGGCGGAGATTATACTAATCAAGTTCATCCAAAACTTAGAGCATCGGGCTGGGAAGGCTTATGGATCGATGCAGCTTCAGCACTTAGGATGAAAGAGAATTCTATAATCGTTCTAGATCCTATTAATAAATCCCAAATAGAAAATGGTCTTAACTCTGGTGTTAAAGATTATATTGGCGGTAACTGTACTGTTTCATTAATGTTAATGGGTCTTGGTGGTTTATTTAAAGAAGGACTTGTTGAATGGATGAGTAGTATGACTTATCAAGCTGCAAGTGGTGCTGGCGCAAAAAATATGATCGAACTTTTGGAGCAAATGAAATATTTTGGAGATTCCTACCTAGGTCAGAGACAAAAAGATCCTAGTACATCTGCACTGAACTATGAAAAATTAATGACCGAACAATTTACTAATCCTCAATTTCCAAAAGACAACTTTGGTCACTCCTTAGCACTTTCTTTACTTCCATGGATTGATGTTAAAATGGACAATGGACAATCAAAAGAAGAATGGAAGGCCCAAGTTGAGGCAAATAAAATCTTAGGAAATGATCAGATTATCCCAATTGATGGAACATGTGTAAGAGTTGCTTCTTTGAGATGTCACTCTCAAGCATTCACAATCAAGCTAAAAAAATCTGTTGATATCAAAACAGTGGAATCAATTATAAAAGAAAGCAATGAGTGGGTTGATTTTGTTGAAAATGACAAAGAAGAGACACTACAAAAATTGACCCCAGCTAATGTTACTGGAACTATGAAAATTCCTGTTGGGAGAGTACGTAAAATGACTATGGGGGATGATTTTTTAAATGCATTCTCAATCGGTGATCAATTGTTATGGGGGGCTGCAGAGCCTTTAAGGCGAACTCTAATGATGTCCATTAAATAAGATTTACACGGTGCGTTGACAATCCTGTGGGCCTATTGTACAAAGTGCAAAAAGCCCAAGGAAAGAAATGCGATATCTCGGAATTATGACACTATCTCTTTTGTCACTTCAAGTGGTTGCAAGTCAATCAGTTGAAAGTCAATCAGTTACTGAGAAAGTCACGAGTGCCTATAGTCGTCAACAGGGTACAGGTCAAGTTCACTGCGAACATTCTGGTGTAAAGTATCTTTCTAATAAATTTATTTTAAATCAGACAATTACCACCGAATTTACTTTAGACTCTAAACACTTTACTATCTCCATTCGTAAGGATGGTCGAAAATTTAAGGCCCAACTCTTAGGTGATGAGGGACATTTGAATTTAGCTGGCCCTGTAGACAATGGTGATAAATCTATTTCCTTTAATTTCATAAATCTAAGTTTAAGAGAGCAAAACCTTGTTAATAAACATAAGTTGCAAGACATGAGGTGCATGGTTGAGGTCTATAAAGACATTCCAGTTGAACTGACCAATGAAAAGGTTCATATTAATATGCATCCACACTCTGAATATGACCATTTGGGTGTAACAACAAAAGCAGTTGAGGGTTATTTAGAAGATTCTAGTATTCAGAGTATAGTGTTGATAGATAATTTTGATTTATCTCGAGGAATAAAGCTAAAAAACTTTATGCCAAATGCTGGTTATAATTACCGATTAGGTGATTTTTCAACCCCGACTGTCTCTATTCCAGAGAGAGTGAAGGTTTATTCTTCATCAGCTGGTCATAATCTATTTAAGATTGGTACCCAAAACTTAGAAGTCATTTATACTGGTGGGAATCTCAACTATTGTATTTTAAATAATACTCGACGTCTTATGGATACTTTTTTGCAATATAGTGATGGAGGAGTTTTAGACATCCACTTTGACCTTGATGGAATTGTTGCTCAAAAGGGAAGTTGGCTTAAGAATGCTAGTTTTGTTGGAGGTAAGTATAATGGTTATTACGTTAAAGAAGAATTTAGAAATAACCCCGAAAATGCAAACAGATTTCATAAAGCCTTTAAGCATTTTTTTGAAAATGACCAATTAAACAATTGGCAAAAGCAAAAACTTTATTCAAAACTTGTATACACTTATACACATGAAGGAAAAGTTTATTCAAATATTCTAAAAGGTAGTGGCGAAGGTCAATACTCCATAAAGATAAAATTCTTAAACGAGTAAATAGTAAAATAGTCAGATTTAAAGTACTATAAACACTCTAGTTTTTTTGTATAATATATCTATGACAAAATTAACTATTCTACTCGTACTGCTTATTTCTACACATACCTATGCCAAGAAAAAAAAATCTTTCAGACTTGATAATGTTAAACTCACCTCAGGTGTAGCGATGGATATTGTTGAAGCTGAAGATATTAAGGCTAGAATTTTCGGATATCAATTTGGTATCAACATAAATGATAAATTAACTTCAGATTTAGAACTATTTTTTGGGGCGACAGTTACATTAGAGACAGGATCAAATGAGGTTGTTGGAACTGTCGCTGAATTTGAGCCCAATGAAAGCATTAGTTTAAATGAAGGTGGACTTTCCTATAGGCCATCTGAATTATTAGGATTTAGAGTTGGGGCCCTAGATCAAGCTCGTTTTCAATCACCACTTCTTATTGGATCCAATGCTTTTGCTGCAGTGGAGGAAAAAATAAATTTAGGAAGTTTTTATTTTGCGGCCCAACAGGCCATTCCATCTAATAATAAATTATCAAAAAGATTAGGGACAGTAGAGACCGGAACGCCATACTTTTCCACGGAAACTCTAGGTTTTAAGCATGGTACCAAAAGTCACTTTCAAGTTGAAATTAGTCATTATGCCTATAAAGATCTTTCTAGCGGAGTCGCTGAAAAATCAGAAACTTTTGGTAACTCTGTAACAGGAATAGGTGCTGCTAAAAAATTCAATTATGATTTTGACGGATATAATATGACCTTATCGAGTAGATATCAATTTGGTAAAAATGCACTTAGCTTTGGCGGTCAGTACCTCTTGAATGAGGAAGCACCTGATGGCCGGAATAAGGGATCTTTGGCGATCATAGGCTTTAGTCGAAATCTATATGGTTTTTATTTGGAAACCTTTAGGAATGAATCAGATACTGCTCCTGCTTATTATAACTCAAAGTACTATGGACATAATAATATGCAAGGAAGTAGCGCTATATTTAGGATAGAGAGTAAGGCATTCAATCTAAATCTACGATTTGTTGATATGAGTCCAATTGAGGATAATTCAATTCAAACTAATACCCAGATTATTAGCTTTAATTTTGCAAAATCTTACGATTTCTAATTGTATAAACTTTAGTCACTGTCTAATATTTAGGCAGTGTACTTAAGAACCACTTAAATAAAAATTCAAAAAGATCCACTTGAAAGTAATAAATATTGCTTTCAACTATACTGTATCAACCCGATATCACAGTCTTTAGGAAAATTATCAAAACCTGAGATATTGGAGCGGTATTTGCATTATTAACCATGAGTTTAATTATATTTACACATAAAACAAATGGTGAGCTTTTATGAAAATTATTTTATTTAGAATTCTGATGTTATCAAGTCTCTTTGTTTTGGCCTCATGCCAAAATGATGTAGAAGATGTAAATTCGTCGGAAAAAAATTCTACTTTTGAATTAGGTGAAATTCAAAAGGTTTCTTTTGCAACTTTTGCAAGTGACTCAAATTGGCCAGACTTAAAGGATCGAGCAGTTGTTGACCTTAGGGTTTGTATCCTTGATAGAGTTTATCTTGAGAATATTGTTGGGGAGGACTTCAAAATTCATTCTGATTTAGGCTCAAAAGAAGATCCTTCAGATGCAAAAGGTTGTATAAACTGGCAAGAAAAGTTTGAATTTGATTATACTGCTGATGAGACATTTCTAACTATTTCAGGAAATATTCAAGGTGGATCTAACTTTAAAGGTGAAAGAAATTTCAAACTTGCTGTTAATCCTTGGACCAAAGAAGTAATTGATTTGGCCAAAGGCGGATCAGTTCAAAAAGTAAAATCTATATTAAGTGATATCAGTAAAAAAACCTTCAAAAAGCAACTTGATGTTACAACATATAATGTCGAAGTTGATAAGATAGAATTTATTAATGGTGAAGCAAAATTAAATCTTATTACAATATTAACACCTACAATCTTAAGAAGATTAATTGATGGTAAGAAAGCGAATCCAGCAAAATTAACAGGCGGAAAATTCAAACTTGAGTACCTCTTAGTACAGAGAGAAAAATCTACTAATGAGAGAACAACACTTGCTGAAGCTCAAGATGAATCGTCTATAAATGAGGAAGGAAAACTTATCAGTAAAATTTCCTTACATATTGCACAGGAAATTAAGGCAGATTCAAATTTAGAATTAATGGTTAGAACAAAACCTGTAAATGCTCCTCTTAATATCGGTAGCGATGAAGGTTATTTTTCAATTGACTCTTTAGTAGATTCAAATAATGGTACTTTTAAAGACTTATCTATGAACTTTAATGCAATTAAAGGTTTAGCTAAGCAAGCTGATAGAAAAAGTGGAGATTCGATTATCGATCATGGAATTATTCTCGATTCAATTGCTGGAATCAGCGTTGTTAATCATGGAGAAGGTAACCTAGTTTATAATAGCACTTCAAGAACAACTAGATCAGCAATAGCGATTAAGCTTGTTGATTCGTTAGTATTTAAGGGTGTGAATTCTGACTTTGAAGTTGAAATGATTGATACCAAAACAAATGAGAAGGTTTACTCAAAAATTAGAGAGACTGATAAGCAAGCTGGAAGCGGTGTTATTAAATTTACACCAGATTTTAATTTTGATGAATCATTTGAGTATGGGTATAGAGACTATATTTTGAGAGTAAGAGGAACAAAAGCACCCTTTAAAGATATTGTTCAAGAAAGAGTTGTTTGGGTAAATCCAAGATTAAATGGAGCTGGGTTTTTATTAGATACTAAAAATCATGATACGAAACCTGAAACTGAAGATTTAGATGCACCAGAGGTTTTTGTTAGAGAATTTAATTTTGACTTTATCTCTAATGATGAAGAGTCTTCTTATAGAGTTAATAAAAACTTAGATCTTGTTTCTAATAGAGTTGTGAGAGTAAGTTTTAAACCAGAACTTAAAATGCTCAATAACCCAGAGGGTGATAATAACCCTAAATTGACGACAGGTCTCTTTGAAGCAACTCTTATGATCCTTGCGCCAAAGAATCCTCTAATTCAGACGTATAGTAAAAAGATTAATCTTGAAGATTTTGATTTACTTACGGGGGATAAAGTTGATGTTGTATCTGAAGGTGGCATCATCAATATTGATTTTCAGTTACCACACTTATTCGATGAAAGGATGTACTTGTCTTTTAAAAACCTGGCGGTTTTAAAAGTAGCCCCAAAGGCCAAAAATTCTGCGATTAGACCGGGTCTTATTATGGGAACTGTTGAAATTCTTAAAAAGTCTGGAAAGGTTACTTCATTATTTGACTCTAGAGTAAAGAATGAAAGTGAACTTCTTCTTGAGCAAGGAAATAAAATTCTTGTTAATAAGTTTGTAAAAAATGATTTCAAATATTTAAAGAACAAATTAGAGGAAGATCACCATATTGGTGATAGATATGAATTATTCAAAAATAACTTACTTAGTAATAGAATTGATGAAAAGGTTCTGATTCTGGATCACAAAAACTATACTGTTAAAAATGTCCCTGTTGAGTTTGAAGTATCTGATAATGAGGCTCAGTTTACAGGAAATAATGAATTGAAAATCACACCGGAAGAAGTTACTGACATGATTGTTAATCTAGTCGTCTCTGATGATAACTTAAAAGATATGTGTAAACTTTTCTATAATCCAAAACAAATCACTAAGGTGATGTTTGAAGGTGCAACCGGTGGTGGTTCTGTCTTTTTACCTACTACTAAAAAGTATGAAGGACTTGAGTACAAGAGATGTCAACGTAACCCATTTGCACATATTGACTTGAAAGAGCTTAAGTTTATGGAAAAGATTTTACAGCAACCAAAGGAACTAAGAGAGAAAACTGGTAGTCCAACTGTAATAGAGAGTTCAAGAAAACTTGCCCGTAGTGAAGCATACTTTGTTTCAAAAGGGGAGATGTTCTCAAAGATTGATGGAACTAGAGAAAGTAACTTTGTGGGACTTGGTAGTCACAATTCGATTGATTTAAGTGGTAAGATTTTTGGTGGACCATTATCATTTTTCTCTGCATTAGGTCCAGATATTGGCTCAAGAACAGATTACTATTCAATGTCTCAAGATGCCAAGATACTTAGTAATCAAAGAAGGATTATAAATCAAGATGGGCAAACCTTCCAATTATCAGAAGTGAGTGCTGACTTTGAAGCGAGAATCAAAAAATGTTTATTAATAGTTCCAAAGTATGTGAAAGATGATGTTCCAAAAATGTATCAGTCTACCTTTGGAGGACTTAAGAGCATGTGGAATGAATTTACTAAGAATGATACAAGAGCAACAATTACTTCTCCTAAACGTCATCTTGTTTGTATGAAAGATACAAGGGATGAGATTTTAAATGAAATGTGGTTCTTTGTTAAACTTGCAGGAAAATATAGTGATAGTGATTCAGATATGGCCTTGGCAAAAAATTCTGTCGGAAGTGTAATTAGAGGGCGTAAAGCATATGATGAATTTAGAATTCTAGACCTAAATAATGATAAACGAGTTGTTGTTAATACTGAGTCCAAAGAAGAAGTTGTTAGGAGATATAAGAATTTTATTAAGTCTCAAGGTAAGGATGTACAATATAAAGATAGAGTTGGTACTGGGTATCCAGGTCTAATAGAATCTGATTAAAATACACGATCTGTAATAAGATCAAGAATAGAGCTAAACTCACCTATAGCATTAAGTTGGGGAGTTTGATCATCACCAAGATCAAGCTTCTCTTTTAATGTCTTAAGAATTACATGGCAGCGCTCAAGATAAGTTTGAACCGTTTCCTGTGCCAGTTTTAAAGAATCTTCAATTATTTTCATTTCATCAGCAGATAAATCCGAGATTTCTTCTGTTCTTAAAAACTTAGTTCCGCATTCAGGATAGTTCATCCCCACAAAATGAAGAACGAAATTGATATTATTATTTCTAAAGTCTAGTCCATAAGATTTTTTACTTTCAGTATTAAAGTCAATTAGATCGTCAGTCATTTGAAAAATGACACCTAACTTTTCACCGAACTCACTAAGTAAGTCATAGTATTCTGAATCCGGATTACTCGCCACAAGTGGAGCTAAAAAGCACCATCTAAATAGAGAACCCGTTTTTTTAAGTGCAAGTGTCTCATATAATGTTGTGGTGATTTCATAAGGGTTTGTGTTTTCGTATTGAATCCACTCGCCCTCAACAAGTTCTTTCAAAGTAAGTGTTAGCTCTTGAGTTAGTTTTGGATTATTAAAATCGCTCAGTTCATGTAAAGCCCTTGCCAGCATGTAGTCACCAAGTAATACACTTTTCTTGTTATTGACTAGAGCAGGTACTGAAGGGGCACCTCTTCTTGTATGAGAGTTATCTATGACGTCATCATGTGTAAGTGTTGCATTATGGACAAGCTCAACAACGCGCCCTAGCTTTATACGGTCCTCTTCTGTTGTATTGAAAAGTTCACCTGCAAGGTATAGTAGTCTAGATCTTAGGTATTTTCCACCAGTAAGGCCTGATAGGTCTACGTCTGACATTTTCCCTTTTATATAGGAATCTTCGAAATAAAAGTCATCTAGATTCATACCATCCATTACTTATTACTCGCAATGTAGAGGTATGTTACTCCGCCAAAAAATGATTTGTATTCTACATGATTGTAACCAGTGGCCTTTTTTATTTCATTACAAAAATTGTCAGCACACGGAAACTTCATACTTGAATCTATTAAATATTGATAAGCTTGTTGTTTTTTAAATATTTTTCCAATAAATGGAATGAAGTAAAGCATTAATGCAAAGTAGATAAATTTGAATATTGGGTTTTGAGGCTGACCGAATTCTAGCACACAAACCCTTTGAGTAGAAACTCTTGCCATTTCTGATAGGGCAACTTTATAGTCTTCAACATTTCTTATACCGTAAGAAATAGAGCAATTATCAAAACTTCCATCTGCATAAGGAAGATTCATTGCATCTTGGATTTCCCAAGTTATATCATTAGTTTTTTTCTTTGCTACTTCAAGCATATTTTCAGAGAAGTCAGTTCCAACTACATCAGAACTTGGTGAACTGTTTTTCATCATAATTGCGATGTCACCAGTACCTGTTGCGCAGTCTAGGATTCTCTTTGGTTGGTTGCTAGTCATTTCTTTTACAAGTGCTTTCTTCCATAGTCTATGAATACCTAGTGAAAGAACATCGTTAAGAAGGTCATATGATCCTGAAATATTATTAAACATTGATTTTATTGCTGTAGCTTGTGGCATGATAGTTCCTTAGACAACCGTCTTATCGTAATAAGAACCTAGTTTCACTAATTCTTCCCTTAGGATATTCAATTCGTTTGGAGTTATCTGCTGATCTTTATCTGAAAGAGCGCATTCAGGATTAGGGTGAGACTCAACTAAAATACCATCAGCGCCAGCGGCCATTGCCACATGGGATAGGGGCTTAACCATCGATTTTATACCACTTGCATGGGATGGATCGACTATTACTTTAAAGTTATGGTTTTGTTTTAAGTAAACTACGGAGTTAATATCTAGGCAGTTTCTTGTTGTGGTTTCAAAAGTTCTAATTCCTCTTTCACAAAGAATTATTTTTTTCTCACCAAGATCAGGCATATAACCACAGGCGTTTAACCACTCTTTAACGGTAGCTGAAAATGCTCTCTTGAAGATAACTGGTTTGTTTAACTTATTGAGCTCTCTTAAGAGGTCGTAGTTGTACATGTTCCTACTACCAACTTGGTAAGCATCAACAACTGGGTCCAGAGCTTCGACTTGTCTCGGATCAGTAATCTCAGTGACAAATTGGAAGTGATGTTGCTTTTTAAGTTCTGCAATAATTTGTAAACCTTCTATACCAAGACCTTGAAATGAATCAGGGTTTGTACGCATTTTAAAAATGCCTGCACGAACAGTTTGGATCCCACTAGATTGACCAATAAAGGCCTCTAGTTGCTCTTTTGACTCAAGAGCACAAGGTCCTGCGATAATATGAAACTTAGAGTTTGAATTTAGATAATCTTCAGTATTTAACATGGCGGTGATCCTAATAGATTTAAGTTAAATGATCAACATATATTGAACATTTGTACCCTTTAAGTTATTGTGACGCTCTTATGTCTACGCAGAACAGTATAAATCTTTCAGAGCTTGATTTTTTTTCCTTCTTGAAGTGTGGAGAAATTATCCAAATGCCAGGTAGCAAGCAGGTTTGGCTTGGTTGTGGTGAGATAGAAAATCAAATAGATAGCAACTTCACAACTTTCTTTCAAAGTAATTTTAAGGGAGATCAGTTTTCAACTTACACTCCTAAGTTTTTGGTCAAAACCAATGTCGAATCATTGTCTTCCTATCTTGAAGATAACTTTAAAGATCGCCTTAGGTTGAATGCATTGCGCAACGGTGATGACCTCTTTGTTGAGGATGTCAAAGAAGTGGTTCGCTTGATAAATTCGAGTAAGCCAATAGAAAAACTCGTTGCTGTAACTACAAAGGACTATCACTCTTCAAATCAGGTACATCCACTTTCAAGATTTTCAAAGTTCATTGAACTAAACGGCTCGATTTATGGGAAGTGGAGGAATGGAAAAGGCTTTTTAGGCTGCTCACCCGAGCCACTTTTTACAAAAAATCATGACCAATGGATGACCAAAGCTCTGGCCGGAACTATAAGTACAGGTATTCATAATTACGATCAAATTTTACTTAATGATGAAAAAGAAATTTTAGAACACGAGCTTGTAATTAAAGATATCGTTTTAAAGTTAAATAAGTTTGCAACTAAAATTTGTGTTGGAGAAACTATATGTATTGAGTTTGGTTCTATCGCACATATTCAAACACTAATTAATTTTGAAAACTCAAAACATGGCCCTCATTCATTAATAAAGGCCCTAAGTCCTACAGCAGCTCTTGGAGGATTCCCTGGCAGACATGTTCATGAATTTTTAAGTAATTTAAACTACTTTAAAAATGAAAAAAATGAGAGACAGTTTGGTGGAGTTTTTGGTTTAAACTCTTCTGAGGAATGTTTTGGGTTAGTTAGTATTCGAAATATTTATTGGGATAAATTAGGATTTACAATTCATAGTGGTTGCGGGGTTGTAAAAGATAGTATCCCTGAAAAAGAGTTGAAAGAAGTTCAAAATAAAAGGTTTATCATTGAGAGGATATTTTCATGAACCGATTGGTAGATCATCTTAAAGGGCTTGGTGTTTCTCAAATCTTTTTCGGTGCAGGTGCTAGAAATTCAAAACTTGTTACAGAACTTAAAAAGTTCAAACAAAATTTTATTTTGGATGAGAGGTCTGGATCATTTAGTGCTTTAGGCCTTAGTAAGGCATCTAATAAACCAGTTGTGATTTGTACGACCTCTGGGACTGCGGTTGCCGAGTGTCTACCGGCAGTAATTGAAGCCTTTTACTCTATGACTAAACTCATTATTATTAGTGCTGATCGGCCAGAGAGGTTACATGGTACACATTCTCCTCAAACAATTGTACAATCTGGAATTTTTACCTCATATGCTCCAACATTATTTTCTGGAAAACTAAATGAATACCAAATAAAAGAAATTTCCTATCCCTTCCATATCAATATCGAAATTGATGACAATGAACTTAATAATCAAGAACTAATTGCTCAATTGTCCAAGGAAGATGGAAGAAATGCTCTTAATAACTCTGTTTGTCCTTTAGTCGTTTTGACCGAAGGAGGCCAGCTGACTCAAGAACAAATAAACCTATTAATTAAGAAGAATTACTTATTTTATATTGAGTGTACATCAAATTATAAAAATTTAGATTTCGATGGAAAGCAAATTCAAGAAAAAACAGTCCTTCAGTTATTAAATCAAAATATCATAGATTTAATTATAAAAGACGGATTTACGCCCTTCTCTAAAATTTGGAGAGAACTGGACAGACAATATGTAAAAGTCCAAATTCTTTCCTTCAGAAATCCAAAAGTTGGGCTGGCAAGAGGAAGTATCCTTTTTGAAATTTCAACCAGTTTGGATGTGAAAAAAAGCATACCTTTTGAATCATTCGATCTTGAGTGCCTAATTCGTAAATATCCAAAATCAGAGATTGCCGTTTTTAAGGGGATAGAAAAATCGCTTGAAGCTAATGATATTGTGTATATTGGTAATAGTATGGCCATACGGTATTGGCAGTTAATTGATTCGTCATTGAATAAGATCTTTGCCTCTAGAGGGGCAAATGGGATTGATGGTCAGATCTCTACCGCCATTGGAATTGCGATGAATACGAAAAGTGTAGTTCATTGTGTTGTTGGTGACCTAACATTTCTTTATGATATTGGAAGTCTACTATTTAAAATACCATCAAATTTAAAAATCCATATAGTTAATAATTTTGGCGGACGAATTTTTGAACGTGTAAAGGTACATCCTGAAATGAAGCTTGAGCATGAACTCGAAATTAAAAAACTCATTTGTGGCTTTCATAACTCTGACCAAGTGGAAGAGTATTTTGTAGATAAAGATCAAACAAACCTATTCTGGGAGAGTTGGAATGCCTAAAAAAAACATTCTATGCCTTCATGGATTTTTAGGTTCACCACAACAATTTGATTTTTTAAAAGCGGAATATAATATCTTTTGTCCAGACCTCTCAACCTATGTTGAATTAGAATTTGACGATTTGAAAGCAAAGCTCATTAAACAATATCCTGGGATTGGAGAAATGAATATTCTGGGGTATTCATTCGGTTCTCGTCTAGGGGCAAGGCTATTTTTATCCCTTAATAGTTCTGGGAAATTTATAGGGCTAACTGGTCATGCTGGCTTAAATACTGAAAGTGAACGAGATGAAAGACTGCTCTTCGAACAGAGTATGATGCGTAAATTAGAAGTAATGGATAAGGCAGATTTTTTAGAAGAATGGAACTCCTATGGAATTTTTAAGTATGATCGAACTCTTGAAATAAAGTCAGTAAACTTTAAAAAATCTGAATTATATTTTAGAAACTATGGGCTTTCTAAACAGCCATATATTTATCAAGAGCTATTAAATAAAAGAAATACCGTATTTTATTATTACGGTGAACTTGATGAAAAATATAAAACATATGCTCATAATGAGTTGAAAGGCCTAAATGTAGAATTTTTAAAAAATAAGGGACATCGGCTAATTGATTTTCCAGAAAAAATTTTGGAAATTTGTAGGAAACATATATGAATTTGAATTTAATTGTAAAAGGTATGAGACCAAAAACACTTATCGCAGCATTGGTACCACCTGTTAGTGCTTATAGTTTTTACTTTACTGAGGTAAGGGCACATGATGAGATTTGGGTCCTAATTCTTTGCGTCTTTTTGGCCTTATTTATACAAATTGCCACAAACTTTTATAACGATGCTATTGATTTCATAAAAGGGGCTGACGAAAATCGCTCTGGACCTGAAAGGATTACAACTCAAGATCAAATTAGCCCTAAAATGGTCTTTGCTATTGGACACGTCTTTATTCTTTTGGCCTTCATATGTGGGATTCCACTTGTCTTGAAAGGGGGAGTCGTTATACTTATCCTCGGATTAATATCCCTATTCTTTGCTTATGGGTATACCGGAGGACCATTTCCCTTGGCGTACTTAGGGCTTGGTGAATTATTCGTTTTTATCTTTTTCGGAATTGTGGCAACATGTGGAAGTTTTTATTTATATTCCCTTGAATTAAATTTATCTATCTTTGTTTTGGGAACCCAAATTGGGCTTTTAAGTTCTGTGCTCATCGCAATTAATAATTATAGAGATAAAGAAACAGATGTCCTTGTTGGTAAGAAAACACTTGCAACAAAAATGACTAATTCAAATTTTTTACTACTTATAGATATATTTTTATTTGTTCCTTACCTTCTTGTTTTATACTTTGTGTTTACCCATGACCTCAAATATATGTTTAATATTTTCTCGGTTCCTTTGGCGCATAAAATAAGGGCCGAGTTAAAAGAAGTCACAAAGAATGAAGACTTTAATCTTTATCTTGCTATGAGTGGGAAACATCTTTTCGTATTTGCCTTCCTCTTTTGTTGTATATCATTATGGGTATAGAGTATTCACTTTATGAATTAACACCTAAGTATCAGCTTAATCGTTTTAAGGTGGGGCAATATTGTGGTGTCCTTTTTAAAGTCGATGGACAATATTTTGTTGATTATTTTCCATGGGTTCAATTTGGTGATCTGGGTGTTAAAGACTTACTTGAAAAAATTCATAAAGATGGTGAGCTACCTGATTTTCTGCAGCAATGCTTATCATTGGATAAAATGCGGTTTGAGTTAGATCATTGGGATTTTTTGAATCATACTTTGTATAATGATGAAAGAGTACAGAATCCTGTATTGAAAATTAAGTATATTGATGGCTTTAACGAGATTAATGAAATCCTCGAGTCCACTCCATCAAAACTAAGAATTGATTTTAATAATGGTGGTAGCTCCAAAAAAATATTATGTTGGTGGAATTCCCTTTCAGAAAAACATAAAGAAAAGATTGAATTCTTAGAGGATCCATTCTCTTTTGATGAAGAAAAAAATACTTATTTAAGAAAAATAGGGATTTCCCTTGCGGCCGATCGAAATATATTTCAACAAGAATTTTATGATTATAATATATTAAAACCGAATGTGGATATTGTGAATTCTATTCCCAATAATTCAATATTTTCTTCCTATATGGGACACGATCTTGGGAGATACCATTGTTTTCTTGCCCTGATGAAATGGGGCAATTTAAGTCTCGCACATGGAATTAATACACCTGGTATATATAATGAACAGCTGGATATTTTTAATCAGAATGGAATGCATACAAATATTGCACCAATGGTGATTAAGCAATTATACACACAGATTAAGGGAGCAAAATGGCAAACTTTGATATAAAAAATTTCTATAAAGCGGGAAATTTATATCTTATCCCACCCTATATTGAATCAGGTGAAAAAGCTAAAATACTTAAAGCATGGGATCAAATTGATATAAGTGAACATGTTTTTCTTTTAAGCTCTGGAACGAGTTCTGGAAGTGTTTATAAGTCTTATGCAATCTCTAAAAGTGCCATTATAGCTAATGCTAGGGGGGTAAATTCCTTTTTGAACAGTACGGAATCTGACTCATGGTTTTCATCATTGCCATTTTATCATATTGGAGGGTTATCAATCTTCGTTCGGGCCTTTGAAACAAATAGTACACTTGTTGGTAATAGCGAAAAGTGGAACGCAAGTCAGTTTGTTGGGCAATTAAATATTAATTCTATTTCCTACACCTCACTTGTTCCCACCCAATTATTTGATATTGTTAAAAGTAAATTAGTCGCACCAAGAGAACTAAAAGGAATTTTTATTGGTGGAGACTTTCTTGATGATGCTCTTAGAGATGAAGCCTTGGATCTTAACTGGCCTTTAATTCAAACCTATGGGATGACTGAAACTGCTTCTCAGATAGCTTCTAGCTTTACAGATTCGATGAATGGCCAATTCCTCGAAGTGCTAAACCTACATAAAATCATTAAGACACCTGAAGGTTTTTTTATTAAATCCCCAAGTCTATTTACCAAAGAAATTACTATCGATGGTGATAATGTTAAAGTTGTAGATTGCTTAAATAATACTTTTAAAATGGGTGATGAAATTTCCCTTCTAAATGACGGATCAAAACAATTCTTAATTCCAAAAGGGAGGCTTGGTGATGAAATTAAAATAAAAGGCCGACTTTATAATTTCTTAGATTTGAAAAACTTTGCAAAAGCTGTATTTCTTCAATTTGATGTATACAATAAAATAGAATTATCCTTAGTAAGAGATGAAAGGGATGGAGTTAAGCTTCAGCTTTGGGTCGAAGAAGAGGTAAGGGAATTAGCACAAGAAGTTTTAATCGCTGTGAACAAGAAAATTCCTCCTGTTTTGTCGGTTAAGACAATTAAGTACTATCAAAATTTGCCTAGAACGAAGCTTGGTAAATTAAGAAGATCTTAATATGATGCTTATAGTTACTCTATGTGATAACAGTAGTTTAACTTG
Source organism: Bacteriovoracaceae bacterium (assembly GCA_047634375.1). Classification (GTDB taxonomy): domain Bacteria; phylum Bdellovibrionota; class Bacteriovoracia; order Bacteriovoracales; family Bacteriovoracaceae. The sequence goes on from JBLIAG010000004.1 coordinate 74,725, forward strand.
TTTTTTTGCGTAAATATTAAATAAAAATAAATATTATGAATCTTTAGAAAGCCTAAGGTCACTTTAACCCTATAATAATACGAGTAGTTACATTACGGGGAAGGATAAGGTTCAAATGAAATATATCTTAGTAGTTGATGATGAGTTAGATATTTTAGAAACAATAGTAGATACACTTGAGATCGAATTTGACGAAAGTGATGTTCAAATTGATAAGGCGGTTAACGGTATAGAGGCGTTAAAGCTATTCAATGGCGAAATTAATTATGATCTTGTTGTTACAGATCTCAATATGCCTGAGATGGATGGGATTGAGTTGACAGAAAATATAAAAAAAATAAATGATAAAACACCGGTAATTGTATTCACAGGACATGGAGATATAGAAGAGCAAGAAAAGCTAACGTCCCTTGGGGTTTTAGCAATGATTAAGAAGCCTTATGTTGAAGATTTGATCGAAGAAGTTACGAATTCAATTAAATAATTTAGACAATATCAAAATCAAAAATTAATTTTTGGTAGTAGGGACCATTTATAAATCGATAGTGCCACCATTCTTTTTGATAGTTAACGAATCCATTTAATTCCATTAATGACTTTAACAAAACTCGGTTCTTTTTTTGAAGATCAGATATCATATTACAATTAGTGAATGAAACTTCGTCAAATAAATCAAATTGTCCTCCCATATCAATAAGTATATTTGTATTTAAATCAATAATACTTAAGTCAATAGTTGAGCCATAACTATGGGAAGATTCAGTTGCAATAAAACCTTCTTGGATGATCTGTTCCTTAGTTTTATTAGGGTAGAAAACTTTCTTTAGCTCCACGTTTTCTGGGGAATTAGCCCAGTTATTACAAAAATATTGCACACTTTTATTGGGGCGGTAAGCATCGAAAATATGGAGGGAAAGTGACTTTCTATTTAAGATTTCCTGGATAACTTTTAGAGAGTTGATGGCCTCACTTGTTAAGTAAGCAATAGGTTTCTTATAGCCTGGAATTATTTGGCCTGTGAAGTTATTTGGAGTTGCATAAGTAAGCTCTACGCTAATATTAGGAATTATCGACGTAATATCAATTATATCTTGGGGTCTGCTGGTTACAATTTTCTTAGACATAAGTGACAAAAGCTTTGGGGTCAAGAACTATTTCACCTGATTTCTCTTTTGCTCTTACAAGTTTAACAATCTCATCTTGAGCTTTGCAAATAGCTGATGCAGGTCTTTCATTTTGTAATTTGTCTAAAAACTCTTCTTGCATGTTCTTTGTTAGTTCTGAAAATAGTTCATAGACTAGCTCTTTGCTAGATAATCTGAGGGCAACTGCAAGTAAATCATGATTAACGTCTTTTAAAAACTCGACTTTCATTTGAGTCGTCATATAGCGAAGTTGATCTAGATACTCAATATTGTCCTTTAGATTATTGGCCAAGGCTTTATTGCCGGCCTCTATTTTATTTAAGAGTCTTGTTTGATCGTTATTGTCGACACCACAGTACTTGCTTGGATCGAGACCTTGAGATTTTCTTTGTTTTATTTCAATTATACTTGAGATTGATTTGTAGCTAATATTATTGAGTTGATCATCAAAAATAAGGCCAACTTTAAACAAGCCTTTTTCGGCCAAATTGTATGGTTGGATATAGACAACTTTTATTTTGAATGGAGTCGGAAGTTTTTGATCGGTTAAATTGTCGAGTAATAAACTTTGACCAATGACAAAATTGTTTACTATCTCACTTCCAACAACCATCCCCGCACCTTGTGTGGAGATGTCGATCAATACACTCGATCCGCTAAAAACTGGTTGGCCATTTGTGGGATTGGTACTTTCAGAGTGATAGGTTATATTTTTATGATCTTGATATAAATAGCTAAATCTCTTATTTTGTCTTTTCTCAAAAAGTTGCACTTCTCCAGGAAGACCGAAGTCAATAACTGGACCGTATTTATGGTAATTTTCTTTTTTGAAAATGATATCAAGGGAAGTTATATGAACATATAGTGGTTGGTCTTCTGCGAAGAAATCCGTTTGTTGATCTGGAAGTAATTTTATTTTACAATTTTGTCTTGTAACTTCGGTGAATAAGGCACTGAAGGTATGCCTGTGGTCGCCGATCTGTTGCCAAAGTGTAATCTCAGACTTCGTACTAACAACTGCTTCAAGGTTTTCTAATATGATATCTTTTCTGTAAGTCTTCCAATACTTCATGTTTGTATTGTATAGTGATATGATAAAAAACACAGTAAATTTTACTGAAAACATTCTTAGTCGGAGCAAAATTGTCATATATCACCATTTTTGAAAATGAAAAATTTATTATCATTGCTAAGAACCCAGGCATAGAATTTCATGGTGATGGCGGGATAATTGAACTTCTAAGAAAAGACTTTCCTGAAATCCATGGTGTTCATAGATTGGATAAGGCGACGTCGGGACTTATGTTGTTTGCCAAAGACAAAGGTACACAATCTGAACTCAGTAAATTATTTCAATCAAAAAAAGTTCAAAAAATATATATCGCCATAAGTGATAAGAAACCGAATAAAAAACAAGGTTTAGTTAAAGGTGACTTAGAAAAGACGAGGAATGGTAGTTATAAGATTACTAGAAACTTATTAAATCCTTCTACTACCAAGTTTAAATCATTCTACAGCCCCGAATTTAGTTTAAGAGGCTTTTACCTTTTTCCTATGACCGGTAAGACTCATCAACTTAGAGTTGTTCTTAAGAGTATTGGAGCTCCAATTTTAGGTGATATACGTTATGGGGGGACCCATTCAGATCGGATGTATCTTCATGCTTTTTCATTAAAGTTTGAATTGAAGGGGGAATTGTTTGAGTTTGAAAATTATCCCGAACTGGGAGATTTATATCTCGACATGAAAAAAAGCTTTGAAGATTATAGGGATTTAGAGAAATTGTAAAAATTCATAATGAACTCAAAGCCGTCATTTAAAATCTTGTCCTGATTACCATGTACATTTGCATCATTGGATAAAAACTCTCTTGAAGCTTCGGGGTGAGCTTGGAGTCCAAAAAAGGGTAGGGTCTTGTGTCTGATAATTTCATTTTCAAATCTGGTAGAACTGGCAAGGTTATCAAAGTGATCACTTAATTTTGTTATTATTTGCGAATGTGCGTAACCGAGTTCAATAGAACTTTTTTGAGAATAGTTCCAAAAACTTTGAGATAGATTGAGCTTTCTTGCTTCCTTGAAATGAGTTTTTTCCTTATCCGTGAAGTCTATTATTGAGCCGTAATGGTGAGCAATTAATTGATGTCCATAACAGATTCCTAAAACAGGTATACCTTGCTCAAGCTTGGGGATAATAAAGTCGATAAGTTCTTCTTGCCATGAATTAAATTCAGTTACATGGGCAGAGCTTCCTAAGATTACATAAGCTGTAGGTGTTTGTTCAAGTAACAGGCTTTTTGTACCAAATTGTGCAGGCATATGATAAGTGGAAGGAATTCGTGATCTTTGAATGAATTGGTTTACACAGTGGTTTACGGGGCTTTGAATATAGCAGTCAATAAATGAGATCATGGCAAAAAAAAAGGGATTTTTTAGAATCCCTTTTTATTTTTTAGCTTCAATTTTAGCTTTTAGTTTTGCTTTCTTTTTAGCTTGTCCTTTTTTTCTTTTCATTTTAAGAACAGACTTTTTTCTTCCCATACCCATAATTTACTCCTACATAATTTAACAAGTCATTAATTTAGTGCAGGTAAAGTAACTTGTAAACAGGGTATCGCGTTATTTCTTGGGGTAAATGATAGAAAACATACAGTTTTCCTCTTTTTTATACGTTAATTCCAATTTATTTTGTTTTAAAAGCTCAGAAACCATTGCTAGGCCAAAACCGGGGTTTGATTTTGTTCTTGTGGTATAGCCCAGTTCAAGTGCCATCTCAAGGGGACAGACTAAGCCTGGTCCACTATCTATTATAGATACTCTAACTTCCTGGCCAAGATCTTCACATTTAATCTGGAGATTACCTCCGTCTTTGCTGTTTTGAACAATAGATTCTATTGAATTTTGAATAAGGTTTTTACAAATAATGAAGAGCTTATCTGCGCCGATCTGAAGTTCAATATCTTCCCCTACATCTAGAGACATATTTATATTGTTATTATAAGCTTCATTTTCAAAGTAGTAAGAAATAGAATACATAATTTGGTGAAGTTTCTGATAACTGGCATCATTAATTGGAACCTTATAGAAACCTCTTAAGTTCTCGAGTCTGTCCTTAAAGGTTTCAGAAGATGATGCAAATTTACTTAGAATCAAATCAAGTTTTTCTGGGGTTAACATATCCCTCTCTCTCATAAGATTTATTATACTTAGTTGGCCAATGAATACTGCAAGGGGATTGTTGATATCATGGACAGTTTTTGAAAGCATATTTGAAAAACGAAGGTACTCATTAAGACTATTATTAATTAAATCTTGTTCAGTAATATTTTTGGTCATTAGTTAAAACCTTAGAAAATTTTGATCAGCTCAAATGAACTAATTATTTTTATATCACTATGATATTTAATTGATAGCGCCAATGCAAATGTTAATAAATTACAAAATTGTGCCTATAAGCATAACTTTATTTTTTCTTAATTTTGCTTTAGTTGGTTTAAAGTATTGTGATGATTTTTTAAAATTAGATCACGGTGAACTTTAGTTTCAAAAGAAAATTTATCGAGGAATGAGTCTAGGTTATAATCTATAAGGTCATCGGTTTCTATTACGACTTTTTCTAATTTTATCTGAGTGAGTAGCTTAGTTGATTTTTGAGATTTTAAAAAATTTTCGCTAATAGAGATAATACAATTAAAATCCTTCTCGAATTGATTAAACTCTTCAATTTTTCCGTGAAAGTCGTGAAAAAGGATATTTCCTTGGTATTTGAAATCTTTTAATATTTTATGGCATTCGTTATTTGATCGAACTGAGTGGAGGATGATGGTTTTAATTTTAAGCTCATTGGCAAGCTCCACTTGTTTTTGAAATGCAATTTTTTGAAGTTCAAAATCGATTCCGCAACTTTTATCAAGTCCAATCTCACCTAAACCAAAAAAGTTTTTTAAATTAACTACGTCATTGAGTCGCTTAGCAACATCTGACAGGTTGTAATCGTTTAAGTACCACGGATGAAGACCGGTGCAGAAATAATCGGCTTTAGTGAATAAAGGAATTGTATGCCTTATATCTTGAACATAAATTTCAATTGATTTCCCATCTACTTTTGGATGATGTGTATGAAAATTAATGGGTTTCATAATTAGTAATTGCATTTAAGACAAAGGAGACTGCAGCAAACCCCATACTGGCCGTAACAAAGCTGGCGCTTCCAAAACCTGTTTGGCAATTTATAGGACCATTTTCATTTTTTATTTCAGATTTTTCTTGGATGGATTTCTTTGCCACTTCTTTTGAGAAAACAGTAGGGACTTGAAATGGCTTGTTAGCGTAAATACTAAAGCTGTAATCTTTTTTTCGAAGTGCTCGTCTAACTCTAAATAGCAGTTGATCACTAATGGTATTTTTTAAGTCTCTAATTTCAATTTGAGTTGGGTCTGTTTTTCCGCCAGCACCCCCAATACAGATGACAGGAATACTTCTTCGGCGGCATTGATCTAATAGAATGCACTTGCTTTTTAGGCTATCAATAGCATCGAAAACAAAATCGTAGGGTTTGTTTAATATAGAATCCTGTGTGGACTCGCTAAAGAAATCATGGATACAGTGAACTTTAATGTGAGGATTGATCTCCATTAGCCTTTGTTTCATCGCATCTACTTTCAACTTTCCAATATTGTTATGTAGAGTGTGAACCTGTCGGTTAGTATTTGAAATACAAATATCATCTAAATCCACCATTGTTATCTCGGTAGCTCCACTTCGAATCAGGGATTCACAAATCCAAGACCCTATGCCGCCAATGCCAATAACTAAGAAATGTGATTGTTGAATTTTTTTAAATCCTTCGTCGCCGTAAAGATTTTTAATTCCTTCAAAAGTTCTATCCATAATGGGTTGTAATATATTCTGAAGTTCTTATTGTTTCAAGGTGTTCTTTTGATAAAAGCTCTAAGCATTGCATTAGATCTGGCGCTAAAGGACAATGAATTTTAACTGACTTCAAGGTTTGAGGTTGAACAAATTCAATTCTATGGGCGTGAAGGAAAATTCTCTCGAGTTTAAAATGTTCCTTGTAATAATCATTATACTTTTTTTTACCATAAGTTCTATCCCCGAGAAGGTGATCAACATTTTTGGCAAAATGTCTTCTTATTTGGTGGTACCTACCAGTTAGGATTTCGACCTCGACAAGAGTGGCACTTTGATAGAGATTTAAGGGGTTGAACCTGGTAAGTGCTTCCTTTTTTAATTTATTTCTATCAAATAAGGACGAATTAAAGACCCCATCTTTATTAAACTTCCCCCTTGAAAGGGCGAGGTAGAATTTCCTTACCTTTTCTGAATGCCAAATCTTTTGAATATTTTTTACGGCACCTGGGTTTAACCCAAAAAGAACAATTCCTGATACCGGCCTGTCTAGACGATGAATTGGATAAACATATTGCTCAATATGATCTCTAAGATCTTTCATCAAGCATGATTTTATAGTTGCATCCTCATTGCTTGGATGGACAAATTGTCCGGTTTCTTTATAAACGGCTATATAGTCATTATCTCGATAGAGAATCTTCACTAGATATGGCCTATAATTGCCTGGAAGCCAACAGTGAGTCCAGGAACTCTATGAAAGTTATTAATCCTTGGAAAGTTAGTGAACGGGGAGATGTTCATGTAGAGCCATTTGCTGTAAATAAGCTGGCGGTAGGTAATCTGTAGAATATAATTATCAACAACAAACTCAGGTTTATTTATAGTCACGACATGAGCATGGTAGGATAGTGCCATCTTTCTATTTATTTGATGAAATAAAGAAGGTCCGTTTTCAAAACGAACAACATAGTCTTGGTCATTCCAAAAAGTATTATTCACCATTCTTAGGATAAGTTTTCTACTTAGCTTTTTATCAAAGTCTAGATCTAGGTCTGATGTAAATCCATTATCATTGACCCATTTTACCTGTTGGTTCACTTTAAGGACCCATTGATCGAATAGAATCTTTTTCTTTGCCGTAAATCTTGAAAATACTACCATTGGAACATTTACAATTACCCCGTTATCCCAGGAAAATCTTATCCCAGACTTTTCAACCATATAACGTAAACCGGCGGTAAGGTCATTATCCTCATCCTGGGCGTTTTTACCTGCAGCCTTAGACTCAGAAGTTTCATCTTTGTTATCATCATCTTCTTTCTCGATAAATAACTGAAGTCTTCTCTCGGTTCTAGGAAGCATTAGTCTGTAGTTTACGTCGGGTATTGCATGGGGACCTCTAGACTCTACAAAATAGGTGTCGAGGGATATTTTTAGTTTTGATCTATTTTGGAGATCCTCGTGTTTTGAATCCGCGAAAAAGTTATCAATACTTGATGAAAGTCTAAGGATTTGCTTCGAGAATCTCTCATGTGCCCTGTCTACAATGTTCTTTTGGTAATAATCTTTAGAAAAGGCATTGCTGCTTAGCAGTATAAGTAGGTTGAGAATTAAAAATTTCATGTATAAAAACTTTATGTCAGAGTCCTTTATTTGTCTAAAAATAAGTTTAGGGCATGCTTAAGCATTCAAATTTTACAAAGGGCCTTAGTTCTACAATAATTATTGTGCAAGGAGATTTTATGAAATTATTAGCAATTATTATTATGGTTTTATCGACACAGTATACTTACGCATTAAATATTGGTTTTGGGCACGGTTCGACAATAAAGACAGATGAAGTTGAAGGTTACGTTTCAGTACACTGTCGTGGTGGTGATAATAATTCATGGAATAACTATAGTTGTTATAGTAATGACCTTGTTGGTGGGGACTATGGAAAAGTCGTTGTCAATAATGGAACAATAGATGCTGATTGGGTGAAATTGCAAAGAGAAGGATCAAAGTACGTAAAGGGCTCGAAATTTAATGCATTAACTGGTGAGACAAGAAAGAATTTTAATCTTTGGATTAGAACTCTATTACAGAGACCACTTTTGGAGAAAGGTGAAAATAAAATTATTTATACTTTTACAAAAAATAAGAAGGTCGTAAAGACAGGAAGCTTCATTGTGACTGTTGTTGAAGGGGATTTCAGACAGTGTCGAAATGGATCCTCTACGTACTATGGAAATTGTCCTAGTTCATATAGCGCATGTGATGATTACTTCCAAAGACATAATTATTGTCAATAAACAAAAAATTGTTTTGCCTTCCCTTGTCGTTGAGAAGAGAAGGCAAACTTTATATTAAAACAAGGATGTTTTGTGAAACCAATTATTATCATATTTTTTTTATTTTTCTCATATAGTTCTTATTCTTCAAATGGCGGTGGTGATCTCAAAATAACGTATGATGCTGTTTTAAAAATTGAGAAGGCATTAAAGTATTACCAAACTGATGTTGAGGACATATTAGCTCGTTTTAAGGTTAATAATCATATTGTTCTGAATAAAATTGAAAAAAATATAATTAAAAATTTTTGGTCAATCCTTATTGATCACCGGGTCGTTCTTCACAGTCTTTATAATACTTATTCCAAAGAAGCCCCTAGTTATGAAAATAATTTAATACGATATACAGCAAACCTACACCTTCAAAAATCAGCTGCAATAATGTCTCAGATTTTATGGGATAATAAAAATGCCCGAAATAAATTAGACGAAACGAATCAAAAGGAACTTCCAAGAGGCTCTTTTACTAATATGGAAAACGAGCTTTTTAGAAATTTTAACAATACAATTACTGATATTGATTTACCTACAATGTTTCCGGTTCATTCTATGCAAAAAGATATGGAGAGTTTCCATTCTTTTAATGGAACCCCTCGAACTGAGATTGAAATTGAATTGGAGAATCTTAATAAACTATCCCAACAAAAACTGACATCTTTAATGCCATTTATTTCAAATTCTAAAAACATCTCTGAAATTAAAAAAAGGTTTTTTATCTATAAATTTAAAAATCTTTTTTATTCTATTTCAAGAAAAATTTCCACTTGGCTTGGAGATACTAAAATAAGAAATCGAAACCCAGATTATTATAATGGCCAAACATTGATCGACCTGAAAATGGCAAAGAAGATGAATGATATTGTGAAGCCTGGCGATGTCATGATATCAAGAACCAATTGGTTCTTATCGAATGCGTTTTTACCTGGATTTTGGCCTCACTCATTCTTATATATTGGCGGACCTAATAAGATGAGGGCCTTCTTTAATACGAAAGAAGTTAATACTTTCTTTACAAAACTCTGTATTCAAAAAGAGTTAAAATGTAATGATATGTTTAGTTACCTAGAGAAGAATGGGACCACTGCGAAAGCTTTTGTAAAGTATCTAGAAAAAGATAAGTACGGTTTTGAAAAGGTTCTTATGGAAGGAACCTCAGATGGTATTCACTTTTCAAGTGTTCGTCATACTTTTCTAAATGATTATTTAGCAGCAATGAGACCTGTTGTATCTAAAGTTGCCAAGGCAATGACAATTGTTGATTCTTTTGAAAGTTTTGGACTTGAGTATGATTTCGATTTTGATTACCAAACTGATGACAGATTGGTCTGCACTGAGCTTGTTGCCAAGTCTTATGAGAAAAGACCAGGCAAAGGTGGTTTTTCCATGAACTATAATATCGATCAAGGAAAATATCTAGAAGTAATACTAGGACGCTTAGCACTTCCAGTCGTTAATTTTGTCCATAAGATATACGATGAAAATATATTGAAGGTTAGAAAACCGGATTTAGAATTTGTGGCATTTTTAAAAGGTAATCGGGAAAAGAAGAATTCAGAATTTAGTACAGAAAAAGACTTTTATGAAAGTAGAGACTGGAAGAAATGGTCATTTATGCGTGAGTAAAAATAGGTTAAATTAATGCTTAATAAAAGGCCCTTTTTCAAGGGCCAATTTTTTATGTATGTAATGCTCTATTATCTGTAGCTGCTAAACAAGCTTCTTTAAATGCTTCAGTATATGTCGGATGTGCATGACACACTCTCGCAACATCTTCTGCACTTGCTTTGTATTCCATTGCAAGAACTGCTTGAGCTATCATATCAGCACATCTAGGTCCAATCATATGAACACCAAGTATTTCATCTGTTATTGGATCGGCTAATACTTTAATTAGTCCATCGCTTTCTTCTGAAGCCCTTGCTCTTCCAAGTGCTTTAAATGGAAAAGAACCTTTTTTATATTTTACACCTGCAGTTTTTAATTCTTCTTCAGTCTTTCCAACAGCTGCGACCTCTGGCCAAGTATATATAACACCTGGAATGAGGTCATAGTTCATATGAGGAATTTGTCCTGCTAGTTGTTCAGCTACAAAGACACCTTCTTCTTCTGCTTTGTGAGCAAGCATTGCCCCCTTAACTACATCACCGATGGCAAAGACACCTTCAACAGTTGTTCTAAGGTGATTGTCTGTAGGAATTCTTCCTCTTTCATCAACAGTTATTCCAATCTTGTCTAAACCAAGATTATCAGTATATGGCCTACGACCTACAGATACTAAACAGTAGTCACCTTCAAGTTTTACATCTTCATCTTTTTTCATATTCTTTGCCATTACTTTTACGCCGGCACCAGTATTTTCTACTTTTGATACTTGGTGAGATAAATAAAAATCGATTCCATCTCTTTTGAGAACTTTTTGTAGGTTTCTACCTAATTCTTTATCCATCATCGCAATAATACCATCAGCATATTCTACGACAGATACTTTTGCTCCTAGTCTTTTGTACACAGAGCCTAGTTCAAGTCCTATAACACCACCGCCGATTACAATTAAATGCTTTGGAACTTCTTGGAGCTTTAATGCCTCAGTTGAAGTGATAACTCTTTTCTTATCTATTTCCATTCCGGGAAAACTTGTTGGTTTTGATCCTGTAGCAATTACTGTATTTTTTGTTTTTAGTTGGATATCTCCATCAGAAGTTTTTACATTTACTGTGTTTTTGTCAATGAATGATCCATGTCCGAAAAAAGTTGTGATTTTATTTTTGTCCATTAGGTACTTAACACCACCACAAGTAGTATCAACCACATTTTGAACTCTCTTCATCATTTTAGCGATATCAAGTTTTGGGGTTACTTCGATCCCGTGAATATCAAAAGAGTGACTAGCTTCATGGAATTTTTCACTTGAATCGAGTAATGCTTTAGAAGGGATACACCCAACATTTAAGCATGTTCCACCTAGCGTATTATACTTTTCAACAATAGCTGTTTTGAATCCAAGTTGTGCCATTCTAATAGCGCATACATATCCGCCTGGTCCTGAACCGATAATTACAACATCAAAATTATTATCACTCATTTTTAATCCTTTTTTAATTTAGCTTTTATATGTCTAAAATCATTCTTGCAGGATCTTCTAATAACTCTTTTACTGTTTTTAGAAAACCAACAGAATCTTTCCCATCAATCACTCTGTGATCATAAGATAAAGCGATGTACATAATAGGTCTTATTTCGATTTTGCCATCAACAACCCAAGCTCTCTCAACAATATTATGCATACCAAGTATTGCAGATTGAGGAATGTTTAAAATTGGAGTTGATAGCATAGATCCAAAGACACCACCGTTAGTAATCGTGAAAGTACCACCACTCATCTCGTCTACTGAAAGCTTTCCATCACGGGCCTTACCAGCAAGTCTCTTAATTTCTTTTTCAATTGTTGCAAGGTTCATTCCTTCTGAGTTCCTTAGTACAGGAACAACTAAGCCTTTAGGAGCTGATACCGCAATTCCCATGTCTACATATTGTGGAATTACTAATTCATCTCCATCAATTTGAGCATTTACTAGGGGATGTTTTTGCATAGCGATACAACAAGCCTTTGTGAACAAAGACATGAAACCTAATTTTACATCATGAGCTTTTACAAATTGATCTTGGTATTTTTTACGCATGTCCATTAATGGCTTCATATCAACTTCGTTAAAAGTTGTAAGCATTGCTGTCGTGTTCTTAGCTTCAGTAAGTCTCTTGGCTATAGTCTTTCTTAGTCTAGTCATTTTTTCGCGCTTAATTTCGCGTGAGCCTGCAAGCATTGCTGGTGCACTTGGTTGAGCCGCGGGTATTGCTGGAATTTTCGTTGTAGTTTTTGGCGCACTTGTGTTTGCGTTAAGTGCATCACCTTTGGTGATTCTTCCGTCTTTACCAGTTCCACTTACGGTAGAAGCATCGATCCCTTTTTCGGCCATTATTTTAGCCGCTGCTGGACTTGGGTGACCACCAGGTGTAGAAGATGTTGTTGCTTGCGGTGCTGTTTGAGCTGAAGTAGTTACTTCAGGTGCTCCACCTTCTGATACTGCAAGAGTTGCAATGATGGCACCGATAGGAAGATCAGTACCTTCTTCTACTTTCTTTGTAATGATCCCACTAGATTCAGCTGGTAACTCAACAGTGGCTTTATCTGATTCAATTTCACAAAGAATATCACCTTCATTTACAAAATCACCGTCTTCAACGGCCCACGATGTAAGGGAGACTTCAGTAATTGATTCACCTATAACAGGAACTTTTATATCAATTGTTTCACCAGTCGGTTTTGTTACAGAGCTTGCCGCTGGAGTTACTGATGCTGTTGGAGTAGGAGTTGCATTACCACCACTTGCTTCGGTGTCGAGTGAACCAATAACTGCGCCAATAGGAAGGTCACTTCCCTCATCTACAGTTCTCTTTAAAATACCACTAGATTCAGCAGGTAGTTCAACAGTCGCTTTGTCAGATTCAATCTCACAAAGAATTTCACCTTCTTCAACAAAGTCACCATCTTCTTTGGCCCAAGAGGTGAGTGTTACTTCAGTAATTGATTCACCAATAACGGGAACTTTAATTTCAATGGCCATAGTTTAATCCTTATTTTTTAAATGATTCTTTTATAATATTTGCTTGTTCGTTTTTATGTACGTGCCCGTAACCTGTTGCTGGAGTTGCACTCATAGGTCTAGCGATAACTTTGAAATTCATGAAGATTTCAAACTGTCTTGTAATCAAATGCTCCCAAAAGCCCATATTGATTGGTTCTTCTTGTACCCAAACTAACTCAGCTCCTGAATATTGTGAAAGAGCTGACAGGATTTGTTTTTTAGGAAATGGATATAATTGTTCGAGTCTAACTATCGCTATATCTGTATGGGATCCATTTTGTTGTTCGGCTAAAAGGTCGTAAAAGATTTTTCCAGTACATAATAAGACTCTTCTTGCATTCTTTATATTAGCGTCAGAAATGACTTCTTTGAAACTTCCAGATTCTAATTCGCTTACTTTACTTGTACAAGCCGCAGCTCTTAATAAGGACTTTGGTGTTAAAACGACAAGGGGCTTTCTGAAAGTAAATGCCTGTTGTCTTCTAAGTAAGTGAAACATATTTGCAGGAGTTGAAGGATTACAAATAATCATATTGTCTTGGGCACAAAGTTGTAAGTATCTCTCAGGTCTACAAGATGAATGTTCCGGACCTTGGCCTTCATATCCATGAGGAAGAAGCATCGTTATACCACTCATCCTTTCCCATTTTACTTCTGCTGCTGAGATAAACTGATCTACAATCACCTGGGCCGTATTTGAGAAATCTCCAAATTGTGCTTCCCAAATATTTAATGACTTTGGACTTGCTAGAGAATATCCAAATTCAAAACCAAGAACTGCGTATTCAGATAAATGAGAGTTATAAATTCTAAACTCACCTTGATCCTTTGATAAGTGCGCAAGTCCACAGTGGGCAGCATTTGTTTTTTCGTCAAATAGTTTACTCATTCGGTGAGAGAAAGTTCCTCTGATAACATCTTGCCCTGTAAAGCGAACATTATTTTTTTCTAGAAGAAGAGATCCGTAAGCTAGAAGTTCACAGATCGCCCAATCCAGATTGTTATTATTGTAGGAATCGTTTCTATCTTTGAGAATTTTTGTGGCCTTCTTCAGAACGTTAAATCCTTCAGGAGAAGAAGTAATCTCTTTCATTATAAGGTCTAGTTTATCTTTACTAACTCCTGTGTCTGGAGATTTGTCGAAGTCGTTTGGTTTAGACCAATTTAAATTTAGCCACTCAGTATGTGGTCCTTTAACTCTTTCTGGTAGAGTGTCATCTTTAACGTCGTTAAACCTGTCAGAAAGCATATTTTTGAAACTCTTTTCCATTTCTTTAGCTTCTGCTGGTGATAGCTGATGCCATTGAACTAATGAGTCTAGGTATAGCTGTCGAGGATTTTTTTGTTTGGCAATTAATCCATAAAGTTCTGGTTGAGTATATTTCGGTTCGTCACCCTCATTATGTCCATGTTTTCTATAACAAACCATGTCTATAAAAATATCAGTTTTGAATTTTTGCCTAAACTCAATTGCAAACTCCATAGCGTAAACAACACTTTCAGGATCATCTCCATTTACATGAAGAATTGGTGCATCAAGTGTTCTCGCTATTGAACAACTATAGTGTGAAGATCTTGCGTCGTGCCAGTCAGTTGTAAAGCCGATTTGATTATTAATAATGAAGTGGATTGAGCCACCACATTGATATGCAGGAAGCTCTGCCATTTGTAGAGTTTCGTATACGATTCCTTGTCCAGCAACTGCAGCGTCACCGTGAATCATTACTGGTACGACTGTACTATAATCTTTGTTGTAGCGTATATCTGCCTGAGCTCTGGCATAGCCAAGGGCCACTGGTGCAACACATTCTAGGTGAGAAGGGTTGTGCATAAGTTTTAAATAAACTTCTTTATCATTTGCAGTCTTCATGATTGATGAATAACCTTGATGATATTTTACATCTCCACCACCTGTATGTTGCTCATCTCCGCCTGGTTCAAATTCTTTGAAGATAAACCCATAAGATTTACCAATGATATTTGCCAAGACATTTAATCTCCCTCTATGTGCCATTCCGAATACAAACTCAGTGGCACCCAGTTCAACACCGTGGGTGATAAGTGCATCTAAACCAGGAATAGTTGATTCTCCACCTTCAAGGGAAAATCTTTTTTGCCCAATATATTTAGTTTGAAGAAAGTTTTCAAAAACCGAAGCCTGATTAAGTTTGTGTAGGATTCTCTTTTTCTTTTGCATGGGAAGATCGATCGTATGATATTCTTTTTCAAATTTATCCCGAACCCATCTTCTAATCTCTGTATTATTTGAATGGTAATATTCAATTCCAATTTTGTAACAATAGATTCTTTTAATATGAATTAGAATATCTTTTAATTTTGATGGGCCAATTCCTAAAAATTTCCCACAAAGAAAAGTCTTTTCTAGGTCGGATTCTTCAAGACCATATTCTGATAAATCTAATCTCGCCGCTCTATCTCTTCTTGGACGAATTGGATTGGTATCTGATAGTAGGTGACCCCTTGCTCTGTAAGCCTGTACTAAGCGAAATGCATTAAACTCTTTTACAAGCTGAGCTTCACTAAGGTTTTCATTACCGCTACTTGGATTTGCATTTGTGTCATTGTTGTAAAGTTCATCTAACTTGTATTCAAAACCCTTAAAGAACAATTGCCAAGATTCATCAATATCGCTTGGGTTAGACTTATAAGTTTCATACATAGAGTCAATATATGCGGAATCAGAACTCAATAAATGAGAGTAGTCATTTTTAGGTGTCATTGGTTTTAACCTTTGTATTACGTGAATTATTTTTGATTATTTTTTTAATATGTTCCATCAAATCTCTTTTCCTCGTCCGGAAGGAAAGTATGAAATAATAATTGAGTATCATTCAACTTATTATAATAATTATTAATAAAATTAGCAACTTGTTAATGTGTTTAACGGTATAACTAGTTGTCTTCAAATATTTACATGTGTTCTCTTTATCGGTAAAACAATCTGAAAACTATGATAAAAAAATGAATTTATCGAGAGGAGTCTTTTGTGAATTACTTGATTGCAGTACTTTTAATGACTATAGGCAGTGCATCTGCCAAAACAACGACTAATAACTCTTGTCAGTTTTTATTGAATGAAAACCTGTGTGCAAAAGTATGGTTTAAAAATGGTATAAGTAGAAAGATAGATTCAACATTTGAAATTAATTTTCTTGATACAAACGGAAAAGAGGTTGTTTTAGTAAAGGCTCCTGATATTAAATTATGGATGGTTATGAAGAGTGGGCATGGCCATGGTTCAGAAAAATTAAAAATCAAAAAAGAAAACAATAGTTATTTAGTTGAAAACGCTTGGTTTTTGATGGTTGGTGAATGGCAAATAAAATTAGAATTGGAATATAATGGGCTAAAGGTCCAAAAAGAAATTCCTGTTTGTGTTGGGCGTAAGCCTGAAGATAGTAAAGTTGGTACCTGTGCAAAACATTTGTAATTCTAAAGGCTTACTTAATCTCAAATAAAAGATTTCTATTAAAGTCTAGGCTATGATTTAATATAACTCTATAAAATGGAGATATTAATGTTTAATCTAGTGGCAGTTGATGATGAGAAGGATGTTAAAGTTTTATTTGAACACTTTTTTAATCAAGAAGTTTCCGACGGTAAACTAAATCTGATTTTTGAAACTTCGGCCTTTGAATGTCTAGATAGACTTTCAACTCTTACAGGGAAAACAATTGTTCTTTCCGATATAAATATGCCTGAAATGAATGGAATTGAGCTTCTTAAAGAAATATCTAAGAAGTACCCAGATGTTAAAGTTTTACTAGTTAGTGCATATGATCAAAATCGATATTTTGATGAGATGCAAAAATGGGGTGCTGAAGGGTATATTTCAAAACCCGTTGATTTTGTTTCTCTAAAAGAAAAAGTGTTTAAACTCTCTGAAGAATAATTAAAAATTAATTTGCAAAAGGTGATAAATTTTGTCATTTTAACCACTCACTTTAGAAGAGAGGCAAGATGTTCAAAATTATTTGTGTTTTATGCTTAGTGTTAACATTTTCTGCTAATGCTGCAGATGTTAATTTAGTAAAAATAACAAACCAAGAAGACGCTACTGTTTCTGTAATGTTTCTTGAAGTTGATGAGAATAAGAATATAACGGCCTTTGGAAAAAAACGTTATGTTAATGGTGTTCTATCTGTAAGAGTCGTTTTTCCTGGAAACTTAACATATGCTGGAATTGTTTTAAGGCGAGTTAAAAATAAGGACCTTTTAATTCTGAAGAGCTTAAACCTAGACGATAGAAATGGTGGATCTTTAGAGATTGATTTTCTTTATAATGGTATTACAGGAAAAAGAAAGAACTTTGTCGTTGAGCTAGGTAGGACAAGTGACTCTTGGCAAGTAAGTAAGGATGGAAGGATCATTAATCACCTTGAATTAATTTCAAATAAAGTAATGATACTTGGTACAGTTGGCATTAAAAAAATAATAGTAAAAAAATGATGAATTTTATTGAGCAATACTCTTTATTTATATTTGTGGCCTTAGGATTAATTGCCTTTTTCCTTAGTATTTTCTTGGGAATTACCTTAACAAGCTTGAGAGAGCAAAAGAAAAAACAAAATGATTATAAAGAAAAATTCGAAGCTGAATTAAAAAAACAAGACTATTATTTTAAAGATTCAATTATCACAATCTGTAAGGCAACGATTCAGGGTCAGTGTGAATTCTCGGAAGCTTGTATTAGAATTAAGAAGCTTTTAGAATATTATCCCGATATTGAGTCTAAAAAAGAATATAAAGTCATCCAAGAAATGTATGACGAAATCAAACATTTCTCAACCCACGCAGAGAGATTAAGTCTTCCAAAAAAAGAAATTTTCAATCAAGATAAACTCAGATTTTCTCTTGAAGCTAAGTATGAACAGGACTTTCGTAAGTCTTTAGAAATATTACAAAAAGACTTTGAAGTTTTAATTTAAACTTAACCCTTATAATTCAGAATTAAAATCATGTTATAATCTAATATGGGAATCCTTAAATTAACTCCTGGTGAGTTCCAAGATATTACCTATACACCAAAAGAATTAACTCTTTTCTGGCAAAACTATTTTGCCACTCTTTCTATTAATTTTAGCAAACTATTTTGTAAATATACCCGAGAACCAATATCAGTGAGGTACCTTCATCGCGATACTGTAAAAGGAAAACAGTATTTTGATGCTGTGTTTGAAAAATCTGTAATTAAGGTATTTCAAGTCGCTCCAGATCGAGGATTAGGTTTCCTTTTTTTAACCGATGACCTAACCAACTATTTTCTAAATTCAATTTTAGGTAGCAGCGACATGAATTATGGCCGCAGTTCTCTTGTTACGAATACTAGCTATAAGCTTCTTGAAAATATTTTAGATGATATGTTAGCACTTCTCCATCGTGAATTTAAAAAAAGTCATCGAGAAGTTCTTTTTGAGGAAATAGAGCAGGATAAAATACCTTTTCTTAGTCATTCGAATGAAGCGCAACAAATGATAAGTGTTCAGCAATTCTTAGTTGTTAGCGGTAGTTATTCTTTTGTCTTTGATATTGCATTTACAAATAGTCTTTTGGAAACATCAGTCCTTCTATAGTCAATTTTCTCTCAGTTTGTACTAGAAATATGACCTTCTAGTCGTTAGAATGTTGAGAGTTTAAAAAGGACTAAATATGAATTTAATTGATTTTAAAACCGCCATACTAGCTGGTATTCCAAGTGAGTTACCACCTATTAGAAAATATGATGAAGATATAAATCATGCACCAAAAAGAAAGGCCATCTTAAATGATGAAGAAAAAAAGTTAGCGCTAAAAAATGCTCTTCGTTATTTTCCAAAAAGCTTTCATGGTGAATTGATCTCTGAATTTAAAGACGAACTAGAGACGTATGGTCGAATATATATGTATCGATTCAGACCTGATTACGAAATTACTGCAAGGTCTATTGAAGATTATCCACACAAATCAAAACAAGCGGCAGCTATCATGCTCATGCTTAGTAATAATTTAGATTACGCTATCGCTCAACATCCACATGAATTGATTACCTATGGTGGTAATGGTGCAGTCTTTTCAAATTGGGCACAATATCTATTAACGATGCAATATCTTGCAACTATGACTGATGAGCAAACTCTTACATTGTACTCTGGGCATCCAGCAGGTCTATTTCCTTCTCATAAAGGAGCACCAAGAGTTATTGTAACTAATGGAATGATGATTCCTAATTATAGCCAACCAGATGATTGGGAAAAATTTAATGCCTTAGGAGTAACTCAATATGGGCAAATGACAGCAGGTTCGTTTATGTATATTGGACCCCAGGGAATTGTTCATGGAACTACAATTACTGTTTTAAATGCGATCCGAAAAATAAATAATGGTAACTCTGATACGGCCGGAAAACTTTTTATAACTTCAGGCTTAGGTGGGATGAGCGGTGCCCAGCCAAAAGCCGCAGTTATCGCGGGTTGTGTTGGTCTTGTCGCAGAAATTAATCCTAAAGCTGTTAAGACTAGACATTCACAGGGTTGGGTTGATGAAGTTTTTAACGACCTAGATAAGCTAATACCAAGAGTTAAACAGGCAATGACCAATAAGGAAGCGGTATCGATTGCTTACGAGGGTAATATTGTTGAACTCTGGGAAAGGGTAGAGGAAGAAAATATCTCCGTTGATATTGGCTCCGACCAAACCTCACTTCATAATCCATGGGCCGGTGGTTATTATCCTGTTGGAGTTTCCCTCGATGAATCAAATAAAATGATGGCGGAGGAACCCAAAAAATTTAAACTCTTAATTCAGAAATCTTTAAAGCGCCATGTAGAAGCAATAAATAAACTTACTGCTAAAGGAATGTATTTCTTTGATTACGGGAATGCATTCTTACTTGAAGCTTCAAGGGCCGGTGCTGATATATTAAAAGAAAATGGGGATTTTAAATATCCAAGTTATGTTCAGGATATTATGGGACCAATGTGTTTTGATTATGGTTTCGGTCCGTTTAGGTGGGTATGTACTTCAAGTCAGGAGAGTGATCTTTCTTTGACTGATAAAATAGCAAAAGATGTACTTCAAAATTTGATGAAAGAAAGCCCTGAAGAAATTAAGCAGCAAATGCAGGACAATATAACATGGATTACTGGGGCTCAAGAAAATAAACTGGTAGTCGGTAGTCAGGCAAGAATTCTATATGCAGATGCAGATGGAAGAATTGAAATCGCTTTAGCTTTTAACAAAGCAATTAAAGATGGAAAGATTATTGCACCAATCGTTCTAGGTCGTGATCATCATGATGTTTCTGGTACTGATTCTCCCTATAGAGAAACCTCAAACATATATGATGGTTCAAGATTTACTGCAGATATGGCCGTACAAAATTTTGTTGGAGACTCATTTAGAGGTGCAACATGGGTCTCACTTCATAATGGTGGTGGTGTCGGTTGGGGAGAAGTTATCAATGGTGGTTTTGGTATGGTTCTCGATGGATCGGTAGAGTGTGATGAAAAAATTAAGTCAATGCTTTTCTGGGATGTGAATAATGGTATTAATCGAAGGTCATGGGCAAGAAATGAAGGTGCCACTTTTGCCATTAAACGTGCTATGGAAAAACAACCTTTACTTAAAGTGACAATTCCAAATCTTGTTGATGATGAACTATTATAAATATAAATTTATTTTTTGAATTAAATCTTTATTATTTTGGTAAGGGGAGAGTATTTCCCTTTGCCATTTCTCCATGACTTCTAAAATCATGATATCCGCAAATTTTTTAAGAAGAATCTCTTTACTTGAGTCAGATAAAGGAAATTTAATTTTTTTTCCTAGTACAGTTCTGGTTGGAGCATAGTAGGCATGTCTACTTTCATTATCCCATGTTTCTAAAGTATGATTTTCCGAAAAATCTCTTAAGCTAGCCTCTTCAATATTATTTTGTGAAGGATTTTTTCCAATATAAGTTTTGGAAAAGGCCTGAAGATCATTAGCATAAAGTACTGCCACGAGATCAGAGTAAAGTTCAGACAAGGGAAGGATGTGAAATATTGGGTCTAATATTTCATCATCTGTATAAACGATTTCTTCTTTTATTATAAGTTCATTCTCTAATCTTTCAGCAAGTTCAACTTTATTTTTAATAATTGAATCAAAAATTGTGTATTGCAGTTGATTCAGCTTTTCCAGTTGTAAAAGAGAATTTTTAAGTGGGTTAAAGACTGTACCAACCAATTTGTTAAATATTGAATGGCCATATTCATGGGCAAGATAGTTATTGGATAGGGATTGAGATAGCTGAAACTCACCATCACTATCATAGGACGTTAATTGATAGGGGATTTTGATATTTTCTGAAATATTACTGGCGTCATCGTTATTTAATTCAATTGAAAATGTAATAGAAGGTACCTTTGCAGGGTTAAACTTATTGATTGCTTTGATAACATTCAGATAATTTTCTATTCTATGACACTTAATTTCTTTATTAAGGATATAGACTTGATTGATTATTTTTGAGGGTAATTCATTTTGCGGGCAGAATAGTTGGTAATTAGATACAGTTGCCTGGGCCTGAACTTTTACTGTAAACACCATAACAAATATGATTAAAAAAGTAGGTTTTAATTTAAAATCTATTTTCATAAAAACTCTCTAACACGGATTCCTTGCGTATTTTTTTTTAAATTTAAAATAGGAAATTTATTCAAAGATTAAATGGTAAGAGAGAATATCTAACCTATCGGAAATAGGTGGTTTTGCTCATTTTTTCATGTAAAACTTGGGATATCTAAGTTTTATTCCGATAAAGCAATTATGAAAAAACTAATACTTTGTGCAACTCTTATTCTATATATTTCTTCAGCAATGTCAGGAACTGACGTAAAGGATAAACCGAGTGGTTTTTACATCGATGAAGACGTTTATAATGGAAAGGTTCACAATAGTTACCACTCTCAGTTAATGGACCAAAAAGCTTATAAACAGCATTTATTATTTGCAGTGGACAGTATCCTAAGTGATTATTGTTCTCCTACTAGGTTTGGCCATGAAGCATATTTTGTATCTGATAATCCTGTTGTCCAAAAGCGTTTTGAACAACAAAAAAAGAATCTTAATGAAGAAGAGAAATTTTGCTCAACTTTAGAAAACGTGTCCATTAATTCAATAGAAAAAAAACTAAGTGTAATAGATAGGTATAAAGAATTTACTTGTAATCGTAATATTTCAGATGAGATAAATTCTCAGTCTGCTAAAATGACTAGTGAGTATAAAGATAACTATTTATTAAATTGTTTAAGTAATCCTAAAGAGTTAACAATAAAAGAGCTGTTGGATTACAATACTCGCACGACATATAATGAAACTGGTTATGAACCAATCAGTATCACTGATGGTGTTTTGGGAACTTTGCCTCCGAGCAATCAATCTGGATTTAATTTTGGGGAGTCATCTGAACCACCTGCGGGAGTCTGGAACTTTGATCAAGATAAGGAAGCTTCAGAATTTGATAATATTAGTATTGAAGAAGCCTTAACCCCTAAGGCCATTAGGTTCTAGATAGTGAAGCCAAATTTTAAAAAGCTTAATCCAATTGGTAACGAAAGATTTTTGATAGTATTTTTTATATAATAACAAAGCCGGACCTTTTTGAGAGCCGGCTTACTTGTATAAACTAGAGCAGACCTTTTAAAATTTCCCCAGAGCTTGCCTCAACTTTGTCATGAAGTGAATTACCATGAGAGTCCATTGTGATAACAACTGGAAAATCTTCTACTGAAAGTTCCCAAATAGCTTCTGGGCTACCCAGGTCACGCCAGAAAACATTATCAACACTTGTGATCTTTTCTGCGAGAACTTGAGCCGCCCCACCAATGGCATGCATGTATACGCACCCATATTCTTTACATCCGGCGAGGGTCTTTGGTCCCATACCACCTTTTCCAATGACTCCAATTATTCCATAATCTCGCATGACTTCCCATTGGTAGGGTTCTTCTCTAATTGATGTTGTTGGACCGGCGGCTTTGACTTCGTAAGTTCCGTCTTTATTTTCCATAACAACTGGACCACAATGATATATAATCTGATTTTTTAAATCGACAGGGGGTTTAGTTCCATTATGAATTCTGTGGTGTACAGCATCTCTTCCAGTAAAGAGCTTACCAGTTATGAGAACCATATCTCCAACTTTCAACTCTCTTATATCTTCTTTTTTAAATGGATAATTTAATTTTTTCATTTCTAATCCTTGAGTTTCAATCTTTTAATAAAGCCATTTTGAAATATTATTATTAGCATTCAGAGAGATGCCTTGCCTTCTAAATGCCCAACACATATATGAAATAGAAACATAATAAGATGCTGGTAATCTATTGAGGTGGCCAATCTTACAACCTAGTAAAGTTGTCTTTCCACCAAAGCCCATTGGACCAATTCCAAGCTTGTTTGCAGTTTCAACAATGTCTTTCTCTAAAGTCGCAAGTTCTTTTATAGGGCTGGAGTCATCCATTTTTCTAAGGAGCTGATCTTTTGCGTGCATATATCCGGTCCCTCTATCCCCACCAATACAGATTCCTAGGGTTCCTGGGCCGCAACCTTTTCCTTGAGCTTTTTGAATAGCGTCGAGAATAACTTTTCTTACACCGTCAAGGTCTCTACCTGCAGAGAGCGGAGTATATGGCATAGCATATTGAGCCCCAACATTTTCACAACCACCACCCTTAAGCATGCATTTGATATCAATTGTTTTTTTATCATGTTCCATGAAATGAAGTTGTGGGTGACCAGGACCAATATTCATTGTCTCATTTTTTCCTGTAAGTGAATCAACTGAGTTTTGCCTTAGGTAGCCAAGTTCGGTGGCTTTTACGACAGCTTTTTCACAGGTTTTTTGGAATTTAAACTTGTGAAAACCTGGTGGATGATAAACTTTAATAACGATTGTACCGGTATCTTGGCAAATTGGCTGGGACTTCGCTTTGGCCAATTTAATATTTGTTTTTATAATATTCATTGCGTACTCAGCTGAGGTTTTTTTCTCTTCGCGCTCTAGGGCCTCTAGAATATTCTTTTGAACGTCATCTGGAATAACGGTTGATGTAATTCTAAGTAATTCTAGAATTGATTCAGCCAGGTTCTTATCAGTATTTATTTTTTTAGAAACTTTTTTCTTTGTCGCTTTTTTAGAAACTTTTTTCTTTGTAGCTTTTTTAGCAACTTTTTTCTTTGTAGCTTTTTTAGCGACTTTTTTCTTTGTAGCTTTTTTAGCAACTTTTTTCTTTGTCACTTTCTTAGTTACTTTTTTCTTTGTAATTTTTTTAGCAACTTTTTTCTTGGTCACTTTCTTAGTTACTTTTTTTCTTATTGCTTTTTTAGCTACTTTTTTCTTTGTCGCTTTCTTTGCCATTTTTCATCTCCAAATTTAAATTCCTATGAATGTATAATAACAGGAAGATAGAGGTATTTGAAAGGGGATAATTAGGGCCATAGTAACAATGTATAATTTAGTGGATTTGGCATTTTGATTGTTAAGGAAAAACTTAAATGATATATGGACTCCATGTATAGACCGGAACTACTTTTACCTGTTGGAAATTATCAAATGTGTCTTGCTGCGATTCATAATGGCGCTGATGCCATTTATGTTGGTATGCCTGAATTTAACGCGAGGGGTAGGAGTCATGACCATTCCTGGGATGACCTGGGAGAGATTATTGAGTTATGTCACTTGTATGGGGTTCAGGTTCATCTTGCATTTAACATCCTTATTTTTGAGAATGAAATAGAAAAGGCAGTAGATGTCCTTGATAAGGCCATGGGATATGGGCCAGACGCTTTAATTGTGCAGGATGTAGGTCTTATTTCAATTATAAGAAAACGCTATCCTGATGTTATCATTCACGGTTCAACTCAAATGACTGTTACCAATCATGAGGCCATTGATTTACTTGAGGATCTCTCGATCAATCGCTTTGTACTTGGCCGTGAGAATTCTATAGATGAAATATCTCAAATTAAAAATAATACGAAAAAAGAATTAGAAGTTTTTGTTCATGGGGCACTTTGTGTTGCTTATTCTGGTCAGTGTTTCACTTCAGAGTCCCTTGGTGGGAGATCAGCGAATCGTGGGCAATGTGCACAGTCATGTCGTTTTGATTATGAATTATTTGTAGATAATGAAAAGAAAGACCTGGGGATAAATAAGTACCTAGTATCTCCACAAGATCTATGTGGAATTGAAGAAGTTCCAAGATTAATGGAAATAGGTATTGAATCTTTTAAAGTTGAAGGTCGATTAAAATCAGCTGAATTTGTAGGAACAGTTGCTAAGTCATATAAAGAACAGATGAATACTCAAAAAATTGATTTAGATAAAGCAAGAGAGGACATGGGAGTTACTTACTCCAGAGGTATGTCCACAGGCTGGCTCCATGGTGTAGCTCATCAAGAACTAGTTGAAGGAAGCTTTAAAGAGAATCGGGGAGCGTTAATTGGGGAAGTTCAAGACGTTTTTAGTAGGGAAGTTGTTATTCACTCTAAATCAGAATTACATAATGGAGATGGTTTACTTTTCGTAATAGAAAATAAAAATATTGTAAAAGAGTTTGGTGAAAAAATATATCAAATTAAATCTAAGGGTGATTTTAAATATATTCAATTAGGCCCTAAGTTAAATTTAAAAGAGCTTTCCAGGGGTGTTAAGGTTTATCTGACTAGAAAAGAATCTTTAATCAAGGAAGTATCTCAATCTATCAGTGATAAGAATAAGAATAAAAAGATTTTTATTCAAATTGAATTAAGGGGTGGTCCTGATGAATGTTTGTCATGCTTTGTTGATGATGGTGAAAATCAGTTTGAACTTAAAACTCAAAGTGTCTTAGAGTCAGCGAAAAGTCGCCCGATGACCACAGCGGACTTTAAAAAGAATCTTTGTGGAATGTCACATACTGCTTACTTAGTTAATAGCTTTGAAAATAAAACGGTTGGGAATTGCTATATTCATAATAAGGAACTTAAAAAATTAAAACAAGAAATTGTAGTTAGATTAAATCATTTGAGAACAAAACCAAAATTTCAAGTTTGTACTGATAAATTTGTTACAAAAACTAATAAGAAAAAAAATGAAAATGAAAATGAAAGTTCTCCTCAATTAAATATTCTTTTAAGAAAATGTGAACAACTGGATGAGGTTCTCAAGTTTTTAGCAGGGTCAGAAAAGGTTAGAAGCCTTGTGAACTATGTCATCCTAGACTTTGAATTTGGTAAGGATTACTTTCCTTCTATAAAGCTAATGAAAGAAGCGAACATCAAGTCATGCATAGCTACAACCCGTATATTAAAACCTAACGAGTATCACAATTTCAAGTTAATTGAACGTTGCAAACCAGATGCAATTTTGGTGAGAAACTTAGGGGCCCTAAACTTTTTTCAAGATAAAGATTATGAGCTTATTGGCGATTTTTCTTTAAATAGTTCAAACACCTACACCCACGAATACTTAATTAGTAAAGGCCTTAAGTCCCAGTGTGTTTCTTATGATCTCAATGTTGATCAAGTAAATCGAATGATACAAAATACTGATCCTTCAAAACTTGAAATAACAATTCATCAGTATATGCCTGAGTTTCATATGGAGCATTGTGTTTTTGCTGCCTTTATGAGTAAAGGGAATAGTTTTAAGGACTGCGGAAAGCCTTGTGAGAAGCATGATGTACATTTAAAGGATATGTATGGAAATCGCCACGAAATCAAAGCTGATCAAGAGTGTCGAAATACAATGTTTAATGCTAAGGCCCAGAGTACCGTTAAATATTTCCATAAATGGTTAGCTGATGGTGTGTCGTTTTATAGGTTTGAATCTCTTCATGAAACAGGAGAAGAATTGGTAAATAAGCTAAAAGTTTATTTGAATTTATTGTCTGGTGAAACCACTGTAGAAGCAGCTTATCAAGATTTAGGACGAGTTGAATCTTATGGTTTAGGTGTTGGTAGCATGTCCATGGGAAAGGAGTATAAAGCTAGGAAGAAAAGTAACTCGACTTTTTAAAATACTCTTTTTAAAACTAGGTTTGATAGTGGGATAAACTAGTCTTTGGCAACCTCATTAAAAGCTATTCAGATTCAAAGAAAACTATTCCTTGATTCGCTAGTTCATACAAGACTCCCTCTAAGGAAGAAAACTCTGTAAAACTAATTTCGTCTTGATTACTTAAGCTAGATATTTTATCTAAAAGCTGTGCTTGATCTGAGTTAACATCAAAAATGAATTCATTTATTCCGTAGGTGTAATTCATTTCATTTTTAATACAACTGAAACGAGCATATTCATCCCTGAAGAGGTTGTTCTTTTTGAATAGGCCAATGAACTCATCCCATTCGAATTCACAAGGATCTGTTGGTCGTTTTGGTGCGGATGTATGAGAAAGAAGAAATTTTTTAAATACGTCAGGATCTGAAATATTATCCAAAAGTCTACTTCTTAAATCTTCTATTATATCATTGTTTATTAAAGTTGGAGATTGACTTGGTTTTTTAAAACTAGTTTTGTAGAAATCTTCTGAATCAAACCTTTGAAATTGGAACATGCAAAATTGTTCCATTAGTTTTTTATCTTCTAAGGATTTATATCCTAATGATAAGGATAAGGACTGGGAATTTGAAATACCATGATGGGCCACATGAGGAGGTATATAGATCATATCTCCAGGGTTTAACTGGAACTCTTCATCTTCGTTGAATTCTTTTAGGATTTTAACATCCAATTCGGGGATAAATCCTTTTTTTGGATTAAGTTGAATTTTCCAGGTTCTTGATCCAGATAATTGAAGAATGAAAACATTATAGTTATCAATATGGGCACCAACGCTGGAGTTTGTTGTTGAGTAAGTACTCATAGCATCATCAAATAGCCATTTTGGAAGAAAATTTAGGTTGTTAACCACTTCCTTAACTTCAGGAAGGTATAAATCTAGGTTGTGGTTTATGAGTGTCCAGTTTTTACTTTGGTCAGCGTACTCATCCTTTTCGAAAGGGCCGTCTTTTACTTCCCAGATTTCTGCTTGTTTTTTTATAAGTCGGCTTTCATAAAATTCATCTTTGGCCATTTCTTCAAGATCATCAATATCTATTAGTTCTTCGGGGTTTTTTATAGCGTTCCTAAAGACGTATGGTTTTTTTTCCCAGAAATCATTTAAAAATTCTTTTTCAGTTAGAGTATTTAAGAAATTCATATAGGCCTTTTCATATTTTTTTTCAATTAACTTTGTTTTGATGCAATGCTTTTTATGCTAAATTTCGGGAAAGGTAAATCATAAAGTTCCAGTTAAAAAATAAGTTAAAAAAGAACTAGTTTTAACTGAATAGTTGCTCTAGCCCCTCTGAAAGGTCTTTTATAGCTATTGTCATCAAATTGTAAATATTTGTTGATTAAGATTGTCGATTTGTATTGCGATATGATATGTAAATCATTAAAATATTTATAAATATTTATAAAATTTCGCTAAACTTGTTCATTTTTGAAGGGAATGTGTATATGAAAAAGTTGTTAGGTGCGTTTGTTGCCTTTATTGCACTTGGTGCATTGAGTACGTTCGTTGTCGTTCAGGCAAGACATTTAGGATTTAATCAGGGATACGCTCCCGATCAACCAGTTGCATTTTCTCATAAGAAACATGCTGGAGATTTGAAGATTGATTGTCAGTATTGTCACTTTGGTGCTGATAAGGGAAGGCACGCAGGTGTTCCGCCAACTGGATTATGTCTAAACTGTCACAGTAAAGTTAAGACCAATTCACCAGAAATCAAGAAACTTCAAAAAGCTGTTGATTCTGGAGAAAACATTCAATGGGTAAAAGTTAATCATTTTCCAGACTTTGCTTATTTCAATCACTCTCAACATGTAAATGTTGCAGGTGTTTCTTGTCTTAAATGTCATGGTGATGTTGATAAGATGGAGATCTACGAGCAAAAAGAAAAATTATCTATGGGTTGGTGTATAAACTGTCACAGAGATAATGGAATTGCTCCTCCAGAAGATCATGATGAATTAATGAAGTCTTACAAAGATACAGAGGAAGGTTATCCTTCAGGTGCTGAATTACGTAAAGGTTATAGAGCAGGTGGCGACTGTGCCAAATGTCATTACTAATTAATTTGAAACGAATAATAAGGAAGATATAAAAATGAGTAATCTAGAAAACAATAAATCTTGTGGTACTAGCAGTGGGGGTGGAACTCAGACTGATGGTTATTGGCAAGACGTTGAGAATAAAATTTTACCAAAGAAAGATCTAACACAAGAGTTTGCTGATGATGAATTTGATTCTTTTTCAGTTCAAAAAACGAGAAGAAACTTTTTAAAAATAATGGGGTTTTCTGTTTCGGCACTGCCACTAACTGGTTGTATAAAAATTCCTGTTAAGAAAGCTCTCCCGTACTTAAATAAACAAGATAATACGATCCCTGGTGTTGCTAATTGGTACGCATCAACTTTTGATAACATCCCTGTTTTAATTAAAACAAGAGAGGGTAGGCCAATTAAAGTTGAAGGTAACGATAAATCGATGACTACTTTTGGTGGGACAAGTGCTCTTGCTCAAGCATCAATTTTATCTTTATATGATTCATACAGATATCAGTCAGCTCTTATTAAGGGAACTGAAGTAGAATGGGATAAGTTTGATTCTGAATTGAAAACAGCTTTAGAAGCTAATACCGGTGAGATGGTTGTTGTAACTCCTTCTATATCTTCTCCAAGTGAGCTAAAAGCTTTAAGAAAATTCCTCACTAAATATAACGCCTCACATGTGGCATTTGATGCTGTTTCTGTAAGTGGTTTTGCTAAGGCAAATCAAATAACAAATGGAGCATACGCTTTATCTGAATATGATTTTGAAAAAGCAAATATCGTTGTTTCTATTGGTGGCGATTTTCTAGGAAATATTGGAAATACAGTTTCAAATACAAAGCAATACACTAGACGAAGACAAGCTAAGCATGAGCTTGGAATGAATAAGCATATTCAAGTTGAATCTATAATGTCATTAACTGGTTCTAATGCAGACTATAGGTATACGAAATCTGAAGCTGATCAACGTGACATTTTACTTGGTGTTCTTGCCGGAATTACAGGTTACGGTCACGTGGTAAAAGGTGAAAATAAAGATATCATCACTCAAATAGTGAAAGAATTAAAGTCAAATATTGGTAAATCTTTATTAATTGCAGGTAGCAATGATGTTGATGCACAAGTAATTGTAAATAAGATCAACGCATCTTTAGGAAATTACGGCAAAACAGTTTGGGTTGCTAAGAAAAATGATGAAGTTATCGGGAGCGACGAATCTTTTGAAAACTTAGTTTCTAGAATGAATTCTGGAAAAGTTGGATCAGTTCTTTTTGTTGGAACTAACCCTGTTTATAATTACCATAACTCTGAAAAATTTATTTCAGGTTTGAGCAAAGTCACCAATGTTGTTTCTTTTGCAACTAGTGAAGATGAAACAAGTAAAATTTCAAACTTTGTTGCTCCAATGAATCATAGATACGAATCTTGGTCTGATACGATGGTTTCTTCTAAAGAATTATCTTTATCTCAGCCAGTAATTCAACCACTTTTCGGATCTAGAATGTGGACTGAAACCTTAATGAGCTTAGCTAGTGTTGAGGGAACTTTCTATGACCTAATGAAGTCTAATTGGGCAGGAAGACTTGACTGGAATAAGGTACTTCATGACGGTGTAGTGACAATTAATGAAAAACCAACTGTAAATGCATTTAATAATGGTGTTTCAGTAAATAGTTATGCAAAAAACTTAAAAGCTACAAAGACAGGTTCAGGTCTTAATATTGTAACTTATGTTAAATATGGAATTGGAAATGGTGACATGGCCAATAATCCTTGGATGCAAGAGCTTCCAGATCCTATAACGAAAGCTACGTGGGATAACTATGCAATGGTGTCTCCTAGTTATGCAAAAGAACATTCAATTAAATCAGGTGATGTTGTTGAGCTTTCTAATGGTAAACATACAGTGAAAATACCAGCGATTGTTCAGCCAGGTACAGAAAAAAATACTGTAGCAGTTGCACTTGGTTATGGTCATAAAGTTGGTGGTAAGGTTTCGAAAAACTTGGGTGGTAATGCTTACCCATTCGTAACTTATAACGGAACTTTTAACTACGCAGGTTCATTTGGTACAGTTAAAAAGACAGGGGCTTTTAAAGGTCTTGCTCAAACTCAGACCCACCATTCAATGGAAGGTCGAGACATTATTAGAGAAACAACTTTCGCTGAATATGTAAATAATCCAAAAGCTGGGAACCAAGTTCCTAAGCCTAAGACAGTACATATTTATCCAGAACACAAAAAAGATGGACACCAATGGGCCATGGCAATTAACTTGTCATCTTGTACAGGTTGTTCGGCTTGTGTGATTTCATGTAACGCTGAAAATAATGTTCCAGTTGTTGGTAGAAAAGAAGTTGCAAATAGAAGAGATATGCACTGGTTAAGAATTGACCGCTATTATAAAGGTGACGATAATCAACCTGAAGTTGCTCATATGCCAATGTTATGTCAGCACTGTGATAACGCTCCTTGTGAAAATGTTTGTCCAGTTATGGCAACAGTTCAATCTTCAGATGGTTTAAATCAGCAAATTTATAACAGATGTGTTGGTACGAGATACTGTGCAAATAACTGTCCTTATAAGGTTAGAAGATTTAACTGGTTCAACTATGATCACTCTGATCAATACGAAAAAATGGTTTTAAACCCAGACGTATCAATAAGATCACGTGGAATCATGGAAAAATGTTCTATGTGTGTTCAAAGAATTCAGGAAGGTAAACTAACAGCTAAACGTGATAGAAGAGAGCTTGCTGATGGTGACATCAAACTTGCTTGTCAGCAATCATGTCCAGCTGATGACGGAATTTTATTTGGTGATATGAATGATCCAACTTCAAAAATTTCTCAGCACCTTGCGGATGAAAGAAAGTATGTTGTACTTGAAGAACTAAATGTACAACCACGAGTTAACTATTTGACAAAAATTAGAAATAAATAATACAAGGAAAGATTATGTCGGACTCTCATGTTTCACAATTAAGACAAAAGCTTGTTACGGAAGATAGAACATACAAGCAAATTTCTGAGGATGTTCTGGATACGCTTGAAGAAAAACCGTCGAAGGGTTGGTTAATTGGATTCTCAATTTCAGCACTTTTTTTAACGATCGGTTTTTTTGTCGTAGCTTATCAAGTCGGAACAGGTATCGGTACTTGGGGACTAAACAAGACCATTGGTTGGTCTTGGGATATTACTAACTTCGTTTTTTGGGTTGGTATTGGTCACGCAGGAACACTTATCTCAGCAGTACTTTTAATCTTTAGACAAAGGTGGAGAACTGGAATTAACAGAGCAGCGGAGGCAATGACGATTTTTGCTGTTGCATGTGCTGGTATATTTCCACTCATCCACGCTGGGCGTCCATGGTTACTTTATTGGGTATTTCCATACCCAAACACAAGAGGGGATTTGTGGGTTAACTTTAGATCACCATTACTTTGGGATGTCTTTGCTATATCTACTTATTTAACAGTTTCTTTAGTCTTTTGGTATATGGGTCTTTTACCTGACCTTGCACTAGTAAGAGACAGAACAAAGTCAACTATTCGTAAAACGATATATGGTATTCTCTCTTTTGGTTGGAACGGTTCAAATAGAACTTGGCATCACTGGGAAGTAATGTCTCTCGTTCTTGCAGGACTTGCAACTCCATTAGTACTTTCAGTTCATACTATCGTTTCAATGGACTTTGCAACCTCGGTTATTCCGGGTTGGCATACAACTATTTTTCCACCTTACTTTGTTGCCGGTGCCATATTTTCTGGTTTCGCAATGGTTCTAACTCTACTAATTATTACAAGGAAAGTTTTAAACTGGGAAAACTATATAACTCTGGGGCATATCGAAGCAATGGCAAAAGTTATTGTTGTGACTGGAATGATCGTTGGACTTGCATACGGTACTGAATTCTTTATGGCCTGGTATTCAGGAAATGAATATGAAAGATATTGTTTTGTAAATAGAGCAACTGGTCCTTATTGGTGGGCTTACTGGTCGATGATTTCATGTAATGTTTTATCACCACAGTTCTTTTGGTTTAAAAAATTAAGAACAAGTATTCCATTTGTTTTCTTTATTTCAATTGTAGTTAATATTGGTATGTGGTTTGAACGATTTGTTATTATTACAACTTCACTTCATAGAGATTTTCTACCTTCCAGTTGGGCAATGTATTCACCAACATGGGTTGAAATTTGGACTTTTGTTGGTACTTTTGGATTATTCTTTACTTTATTTTTCATCTTTATCAGGGTTTTACCAGGTATCGCTGTGGCTGAAGTTAAGTCTGTTTACAAATTTGCTAGAGATAATAAATAAGAAAGATATAGGATATATATTATGAAAAAAGATTTTTTACTCGCAATTTACGACTGTGAAGAAAAGCTACTAGAAAGTGCATATAAGGCGAGAGATAAAAATGTCGAAATGTATGATGTTTATACTCCGTTTCCTGTTCACGGATTAGATGATGCTATGGGAATTAAACGTTCTTTTCTTCCATATATTACTTTTGGTGCAGGGGCTACAGGTTTAGCTTTTGGACTTGGATTTCAAATTTGGACAAGTGCTTTTAGTTGGCCAACAATTATTGGTGGGAAGCCTTTTATTTCTTTGCCAGCATTTATTCCCATTTCATTTGAAGTAACAATTCTATTTGCAGCACATACAACTGTAGCAGCATTCTTAATCTATAATAAACTCTTTCCTGGTAAGAAAGCAGTTATTATGCACGAAGAGCAAACTTGTAATAAATTTGTAATCGCTATAGAAAAAGAAAAAGCTAATGTAGAAGACTTAACGACTTTATTTAAAGAGCATGGTGCTATTGAAGTTAAAATTCAAAACGTAGATATGTGTCCATAGGAGAATGAAAGTGAAAAGCATAATTTTAACAATACTATTTTCAGTTATACTTATCGGATGTTCTGGTGGGCGAAACAGTACTGGATATTCATTAATAAACGATATGATTCACTCCGAAGCTTATGAAGCTTATTCTGAAAATCCTATTTTTGAGAATGGACAGTCTATGCAAGCTGCTCCTGCGAATACTATTCCTAGGGGATTTATGCCACATCCATTGGATGAAGCAGGAAACCCAGTTGTAATAGCGAATCCGCACACTATGAATGAATACAAATGGAAAAGAGCAGAAATTCTTTTTAATACCACTTGTTCAGCTTGTCATGGTGTTGACGGACAGGCTTCTGGTTTAGTTGTAATAGATGGTGGCTTTCCAGCTCCTCCTAAGTTTAAATCAAGAACTTTTAAATATAGTAAAAAAGCTAAGTACCCTGCCGGAGAAATATTTAATGTTATTACATTCGGTAGAGGAAATATGCCTAGTCACGCACAACAACTTTATGCAGAAGATCGATGGTCTGTATCTGAGTATGTACGTGAAAGATTAATGGTTAAAGGTAAAAAATAATTGGAGTCTAAAGTGGATATCGAAACAAAAAATTTTGAATTTAAAGGTGGTATTAAAAGTGTTTCTATTGGGTTAATCCTTGTAGGAATCGCAGCATTTTTAACATCTTTTTCATTAAATAAAACAGTAGGTTGGGTGGATTACTATGTATTCAATCTCTACTTTGTAACTATGGCCGTATCGGCAATTTTCTTTTTAGCACTAAATGGTGTTATTCAAGGTAGTTGGTTAACACCTTATAAAAGAATTCCAGAGGCAATGACAAAATTCTTACCTGTTTCCTTCATTATGATGGCAATTGGTTGTCTGGGACTTCATACAATTTATGAGTGGACACACAAAGAACTTGTAGCAAATGATCATATTCTACGAGAGAAAGTAGCATGGCTAAATGAGCCCAGATTTATAATTACTCTTGTGGTTATTTTTGTAATTTGGATCGGGGTAAGCTCAGGTCTTAGAAAATACTCTGATAGAATGGATAATGCCACTAATGGAGTTCAAGCATCAAATTCATTTGTTGGTTTTTGCGCTATTAGTATTATTCTTTTTGCGATTACTATCTGTCTTGCAGGATTCGATTGGATCATGTCAATTGAACCGCATTGGTTCTCTACAATTTTTGGTGTTTATGTATTTGCCGGATCCTTCGTAAGTGGAATATGTTTTGTTACATTAGCAGTAATTAAACTTAGAGATTGGGGATACCTTAAGGGGATGGTTACAGATGATCATCTACACGACCTTGCTAAGTGGATGTTCGGTATGTCTGTTTTTTGGGCCTATATGTGGATCTCACAGTACTTATTAATTTGGTATGCAAATATTCCTGAAGAAACAGAATATTATGTTTTAAGGCACCATCATTGGAATGGCTTGTTTTTCTTTAACTTGGGCATAAACTTTTTCTTTCCATTCTTTGCTCTTATGACAAGAAAGGCTAAGAGAAGTAAAAATGTTTTAACTGTTGTTGCACTAACACTATTACTAGGTCACTTTGTTGATATGTACGTAATGGTAGCTCCTAAAGTTTTTGAGCATGCTAATATTACTTCAGTTTCTGGTTCAGGTGTCCTTCAAATACTTCAGTTAATAGGTGGTTTTGGATTATTTATATTTGTTGTAGGTTCGGCTTTAGCAAAAAGAAAACTAGTTCCAACCAATGACCCAACGTTTAGTGAAGGTCAACATTTACATCAGTAATTAAAAATTAATAAAATAATATAAGGGCACTCTTTCAGGGTGCCTTTTTTATTTTAGGAGCTAATCAAATTAAAGTCTCAGATAAAATAAAAGAATTGGAGTTAAAGCAGTTTTCAAACCCTCAGGTTCATTTTGTGTATGAGGTTGAGCTTGAGTCAAAGCATCTCGCTGAGTCGATCCAAATCTCGTTTAACACTATCCAGAATACAGAGCTTTGTATTGCAGAGGTCTCTTTCCATACTGAGCTTGTAGGTCCGTATAAGGGAATCCTAATGGGGTATCAAGAACTAATTACGGGGAAACCTGTAGAAGTACTTGATAGACTAACACCCAAGGAGCTGGATTTTTTCCTAAGGGATGATACCAAGGTTCCCGCAATTGAGTATTATGCAAAAGAGCTTTATGAGATTTTATCAATAGGTGAGTTAATTACAAAAAAGCTGGGGGTAGGTGGTAAAGAAGTAGTTAAGCTCTATGATTTAGCACAGAATGGACCTTTTTTAGAACTATCCTTTTCAGAACAAATCGAATTCTTTGAGGAGTTTTGTTCGGGCCATATTTATTCTAATAAAGAGACGCCTGATCTTTTTTTTGATGTTGAAGATATTGATGATGATAAAATCTATTTGATTGGTCGTGGAAGTGTAACAGCGACTAGGCTCGAGGAATTAGAAAGACAATTTAATATTGAATTTAAGACAAATTTAATATTCAAAATTGTAAATTAAGCGACTTGTAAGATTTCTGGATCTTGGTCTTTTTCTTCTATTCCGTGAAACTTTAGGGTGAACCTTGTACCTCTTCCGACCTTAGACTCAACAATGATTTCTCCGCCATATTTTTGCATGTAGGATTTTGCTAACGGCATACCAAATCCAGTACCTTTTTCACCTCTGACACCTGGTCTTGATGTTTTAACTGTAGTAGAGAACATATTCTTGAGTAAGTCGTCATTCATTCCAATTCCAAAATCTTCTATTGTTACAAAAACAAAGTTCTTATCGTTCCAAGTTGAAACAATGATTTGGTTTTTGTTTGGACTAAATTTGATTGCATTTGAGATAATATTGTTAATAACATTATTACTTAGAGAAACCATTTCGGCCATGACGTAAGGTGACTTATCATTATTACTATAGTTAAAGCTTAGTTGTATTTCTTTCTCATCAACCTGGTCTTGAAAAATGAATTTAACCTTTTCAAAAACAACATTCAAGCTTACTGGAACATTTTCAACCTTTTGTTTTCCAGACTCTAGTGCTTCTTTTTGTTTTACATGATTGATAATTTCTTTTTGATTATTAACTGCCCTTTTTAATCTATCTAAGTTTTTTTCA
Source organism: Bacteriovoracaceae bacterium (assembly GCA_047634375.1). Classification (GTDB taxonomy): domain Bacteria; phylum Bdellovibrionota; class Bacteriovoracia; order Bacteriovoracales; family Bacteriovoracaceae. Next base: position 111,814 of record JBLIAG010000004.1, read on the forward strand.
AAGAAAACCTTTTGCTCTTCTCCTGGATTAATATGCCTTTCAATTATACCTGCAGACATCTCAACAATGGTTAAGGCATTTCCTAGGTCATGACAGAGGATTCTTACTAGTTGATTATTGTCTTCCAGTAGTTTTTCTGTTTGAGCATTTTTTTCTTCAAATTTTATTCTGAGATGATAAGACTTCTCAGCAAATTTATAAATATTCCAGTGAGCTATAAAGGTAATAAGAGTCAAGAACGTTAACTTAAGAACTGAATATTCAAAGTTTAGGGCCTCACTTGCTATAAAGGGACCCAGGGCCAGTAATGCAAACATTGGTGCACAGATTATGGGTAAGTAATATTTATAGTTCGCCTGAAATAGAAGTGCAGTACTTAGAAAGAGTGAAATTAGCATCAAGAAATTTGATGATAGTCCATTCTTAGAAACCATAAGAAAAATAACCTCAGAAGTTGTTATTAAGGTCAAAATGGTACCACTTATAAATTGATGATGCTTTCTAAACAATTTCTCGTTAAGAGGAGTCGCAAATAACACCATTAGGGTAAAGGGTATTAATCTAATCGTGAAGAATAGAGGCGCTAATGGTTCTTTAGTTTGAAAGTCTATGATTGACCAGGCCATAAATAATAATGCGCAAATATCCACCAACCAACGATGGGAGTTGATTTTATTATTTTCAATATCTAAAAAACCTTGGTTTTTAATCTTACTCATCAACAATTTATCGGTTTTTATGTGATAATTGTTTAGCTTTCTGAGAGAATAATCCTTACAGAATCTATTGTTAGCTTTGCTTCAGAAATACTTGAAATTATGAGGTTTTTCTTCGCCATTAAGTTACTAAGTAGAATTTGTTTATCATTCATAGATATTTTAAGTTGGTCAATTCTATTTTTTTCATGAGCTACTTTTAGTTCATATTCTGTAATCGCGTCAGATTGATACTTTTTAGCTTTTTTTGTTGCTATGTTCTGAGTATTTTTAAATAAGTTGACTAAAAAATCTTTTGGGATTTTAGAAATAACTTCTCCATCTCCAGGAGAAAGGTTCTTTTGTATTGTATCTAAAAACTTTTTTGGTAGTTTTTTGGTATTATCTTCCCCTTTAGCGTCTAGCAAAACTCTAATGGGTGTAAAGGGAAGGAATGTTGAACTATTGTGTTTTTCGCCATCAACGCACTGTAGAGTCACAATGAATTCAAAGAAAATATTATTAGGAATTTCTTCTTGCTTAATAATTGCGACATTTCCAAGTTGGGAACTAAGAAGTATTTCAAAGCAACCGTGCACAATTGGATGCTCCCAGCTAGCGAGGGACATATTGTCGTATTTTAGTGAATAATCTCTGTCGTAAGTGATGCTTAAACCATCAGGACCTAGCCCTGGGAAAGAGGGAATAAGCATATTGTCAGAGGGCTTGATAAAGTAGACTTGATCATTAAGTTCTTCGTAAGAAACTCCAATCGCATTAAATACAGAATCAAGAAAAGAATGTGGAGTATTCTTTTCTTGATAGTTGTGGATTTCTTTAATGATATTTTTTGCTGTTTGGTCATTATAAGAATGTGTCTCTATAATAAGATCACGACCCTTTTCTAGACTATCTTTTAGAACAAGGTACTCTTCTTTCATTGATGATATAAATTTATTAACTTCCTCTTCCTTAAACTGTGTCTCAAGAAGATTTTTAAAAACGTGATGATGTTGTTCATAAAATGAGTTGGCACCCTTAGGCGATGAAGTGAATGCTTCAAAGACAGTATTATACCAAAGAAACATTGTGTCCTCGAAGGTTTTTTCAATATATGGAATATGGACATTTATATTATTCTCTTGTCCTATTCTATCTAGCCTTCCTATTCTTTGTTCAAGTTGATCTGGAAGTTTTGGCAGATCAAAAAGAATTAAATGGCTTGAGAATTCAAAGTTTCGTCCCTCACTTCCAACTTCTGTTGAAACGAGAATGTTGGCCCCTTCCTCGTCTGCAAAGTAGGCAGCTTGTCTGTCTCTTTCCATTAAGCTTTGATCAGAATGAAAGGTGGCAATCTTAAAATTCTCAATAAGCATAAGTTCTTTAATAAGCTTTAAAACTATCATTTTTGAATGACATAAAATGAGAATCTTACTTTGAGGATATTTCTTTATTATCTCAAGGACTGTAAGGGCCTTGGCGTTAAATACTTCTTTGTCGTTTATTTGACCACTTATACTTAATGGGTAAGGATGAAGAATTCTTTCATTAAATAAGCGAGAATAGTTCTCTAGATTGGATCTTGAATTTCTAAAGTAATTACGACCAGTTCCATATCTATCGATTAGGGCCTGTGTTATCTGTTCATCACTTTCAAAGCTTTTAAACTCTTCATGATTAAAGTATTTTTCAAAAAGGGAGTAATTACCTAAGAGGTCTGGCATTTTTATTATCTGTGAAATTTTTTGAGATTCCTCTACGACATTAGAAAACTCTTCAAAATCATTATATTTATTGGGATCCAGAAAGTGGAGTTGTTCAAAAAGGTTTTGAACACCAAGCACTTCGGGGGTAGCACTTAGAAGAACTGTTGAGTAAGTTTTATCTCTTATTTCAATATATTCTTTAATTGGTGAGACTTCTCTTTGTGAGAAGTTTATTTGATGGGATTCATCTATTACCAGCATGTCCCAGTTTTTGTTTGTTACAGCATTACGGATTTCTGAGCTTTTGTTAAAAATATTTGAACTAATAATTAATTTTTGAGTTTCTTCAAAATCGATGTCTTGGGTATCACTATGTATTGCCTGGAAAGATAGGTTAAATTTCTTGTAAAGCTCAACAAACCATTGGTTAACCAAACTCTCGGGAACAACTATCAGAACATTTTCTACAAGCTCTTTTTGAATCAAAGAGTTTAGAATTAATGCTGCCTCAATGGTTTTTCCTAAACCAACCTCGTCACAAAGCATTGCTCTAGGTTGATCCATTTTTAGCACTTCATTTACAACATAGACTTGATGGGGAATAAGTCTTATTTTAGGTCCTAAAAAACCTTTTAATGGAAAGCTGTGGTAATGCCTTTTCTCGAGGTAACTTTGATATCTAAGCGCAAAAAAATCAGGAGCATCAAAGTTTTTTAAAAGAATTCTATCTAGGGGTCCATTTAAATCAATTTTAGGGGAAAGGTCCAGTTCTGGAACGATACTTTCCCCGCAAATATAAAATATTACACCATTATTTTCTTGTACATCGTCTATCTTGTGGGAAATTCCAGTTACTGTAGTAAGGGAATCTCCGACTTTGAGAATAAAACGTTTAAGAGGTGATGACTGTATCCCATAAATACGGGTTTCATCACTTAGTGGGAAGTTTAAGGTTACTCGTTTGGCCTCAAAGTCTAATAATACTCCTAGACCTAATTCGGGTTCACCTTCACTGTACCAACGTTGACCTTCACTAAACATATTCATCCTCTGATATAAAAGAGAAATTATAGCAAACTTGTGACATTAAGGCCTTAAGTTTCTATGAAATTAAGCTGCTGAATCTAGAACCTCAGAAAACTCCAATGTTCTTAGTGCTTTTCTAATTTTTGTTTGGGCCTCTAGATCATCTAGTTTATACACATGTTCATTATAGGTTAGAACATTTGCCTGGATAATATGCTTTATAGTTTCATGGTGCTTTTTGTCACTCAAAAGTTTTCCAAGTAAAGATAATGTTGTAAACGGAAGGTTCTTATTCGCCTTGAAATATATTGCCTTGTTTGCATGATATACTTTTTCAATATTTTTTGCTTCACCCCGCCAATCATGCTGGAAAAATTTTGTTTTAAGCTTTTCTGTTCTCTTAAAATAAATCTTGGCGATTCTAAATGATCTACTTAACTGCTTTTTTGCCCAAAAATCTGCGTAATCTTGAAAATCTGTACTTTCATTTATCATTATGACCACCTTTAGTTAATGCTCTTATCGACAGGAAATTAGAATTGAAAAGTTAATTAAACGTGAAAATTAGAAAGTTGAATATTTCCTATAGTTTGCCAAAAATAATGTAATAAAATTGATTGAGATTTCACAAAGAGGGATGTATTTTTAAACTAATATAATTTAACTCTAGGCAGGATTATTTGAAAAAGAAACTAGAAGAACTTACAGAAATTCAAAGACATGTAACCCAAGAAAATGGAACTGAAAGGCCATTTGAAAATCCTTTTTGGGATCACTTTGAAGAAGGGCTGTATCTTGATATTGTATCGGGCGAGGTTTTGTTTGCATCCTGCCATAAATTTAAGTCTTCTTGTGGCTGGCCATCTTTCTATAAATCAATTGAACGTGACAATTTAGTTCATGTTGAGGATCGTAGTCTTGGTGTAAGTCGTGTCGAGGTTAGAAGTAAGCTTGGGGATAGTCACTTAGGTCACGTTTTTACTGATGGCCCTGCGCCAACTGGAATACGTTACTGCATTAATTCTGCATCTTTAGAATTCGTAGGAATTGATGAACTAAAGACTAATGATTTTCTAAAGTATAAAGAAATGATTAAAGGAAATAGTACTGATTCTGAAAATGCAGATTTGGAAATTATTACCCTGGGAGGGGGCTGTTTTTGGGGTGTTGAAGCTATCTTTTCAAAGACCATTGGTGTCCTTGATGCAGTTTCGGGATATTGCGGAGGGCTGACAATTAACCCAACCTATGAAGATATTTGTACTGGAGAATCTGGTCACGCAGAAGTTGTTCAGGTTACTTATGATAAAAATAAAATAACTACCACACAAATATTAGAATTATTTTTTAAATTACACGACCCTACAACGAAGAACTCACAAGGCTATGATACCGGAACCCAATACCGTTCTGTCATTTACTTTTCTACCGATGAACAAGAAAGAATATCTAGAAAAGTTATGGATGAAGTTGAAAAAAGTGGATTTTATCCTAATCCGATTGTTACTGAAATTACAAAGTTAAATACTTTTTATTCCGCTGAAGAATATCATCAAGACTACTATGATAAGAAATACTCTGGTGGCCATGGTCCAATATGTCACTTTGTGAGAGGAGAGTAGTCATGAATATTGTTTTTTTAGATGAACTCACTCTTGGGGATAACTGTAATCTAGATGGTGTAAAGAAACTAGGTCAATATACAGGGCATCTTACTACAAAATATACAGAAATTGTAGAGCGATCTATAGATGCTGATATCTTAATTACAAATAAAGTGAGGCTCGATAGAGAAATCATGGCCCAACTACCAAAGCTTAAACTGATTTGTGAAGCGGCAACAGGACTTGATAATATAGATTTGGAGTTTGCTGATTCAAAAAAAATTGCAGTTAAAAATGTTGTTGGCTATTCCACTGACTCTGTTGCTCAGCATACATTCTCAATGATACTCCATCTCTTAAGCAGAATGGATTATTATCAAAATTATACAAGTTCAGGCGAATGGGGAAAATCAGAGATTTTCACTCACTTTAAATCATTCAAGGAAATAAATGGAAAAATCTTTGGTATCGTAGGCCTTGGGAGGATTGGTAAAAAGGTTGCAAAGATTGCTGAAGCTTTTGGAGCAAAAGTTGTCTATCATTCTACTTCCGGGAAAAATTTAGATTCTGAATATACACATTTATCGTTGAAAAATTTGCTAGAACAATCTGATATTATATCCATTCATGCACCATTGAACAAAAATACAAAAGACCTTATCAGTTTTGATGAATTAGAGTATTTAAAAGATAATTCAATTTTAATCAACGTAGGACGTGGAGGAATTATAAATGAAACAAGCATCGTTGACTTTATAAAGAATAGTAAAAAGGAAGTTCTTTTTGGTTTGGATGTAACTTCCAAGGAACCTATTTCTGATACATGTGTTTTAACCAAGATTTTAAGTGATCCAAAATTATTTATCACACCACATATTGCTTGGGCTTCGCTAGAAGCAAGAGAAATACTAGTTGAAAATATTTGCCGCAATATTCAAGAATTTATAAATTTAGATTCCTAAATATTGGATAGATTGCAGCGCAGTAAGTCTCAGTTTTTTAAGTAATTTTTATCTTCAAATTCGTTCCTGTTTTCTTTACTCTGGTAAGAAATTCGAATTTAGTTTTGACATTTTCTTCACTTGAAACCAAAATTTTATGATAACAATTTTTTTGATTTGTTGAAATAAACATTTTAAAGCACAGGAGTATTAAAATGGCTAAGAAAGAAAAAGACATGTTACTAGTTGGATCGAAAACTAAAGAAGCATTGAAGGGAACTGGAAAAGAAAAATTTATGGTTTCTGCAGATGCATTAGAAGGTCTAAATGACTACGTTTATTGGCTAGTAGAGCAAGCTCAACAAAGAGCAAAGGCAAATGGTCGAAAAACGATAAGAGCTTATGATATAATTGCAAAGTAAAACTATTGGCTAGGTCTGTCAGTACAGGCCTAGTTGTTCAAAAACTTCAACATTAAGACTATTAAAACTCCTGTTATCGAAACATATTCCCATAAGAAAAATGTAATTTTCGCAAACCTTTTATGATCACTAAGATATCCAAAAACTCCAAATGAATAGGTCACAAATATCATTGGAAGTGCCACAACTGAAGTCATTAAATGGGAAATGAGAATAATGAAATAAGTTAGCTGGTAGGGGATGTTGGTAAATTTAACATGACCAATACTTAAATGATAAAATATATAATTAATTAAAAATAAAGAAGAAAATAAAAGAGCAAAGTGAATAAAGAGTATATGTTTTGTTCTATCCTCATTTCTTATAAAGATCCATGCAAGGTATAGACAAATGGCACTTAGTCCATTCATGGTTGCACTTACCCAGCTTTGGAGGTCTGTGTCGTAAATTGCCGGCAGTTTTGCCGGGTTAAAATAAATAATAAAAACGAGGAAAAGCTCTGCAATAATTGAAAGAAGAAGACTTGAGATAAGTATTTTATTTTTACTCATAAAGTTACCCAAAACTTATAAAGAAGTCTGAACGCTGCTATTAGTAAAAATGTTTTAAAGAGAATTTTGAATGCGCTTTCTTTTACTTTCCCAAGGAGTTTTACTCCCAAGTAAGTACCTAGAACGGCGGCAATACACATTCCTGTTATAAGGTCTATGTGTTTAAGATAATCGAAGTCCAAACTTAAGAATAGTGGGATTTTTAAGAAGTGAGTCGCTATCTGTTGTGCTGCTTTTGTTGCAACAATTTCTTCTTTTTTTAAATCTGATCTTAAGTAAAATGGAGCAATTAATGGACCCGTTGCTCCTATTAGGGAGCCTTGAATACCAGAAAATAATCCAAGAATACTCCACTGATATCCTTTAAGTCTGAACTCTGGGAATTTTTTGGGTTTGAATACTGCATATAAGATAAAGAAGGATAATAGCAAGTAATAGTAATTAGTATTGCTAATCTCTTTTAGAATGAAAAAAGCTATTACGAAACCGATTGGTGCACCAAGGATGAATGGGACAAAGAAATCCCATCTAATATTCTTTCTTAAGTATATGGTTCTTGAAGAGTTGCTGACTAGTTGAACAATGCCATGAAGAGGTATTAATAGGGTGTAATCTATAAAAAAAGTCATAATTGACAAGAGAAGAACACCGCCGCCCATGCCGATTATTCCAGAGATCATGGATGTTAGAATTGTACTAAGGGAAAGAAGTAGTAACATTTCGAATATTTATCCTATAAATGCCTAAAATTAAAGTCTTTTTTACTATGTAAAAACTTCGCTTCTCTTGCGTTGTGTTAACGTTTTAGTCTATAAGGGTTTGTTATGAAATTTGAATTAAGAAAAGCAAAATTAAATGATATGTCTTCAATCTTTCACCTCTATGCAGGGGCTTATCACGGTACCTATCCTGACCCTACTTTTAGTGATGTCAGAAAGCTTGAGGCCGCTATTGGAAGTAAAGATAAGCTCATCTTTGTATGCACTGACGAAGATGGAAACCTTGTTGCCTCAATTTTGTTTTTGTACGAAGAAGAGACAAGATTAAGTAAAGCAGGAGCGGCAGTTGTTGACCCTAGTTTTCGTGGGCAAAAATTAACTCAAAAACTTATCCAGTATGGTTTGGATTATATTCAAGATAATTGTGCTGGAATTGATGTTTTATATATTACGACAAGAACTGTCCATAAAGCCGCTCAGATTTTAACCCAACAAATTGGTTTTAAGCAATTAGGAATTTTTCCAAATGTTCATAAAACTGAGGAGTATGAAACTCATGCTTTAGCAGCGATTCATTATAATGGTGCCATCGATAAACGTTATGTTGATTTCCAACAACATCCTATCGTTTATCCACTTTTTAATATTGTTCGAGAAAATATTGAACTCCCAGAGATGAAGGTTGCTAAGATTTGGAATGAAAAAAATTATGATGGCGATGTACCGGTTTTAGAGGTAATCGAGGCAAAAGAGTTTATAAAATTAAGGTCAAAAAAACTTCAAGAAACAAATGAAATTGACCTGGCCTTCTTTCCATTTCATACTCCAAATATCCTAATCACTTCACCTAAACAGAATATCGAAGTCTTTGCATACGTGAATGAACTAGATAATCACTGTGTTATTACTGGTTGTAAGATTGACAAAGAAGTTTCATTTACGGCCTTATTTTTAAAAGTAAGCAATATTTTAAGGGATCGTGGAATTCGCTATATTGAGATTATTATCAGAGCGAATAGATTGAATATTATCGAAAAAATTTCAAAAGCTAAGTTTATTCCTTGTGGATATGTTCCTGCATTTCAACTGGAGGGTGAGAAAAGATTCGATTATGTAGTCTTTAGTCGTTCTTATGAAATCCTCGATTTTAATAATCTACAACTGACTGGTGCAAGTGAAAAGTACCTTCGTAACTATATCGACCTATGGGAGAAATCATTCTTGGGTGATTACTTTAAATAAAATGAAAATAGATAATTTATTGAACTCAAATCCATTTGAATTTACAAAAGAATCAAATGAATTATTTTTTGAAAGTCTAAGGGAGTGTTCCCAATATCACTATGATGGTTGTGATTACTTTAAGTTCTTATGGGATAAGGTCAATATAAGGCCAGCAGATATTCGAACAGATTTGGATTTAAGTCGTATGCCTTTTATTATGGTTAACTTATTTAAAACTCATGAACTTAGGACTGGCCCAAAAGATGACATTGTTCTTACTTTAGGAAGTTCAGGAACTGGGGGGCAAAGAAGTCTCATATACCTGAATCAAGAGTCCCTAGATCGGGTAAAGAAGCTAGCTTTTAATATTCACCAAGAGTTAGGTATGACAAGTGATAAGAAGTATAACTATCTATGCTTTACCTATGATCCTGAAATAGCAAATGATCTTGGAACGGCATTTACAGATGAACTACTAACAAGCTTTACTGGAAAAGAGGAAGTTTTTTATACATTTAAGCATAATGGCGAAGACTTCTATTTTGATGAGGAGGCTACAGTTGAGACGCTTAAAAGATTTGAAAAGTCAGAGTATGGAACTCGAATTCTTGGTTTTCCTGCATTTCTATATCAAATCTTAGATAAGTATAACATTAATCTGAATTTAGGAGAAGATTCGTGGGTTCAAACAGGTGGTGGTTGGAAAGGACAAGCTGATAAGGAAATTCCAAAACAAGAGTTTAGAAAACTTGTATCGAGAAGACTTGGACTTCCTATTGAGAATATTCGAGATCTTTTCGGTATGGTTGAGCATGGAATACCTTATGTTGATTATAAAGATGGGGAATTAAGAATTCCCAATTATGCTAGGGTTCTTATTAGGGATCCAAAAACATTGGAAGTACTTCCAAATGGAAAGAAAGGTCTTATCCAATTCATTTGCACTTATAATACATCCTATCCGTCAATGAGCTTATTGACTACCGACTGGGGTGTAAAAGAAGAGACTAAAGAAATGGGTAGTATATTAACAATTTTGGGACGAGCAGGAATTAGCAAAAATAAAGGCTGTGCTATTAAAGCAGCGGAGATGCTGAGTTGAAAAATATTTTAGACTTAAGAAATGAATTTAAAATTAAAACTCTTCAAGACTACTTTGAGGTTGTCGATGATTTGTCTTATGAGTTTGCAAAGGTTTCGGTTCAAGAAATCATCAATACCCTTGGGAAAGTTGGAAAGGCATGGGAGCAAAATTCTAAATATTATGTGAAGGCCTTACAGCACCTTAGTGACGAAAAAATGTTCTCAGAAGAAATGAACAAAAGTACACTTGACCTACTTTCTGTAATACTAAATAAGAAAAATCTTGAAAAGCGATTGAAATCAGAATTTAAAAATTTGGATACCCTTGATGGGCTTGCTACACTTAAAGGGTATGAGGGGAAAATTTATTATGCTCCATTAGGAACTTTGCTTCACGTCACCGCTGGTAATGTCTTCCTTGGAGCTATTGATTCGATCATTATGGGAATCCTTACAAAAAACATTTCTTTTGTTAAATTAAGTCAAAAAAATCTCTTTATACCTAATCTATTCGTAGAAAGTCTGAAAGAAGTCGATACGAAAAAAGTTATCTATCCTTATATCAAATTGTTTAATTGGAAAGGAGGAGATGAAGAGGTTGAGAGCTATTTTAAGCAGAATGTAAATGGCATCATTGCGTGGGGTGGAGAAGAAATGGTAACCTCTTACCAAAAGGGGCTGCCATCGAAAGTTAAATTTATTCAGCATGGACCAAAAATTAGCTTTCAAGTTATTTCTAAAAAATATCTAGAGCAAACACCTGATGCGACTAAAGAAATTGTTAAAGATATTATTACCTACGACCAAGCCGCTTGTGCAAACTCTCAAAATATCTACCTCGAAGATGGTATCGATTATAAGAAGTTCTCAGAGGATCTAGTTCATGCATTTGAGTGCAACCAAAGTAAAAGGCGAGAACTAGATTCAAATGAATATGTTGAACTTTTAAAGGATCAGCAGGAAGGCTCTTATTATGAGTTTGTAACTGGTAATAAATCGTATATCGGTACAGATTTTCAAATACAATTTGACCACGGAGTTCTTGCGCCTACGGCACTTAACCGAAGTATAAAGATAAAAAATTATAAAAACTCATTCGAATTATTTAAGCAACTAAAACACTTTTCATTCTACCTTCAGACCTGTGGCCTGGGTGTTACTGGGAAAGAAAGAAATCAATATAAAAATGACCTAATTCTCTCCGGTGTTAATAGAATTACTGAACTTGGGCAAATGCTTAATTCTCTTGATGGGTCTCCGCATGATGGGCAATATTCCTTAATGGAGTTAACAAGAGTTTGTGCAGATGAAAGTAAAGAAAATTTTACTGATTTCTTACAGCTCAATCAGGCACCATTTTATAAAGACTTTACGGATAAACCACTCGCACAATATCCTCTGATTGACGGCCAAATACTTGCTGAGCATTCACTTATAAAGGATAAAGCTTTTCTTGAACCTGACTCTAATAGTGGTTATTTATATTCATCAGGTGGTACAACAGGAAATCCTAAATATTGTTTTTACGAGTACTCTGAATTTGAACTTGTAACAGACCTTCTTGCGCAATCATATAGGGACCTTGGGTTGGCGCCTGGAACACATGTTGCTAACTTATTCATGGCCGGAAACATGTGGTCCTCATTTAATGCAGTTCAGGATGCTCTTAAGGTATGCCAAACTGTCCAATATCCTATTGGTGGGTTAGTCGGTGTTGAAGACTTTCAATTCTTGGTGGAAAAATTTCAAATAAAAGTTTTATTTGGGCTTCCAGGTATGCTTCTTAAATTGGCCAATGAAACGCCTCATTTAAATATTGATAAAATATTTTATGCAGGAGAATCTTTTACTGATGAAGGTTTAGAATTTATCAAAAAAACATGGAACTGTTCTGATGTCTTTTCTGCCGGCTATGCATCTGTAGATGTTGGTCCAATAGGATATCAAAGTCTTGACTGTCAGAAGGGAGAACATTACCTTTTTGATGATCTCATTAATCTCGAAATTATAGACGGAGAAGCTGTTGTGACTTCGAAGATTAGAAAGAAAATGCCAATTATAAGGTATCAAACTGGTGATAAAGTTAAAATAATTAGCACCGAAAATGGTAAAACTAAATTTAAACTGATGGGACGAGTAGATAAAAAAATTAATATCTGGTCTTCACGATTTGAGTATTCGGAAATTAAAAATATTCTCAATTCACTTAACTATAATAAAGAAATTCAAATTGTTCTAAGTAAAAAATCCGCAGGAGAACATTATAACGAAACACTTGAACTTCATCTTCTCGAAGCCGTAGATGAGGAACTCCTTATTAATTCTCTATATAGTAATTTGAAGGATCTTTCAGATACACATGAAAAGGAATTTTTGAGTGGTAAAGTACAGGTTATCGTTAGTGACTTCCTTAAGAGCTCTAAGACTGGAAAATTCAAGAATATTATTGACTTAAGACATTAGTTGGACGGCCCGCGTTAATTGTGCTATTCTATTAGTATTACATAGCGCCAATTCCGGCATAGAACCCAAAACATTATTATGGCCAGAAAACTTAATGCACAAAAGTATTTAAACCTATGGGATTCAAACAGTTCGAATTCTAAGAAAGGAATTACTCTTGCTTCTGGCAATTATGATAACTACTGCAAGAAGGCCATAGATGGACTATGCCTCGAAGCTGATATGGCCGAGACTTTGGATGAATATATTGTCACATTCTGTAAGGGAATGGAAAACCTTATAAAGCTAGGTATCCCAAAGCGCAATATTATAAAACATGCTCTAGCACTTTCCAAAATCTTAAGGTTTGGAGAAGATATAATTGAGTATTCTCAAAAAAAATCAGATCTTTTTTATGTCGGCCTTTTTGTTGATCAAAAAATTACGACTCATTGGTATGAGCTTCCTTTCTACAAAATTGTAAATGGTATGTTGGATTTACTGTACGAAAAAGGTCTTAATTTACCTCTAAAAATGCGAGATAAAATTGAAAACTTAATTAAAGTAAATAACTATCCACTCTATGCCCTATATTTTGTAAAAAATCGCAGTCCTGGATTTAAAAATACTACCTGATTACTGTTAACCTTTTGGTTTAAGTATGAAATAATATCTCTAAAAAAGGGAGATTATAATGAGTAAATTTAGACCAGGTGTGTTGTTCGGCGAAGAGTTAATCGAAGTTTATAAATACGCAAACGAAAATAAATTCGCAATTCCAGCGGTGAATGTCATTGGAACAAATTCAGTTAATGCAGTTCTTGAAACAGCTAAAGATCTCAATTCCCCAGTTATTATTCAGTTCTCAAACGGTGGAGCATCTTTTTTCGCGGGAAAAGGTATCACTAATGATGATCAATTTTCAGCAATTCAGGGCGGGATTTCTGGTGCTCATCATGTTCATTTAATGGCCAAAGCTTATGGTGTTTCAGTGATTCTACATACTGATCATGCTGCCAAAAAATTATTACCTTGGATTGATGGTTTACTTGAAGCCGGGGAAGAGTATTTTGAGAAATATAACCGACCTTTATATAGTTCACATATGCTTGATCTTTCTGAAGAACCAATCGAAGAAAATATTGAAACCTCAAAAAGGTATTTAGAGAGATTTAAAAAAATTGGAACCCATATTGAGATTGAACTGGGAGTTACTGGTGGAGAGGAAGACGGTGTTGATAATACAAATATTGATAATTCCCTTCTTTATACACAACCAGAAGAAGTAAACTACGCGTATGAAGAATTAAGTAAAGTTAGTAATTATTTTACAATAGCTGCTTCTTTTGGAAATGTGCATGGTGTTTATAAGCCTGGCAATGTTCAGTTAACTCCTGTTATTCTTAAAAACTCTCAAGAATTTATTAAAGAAAAACATTCCACAAATCCAAATCCTGTAAATTTTGTTTTTCATGGTGGTTCGGGATCTACTAAAGAAGAGATTAGGGAAGCCATTGGTTACGGTGTAATCAAAATGAATATTGATACTGACATGCAGTGGGCTTTTTGGGATGGTGTAAATAATTATGTGAAGGGGAATAACGAATACCTTCAAGCTCAAATTGGTAATCCAGATGGAGCAGATAAGCCTAATAAGAAATATTACGATCCAAGAAAATGGTTAAGAGAAGGGGAGTTGAATTTTATTACTCGACTAAAAACTTCCTTTGATGATCTTAATTGTATTGGAAGAAATGAGTAAACATATAGTTATCAATCCAGCGACCCAAAAGGTTCTGTATGAGTATGATTATACTTCAAAAGCTGAGGTCGAAAATACTCTTCAAGAAATATCTACCTTAGGGAAGCTGGAAAATGAAAAACTGAGTCCTCAGAATCGTTATTCTATTCTTAATAAATTAAAAATAAATTTACAAAAATCTAAAGACAAGCTGGCTCAAATTATTACTGAAGAAACGGGTAAGGTCTTAACGGAATCTTTAAAAGAAATAGATAGGGCGGTTATTACAGTTGAGTATTCTGCAGAAGAGGCCAGACGCTTGATTGGAGAGTCCCAATACATTAATGAAGATTGCCCTTCAGATGCACAAATATCGATTGTAGTTCAAAAACCTATCGGTGTGGTTTTTTGTATCACACCTTTTAATTTCCCTCTAAATCTTGCTCTTCATAAAATTGCTCCAGCATTTGCTGGAGGAAATTGTATCTTGTTAAAACCAAGTGAATGTAATTTCTCCCTCGCTGAGAAACTTGTGGAACTTTGTGTGGATTCTGGTTTTCCAAAAAATACTATTAAAATGATCTCCCCCAAAGTTACTGACCTCAATTCGGTGGTAGCAGATAAACGAATCGATTGTATTTCATTTACGGGTGGAACTAAAACGGCCAATAAGATCGCCAATTTATCTGGGGTGAAAAAACTCCTCTTTGAACTGGGAGGAAATGACGCTCTTGTTGTCTACCCTGATGGAGATTTGAAACTAGCAGCTGAGCATGCACTTACAGGTCGATTTGGAACGGCAGGACAAAAATGTACAGCAAGTAAAAGAATCCTGATTCATAATGATATTTATTCTGAATTCAAAGTGGAATTACTAAAACAATTTCAGTTAATGGATTATGGTATTGGCCAAGATCCAATGGATTTGAAATCTATTATTGGACCGCTTATTAATATAGAAGCAGCAAATAATGTTAAAAGAATTGTCGATGATGCGGTTAAAAATGGCGCAAAAATTATTGTTGGTAATATTCAAGAAAAGGCTTATTACTCTGCAACTATAGTTGAAGATGTTCCTTCTCAGCACGAATTAATACGCGAGGAGACTTTTGGTCCAGTTTTGCCGTTAATAAGGTTTAATAGTGATGAGGATGCTATAGAGCTTATTAATGGTACAGAATACGGCTTACAAGCTGGTGTATTTACCAACGATTTGGCACGAGCAAAGAAATTATTTAACAAAATTGAGGTAGGCACTCTTGCGCTTAATTTTGGTCCTGGGTTTAGAAAAGAGTATCTTCCCTTTGGAGGCATAAAAGCCTCAGGAACAGGAAGAGAGGGTGTTAGAAACGCTATTAAAGAAATGTCATACACTAAACAATTAATCCTATGAGGAATTATGGAAAAAAAGCGCCAATTTATTAGATTTCAACCAGATGAAAATACCTACATGATGGTAAAAATAGAAGATGTAGAAGGTGATAATATTTATAGTGGACTAT
Source organism: Bacteriovoracaceae bacterium (assembly GCA_047634375.1). Taxonomy (GTDB): domain Bacteria; phylum Bdellovibrionota; class Bacteriovoracia; order Bacteriovoracales; family Bacteriovoracaceae. The sequence goes on from JBLIAG010000004.1 coordinate 127,470, forward strand.
GTGTTTCTGAGTCACAAGGTGGTTGTTCCGCGGCATTTTTAAACAATAAGGCATTTACTGCGGGTAAAATGTGTTTCGTAAAAGTAGGAAAACTTGATGCTGAATCTGCAGAAATTAGGTGGGTGACAGAGCTTGATGAAGATTTAGTCAAAGTTGGTTTTAGGTTTTTAGGATAAATAAAAGCTGACAGAATTCTTTTTCTTAACAAATTCTCCATACAATCTTAACTTAAGACTTTGCGCTTTTGTGGTAGAAGTCTCGAATTAAAAAAAGTTTGGAGGCTTCATGAACTTAAAAAAAGTTATTAGTTTATTCGTGTGTTTGATTTGTGTAAGTGGTGTTGTAAGTGCTGGTTATATTGACGATTTAAAACAAAAAACATGGTCTTAGCTTAGAGCTGATTGGGATCTGGACTTCGAAGGGGATCAAATCTGGTTTCGAGGTAGAGTTATTAGTATCTTTGATACATGTATGGTTTCAAATACCATTATCAGAACCAAAAATAGGGTTATAATTGAGGAGTATGACGGGGAAGATTTCTATGCCGTGGGTAATGATTATCTTTTCAGATCTTTAATTGGAACAAGAACAATTGTTGATGGAGATGGGACATCAAGTGAGGAATATACTTTGAATAAGACAAGAAGAATTCGAGTCGTTCAAAATGATGATGAATTTTCTGGTGAAAGCTTATTTTATAAAGAATTTACAGTTCCAAAATGTAAAAAAATCTGAGCATCCTAGCTCAGACTTTCAACTTAAAGGTAGAGAGAATTATAAAACTCCTTCGACCCAAGTTTAGGCCAATAACCTCTTGTATTTAGATGAACTATTAATTCGGACTTCATTCATTGATAATTTTCTTTAACTTTCTTTATTCTTTCCGATAAAATAAAAAAATTAAATTAGACTACAAAAGTATATTTTTATTTGATGGTATTGGCGCCGTCGTAAGTGCTCTTACTTTAGGGGGGCTTTTTCCTAGGATTCAGGAGTGGATTGGAATGCCAGTCAATATTCTCTATTTCTTATCTTTTTGCGCATGTATCTATAGCATATACTCTCTAGGCTGTTTCTTTGTAATCAAACCTAAGAGATTAGCTTGGTTAAAAGGCATTTTTACTGCGAATATCATTTATTGTTTTTTGACGTTAAATCTAATAATCTTTTATTTCAATGAATTGACAAGTATTGGATTAACATTTTTTTTATTAGAGATATTGGTAATTCTTTATCTTGTTTACCATGAAAAAAAAATACTCAAAAATCAAAAGCTTCTTCTCTCGATACTCTAAGTCGTGTATTGCATAACTTCGCTACAAAATGCCTTTGGTATCCATGCCTGATTATTCACGAAAAATAAGGCTCTCTCGAAAGGTTGTGGGAGTTTGGGAGATCTACTCTGTCAGTTTTAAAAGGCGAAAAAAATGTTCTTTAATAGATTTTTCAGTACTTTATGAAATCGTACATTTCATCTACACCGTAAGTAATGATTTGATAGTCTATAGATTCTAACCAGTGAAGCTGACAGGGTGCGAGTAATTAATATTATAAACCATTAGACAATTGATTTTCATTGCATAGAATAAACTATTGAACCAGTTTGGGAGCGAACCATTAAAAAAAATATATTCAATATAACATTATCCCTTGTTCTCATTTTTATTAGTTTTTTGGCCATAGCAGATAGGATTTCGGGAAGTACCTTTAGTACAGGTAAGTTGATCAAAATTAGTACCTGTAATAAAGACAGTAAACCTTCTTTAATTGTAGTTGTAGAATTTCAATTAGATAATGGCAGGACCATTAAAAGCAATATCCGTGATTATACCAAGTTAACAAAAGCAGGCAAAAAAATCGAATGTTCTAACTTAAAAAGTGGTCAAAAGGTTAAAGTGGGCTATGCAGAGGGAGACGATACAGGTCTTTTTGTTGGAGGATATCAAATTATTGACTCTGTTGAGATCTTAAACTAATAACCTAATTTATTGTCTGTAAAAAACTAGAACTATGAACATATAGAACTTTTAAAAGTAAAGAATAAGCGAGCATCCTTGAAAAATGGATGCTCTTTTCATTGATAGAACATTTCTCACAATCACTGCCCCTATCTATTAGCAGTTTGGCATCGAAACTCGATTATTAACTCAAAACTAGCTTTTCTCGAAAGATTTTGGCAAGTTGGGACTTATTTAATGATAGTACTTTTTATTTTAAATGTGAAAGAACTCTAGTGGGGATTCCTCCTAAAAACTCCTCTCTTTCTTAAAATTCAATCCTTGGCTAAGGGAATCATGTTTAATAACATTACTTATGAACAAAAATGAAGAAAATAAAAAAACAGTTAAAAAGAAAATACTTCTGATCATTATATTATTAATTAGTTTTTTACTTACTATTAGCTTTGTTGGTGTCTTACTTGCTCCTACACCAAAAGCACTTTTAACTAGATTAGAAAAGTCTTACTTAAAAACAAGAAAAAGGGTTAAAGATACTAATGTTGATTTTTCTTCTAAAAATAAAAATGCCAAGAAAGTAACTAACTTAAAGATAAATCAAAAGAATATTGAAAGTCTAGGTTATATAATTGAATTTTTCTCAAACGATATATTAAAGAAAGAAGACGAGAATATTTGCAATTTTTTATCAGATGTTCAAGGTACGCAACTAGTTAGGTTGAATACAAAGTCCTTGCCAACATTTGAGGAGCAATTAGTAGATGCGATGATAATAGGAAGAGAAAATATTCGTGATCCCGCAATATTACTTGTTTTTCAATCTTTTTCGTATTTCTCTCAAAATGAACACTTTCAAAATATAATTAAGACTGTAGATGAAGAATATTCTACGAGTGAGGAAATAAGCCTTACAGAAAAACTATCTGTAAAAACAAATTTTCTTTTTTCTGCATTGCAGTTCTCTAAAGATGTTCAATCTGAAGAATATCTTGCATTCGTTGAGCGATATATTAAACCTACAAGTAAAATGCTAAGCTTTCTTTATGATTATCCTGAGTTCAGTAATGATAAAGATGTACTGGAGTTTTGCAATTTAATTCAACACAATAAGTTAAAGAGTTCGACCCCGGATAAAATTAACCTAAAGTTCAAAGGCCTTTTAATTCAAAAAGGACTAGAGGGTTGGAAATGACTTCTGTAGTTATTGAATATAAAGTTTATGATTTAGGGAAGTAATCTTTTTTGATAGATTTGGCATTCTTTCAGCTAATAAATAATTCTATTCTTAAATCCATTTTTTCTGAAAATCTACAATCTAATAGAAACGATCTATTTAAAAAAAGAACTTTTTATGAATAATAATGTATTTAAAGTCATTATGTAGAATATAGTAGTAGGTATATTTTTAGAGCTTATAAGTAAAGACCAATCGTTTATCTCGGGGATTAAGTGGGAAGCATAAATAAACTCAGGCGGAAAATTCTTGCCCTTATCAACTCCACAGAGTTTAGGTAGAATAGAGAAGTGAAGCTTATCCTATTTTGTTCCCTTATTCTTACAACTTTTGTGATGTCCTCTATGGTAAGTGCATCCTCATTACAATTGGGCTTTGGTGGACTTACACCTCACTTTGGTTCATCAAAGAAGAATTACTGTAATCAGTGGAATAACACCGGAATAATTGTAAACAAGAGTTACTACTTAAGATATATGGTAAGTGGAATTGGATTTACTTATATGAGAGGAAATGACTCAATTTGCTCTGATATTGAAGGAATTTTTCTTCACTATGTTTTTCAGGGAGATGATTGGGTCGAATATGGGGTTACTTTTGGTGGCTATGCTTTTGATGAAGGCAATTGGGTTGATCATGCTAGAAAGACCCCGTCTGGTATTGATGCACCCGAACCAGTTCAAGTTGATTACTTTGGAAGAACTATTGTTCCAGTTCTCGCGCTAGATGTAGGAATACATTTGATAAAAAGAGATAATTGGTCTTTGAAATTAAATAATCTTTTTACCCCAGTTATATTTAATCATTCACTAGCACTTGATTTTCGGTTTTAATCTATTGATAATTTTGTTTTTTCTTTTCATTTGAACTACCACTTCTTATTGAGTCAAGCTCGTCTAATAGTCTTCCAAATGCTCCTCCTGTATTTTTTTTAGGCTTTATGGCCGCAGGCTTCCTTTGTGGAGCATAATTTTTTACATACCTGTAGTTTGTTGAGGATCTTTTGTCTGGAGTCTTACAGTTGGCCTTGGCATTGTTTGAGACACCCTTATGATCGATCACTATTTTCTGGCCATTATTATGAATGGCGTAATTGGAGATATGGTAGGTCATCCCATTAAGAACGAGTTCAATGGCAAAGACGCTAGGGCTAAAGAATAAAAGAAATAAGAATAGTTTCATGATGATATTCTAATGTATTTCAATGCTTTGATTGAAAGTTTTCGCTAACTAGCTGAATCTAAATAGCTATAGAAAAAAGGTGGGGCTTAAATTTATGGCAGTTTTTTAAAAAATAAGGACATAACTGGCAGAAAGCACATGACCCTCAGTTTTTATATTTCTTGAAAGGCCTGTTGTTTTTCCAGTATTATCATCCTCAAATTGTGTGAACTGATTACTGAATGAGTGGAGGTTAAGCATTAGGCCTTCATACACTCTATAACCAATACCGAATGATACTTGTTGACCAAAATATCTTGTATCGTTATTGGATGTAGGTTCTAACGAGGAGTTAAGATATCCAGTCCAGATTTTGAAATGATCAAAAAGGTGAAATCCGATAAAGCTTCCAAGTCCTCCGCCATCAAAGTTTTCATGACCAGCACTTGTTATATTAGAGTCATATTTATACTGACCTTTTTCAACCGTAAGACCAATCATAAAATTTTCACCGAGATATCCGGTGTTCAGACCAAAAACTTGCCCAGAAAGATTTCCGCGTCCATTCTCTCCATCAAAACGTCCCGTGTATTGCATGAAACTTGGTTCAAATAAAAACCTAGCTAAAGCATACTGGGGAGATAGAAGTATAATAAGTATGAAGATTCTATTGAGCAATACCGTAAACTCTTTCTTGATATTCATTCATCTCTAAAATTTCATCACGGAAAAGTGCCACTCTGTAGTTTGCTTGATCTTGATTGAGTTCGACAATTTCTTTTGGTTCTAATAAATTTGCTTTGATTAAAAGGGGTACATTTTTTTGATCTAATGGGGTCTCTAGTCTTAGAATGAATCCATTTTTCATTAGGTAATAGGATGCTGAATTTTGAATTGTTGTTTGGTTCATCGCCTTACTCCTTAAAGCTTAAAATGATCTTTCCTAGATCACAGACAAATTTTTTCATAATTATATTTCAATTGCAAATATATTTTTAAGCTGAGTAATTTGTTCAGTGAAGTTTCAAAGAGGCGAGATGGCCCTAGATTTTTTAGTAACTAGGGTCAAAGCGCCATGCAGCATTTTAGTCAGGAACTCTAAGTGTTTGAAAAGACAATGTGAAATATTGGCATAGAAAGTGCTTATATACAGGTAGCGGCGATAGAGAACATAGGATGTGTTTAGGATGAACCAAGGAAGGTTCCAGGCCAATATGGTCGCTTACCTATGTGAGAGTGGGTGTTATGAATATGAGGAGAAGATTATGGAAGCATCAAATTTAGAATTAATAGTCGTTCTGTTAACTGTTTTAGGTTTTGGTAGCTCCCTAATTCATTATACAGCTTTTATGAAGCCTAAAGCGAAAGCTGTTGTTCAAAAAGATCTTAAAGGAAACGATTAATTTATATACAAGCTAGACGACTAAGTTAAGATTAAGTTATACAGGGCTAATGAAATACACCTTTATCGCTTTTGCTTACTTGGCCCTTTTTAGCCTCGGTTTTTTAGATAATTCTAGAGGACCTGTTTACCCTGAAATTCTAAATTATTTTCAAATATCTAAGGCCAGTGGCGGCCTTATCTTTTCACTATCTTCATTAAGTGCTTTTATTATCTCTCTATTTGCAAAAAAGTGGTTAGGTTCTTTTGGTGCTATAGGTGCTTCCAGGATCGCCCTAGTATGCCATCTAATTTCATTTTTGATCATGGGGTTAGTTCCACCTAGTACTATTGGGCATTTGGTGTTTTTAGTCGCTTCTTTTGTTTTTGGCTTCGGTCTTGGGATTTTAAGTATAAGTCTTAATTTGATTATTAGTGAGTCCACTACTGTTGAAAAAAGGAGACAAGTTTTTTCTGGACTTCATTCAATGTATGGAATCGCTTCTCTTCTAGCACCCTTTATTGTTGGGCGATTGTATTCTCAGGGAATTTCATGGCAAGCGTACTTTTTAGTTCTTTGTGCTTTACCAGTAATTGGACTAGTCCATTCACTATTTCTTAAAAATACTTATCAGGCACAAATTGAAGTTGAGAATAATTTTGATTTTAATAAAAAGCAACAGATCTGGATCTCTATTATTTTCGCTGGATATATTTCTGGAGAGATCCTTATAGCAAGCCGCTTGGTTGTTTACTTAAGTGAAGTTAAAGGGATTAGCTCAGTCGTAAGTTCCGAAGCTTTAAGTTTATTCTTTCTCTGTCTTTTATCAGGACGTCTGTTCTTTACCTTTGTTAAGGTCAACATAGATTCAAAAAAACTCCTTATTATTTCTTCCGCTGGCTCAAGTTTATGTCTTATTTTAGGGATTATTTACTACCCAGTTTTTCTTTCAATTTCTGGACTTGCAATGTCTTATTTTTTTCCGTGTGCAATGAATCTAATTGGAGAGGCCTTCCCTGAAGATATAGGCGTTGTGGTGTCTAAAGTTATGATGGTGGCAGGGGCAGTACTTGTTATAATGCATTGGTCTTTTGGGATACTGGCCAGTTATTTAGGGCTAGATATTGCTATTTGGCTTGCTCCCTTATTTCATATAGCGGTACTGTATATATTACAATTTAAATGTGGTTTTTTGGCAAAGAATTAAATATTTGGTATCCCTGCCTAACAGGAGAGTTTATGAAATTTATTATTATCATCACAGCTTTATTTAGTTCCTCAGTTATGGCCCATAGTCATAGTAATAAAGAGATTTCTGAATCAGTAATGTATGCAAATATTTATGCTGATAAACTGATCGAAGAATTTGATGAGAGTCTTGATAAGGGAGCTGTTTCGTTTTTTAATATGTATAACAGAACAGAATTTCTTTCCGGAAACCTGATTTATGCAAAGATACTGGCCGCAAGAGATTATATTGAAAATAATGGATCTGTTACAAAATTTAGAAAAAATTTGATTGTTGAAGTTAGAAATGCCTCACTTTTTAATCAAGTTGTTAGTGAAATAAATGAACAGGCAATAGAGGTCTTGAGCTTCCAAAAGAATTTAAAAAGCCTTGAATCGAATAACGAAAATGTTATTTATCCATCCAGTTCTCAATCAGGAAATTTGACGGGAAATACTTTTCCAAATAAAGTTTGGAGCCTTACGTTCGATGATGGACCAAGATCTGGTCGAACAGAGGTGGTTGTAGATAATCTTTATAGTAGAAATATGAAAGGAACATTCTTTATGCTTACAAGAGAAGCAAAAAGATATAGAAAATCTGTCGACTATGTTTTAAACGCAGATATGGAAATTGCCCTTCATAGTTATAATCATAAAAATCTCAATAAAGTTTCCGAGTCAGTAATGGACTATGAGATAGGTACCGCTCTTAATGAGCTTTCAAAAATTGGAAATCAATCAGTAAGGCTATTTCGACTTCCATATGGTTCGGGTCTTAGAAATCAAACTCTAAGAACTAAAATTGCTAAGAATAATCTTGTGCATATTTTTTGGAATGTTGATACACTTGATTGGAAGGATAAAGATCCTCAGAGTATATTAAAAAGAACTCAAAAACAGATGAAGCTAACACCAAATAAAAGTGGAATTATTCTTTTTCACGATATACATGCACAAACTGTAATTGCGAGTGAACTTGTAATGGATCATCTTCAAGAAAACGGAGATGTAGTTTGTACTGTAGGTGCTGTGATTGACTACATTAATCAAGATAAACAAGATTGTTTGAAATAATCAAAATTTATGCTTAAATAAATAGATGAAAACTTTATCTATCCTTTGTTTATTATTGATGTCTTGTGCAGTCACTCAGAAAAAAGAAAAAACCGTTGGCAAATACTCAAAAGACATGACCATAAAGAAGATTGAGTTTCAGAAACCTGAGAATTGGGCAGATGCTTATTACCAGAAAACTTATTTCTTAGTTGAGAATCCAACGATACTTGAATCATTTAAAGAGCTAAATGAAATTTGTAAAAGTAATGATATAGATTTCTCTTCAGATTACCAGGCGGTCAGACCAAGCCCAGTTAAATTCAAAAAAGAAACAATAACTGTTATGAGCAAAAGTGGCTTTAGTAAAAAGGTTTTTATCTCTAAGGGTGCATGCCGGGAACTAACTTTATTTAAAGCACCTAATAAAAAAACTGGGAAGAACATCCGAAGTTCTATCAAATCTATGAATCTCATATATATTTACAATCAAGGTACTTATTTAAGAGAGCTTGTCTTCAATACTCAATTTCAAGATGTTAAATTTTTAATCGAATAGTTAAAAAATGACACTTTTGAGCCTTCTAAGTTACTGTATTTAGGCTTTTTGGACTGGTCTCGTTCTTGCTTTATATATTGTATGAAAATTATTGTTAGCATTATAGCTCTATTGATATTTATTTCTTGTGGAAAAGATGGAACATTCATTCCAACTCAACAGGAGACAATTTATAAGGTTGAACCTGCAACACAGGAGGGCTATAGTTATGAGTTTACTAAACGTGATTGCACAACAGGCAAGCAAGACTTTGAAACGTTTGTAATGGCCTGCAATGGCTTGAAAGACGAAAGCTTAAATAGTGAATGTGCAATTGAAAATAGGGAAGAGCTTTTTATAACTTCTCAATGCCCTGGGAGTTTTTCTTAAAAAAGAGTTAATTCTGGTAAGATTTGATGACTGATTCTAAATAGAATCAATGCTCCAGGTTTTGTATCAGAAGATTGTAGACTTCCAATACCAAACGTCGTTTTAAAAACTGATATTTTGGTCTGATAAACTCCAACATTTAATTGGTAATCTTTATCAGAAAGTATAAACTGTCTCTGATCACTTAAAAAACCTAGATAGTCGTCTCCCACTTTATATCCTAAAAAGTAAGACCTTTGTACCTCATTTTCATTTTTTGGAATAACTTCGAGTGCATACTGATATTCAGCGACAGGTCTATCAGGAAAGAAATCTGTTGAGTAAGTATTTCTAAATTCTTTATAGAAGAAAGTGGCCATTAGACTTCCACTGGCAAGGGCT
>JBLIAG010000005.1:0-134303 GCA_047634375.1 Bacteriovoracaceae bacterium
CCCAGTTTATAGTTTTTTTTAGCATGCTATCAGTTACATTTTGTAAACTAGGTGAAAACTCAAGTCGAGGCTTAATTACTTGACTCAATTTTTTAAGAGTGAGTTCTAAGTTAATGGGTTTAACTAATTGAATTTTATATTTTTTAGAAACATAATATTTTAATATGAAATTACTCTCTGCTTTTTGAATAAATACATTGGATTGATTCATGTTTTCTAGAATACTAAAGTTGGGCTTTGAAATTGTACCTAATTGTTCTCTTGAATCTAAATCATGGCAAAAAACTAATAAGTTTTTAGGACTTCTTGCTTCAATGTTGGCAGTATTAGTATCTTCCACTGGGTAAGATTATCTTTAAGCTCATATTCTAGCAAGTCTGTGAGCATAATATGGTCTTCTTTTTGGTGGGCTGAATGAATTGCCTTAATAACCGATAATAGATGAATCTGAAGTTCTTTGATTGGTAAAAAGCCTTCAATTTCTTCTCTATCTAAAATACTATTACATGCGTGGTTTATTGTTTTTATAAAAAGATCTACTGCATCGATGACTGTTGATAGCTGAACCATTGCAATATCGTCATTTTCTAATTTAAATTCATCTGCCGTTTGAGTGATTTTTAGTAAGATTTTATCTGTAAGACCAGCTAGATCAATTAAAATATCACTTAGTAATTGGTTGCTAGAGTTAAAAGATATTTCTATGAAATCTGATTGTTCGATAGGGCGAATTAATTTTGGGTCTTCACTGTTTATGTCGATTGATTCCCCATTTATTTTAAAACGGTCTAACTTAAACTGTCCAATAGGAAACTCTTTTTGTAGCTTTGGTATTAATGATTTTAAATTCAAATAATTACGTTCATTAATAGTAATCTTGTGAGAATTAACTTCAATTGTGGCCATCAAATACCCTTTTAAACTTCCGAGCTTACTTCAGTCGGTGTAATGTGTGGACTAACTGATTTTTCAATAAAATCGTTTATTACTGCGATTAAGTTTGAGGCATCATAGTAGTTCAGTAAATTATGTTGACTGATTTCTAATAAATTATCTCCCAAAGCGTTAGCTTTGTTAACATAAAAGTAATCTACAAGTCCTTGGAGAAGAGGATAATTTCTTTTTGTAATATTACAAAGGTTATCGATTTCTGCCAATTTATTTATATCAGATTGAATCTCTGCAAAGTTTGTTTCTTTGGCCTGTGCCCCTTCAATAATTTTATTAGAGTATTTTACTCCAAAATTATATAGTTCAAACAGATAATTAACGCCAGAAGTATATTGCTGTAGTGCCTGGGCAGTACTTTTAGATATGTCAGGTAATTTACTATTTGTTTCAACACCACGAAGATAGTAAAGCCAAATAATTTTATAATAAGATTTAAATACATCATTTACGGATGAATGATTGTTTGAGACTTCATCTAAAACTAGTCCATTATGATCATAAGAGCTTCCATAAACTCTAATAGGGTCTAGGTGAAGTGGAGTTAAATTAGCGGAAAGATAATTTTTATTAATTATCTCCCCCTTCAAAATACCATCAGCAATAACACTCACGACTTGGTGGTTAATACTATTATGACATGGTAGTAGGTCACATTTTTCTGAAATATTACATGGGTAGCACTTATTTTTAGGTGCAATATTAATTGCTTGATTATTGTAAGGACTTGTTTCGAAAGGTCTGACAGTTCCAAGCGAAATTATAACTGATGGGGTTAGGGTTTCACTTGCAAGGTGAGAAACCATTGAGTCATGGCCAATAAATAGTCTAGCGTCCATAAGTAACTTGTATGTATCTTTGATAGAAGACTTACTCGCATGAATATGAATTCTTTCATTAAGATTCTGAAGAGATGGCGTGTGAAGTAATCTTGTTGCTTCACTTTCATCTTCTTTGCCACCAACGATATGAAAGTGACTTTCTGGTTGTTCTTTAGACATTCTATAAATTAATTCGGCCCATCTACTTATTCCCCATTTCTTTTTTCTTTGAGAAGCAAATGGGTGAATTACAATATTATTTCCACGCTTTTTAAAGTCAGGGTCGGGATCAAGAACCAGTGTTTCTTCAACCCCCATAATGTAACGATAAATATCTACAAGGCTAAAGGGGACATTACTTCCATTCATAACATTTGAATAAATATATTGACTCCACTTATCACTAATTGTAATTTCGGATTTATCATTACGACTTATCCCCATTTTATATTCAGCATTGATTACTGAGCTTAAATAGGATGAACTTTTACTAAAAGAAAGATTGATGGAAAAATCAAATTTTTTAGAGTTAAGGATGTTTATAAAAGAAGAAACTTCTTTTTTTGCACCTTTAAATTCTTTAACTTGAAAGAAATCATTTGTATCAAACAAGATAATTTCATCAAAAACTGTTTCTAATAAAAATGTGATCCCTCTTGCAAATTTTCCACGTGCAATAAGGGTTAAGTGGGCATCACTGTTTTCAGCTTTTAATTGTCTTGCAGCTTGAGTTGTTTGAATTAAGTCCCCAATACGGGTTAGTTGAATTACAGCTATCTTAGTTTGATTCGACATAATTAACCTTCCTCTTCAATAAGAGAGGTTAAAAATAATGTTTCTAACTCGTCATTGGTGAGAGTTTTATTCTCTCCAATTTTTTTCTGTATTTCACTTAGTGCTCTGTGAATTTCTTCCTGAATACTCACAAAAACCTCCTGGTTTTCTAAAAAGAAGCGAAATCCTATGCTTCTTTATTTATTTCTACGGCCTGTGTTGTTGGCGAAACTGTATCTGTTGCCAAGTCACTCATATAATTTGTAAGAGTTTGCAACTCACTTTTAAGTTGAAATAAATTTGTTTCGATTGCTTTGATGTTCGAATCAACGTCGTGAGCGTCTATATTTTCAACTCGACCTTCAAAATTTCTAACGATTGAGCTAACTATCGTATTTTCTCTGCCTACAGCAATTAGATTATCTAAGTAAGAAATAAATGAATTTAAGCTGTTTTCAGAGTTTTTAACACCTTTTAGGGACCTCAGAGTCGCCAAAAGAACTTTAACTGTACATGTTAATTCACTTTTAAGATTTACGATGTATTTGTTTAAAACATCTTTTTCTGTATTTTCTTTTATATGGTCAATTAACTCTGTATTTTTTTCATAACCTAAGCAGTTATAGAAAAATGATCTTTCAATGTGATACCTCAACTCTTGTTGAATATCGAGGTCACCCCTTATTTGTGTTTGAAAATTTCCGTAGCTATCTTGGACAGTTTTATAGACAGGATTACTACTCGTCATATAATCAATTGGAAGTTCCGTTCCAAATTCTTCATTTAATGCAAGAAGGATATCACTAGCTATTGTCTTTTCTTCCTTTACATAAATAATGTAATTTTCAGAATTAGTAATAACAGGCGTATAAGTCTTTCCACTGAAGTCCCTTAACTCTATACACTTAGCTTCCATCGTATCAGCAATAGCAAGTTGATCATTTGATCCTGAAATTATTGTATCAAGATTCGCCAGAACTGAAGGTAGTGCTACTGATTCTATATTGATTGAAATAAGATTGTTGTTAAAGTGCTTGTTTAAATCATTGGCCATTTGTCTTTGGTAGTTCTTACCGTTTAGCAGAAGAACAGGTTTGTAGTCACTAGACTCCTCAAGATTTTCTATGATATCTATATACGTATCCAGTTCCATTCCATAACCGTCATAACCAGTTTCTAAATTAATTCCAACAATAAAAGTTGCAGGAGACCCTTTCATTTGTCTGATTCTTGAAAAGTTTTGGCTGGCGACGACTGAGTAATCCTGATTGGTTTTAATCTTTTCAATATCAGTATGAAGTGGAACTTTCGCCATATGGTTACGAACAGTAACTTTGTCGATAGTCTGTCTTGTTAAACCACTGGCTACATAATTCTGAAAGATACTCCATTTACCTGTGCATCTTGGGGCACCATTATCGTTAATATAAGTTCCAACTTTAGTTGAATCTCCAATAGCATTAATTAAAAATGCAGAAGTATTATCATTACTATAATTAATTATTTGATCCCATTGAGTTTGGGCGATAGGTGCAATAACTTCCATGAATTTATTTGCAGCAAAAGCATCCGAGTAGAGTGGGTTATCAATAATACTCGTTATAATATTTGCATCTAGGTAATGAAACTTCGAAACGTTATTTACAACATCACTCAATTCTCTAAATTCTTCAGTTGTAACAACCTCGATATTTGTATTAGGATCTTCTTTTTTAATTGAACCAATTAAGTGTGATGCAGTTATTAGATCATGGCTTGTACCATTACTAAGTATTAATATATTTTTCATTTTATCTTCCTTGAACTTCCATGTTACGTAATTCATTGAGTGCTAAAACTAAGTACTCATTTCTATCAATGATTCTTCCTGAACCTTTAATTTCTTCTACATATGAATCAAAATTTCTAGACTCTCTCGTTTGAAAAAGATTTTTTGCATTTTCTGAAAGTAGACCTTTGTAATTAATAATATCTTTTGATGCTTGAAAACCTAAAAAGTTTGTGAAGAAATCTTTCTCTAAAATAAAAGAAGCATCATGCTTAATAATACATGGTTTTTTCATAAGAAATTGTACGAAGTTCCAATCAGAAAAGAGCTCTTTCACTTTTTGTTTGCAAATGATTTTAATGTTTTTATCTTCAAAGGCCCTAGATACAATGAAATCTTCAACTAGTCTTTCGTTGGGTTCTAAGATAATTATCTCATAAGACTTATGCACCGAATTTAAGATTTTAGCTACTTCTTCAACATGGTAACCAAATCCAAGACCTAAAATAAGAACAGAGTTCTTGAATGTTAGATTCTTTTTTTGGGAACCAACAAAGGCTTCGGCTTCTTTAATTGGGTTGTATATAGAATGTAAATATACACCGTTAATAACAGGAACAGTCAAACCATTTCTTGAAGGTTGAAGTTCATATTGAGAGTTTCGTTCATCCATAATCGTACTCACTTGGAATTTATTGTTAGTATTATCTTAAATTATTTTATGTTATTAAGATTGTATCCCTTAAAATTCTCTTTGTTTTTAAACGTTTTAGCAATTTCAAATTGAGTTTTATTTTTTTCATGCTCAAGACACGAAGTAATTATGTCATCCATCGCACTAATCTTTTCTATAACCTGATTAACTTGGTTATTATACTCTTGAAAGGCTTCAGGAGAATCAGTATTCTTACTGTATAAAGAAAGTTTTTCACTTAAACTTTGAATAATTCCAACTGCTCTTTCTCTATTATCTAAAACAAGGTGAAGTTTTTCAAAATCCTGCTCTTGAACAAGTTTTAATGCTTGAGTTGTTAACTGATAGGCCTTTTCTAAAAAGGTTATAAGTTGTCCTTGTATTTCTTTCATTAAGAATTCCCTGGTTTATCTGTTTTTAAAGATTTAATTGCTTGGGCCCATCCATCGTAGAGAGTAGTTAAAACTCTAAGACAACCCTCTAGAGGCTCGATATCAATTTTAATATTGGCCTGTGTACTTGAATAAAGTACATAGTCATATAAAGACGATAACTCTCTTGCAACGTCTCCGCCGACCTCAAAGTCGAGACTATTATTTAACTCAATAACAATGTCTTGAAGCTTCCCAATAAACTCGCCTTTTTTTGCCACATCTTTTGCATTCATTGCTTCAATGGCTTTCTTACAATTTTTAATTGCTGCCTGATACAACATAAGTAGGATTTGTTCCTTACTTGCTGTTTGCACTGACGTCTTTTTGTAGGCACCTAAACCGTAACTCATTCTTTACTCCTTACCCTAATTGTGGAACAGGATTTGACATTCCTGCTAGACCACTACCTTGGGTTTTTATTCGTGATATTGTTTCTTCTAGTCTTGAAAACTTAGCTTTTAAATGTTCTTCTTTTCTTTTAATCTGTCTTTCTTTTGTATCTATTCTTCTATCTATTTGTTTTATTTTTGCGTTAAGACCATCTTTCCTTGAGGTTAGTATCCCACTTGGAGTTTTTAATGCGTCTGAAACAAGCGTGTTTAAATTATCAACAAATCCGTTTACCTTACCACCTTCTATCGAATACCTTCCGTTTACAACCTGGGTAACCATTTTTAAGTTTTCATTAAGTTTGGCCTGGAACTTATCTGAATCAAGTTTTAGCTTCCCATCTCTTTGGAATGTAAGACCAAGATCCCCAATTCTCGATGGACCAAATTCAGTCATTACCCCTGCAAAGACTGTGCTTCTTAATCTACTTTCTAATGTTTGTAAGGTAATATCACCACCAAGTGTTCTTGATGTATCGGTGGTTTCATCCATTTGATTTTGTTCTTTGATAAACGAGATGATTTCGTTGATATGAGTAACTAGGCCATCAATTTTCTCTGTCATTTTTGCAGTATCTTCTTTGATATCTAGAGTTAGTTCATCTCCAATTTTCGCTTTTTTGAAGTCGAGAGTGACTCCAGGAATAAGATCAGAAGTTCTGTTGCTTGGAACTTCTAGTTCAAACCCATCAAGCTTTATTTTTGCATCCTGTGCTTCTCTTTCACCATCAAACCAAATATCTACCTCTCCATCTACAAGGTAGAGGTTAGGGAAGCTGGCCTTTTGATCATCACCAGTTTCATTTAATGTAATAATTATCTTCCATGGTTCATCACTTCCGTCACCTGAGTTTACAACAGTGGCTTTCATTCCATTTCCGGGGTCACCGTTTATTAATCTTGATATTCCATCAAGTGTGGCGTGATCTTCATCTATATATATTTCTTTACTTGAACCATCTGGGAGCTCGTACTCTAGATATCCAACTCCTACATAAGTCTTTGCTCTATCTTCAACACCATTTGAAATTGCAGATGACTTTTGAGCAAGAGCAAGGACTTCAATTTGATAAGTTCCTGGCTCAGCTGTGTTTTTATCAACTGTTGCTGACACACCGTCACCACTAACATTGACACTAAATTCTCGGAATGATCTTTCGGTTTTGGTTGCATAGACAGACCCGCGTAGAGCTTCTACACGTTTCATAAGGTCAGCTAAGAGAGCTTTCTTGTTCTCAAACTTTCCTTTTCGCTCTTCCATTTTTTGAATAGGAATCTTTTCAGCAACTAATATTTGCTGAACAATATCCTTTGGAAGGCCTGAATTTATTGATCCAAATGCTATACCCAAACTCATCCTCCTGACGCCATAGATCGTGCTTCCTGCACTTGGGGGGTATTCTATTATAGATTATCACACTAAGAATTTGATGCAATAGGGTAGAATCTAAGCTACAATAAAGGTAAATAAAAAAAGGCCCTGGGTAGGGGCCTTAAATATTAGGATGAATTAGGGTTAGGTAAGAGTTGTGTAAACAACCCTTACTATACTAGTCGGGTATTATGGAAGATTCTTTAGTAAAAAAGTCAGACTTTCTCAAAATAAAGTATAAATTCTTTATAAATCGCTTAGTTATGTACTTTTCATTCTTGTGTATACCTATATGGATCCAACATACTTTGGAAATGAACCTTCTTGTTCAGTCGATCATTTTACTCACCTATATGATATTCATGGGTGGTCAGTGGTATTTACTTGGAAAAGAAATAGACCATAGGTTAAAGATTTATTACCGGGCAAATTCTTCCATGGAAAGAATTTTGTATCGAATAATAATGGGAAGTATCAGTATGCTTCTTATTTTTAATTTATTCGCTCTACTTCCGAGAGAATTTCTCGGTTATGTTTTTTGGGGCTTTTTTGGCATAATCGGAATATTTTACTCTTGGCCTACTAGAGGTAAAATTATTGAAGAAAGTATGATGAGTCAGTTTGGAGAAATGAGATTTCTAGATTCATTTGAAAAGACCATTTTGCTGTTAAGCGGATTAACATTTTTTATTTCTATTCCAGAACTTCCAATGTTTGAAAACATAGATGCTTTGAAGCTGTACTTCGACCCGCAAGAAAGTGTTAGTGGAATGTTGTGGAACTATTTAGCGGTTTTATATTATCCCTTCTCGAGTTACCCAAAACTTTATAATTTAATCTGGAGCTTTCATTTTTATTTTATAGGTCTTGGAGTTTTTCTTTTAACTTTCTATTGTTTATTAAGGTACTTTTTTTCTCGAAGACTTTCTATGCTTGGGATATTCTCAGTCTTAAGTACATGGTCATTTTCAAAAATACTTGGTGAGGACTACTTTGCATCTGTGTCGACAACTCTTTCTGTATTATGGCTATGGTCAATAATGTGGAGTACTCGAAGTGGTACCTATCGTTCTGGTCTGTTTACAGGGCTTGCATGTATGTACCTCACAATCATTAATCCTGTTAATATAGCTCTTCTTCCAATTGGATTATTTTTTACTTATAAAATATTTTTAAATAATCGAACAGATTGGTACAAAAAACAGTGGTTAAAATATAATTTGTTAGGTGGATTACTATCATTATTAATATTTAGCTACAGTCTTGGAGAGCAAGATATTACTATAAATAATGCAGAAATATTTTTTTCAAACCTAATGGATTATATTTACAGAAAAGCATTTTTTATAATCGCGCCGATTGGTCTAGGTCTTACCTTATTTTATTTAACGAACCGATCACGCCTATTCTTTACGTACGTTAATTTTGATAGAAATAAATTTAACGAAGTTATCTTTGGAATTACCTCAATTATCCTTGTAGGTATTCTGGTAAATCCTTATCTCGTATCAGGGTTCTCCCTTATTTGGATTCTTTCATTTTTTGCTCTCATTCCAATTGAATGGATTTTTCAATCTATAAGTAGGCTTCGTTCAAAAAGAAACCTTATCTACGCTATGTATATTTTAGTTTGCTTATTAGATTCTCACCTTGAGAGTAGATTTAGAATAATTGGTAAGATGTTCTTGGAAATAGAAAGCCTCAAATACTTTATTCAACTTTAAAAAGCAAAAAACTAACACCTGTTTTTCTAATGCTAACTATAAGTTTATCTAATGTCCGACCATTCAAGTACTTGAAAATTAGTTACTTTTACATACATATATATTTAGCTTGATTAAAATTTTAAAACTTATTACAATTAAGTAAGCTCAGAAATTTTGGCAAGGAGGTCATTATTTTAACGTCAGCACTATCAAGAGAATTATTCGAAGAATTTGTATCAAATTACCAAACTTGTCAGGATGTTACACAGAAAACTCAACCGTTTGTCTATGTGAATAATGATGGAAGCATTAAGCTTGTCACCAATGTGGTTAACTCCAATGGCGGTGAACATGAGATTTTTGCTCTTTCTATGGCCGAAGATGGCTTTGTTGAGTTTCTTGCTTTTCAAGAGGCCTAAATTTTGGTGATAACTAATCCTGTCAACTTCTTTTAAAGGAAAAGTTGTCGTTTTAAGTTTAACTTAAGGTTTGCTAAGTATTTGAAATAACTTTAACTTTGCGCTTCTAAATAGATTTATTTGTACATTTGTCTATTATTATCCCTTGTGGAAAACTGTTCACAAATTGTGAATTAAAAAAAAATATATAGGGGCGATGTAAGAACATGTCAATTTATGCAGTAGAGTTTATCAAGATTATCAACATACTTAGACCCCAAATAAGACAAAAAATTGACGTTTTAAAGCTCAACTTTAAATCCTTAAAAGTGTCTAAAAAAGCTGATAACACCATTGTAACAGACTTTGATATTTTTATTTCTGATCTATTTAAAGCTGAGCTTAAACTAAAATTTCCAGAAATTAATTTTTACAGTGAAGAAGATCAAGGGGTGTTTGATTTTCCAATTTGTATAATTGATCCTATTGATGGAACGAGAGAATTCGCTAAAGGCATTAATGAATGTGCAGTTTCCGTAGGACTCTATTTTTCTGATCAGATAGACGACGAACGAAATGTTTCGTGGATTTATAATCCATTTACTGAGTTTGAAGTTTCCTCAGTCGATGAACTACCAATATGCAATATTCCAAGTGATAAAATTAAGGCTTTTGTTTCAAATACGGAATATGAGAGTGGAATGCATTTAAGTCATGATAATATCTCATATACCGCTAAGGGAAGTATTGCCTTTAAGTTAGGCTTGCTTGCTACAAATGGCTGTGACTTTGTCATAACCAAAAAAGATAAAAATATATGGGATATTCTCGCTGGAACTCATATTTGCTTAAAGAATGGAATTAGATTATATCACCATGAGAAAGTTATAAGTAATATTTCAGAAGAGCTTTATAAGGCACCTCTAGTATGGGTAAGTGATGAAATTCGATCAAATGTTGATTTCAAATACGAAATTTCTAAAAAATAACCTTCTTTCATAGTGTCGATTCTCCACTAATTCTATATTTTCCGATCGGGGGAATATATGGATATCAAAAAAATTTCAGCAACTGACAGAACAATTCTAATTACAGGGGAAACTGGTGTAGGTAAAACCGCTTATGCAAAAAAAATACACTTTTTATCCGGGCGTGAAAACTTTGTTCAGCTTAATATTGGAAGCCTTACATCATCACTTTTTGAATCAGAACTGTTTGGGCATGTTAAAGGTGCATTCTCTGGTGCTATTAACACTAAACAAGGATTCTGTGAGTCAGTAGGAAGAGGTACACTTTTTATTGATGAAATTGGGGAGCTTAATCTAGAACTACAAGTTAAACTTTTAACACTAATCGATGAAGGTATTTATTATCCAGTAGGTAGTTGTGAACAAAAAAAATTTAAGGGTCGATTGATATTTGCAACAAACAAAAATCTTGAAGAATTAATCTTAAAGGAGAAATTTAGAAAAGACCTTTTTTATAGACTACGTTACTTCTTACTTGAATTAGCACCTATAAGACAAAAAAATGATATTTTTAAAATATTAATGAAGTCAGTTCAGGATTTAAACTTAAACAATGGAGGCCAAAACCTCTTCTTGAGTACTGAAGTACTAGAGCGTCTAACTTCATATGAATGGCCAGGAAATTACCGCGAACTTAATAATACTATGGATTATTTAAATATTCTTGGAAAAGAAAGGATAAACCTTGAGGACCTTCCTCCTTGGATTTCTGGAAAAATTTCGAACTCAGGAAAACTAGAAAATATAAGTTATTATGACGCGATAGAGCATTTTGAAAGGGATTACTTTAATAAAGTATTAAAATTATTTGAGGGGAAAATTAATTTAACAGCAGAAAATATCGGCCTGAGCAAGGTCACATTAATTTCAAAGCTAAAAAAGTATGATATAGATAGAAGGGTATATAAAAATTTTAACATAGTTGATAAAGCACATGGGTTTTAAAGTAAAAGATCATTATTTTAATAAGGCTAAAAAAGATAATTATTTAGCCCGAAGTATTTATAAATTAGAAGAGATCGATAAAAAATATTCAATTCTTAAAGTTAAAGATAAGGTTCTAGATCTTGGGTATCACCCTGGTTCATGGATTCAATATACTTCCCAAAAAGTTGGCAAGGAAGGAATTGTTGTTGGTATTGATATAAGACCAATAAATAGATCAATTCAAGCCCTTGGGAATGTTACAGTTTATGAAAAAGATATAAATGATGTTCAAAGCCTTGAAGAACTTGGAGTAACCGAAAAATTTGATGTTGTTGTCTCTGACATGGCTCCGAATACAACAGGAATTAAATCCCTTGATCAAACAAGAAGCTTACAGCTAGTTGAAATGGTTTTTTATCACTTACCAAACTTCTTAAATGATGGCGGAAACTTTGTTATTAAAGTCTTTGATAGTCATGAAGCCCAAGTTTTCCTAAAAGCACAAAAACACCTATTTAAGAGTTATAATTTTTTAAAGCCAAAATCTACAAGAAGTGTGAGTAAAGAATTTTTTGTAATTGGAACTGGTTTTAAAAATGAATAGATTTATTTTGATTACCCTTGCCCTTATTTCAACAAATACTTACTCAAATTTTAATTTTTATAAAGATTTAAGTCTTAGGCCAGTGGATACTTCTCACTTGGGTGAAAAATTAAGTGAAGAACTTTTCAAAAATCCTGAATGGCCGGAAACTTTGGATTTTGAAAATAAAAAATACAAAATTAACTATAGCATAAATAAAAAACTTAGTGATTATATCAAAAAACAATTGAGACGTTATCGCTCAGATTATGCCTCCGTTGTGGTAATTGATAATAATAATGGAAGAATAATTTCTGCAATCGATTATACGCGGAACACGAAAAAATTTGGAAAAGATATAACTTTTTCAAGCACAAATCCAGCAGCAAGTATTTTTAAAGTTATAACTGCAGCAGAGCTTCTAGAAAATACAGAGGTAGAGACTTCTTCTCTAGTTTCGTATTCTGGTCGAGCAACAACTCTCTATAAATACCAATTGAAAGATAAGAAAACACGCTGGACAAGGGAGATAGCCTTTAAAAGAGCGTTTGCTTATAGTAATAACGTTGTTTTTGGTAAAACGGCCATAAAAAATACCTCATATTCAGGCCTAGCGAAAATGGCAAATAAATTCGGGTTTAATAAAAATGTTGTTCAACTAATCGATGTTGGAAACTCTAAACTATTTACTAAAATGGATGATTATGGCCTTGCCGAACTAGCTTCAGGCTTTAACCGTAAGACAATGATTAGTCCTGTTCATGGCGCAGTAATTGCCTCAATAATTGCAAACGATGGTGTTTATATTCGACCAAGTGTAGTGACAAGTATTATTGATGATGAATTTGATAGGGAAGTTTGGTCTCCGAATTTTTTAGCAGAAAGAGTTTTAACAAAAGATTCGAATAAAGATATGCAAAAGCTGATGGAGCTAACTGTTAAAAAGGGTACTGCTCGTGGAGCCTTTAGACCTTGGAAAATGAAAAGATTAAAAAATATAAGAATTGGTGGAAAAACAGGAACAATAACTGGTGGCTTACCGTACGGTAAAAGAGATTGGTTTATAAGTTATGCTGTTCCGCAGAATGGAAATGATAAAGGTATTTCTGTTGCTGTTATGATCGTTAATGTAAAAAAATGGTACATAAAATCAACAGTACTTGCTAAGAAAGTCATTGAGCATTACTATTCTAAAGTTAATAACAATAGGTGAATAAATGTTTTGGAAAAAGAAAGTCGTTACAGAAGAAGTAGAACAATTAAGTCGGAAAGAGAAGTTCAAAAAGGAAGCTAAATCTATTTTTTGGATTATCTTTTTAGTACTTGGTTTCCGTTCCGTTTTCTTTGAGCCATTTAAAATACCATCTGGGTCAATGATTCCAACACTACTTATTGGGGATTTTATCCTTGTGAATAAATTTTCTTATGGATTTAAGGTTCCTTTTTCTGATTGGTTTACTGATCCAGTTTATATTACAGGGCCGGGAAAGCCGGAGCGTGGTGATGTAATAGTTTTTAAATATCCAAAAGATGAAAACTTAAATTATATCAAAAGAGTTGTTGGTTTACCTGGTGATACAGTTCAGGTTATCGATAAAGTTGTTTATATAAATAATGAACCAATTCCCTATGAGTCATTTGACGGCACAAAAATTATGGAAGACATGGATGATAAATACAAAAGGTTCAATTTTAAATTCTTTAAAACTAACACAGGAAAGCATACACATATAACTCAAGTTCACGAAGACAATGTCTTTACTGCTGAATTTCCACTTGTAACAGTTCCTGCTGGAAAATATTTTGCTATGGGCGATAATAGGGACTTCTCATCTGATTCAAGATCGTGGGGCTTTGTACCTTTTGAAAATATTAAAGGAAGAGCTATTTTAGTATGGTTCTCTTTATCAATGCCAATGCCTTGGTCACCTGCTGATGAGACTCTACAATTTAGACCGTGGAGAATGGGTAATATGATTGATGATTCTCCAGGATTAAATTAAGGCAATCCTAGTTTCTCCATCATTTCCGGTATCATTAGATTCAATTCTAAGATCTTTATTGGTTTTTACATAAGTACGTAACCAATTCTTAAGGGCGCCTGTTCCGTGCCCATGAATTATAGTTACAAAGGGTACTTCTCCAAGCATTAGGTCACTTGTAATGTCATGGACAAGGCTCTCAAACTCTTCTAGTCTCATTCCCCGACAATCATATTCAAGTTGTGTTGAACGTGATTTTTCAATAATACCGGTAAAATGATTTTGTGGACGGCTTTGAGTTTTATTAGCTTCGCGAAGGGAACTGAACTTTACCTTCATAGAAATACTGCCTTTACCTATATGAACAAACTTTTTATTTGGTTCAATTTTTTTAACAAGAACTGTTTTTTGTAAAGTTAGACAAAAATATTCTTTCCCGATAATGACATTTTCTGGAATGGTTAAATTTTCATAACTAGGAGCCTCTATTTCTTTTTTAGGAAGAAACTCGTTAATCTCTTTTATAATAGAAGCTTTTTGATTATCTAGCTGGCGATGTTTATTAATTTCACCTTTTTTCGTTTGTGATAAAATATGTTCGGCCTTATCCATCAACTTTGCCAACTTTTTTTCTGTTGTCTCAACACGCTCTTGAATTTTAAGCTTAATGACACCTTCCATTGATTGCTTCTGATTTTTGAGCTGTTTGTTTAAATCTTGATTTTCTAAAAGGGTTTTGTTTAGTTGATGTTCTTTTTCAGAAATTGACTCTAGAAGCTTTTCATAGTGAATAACTTGGTTGTCTATAAAACGTAAGGAAGTCTTATAAACATCTTTAAATAAATCATGATCTTTGGTCATGGAATTAAAAATTCTTAGAGCATGAGAGCTACCCGGACTACCATAATGAAGCTTGTAGGTTGGAGAATTGTTTTCAGTGTTAAAACCTACGTGGGCAGAAATATAGCTTTCATCTTGATGAAGAATTGTTTTTAATGTTTGATGATGGGAGGATACAACTAAATGAATACTGGTAATTTCATGAAGCTTTTTAAAGAAACCTATCGCTAGAGCTGAGGCTTCTTCTGAGGAGGTGGAATTAAAAATTTCATCAATTAGTACAAGGTTAGATTCTCCAAGGTTTTCAAAAAGGCTTGTGTAGTTTTTGACTTCCGCTGAAAAGGAGCTTAGTCCAGAGTTTAAATCTTGTTGATCATTTCCAAAATAAAATACTTTCTCGTATAAAAATATATCCGCGTAATCACAGGGTACAAATAGACCGTATCGTAAAAAGAGCTGAGTCAGTGCAAGAGTTTTCAACGTTGCCGTTTTACCACCGGTATTGGGACCTGAAATTATAAGACCATTATCTGTTGTATTGATTGTTATATCATTCTTAACGGGATTTTTGATTAAAGGGTGAAATCCATTTTTAATCTTAATCTCTTGGTTATTTGATATAGTTGGATAGGAAAGGCCTAATTGCTGAGCAAATTTTGATCGAGCAATAAATTCATCACACTCATATAAAAATTGTGAAATTCGATAAAGCTCTTGTGTAAATGGCTTTAATGAATTGGTTATATCAAGTTCAATTTTTGCTAAAATTGATTGGATTTCAATTATTAATTCAATTCTCTGAAAATTTAATTGAGCGATCTCTACAGGTTCGACAAATAAAGTATTTCCCGATTCAGAACGAGAAACAATCATACCAAGACTTGATTGAAATGAATCACTTCTAACAGGAATTACATATCTGTCGTTAATAACATCAAATGAATTAAATTGGATTTTGTTTTGAAGCCTTGAGCTATTAAGAAGATTATTTAGTATTCCCCTAGTTCTTTGCTCTATACTTAGTTGTTTCTCGTAAAGTGGTCTAATAAGTGGGTGTTTATCAAGAGATACCTCACCGTTACTACTTACAAACTTCCTAAAGTCATTTAGGAAGGTTTTGTTAATTTCTCTTTTAAATTTTTGCGGTTCAGAGTCTATAATGTCCGATTCAAAATATTTATTAATGAGTCTTAAATGGTTTAAGTAAATTTCACAGGACTTAGCAAATTCATTTAATATTTTTAATGGTAGTGCCAGTGACTTCTTAATATTGGTTATATTGCTTGTGGCGTCAAAAGATTGGCCAATATTCATTATTTCTTCAGAGAAAATTTTAAAATCATTTGAGTACAGAAAATCGGTATATAACTTGGTTTTATCGAGTTTGAACTCGATCTCAGAGCGGTTATCCAAGAAAGTTACTAATTTTTCATCGTTTAATTCAAAATGAGTATGTCCTCTTAAAATCTTAGATATGGATTCCCATTCAATTTGTTGGAGTACTTGTGGATTTTTGTGTATATTTTCTTGCATGATCCAATCTTATGACCAAATTAAAAAACAGGCCAATTTAATCAACGATGATGTTGATGAAAGTGTATTTATTCAGAAAATATATAGTTCATCTTATTTTTTATGTCTAACTATACGTTTAATTGGAAAATCTAAGTTTCTCTATATTGGTAGAGGTTCTGGAAATGAAGGTCTTTGGTTCTCAGACATACGAGTTGAAAGTTTTCTCAGGAAGCGTGATAAGTTTTTAGAATACATTCGAAAGCATTTGAGTTCCACCAGTTTTGATTCCCTGACAATGGACAGCGATGATCGAATTTTTAGTTTAAACTATAATAAATGGGGAAGAATTAATCGTTTCTTCTTCTTCTATAATGCAAGAAATTTATACTTTGCAAATCATTTCTATGACGTGAAATCTGGAGACATGAAATGTTTTAAGTCATGGACTATGAAAAATGAAACTCAGGATAGTGTAAGCTTCGAAATGTTTGACGAGGTAGGAAGGGCTAACTTAGAAAGAAAATCCGATGTTGGATTGATTGTTGATATAAACCAATTACTAAATAAAGAAAAAATTTCTGCCATGAAAGGAAATACTGGTGGGAAATCTAAAAAGTTTTTTAATAGGAAAAGACGAAGAATTCTTGGCGATTTAGAAAAAGTAGAGTCTATAAAGTTTTTAAGAGAGCTCGCTGAAACAACTGAAGATCTATCCCTACTTGAAAGAACCGAAACAATCCATAAAGTAAAAATGAAATTTAAAAATCCAGATCACTTTAAGCGGCGAGATGAGGTATATACAAAAATTAAGAAACTAAATAAAGCTAAAAAAATATTAACGCTTAGGTTAGCTGATACTGATGATAGTCTTGTAAATTTTGTAGATGTCCAGATGGTCAACTCTTTAAAAACTGTATCCCCAGTGTGGAAAAGCCTTAAAAATAAAGCCGAAGTGATTAAGTCGGCTGAAAAGTCTTATGAAGTTCACGATTTTGGAAACCTTTCTTTAGGCATTGGACTAAGTTCTAATGGAAATGATCAATTAAGAAGTGAATGGGCAAAAAAATCCGATTATTGGTTCCATTTAGATGGAGATAAAAGCCCGCATATAATTATAAAGCTAAAAGATTTAAGCTTAACTGAAAACGTTTTTACTGTTGTCGCATCTGCTATGATTTCTTATTCAAAGATGGACTATAGAGAAGCTAATTTAATTTACACACAAGTGAAAAACTTAAAAGGTGTCAAAGGTGCTTCAGGTAAGGTTACTTATAAAAAAGAAAAGAGAATACGTGTCTTATATAATGAAAATTGGAAAAATATTACTCTTTAGTCTTTGGGTTTGCGATCTAAATGCAAGAATTCCAGATGTTTCAAGTAGAGTTTATACCCCTTTAAGTAAGGTTAAAGATTTTAGTTTTGATTTAAAAGCTGAACATATTTCAGAGCTTGTGAGTTTGAAAGTCCTAAATAAAGAACTTAATCAAATCAAAGTTAGTGCGTATAAATATAATGATTCAAGAGAGATTGAGATTATTGGAATTAAAAAAGTACCCGCTGATGTCAAAACTAAAATTCGGGAGTTATTCATAAATAAAGCCCAAATCGTTTGGGGAACAAACTTAGCGGACTGGTTAGGAAGTTACAAATTTGTTCAAGAAAAAAATAATTGGTTTACTTATATAGATGACTCCGGTGTCTTGGATACAATGGAGATCAAAATAAAGTTTCGTGGCCAAAAACTTGAAGTAATAGAGAAGCGACCAACTGGAACTTTAAAGACATCTTATTCTTATGTTAATAAAGATTGGGCCGGTGAGCTTTTAGTACTAGATAGTATTACTCGGAAAACCTATGAAGGTAATCAATCAGTTCAAACAGAGAATAAAATTGAATATAAAAAAATAGATAAAATTGGTTGGTTACCTGTGATCTTAAAAACGAAAACAACCCAACAGGTAAACGCTGGTACAACGAATAAAATAATAAGAAATTTGGACGAACTCATTTATTTTGAAAATTTTAAAATAAATAAAGGTAGTGCAAAAACTTGGTTCAGTTCAAATAAATAAATATCAATTTCTTCAAAAAATACTGTTTTGACACAGCCCACATATGTATAATACTAATCTGAATTTAGTTGTTTTTAAGACTATTAAAATTTTTAATATATAATTACCCGATATTAGTCGGCTAGTTTTGGAGAAAGTTATGAGTGAAATTAGAGAAAAAGTTGAAACTGTATTAAATTCTGCGAAGAAGGTAATCTTTGGACAAGATGAAATGCTTGAATCAATTATTGCTGCACTAATTTGTGAGGGCCATCTACTTATTGAAGGAATGCCTGGACTTGGTAAGACCCTAAGTGTTTCTACAATGAGTAAGCTTTGTGATTTAGAGTTCAATCGTGTTCAATTTACACCTGACTTATTACCAAGTGATCTTATTGGAACAATGATTTATAATCAGAAAAAAGAAGAGTTTAGTACAAAATTTGGGCCTATTTTTACACAATTAGTTTTGGCCGATGAAATAAACCGATCTCCAGCAAAAGTTCAAGCGGCACTTTTAGAAGCAATGGCGGAAAAACAAGTAACTATCGGTGACAAAAGTTATAAATTGAAAAGTCCATTTGTAGTACTTGCAACTCAAAATCCAATTGAACAAGAAGGAACATATAATTTACCAGAAGCTCAATTAGATCGATTTATGATGAAAGTTCATGTTGAGTATCCAGATTTTGCAGCAGAAAAATCCATCCTCGACTTAAAGGTTCAATCTCTTAACGAGTTAAACCCACTTCTGAACACTGAAATTTTAGCTGAGTTAAAAGAAACAGTAGATGCAATCTATGTAGATGATAAAATTAAAGATTTGATCGTTAAAATTGTCCATGCAACGAGACCAGGAAATAAGTATTTTTTAAGTAAGTACGATGGTGCAATACTCGCAGGAGCATCTCCAAGAGCTGCAATATGGCTTTACAAAATTTCTAAGTTTCAAGCATTTTTAGCTGGAAATGACTTTGTATCTCCGGAAAATGTTTTAAGCATAGCAAAAGCAGTATTGGGGCATAGAGTACTTCTTACTTATGAAGCTATCATAGATAAAATTGATGTTCGCGATGTAGTACATGATATAGCGAGTGAGTGTCTGTAAATGAATTTAAAAGAAATTGAAAAAGTAGTTGGTTCTATACAAAACCATCTCTTTCGAAATTCAAATTCGTTTTCAGTGGGTATGCTGAAGTCTCACTTTAAAGGTGCGGGTTTACAGTTTAAAGAACATCAAGTTTATAACCCTGGTGATGATGTAAGATTTATTGATTGGAAACTTTCTGCAAAAACAAACACGACTTTTGTGAAAACATTTGAAGAAGAAAGAAATGTAGAAATTTATATAATGATAGATGTCTCGGAAACTATGTTAATGGGATATAAAGGGGTATCAAAATTACAGGCCTCTTTAGAGTTAGCTTGCCTGATTTACCTTATCGCTGAAAAATCAAAAGATAAAGTTTGCACAATTATTCATACAAAAGGGAATAAAATTCTTCCATTGGCCTCTGGGCAAGAAGGAATAATTCTACTTATTTCACAGTTGGAAAAAATGAATATCTTAACATCAGAAGGCAAGGTTAATTTTGAATATATCGCTGATGAAGAATCTGATGAATTAAAAAAACTTGCATTACTTAAGAATCTGGTCGCTAGAGGGAAAGAAGTAATAATCTTTTCTGATTTGAGCCGGGTAGAAAACTTTGAGGTTTTAAATAAGCTTCTTTATCGACCGAATATGCACTGCTTTGTCATTGAATCACCATTAGATAATGTGAAAAAGCTACCGTTCGCAATTTTTGGAAAAGACAATGGTAAAGCAAAAGTTGTTAGGACTAATACAGCAAATAAAGAAGAAGAGTTGAAGGGTCGATTTAAAAAAATTGGCGTTCAAGAAAGATATTTGGAGAAATTTGTTCGTGAAATGCTTTAAGTTATTCTATGTTGTTTTAATTCTTTTTAGCCATCAGCTGTATGGACAAGCTTTGAATGCGCCTCAGTATCCATTGCTTCTAAATGGAGTGGAGAAAAAGATAGAGCGTGTCGATAGTGTTGTACCAATCAAAGAGAAGGAAATCGTTAACGGTGAGATTTATACTGTTAAGATCATAAGTGAAAAAACGCAAGAAGAGCTAAAGACATTTAAAAATAAAATGATTAATGAAGTTATGTATGTAATGGAAGTTCATATTCTTGATGAAGAAAGGCATTTTAAAGTATTTGTTACTGATCCTCCGAAGAAAAAAAAGAAAGAAATATTATTTGATATGAGTAATTTTAAATACTCACCAACTAACAAAGGGCAAACTCCTGAATTTCTTAAAATTGACACACCTTACTCCCTGGATATAGAAGAGGGGACTCAGAAAAAAATTATCGCTTCTCTTTTTACTCTGATTTTATTAATCATTTTGTGGTTCTTAAGAAAGTATATTCTTGTAAAAAAGAGATTAAGAAAAAAGAAAAAAGAGAAATTAAGACAAGCAAAAGAGTTAATTAAACTCCTTGAGAATCCAAAAACACGAGAAGATTTTGAGATGATCTATATGGAAAGAAAGGAAATAACACGGCTTCTTGATTTTAATCGAGCACCATTTTTGAAATTATTAAATGAGATAAATAAGTTTCAATATAAGAAACTTTGGTCTGATGAAGATCTTATTAATGTAATTGAGAGTTTTAAAAAACTAGAAGAATTTAAGGTGAGCAGTGGAATTTAATTCGATAGAATATATATTTATAGGCATGATTGGTATGCTCCTTTGGAGTATCGATTTCTGGAAGATTTTTAATAAGCCACAACTAATAATACCCAATGGAGGATTTGGACGTAAATTTGTTCCAGTACGCCTAGGTATTTTCATTGTTGGACTAATTGGTTGGCTGTTAATAAGCTTTGCCCTTACCGGACCAAGAAAGCCATTAAAAAATTTACCAAGCGACATTGAAGTTAATGATATATTTTTAATTGTTGATGTATCACGCTCTATGCTAGCCGATGATCTTAAGCCAAATCGATTAGAAGTAGCAAAAGAAAAACTAAGGGAATTTGCTAATCTAAGACCCACTGACAGAATTGGAATTATTATCTTTTCTGAAAAGGTATTCACATTATTACCACTCACGACAGATCCAAGCCTTGTAAATGAAATTATAAGTGAGATTAAGATTGGCTTTCTGGGTAGTGGTACCAATATTGGAGATGCGCTCGCTTTGGGTGTCGCAAGGGCACAAAATAGTAAGACAAAAAACAAAGTCATAATTCTCCTTACAGATGGTGTAAATAATGTTGGAAACATGACACCGTTAAATGCGGCAAGAACGGCGAAAGATTTTAATATAAAGGTTTATACAATTGGTCTCGGAACAACAAAATCAAGACTACCAATTGGGAAAGATCAGTTGGGGAGACAGCAATATCAAAGTATTCCGGGCGGGTCTATCGATCTTAAGACTCTTGATGAAATATCAAAGATGACAGGCGGTAAAAGCTTCATGGCCAATAGTGAAAATAGTTTAAAAGAAATACTCGATGAAATTCAAAAACTAGAAAAAACAAAGATTAATAGTCAGGGTGTTATCGTTTATGATGAAAAGTTTTTAATATTTCTCCTCTGGGGGATCCTCTTATTTATGCTAAGTGAAGTTTTAAAAAGATTTGTTACAAAGGAGGTATTATGACTTTTTTAAATAAAAGCTACCTGTTTATAATAATCATCATTATTGTTTTCTATGCATGGCTTATTTTGAAAAATAATACTAAATTTTTTAATTGGGTAAAGGACCACTGGTTTTATTCAAGAAGTAAAAAACATAAATTATCAACATACTTCTACTTAATTGGTATCTCTCTTCTTTTGCTATCCCTTCTTGATTTACGTGGACCTGAAGTAAAAATATCAGCGAAGACTTCAGATCAGAAAACAATAATTCTAATAGATAATTCTTCAAGTATGTTAGTTGAAGACGTTAGACCAAATCGCTTTAATAAAGCCCTTTTTCTAGCAAAGCATTATCTTAAAAGGGCGGTTGGACAAAAGGTCTCTGTAATAGTTTTTTCAGACGGACAAAAGAAAATAGTACCTTTTACTGATGATTATAATTTAATTGAAGCAAGACTAGAAACTTTAAAAGATTTGGATCTAAACCGTGGTGGTACTGGATTAACATTGGCCATTCAAGAATCTATTCAATATTTTAAATCTACCTCTGAGGATGTTTCAGGAAATATTCTACTTTTTACCGATGCAGAGGAAACCGATGGCGGTATTACTCTTGATATTCCAAAGGGTATTTCTGTGGGTGTCGTAGGAATTGGAACATCAAAAGGTGGACCGATTCCAGTTCGAAATTCGAGAGGGGTTTTTAAAGGAAATAAGAAATTTGAAGGAAAGGTTGTCATTTCGAAACTCGACAATGAATATTTGAAAAATCTTGGAAAGAAGATATCAAATTATAGCTATTGGGTTGCGACTTCCTATTCTTTACCGACACAAGAAATTGTAGACTTCTTTTCAAGAATTCATACGGAAAAGAATAAAAAGAATGATTTTAGAATCAGACCTGTTTGGGCTAATTTTTTGATGATACCTGGGATTATATTTTTATCCCTTTCATTTTTATTAAGCCGAGGGAAAATTTTCATTCTAACTTCTTTGCTTTTATTGAGTTTAACAAGTTTTGCACAAGTAAACATTCCTGGTATGCCAGATATGACAAAAGGATCCCCAGAAGAAGCAAAGGAACCTGTTAAGTCTGAAAAAACTCTGCGTCTAGAGCAGGCTTTCGTTGAAGGAAAACTTGATGATGAAGGTAAAAAAGCTTTGGCTTATAATTTACTACAAGATGGTTTTCCAAAAGATTCAATTTCTTTATATGATGAAATATTAGATGATAAAATTACTGATGAAAATTTACCTCATAAATTTAATCAAGCGACAGCACAGCTTCAAGATAAAGGTCAAGCTCGAGCAATTAATAAATACAATCAGATCTTGAAACATATTCAAAATTCGGGACATAATAAAAATGATAAAATTGCTGATATGGCCAAAAAAAATATTTTAAAGGCCCTTCAGTCTGGTGGCCAGGGCTCTGGTAAAAAAGAAGATGAAGAAGAGAGCGAGGACCAGGAGAATGGTGAAAAAAGTGACTCCAAGGGAAAGGCTGGAGACAAAAAAGATTCAGACAAGAAAGATAAAAGTAAAGATGGTGAAGAATCTGAAGATAAAAAAGATCAAGATGGTAAAGATGGTCAGGACAAAGATAAAAAGGATCAAAAACCTGATGAGGGTAAAGATAGCAAAGATAAAAAGAAAAAAGAATCAAAGCCAGAAACAGGAAAAGAGAAAGATAAAAGAAAAAAGAAACTTCCAACATTGCTGAAACAGCTAATAAGTGATGATAATAATCTACAGAAAAAGATGATCGATGCTAAGACTACAGAGAGAAAAGGTCGACAAAAGAAGGATTGGTAATGAAATTTTTAGTAATATGCCTTTTTTTAATAACGAATGCATATGCGGATTCGATTAAAGTAAGAGTGAACCCAGAAAATCCTCTAATTAATGAGACATTTAATGTTGATTTTATAATAGATACTAAAGAAGAAGGTGAGCCAATAATAAGTTTTAACCCTCTTGGTGTAGATGTCGTTTCCCGCTCAGAAGTTGGAACATCAACAAGAATGACGATCATAAATGGAGAAAGGACAATTGAGAGAAGTTTAAGTGTCACATATGAGCTAATGCCATCGAAGTCTGGAACAATTTTTCTTCGCGATATATCTGTTGAAATTAATGGGAATGTTATTAAGCATAAAACAGTTCGTATTTCAGTTTTAAAGAAAGCGAAAGAAACCAAGAAAATTTTTGTAAAAGCAGAGGTAAGTAAAAATAAAGTATATGTCGGTGAGTCAATCGTGGTTCGATATTATCTATATAATAGAGCCGATATTCCACTGGCCGGAACTGATATTCGAAAATTTCCAAAGCTAGACAAATTTTTAAAAAGGTTTCATCAAGAACCGATGTCTCTTGAAAGAGTACAGTTTGATGGAAAGATGTATTCAAGAAGAATTATGTATACTGCTCAATTATTCGGTGAGAAACCTGGCGTTTATAAAATCGATCCGATCAACATGAAGGTCTCTTATTCAAGAAGGGGAAACCCCTTTGGTGGTTTTGGGGGATTTAATTTACAAATAGGTAGGCCTCAGTCAACAACCATCTCAAGCACACCTGTAGAGATTGAGGTTATAAGTCTTCCAGCTGAAGGAATGAAACCTCACTTCTCTGGGCTTGTTGGTGATCATAGTTTTAATTTAAAGGTGAATAAGAATAAGTTTATTGCAAATGAGCCGATAGAACTAACTTTAAATATTGAAGGTGAGGGGGCACTTGAGTTGTTTGAAGCGCCAATACTTTTAAGTCATGAAAACATTGAAGAATTTGAAAAGACAAATGATCTGGCCATTAAGAAAAATTTTACTGCTCAAAAAGTAATTGATTATACTTACCTTGGTCGTGGTGATGTTAATCTTGAAAATATTGAAGTACCAATTTCATACTTTGATCCTGAAAGCGAAACTTATAAAACAAAAAAATTGAAAATAGGAAATATTAAAGTCGCTGGTATTGGCCAACAAAATACAAGGCAATTCACTAAGAATGAACCAAAGGTAAAACCTTCAACACTTCCAGTACCAAGTATTCAAGTTAAACCATATGAATTTAAACCTATTTTTAAATTAGCTAATACATTTATCTATGGAATTAAAGAGATTTTTATAGCTACGTCTTTTTTACTATTTCTCTTTACCGGTTTTCTGGGAATTAAGTACTTTAAAAGTAAAGTTCCGAAAGAACTAAGTGTTTTTGATACTATTTATAAAAAAGGTGTTAATTATTCCAATCTCTACAAAGTTTTAAATTTAACTGGTAATGAAGGGCAAATGGAGAATATTGTTAATAGTTTGAATGTTTCAGAGCCTGCAAAACAATATTTTAAAAACTTAGTTGAGAGCTTTAATGATGATTTTTCTACGTCAAAATCAGATAAAGTCGTTAGGATTGAAAAACGCTATTTTAAAGAACTCGAGAATATGCTAAATAATCAAGTGAATGATTAAAACTACTAAAA
This sequence comes from Bacteriovoracaceae bacterium, assembly GCA_047634375.1. Lineage (GTDB taxonomy): Bacteria > Bdellovibrionota > Bacteriovoracia > Bacteriovoracales > Bacteriovoracaceae. The sequence continues at coordinate 25,377 of JBLIAG010000005.1, forward strand.
ATACACCATTTCAGAGTTTACCTAGGGCTGACTACGGACTTATCCTTGGGAACTTTGATGGTGTACATTTAGGACATCAAAAGCTTATCAATAACTTTATAAAAGAGTGTCAGAAAAATAAAATTGAACCAGTTTTAATAACCTTTAATCCTCATCCATATGTCTTTTTTTGTAATGATGACTCAGAGTTTCTCATTTCAACTTATAGTAGTAAGAAAGAAAAGCTTCTAGAATTGGGTTTAGCCCATATTCTTGAATTAGAATTTTCTGAAGAATTACAGAACATGTCAGCTGAAAACTTTATTTTAAAATATTTATTTTCAATAAATAATTTAAAGCTTGTCTATCTTGGACATGATTTCAAACTAGGCAAAGGTAAAACGGATGCCTTTAAATTAATGGATGAACTCGCTCGTGATAGAAATATAAAAATATTAAAAGAAGAAGCTTATTTTTATAATGATAAACTTGTTTCCTCTTCACGTATTCGGAAAGCGGTTAAAAACGATATTAAATCCGCGAATACTTTACTCGGAGATTCTTTTTGTCTTGAAGGCAATATCGTTAAGGGAAAAGGATTAGGGAGGAAAAGTCTTTTCCGGACGGCTAATTTAAAGCCATTTAAAAATCAATTATTACCAAGTACTGGTGTTTATCTCACTCAAATAATTATAAGTGATAAAATTTATGATGCTATTACTAATATTGGTTTTAATCCAACAGTGTCCGACAAAAATTTGGTGAGCATTGAAACTCATATTTTTAATTTTGAAAAAGACATTTATGGCGAAGAAGTTAAATTAAATTTTATCCTAAAGCAGAGAGATGAAATTAAGTTTGAAAATTTAAGTGAGCTTAAATTTCAAATTCAAGATGATATAGACGCTGCTAAAATCTATTTTAGAGAAAAATCTCCATATAAATTAGCTCTAATAGGTAGAGATATTTCTCACTCCAAATCCCAAGATATATATGAGAAATTATTTGAAAGGTGTGTTAACTACTCCCTGCTTGATTTTAAAGTGGAAAGAGATATCCCTACGCCATCAGAACTAAAAAATAGCTTTGATGGTATTAGCATTACTTCCCCCTATAAAACATTTTTCATAAATAATGTTGTGTTAGATAAAAAAGAATTAAAGGCAATAAATTGCCTTGTTTTTAACTCAGATAGTATTAAGGGATACAATACTGATTACTATGCAATTCTTGATATCCTTAAAGATTTTATCAAAACAGGTGTTGATGAAGTATTTGTTCTCGGTGATGGTGTTATGGGAAGTCTTACTTGCGATGTTCTGTTTGAATTAGGACTGAAGTTTACTCAACTATCAAGAAAATTGAAAAATTTAGATGAGAGTGCCATATTACTTGAATCAAAGAACCAAAAAACTCTTGTAATTAACACTTGTAATCGGGACTATTGTTTTAAGGCACCTAGCTCAGGAACATTTAAATTTTGGGATATGAATTACAATCTTGATCATCATTCTCAACTTTTTTCAAAAGCAACATTTTCTTATACTGATGGTATGGGCCTACTTGAACTTCAAGCAAAATATGCCCTAAGTTTCTGGAATCTAAAAACATTTTAAATAGACCTAATTAAATTCCGATATGTTAGGTATCAGGATAGAAAATGGTTAGAGAAGAGTTTTTAAAATTATTAACCAATAATGGTATAGCTACTTTGAAAGAAGTACGACGTCTTACTTTAAATAAAGAAGTGGACGAAGTAACGGAATTTGAGCTATTAGAAATGCCCCACTTTGATGAAATCAAATTTGCGAAACTCTGTGCCGAAAAATTCAAAATTACATTTATTGATCTGAAAAATGCGAAAGTCTCCAAAGAGACTATTAAAACCTTACGTAAAAAAAGTGTCCTAAAATACCGAGCTATACCCATACAGGTAACACAATCAAAAATTACATTAGCAACCTTTGATCCAACAGCTATAGCTGTTGGTAGTAAAATTATAAGTGCTGAATTAAAAAAACCTGTTGAGTATATTTTAACGAATATTTCTTCTTGGCAAAAACTATTTGCTAAAGTTGAAGAATCTGTTGAAGAACTAATAAATACAATTGTAGAAGTTAAGGGGACAGATGATTCTGAACCTGATGTTAAAGCTGAAGATATTGGGCAAGATGTTGTTACTTTTGTTAATCGAATACTCGCAGAATCCTTTGTGAAGGGTTGCTCAGATATTCATATTGAACCCTATGAAAAAACATTTAGAGTTCGGTTTAGACTTGATGGTTCTTTAGTTGAAGTGGCCAAGCCACCTAAGTCAATAATGTTACCAGTAATTTCTAGACTCAAAATTATGGCCCAGTTAGATATTTCTGAAAAACGTAAGCCACAAGATGGAAGAATTAAGCTGCAAATTGGTGGAAAACCAATTGATTATAGAGTGTCCTCACTTCCAACATTATTTGGAGAAAAAATTGTTTTACGATTACTTGATCAATCTAACCTTCAGTTAGATATGACAAAGTTGGGCTTTGAGGTAAAACAGCTTGAAGTATTTAAAAATGGAATTCATCAGCCCTATGGAATGGTATTAGTTACCGGACCTACAGGCTCAGGGAAAACAACAACTTTATACTCTGCCTTAGCAGAACTAAATACAGAGGGAACAAATATCTCTACTGCAGAAGATCCATGTGAATTTAATCTTGAAGGGATAAATCAGGTTAATGTAAAGAAAGAAGTTGGTCTTACTTTCCCGTCTGCCTTAAAAGCCTTTTTGAGACAAGACCCAGATATTATAATGGTTGGTGAGATTAGAGATTTAGAAGTAGGTGAGATCGCAGTCGAGGCAGCACTTACAGGACATATGGTTTTATCTACTCTTCACACAAATGATGCTCCTAGTACTATTACACGTTTACTAAATATGGGGATTGAACCCTTTCTAGTTGTTGCGGCACTAAATTGTGTTGTTGCACAAAGATTGTGTCGAAAAATTTGTATCGGTTGTAGAGAGATCGTAAAAGTTGATACAAAACAATTAATTGCATGTGGCTTTGCACCTGCGTCCGCAGAAAAAATTAAAGTCTATCACGGGGTCGGCTGTGAAGTCTGTGGTGGTTCAGGTTATAAAGGAAGAGTTGCGATTTATGAAGTATTGGCAATGAGTCCAAAAGTTAGAGAATTAATTTTAAAGAATGCAAGTTCGGACGAAATTAAGGCCCAAGCTATAAAAGATGGAATGAAAAGTTTAAGAATGTGTGCCTTAACAAAAGTAGCACAGGGATTAACGACACTAGAAGAAGCAATTGGAAACTCAGCTTCTGATAGTGACTAAAGGATAAGTTATGAGTGAGGAAACTAAAACAAACACTACCACCAAGCCCGGAAGCGTTGGAAATATTCAAATTCAACAACTCTTTAAAGTTATGGTTGATAATGGAGCATCCGATTTACATATAACTATTGGTTCCGCCCCTGGTATGCGTATTTCTGGAGAAATTGTAAAAGTTAAAATTCCGCCATTAAGTGCTGATGATACAAAGCGTTTGATTTATCAAATACTGACAGAAGCTCAAAGAAGTGAGTTAGAAAAAAATTTAGAACTAGATTTTTCATTTGGTGTTAAGGGCCTTGCAAGGTTTAGAGCTAACTGTTTCTATTCTAAAGGTGCAGTAGCCGCTGTTTTTAGGCAAATTCCTAGTCAAGTTCCAGATTTTGACTCTCTAGGTTTGCCAAATGTCTTACTTGAAATGACAGATGTATCAAACGGATTGATGCTAGTAACCGGACCAACAGGCTCTGGAAAATCAACAACCCTAGCATCTATTATAGATAGATTAAACTCAACTGAACCAGGACATATTTTAACACTAGAAGACCCCGTCGAATTTATGCACCAACATAAAATGAGTCTTGTGAACCAACGAGAAATAGGGGTGGATACACTCTCGTTTCAAAATGGACTTAGGTCGCTTCTCAGACAAGATCCAGATATTGTACTCGTTGGAGAGCTAAGAGATGTTGAAACGATTGAAGCAGCACTTGAAGTTGCCGAAACTGGTCACCTTGTTTTCGGAACACTTCATACGAACTCTACAATTCAAACGATCTCAAGAATCATAAATGTTTTTCCAGCAGATCAACAGGAACCAATTAGAACACTTCTTTCTTTCGTTCTTCAAGGTGTTGTCGCCCAGCAACTACTTCCTAAAAAAGGTGGTGGTAGGGTTCTCGCTCAGGAAATTTTAAGAATTACACCAGCAATTAGAAACTTGATTCGAGAAGATAAGCTTCATCAAGTTTATTCGCAAATGCAAATAAACCAAGAGGAAACTAAAATGATTACAATGAATCAGAGTATAAAAAAAGCTTTTGATGCTGGACTGATTACCCAAGAAAATGCTCTGTCATTTTCGAATAATCCAGAAGAAATGCAAAAAATGTTAGGGCTTAGAGAATCATAAGGGATAACTATGGCCGGTGGTAAATTTAAATATCAAGGAGTAACTGGGGACGGTAAAAAAGTCGAAGGTGAAATCGAGGGAAAAGACTTAAGGCAAGTTAAACGTGCTCTTAGGAAAAAGGGTATTCGAGTCCGTAAACTTACTGCGCCAAGTATTCTTGATTTAGATCTCGGGACTTGGATGGTTGAAAAAGGTCTCGCAAAACCATTTGGAATGGCAGAACTCAACCGTTTTACAAAACAATTAACTATCCTTATTGATGCTGGTGTTCCAATGTTGGAATGCCTTGAAATTTTGGCCAAACAGGAAAAAAATCCTGCACTAAGAGCGACAATTAGAAATATTGTTGAAAAAATTGGTCAGGGGAAATCACTCCATGAATCTATGGCGTCTCAAAAAGGATTTAGTAAACTCTATACATCTCTAGTTAAAGCAGGGGAAGCAGCAGGTATTCTTGATACTGTTCTTACTAAACTTACTGAGTTTATGGAAAGACAGGAAATAATAAAAAAGAAGATTAAAGGGGCCATGACTTACCCCGCTATCGTAGTCACAATCGGTGTCGGTGTTACATGGGGACTTATGGTATTTGTAGTACCTCAATTCGTTGGAATGTTGGAAGAAAGTGGACAAGAAATTCCAGGGGTCACACTCTTGGTAATGGCCATATCTGACTTTTTCCAAGAGTACACACTCCTAATGGTTCCAATCATTTTTGGAGGCTTTATTGCTTTCGTAAACTATATTAAAACGAAGCAAGGAAAAATAAATTGGGACCGCTTTGTTATGAAGACTCCATTATTTGGAGATATCATTATAAAGGGTGGTCTTTCAGGGATGTTTAGAACTCTAGCAACAATGCTTGGAGCAGGTGTTCCACTTATTGAGTGTTTGGATATTTGTATTGATACGATGGACAATACTCAAATGGCCAAAGATTTAAAAATTGTAAAAGAAGCTGTTGTAAAAGGGAAATCTATTACAGAACCACTTGGAAGGATTAAGTACTTCCCACCACTAGTAAATCAAATGGTAAAAGTTGGAGAATCTACAGGTAACCTGGATGAAATGTTAGTTAAAGTCGCTGATGTTTTTGAACAAGAGACAAATGATACTATCGATAATCTCACAAAACTAATTGAGCCACTTATTCTTGTCGGTTTAGGTGGAGTTATTGGAACGGTACTAATTGCCATGTACTTACCAATATTTATGTCAGCAGGCGGATAGGAATAGTTAAGGCTTTTAGTCCGACTATAAGCTCTTGATATTTAGCCATTTTATGGGAAAATATGAGGAATTAAGTAATATTTAAACATTAAAAACCGATGAGTGTTTAGAAATGAATTATAATTGAAATGGTATCTTGGTGTTCTTAATACATCTGGGTGTTTAACGAAGATTATTTTTCTGAACTCTAAATGTTTAGAAGAGGAGATTAACATGAAGAATGCAGTTGCCCGAATGGGTCAAAAGGGTTTCACCCTAGTCGAGCTAATGATCGTTGTTGCGATTATTGGTATTTTATCTGCAGTAGCAGTTCCAAACTTTAAGCGTTATCAAGCAAAGTCAAAAACTTCTGAAGCAAAAATTCAATTAGCAGCAGCTTATACTGCTGAACAATCATTTTATGGTGACTTTGGTATCTATCACCAATGTTTTACTTACATGGGGTTTGACCCAAGAAAAGAAGAAGACAACAGATACTTCGCAATCGGTATTAATGGTACAGCTGCTATCAATGGTCAAGCTTACACTACTGCTGTTAACTCAGGTCTAAATTCTACTAACTGTAGAGAAAACTTAGGAAACGCTTTACTTGCAGCTGCAAGTAAGGGCTCAACTGCTGTAGCTAACTGGTTTAGAGCTGGTAAGGGTAATGGTTCTGCCATTGCAACAACTGTAGCTTTATTAACTCAGTCTAGTTTAGGTACACAAGCTGATCCAGGGACACAAGCATTTGTTATTCAAGCAGCTGGGGTAGTTTCTGCGGATTATACTACTACAGGTAACATGGCTAAAATTAGTGTTGATCAAGATAAAATTTATAAAATTGACCAACCAGGTTACTAAGAAAAAATATTTTTAAAAATAGGATAGGGTCTTTTATAGACCCTATTTTTTTTCCAAATTTATCTTTCTATTCCATTTCATGAAAATGTCCTGTGATTTAAACTTATCATTGTATTGATTAAAGCTCTGGCAGGCGATATTGGTATCATCTTTACAAGCTTTAATAAACTCAGGCCCAATAAAAGTATTATTCAAAAAGATGCTATGATATTTCGCTTCTTTTAAATTTAGTAAAAGCTCATAAAAATATTTAGACTTACGATTTTTTTGAAATTCAAGACTTGCAAGAAGCAAGGTTTTATCTTCTATGTTTGGAAATTTTTTCGTAAATAATTCAACTTTTTGATTAAAGCTAAAGTCATCACTAATAAATATAAGCATTGTGTTTATATAAACATGCTTATCATTTACATTAAATCCTACGAGCCTGCACCTTTGATTAATATAATCTGGACCTAGGTCTCTTAAGACTGGAATATCTTTTTTAAGAATTGCTAAGGATATAACTCCTTGTATAAGTCTACATTCTGGTTCTATTTTAACGGAAGATCGTAAATAGTTGTATTGATCCGTTCTAATATTTCCATAAAAATTACTTAAGAGTAAAATAGGAATGAATAATAAGTAGTAATGTAAGTTGAAGGATTTTTTGATTAAAATACCAAAAAGTAATGAGCATGCAAGTCCGGATGTAAGCCCATAGTAGTTTTGATAAAGGACATTTAAAATATTTGAATTATGACCATATAAAGCGAAAAAAATAGAGAAAGTAATTGATCCAGAAATAATTGTTAATACTTTATCTTTTTTAAACGTTACTAAATATAAAAGAGGAAGTAGTACTATTGTAATTAGATTTGATAAGTTGAAAAATTGATAGAAGCGAGCGAAGTAAGCTGGGAAAAAATAACTTTTATAATGAAGGGACATTCCATAAATGATATTGGAGATATTAAAGGAGTATTTTATATCTATGACCTCATTCTTAGATACATGTAGTACCTTGTAGTAATAGAGGTTAAAGCCAACTAAAATCAAAAATATTATTGCAAAGGGAAGCGTTCGAAAAAAGCTTTCTCTATAAGTTTTCTTGTGGATGTACTTTAATATAATAGCATTAGTAATAAAGGTGAATGAGTTTATTGGGTGGCATAGGATCGAAATTGAAAACCAGAAATAAGATTTCCAGTAGTATTTCTTCTCCTCTATAGCTTCTTTGTTAAATGTATTTATTGAAATTAGAAAAAATAAGAAGCTAAGAATGTGCTTTCTTGAAGTGAATTCCACATATATATTAAATGTCGATGGATGGGCTAAGAATATTAGGGTCAGAAATAATGATATATTCTGATTGAAAAACATATTCAAAAATTGAAAGAGAAAAAAGCAAGTTACCAGTAAAATTAATATATTTTGTAGAAGAGGGATTTGTTCATAGCTTGTGATTTTCGTTAACCAAATATCTGAGAGATGTGATAAATCCCTTATGGGTTGAACATCGTAGAGTTTACCTTCTGTGAATAACTTTCCATAATCCATGATGTTAGAAACATTTAGTAAGGGATCAATTATTAACTCTTTATCTACCATTATTGGAGTTGAATTATGAGGAGTTATAAAGGAGGTCATTGAAAGTAAAAAAATGAGAGCGATTAAAAAGAGTTCTTGGTGTTTGAATTTATTTTTCATCTGTCCTTCGGTATAACTTATAGGGAATATGATCATTTGGAGGAATATAAAGATGATCTTTCTTCATATAAAAGGCTCCGTATGGGTCCTTATAATTACAACTTTTGTTATCAATTGAATTTAAGCAAGCTAAATCGATTTGAATTTTAAGGGCGTGGATATCTTTTTGAAGTCTTGGCTTTAGAAAACTTCCATCTGGTTCTTTGTTGTACATTTCCTGTAGGAGTTCCATGGTTGAGCTAATATCTTTTTGGTTTTCAAATTGGAGCTTTCCAATAATCGATTTTATGTATTTAGGCGCTTTGGGGTCAAGTAATAACTTTTTGTAAATGGGAATCGCTCTTTTGGCATCATTTATTTCAAAGGCTAATAAAAAACCATAGTTAAATAGGAGCTCATAATCATTAGGAAAAGTTTGTAATCCTTTCGAGAATATTCTATCGGATCCAGTCAAGTCATCTTTAATAATGTTTAAATACTTTCCCCCAAATTGATAAGCACTAAGAAAGTATGGGTCGAGTTCAACAATAGATTCAAATCTTAGATACATCCATGAGGATAAATCTCTTTTTTTGTAGTGCTCGGTGTCAGACTCAAGAAGAGTTGTTATCCATAAAAAATCGGAGAAAAGCCTACTTTGGCCAAAGGAAAATATTTTTAAAATTTTATAATCTATATTGATGGCAGAGTCTTCTTTTGAAACAACTATTTCGGGCTTTTTTAGATTTTGATTTATAAAACCACTTCCAACTAATAAAAGTATAATAGTTGGAAAAATTAATATGTTAAAATTTCTCGATTTTATTGCCAATTCCTTTTATACCTTTCATTATAGTAGTATGCTAGAATTCTACGAGATTTCCAAAACATTTAACACAGATATTTTAAAAAAACCGTTTACTGCTTTGGCGGAGGTTAGTTTTATTATACCTGAGGGAAAAGTCATTGGTTTCTTGGGAGCTAACGGCGCTGGAAAAACTACTTCGATCAAGATAGCAATGGATTTTATTCGACCAACTACTGGCCATGTCAAATATGGTAAGGCTTTGGGGGGATCAAAAGAAAAAGCATTTGAGAAAATAGGATACCTACCGGAAAGACCATTCTTTTATCCACACCTAACTGGAAGGGAGTTTTGCCATTATATGGGATTACTCTCAGACGTACCAAAGCCTAGAATTAAAGATCAAATAAAAAATTGGGCCAATAGATTCAAAATAGAGTTCGCGCTTGATAGAGAAATAAGAACTTACTCAAAGGGAATGCTACAGCGAGTTGGCTTTTTAGCAACCTTAATTCATGATCCTAAATTAATTATATTAGATGAACCTTTATCTGGTTTAGATCCCATCGGAAGAAAAGAATTAAAAGAAATTATTGCTGAAGTTAATAAACTTGGGACAACAATATTTTTTAGTTCACATATTGTTTCTGATGTTGAAGCGATATGCGATAGCGTAATGTTTTTAAAAGACGGTAAGATGGTTTTTGATGGAAGTGTCGATTCAATAATTAATGATAATATAAAACCAGAGTGTATAATAAAATATAGAAAATGTGAGAAAGTACTGTCAACTAAGGTCCTTAATTGTAATAAACAAAGTGAAATTGAAAAAATGATAAAGAATGGAATTGAGTTAATTTCCGTAGAAACAGAGAAACCAACATTGGAAGAAATTTTTTATAATGTCTAACTTACAAAAAGATCTAAAAAAAATTCACATAATTAGTAAAACAACTTTTAAGGAAATTATTAAAAGTAAAATCTTATTAAATACCCTTTTTTTGGGGCTACTTTTATTGATGATTACTTTTGTTGCATATAGCTTCACTTATGGTGCTGTTGATAGAGTGGCTCTTGATTTTGGCTTAGGTATGCTATCCCTTAGCTCTGTAGGAATTTCAATATTTATTGGCGTTGGGCTACTTTCCAAGGAAATTGAAAGCCGCACGGTGTATATGATTATTTCAAGACCAGTGTCACGTAAAGTATTTATAATTGGAAAGCTAATTGGTTTAAGTTATGTTCTTGTTTTAAATATTCTTATCTTAAGTAGTCTTACTTTATCATTGTACTTTATAATCGGTGGAACTTTTTCACCTCTAATACTCTGGAGTATTCTTTTTATAATGTTAGAATCAATTTTAATTCTCTTTATAATAGCTTTTTTCTCTTTAGTCACTACTCAGACGATATCTGTCATGTTAACTCTCGTTTTATATGCTGTTGGTCAGAGTATCAAAGCAGCTCAATCTACAGGTTTTGCTAAATCAAATCCTTTAGTTACTCAAGTGTTGGAGATTTATCATTTTATTTTGCCCGCATTTTATAAGTTAAATATAAAAGAATTTGTTCTTCATAAATCGATAATGCCTTTAAGTTATCTAGGAGGGACATTCGCATATGGTGTAATGTATAGTTTCTTCCTCTTATTTATGTGTATATTTGTTTTTGAAAGAAAAAATTTAGATTAATTATCATAAGGTTACATATGACTGAGACGAGTAAAGATTTATCCATTATAATTCCTTGTTATAATGAGGAAGATTCATTGCCACTATTACTTGATAAGCTAGCGCCATTTTTGGAAGTTTTCCCTCATAAATATGAACTTATTTTTGTTAATGATGGTAGTACTGATAAAACTGTTGAATTAATAAATAAGTTATTTAAGGAAAAGTACCCCATCAAATTAATTTCCTACGAAAAAAACAGAAATCTTGGCGGAGCCGTAAAAGAGGGAATCTTGCATATTTCTATGCCATATACTGTGGTATTAGATAGTGACTGCTCTTATGATCCGATAGATATTCTTGAAATGTATAAACATATAGATAGTTATGACGTGATAAGTGCATCTGCACACCATCCAGATGCGAGTTTTAATTTTGAACTTCCTTGGTATAGGCTTATGCTTAGTAAGGGCGTTGTAATATTATACTTTTTAGCTACTTTTAAATATTTAAATTCATATACAAGTATTTTTAGAGTGTATGATTCTAAACTTCTACAAAGCATTAAGATTGAAAAAGATTCCTTCGTCGCTATGACCGAAATGCTTGTAAAACTAATTAATAAAAAAGCAAAAGTATTAGATTTTCCCTCTGATAGTAATTACCGTACGTTCGGAGTCTCAAAGATGAGATTGAAGAGTACAATTATGAGTCATATATATTTTTTATTAGAAATTGTTTTAGATAAATTAAGAATTAAAAAGCTATGAAAAAAGTTTATATTGTAATAGGTACTAGACCCGAAATTATTAAGATGTCTCCTCTTATTCCATTTTTAGAAAAGAAGTTTGACGTTGAAATTATCTATACAGGGCAACACTACTCTAAAGTAATGAGCTTAAAGATTTTTGATGACCTTAATATCAGAAAACCTAAATTCTATTTTAATTCAAAACATAAATCCTCAGCAATGCAATTTCCAATTATGATTAGTAAAATAGTTGATGTTCTAGAAAAAGAAAGGCCAGACGCTTTAATAGTACATGGAGATACGAATACAACTTTAGCAGGAGCCCTTTCTGCGAGTAAACTCTTTATACCAGTCATACATATCGAATCTGGAGCTAGATCCGGAAATAAAAATGAACCAGAAGAATTAAATCGAATGCTAGTGGATCAGTTGGCCCTCATTAATTTTCCTTTTAATACTGATTCTTTAAAATGTTTGGAAAAAGAAAATATCACTAAAAATGTATTTAATTTACCTAATTCAGCTAGAGAAGCTGTAAGAAGAAATATAAAAATTGCACGTAAATCATCAGAAATTCTTGGGAATTTAAAACTAAATAAAAAGGATTATATTTTATCAACGCTTCACCGAGCGACCAACACAAATAATGTGAAAAACTTGAAAAAGTATGTTCATACTCTAAAAGAGATTTCAAAAAAGTATGATGTTGTAATATCCCTTCATCCAAGAACAAAAAAAATACTCATAGAAAATAAGTTAGTTTTACCAAAAAGAGTTCAGGTCATGGAGCCAGTTGGATATTTAGATTTCTTGATGCTTCTGGATAATGCTAAAGCAGTACTTTCAGACTCTGGTGGAATTGTAGATGAATCTCTTGTATTAAATATTCCTCTATTCATCTTCAGAAATGAAACGGAAAGATCAGATGTTCTTAAAATGAGGAAAGCATTTATGTTAAAACCAGAAAGTAAAAATAAAGAGCTTTCTGAGTATATTGAAAAATATTTTAATGATTCATCATTTCAAAAAATTAGGAATACAAAAACATCATTTAAAATAGACTCTTCAAAAGAAATGACAAAAATTATCGGTAAAATTATAAAATAAGGAAACAACTAAGGTGACTATTCAACTACTGTTAAAGATATTCTCATTTGTGTTCGGCAGTCTTATTGGAAGCTTTCTTAATGTAGTTATTCATAGGCTTCCAAGGGAAATGAGTGTTGTAACACCTCGGTCAAGTTGTCCTGAATGTAAACATATGATTAAGTGGTATGAAAATATACCAATCTTAAGTTACGTCTTTTTACGTGGTAAATGCTCAAGTTGTAATATGAAAATATCACTCAGGTACCCACTAATTGAGTTTTTGACAGGAATGTTTGCATTTTTTCTTGCCCCTAAAACTCTTTTAGTTCCAGATGTAATTAATTTTATATTTTATTTTTCAATAGCCTCCGTTTTTTTAGCCCATTTATTAATAGATATTGAGCATCAGTTATTACCTGACAAATTAAATTTGTACCTATTAATAGTTATTCTTCCGTATGTAATTATAAATTATCCTCTTTATCACTGGCTTATTGGGGGAGCGATAGGATTCTTAGGCCCACTTGGTGTAACTTATTTATTTTATAAGTTAAGAGGGCAAATTGGCCTTGGAGGTGGTGATATAAAGCTCTTCGGTATTTTAGGATTAATTTTAGGACCACTCGGAGTAATGAATAATATCTTTATGAGCTGTATGTTAGGGTCAATTATTGGCATTGTATTAATAGCTTTAAAAAAGCTAGATAAAGAGAAGCCATTTGCATTTGGACCTTTCATTATTATCGCTGCAAGTATCCAAATTTTCTTTCCTGAAGTAGTTGAGTATATTAATCCTTTATATATTAAATAACATTTTGCACTAAAACCTTGAAATTGCGAAAGCGATTACGCTATAATAAATTGTTGTACAAATTTCAAGGAAGAAAAATTTGGCCGGTTTAATGGAAAAATTCAATGAGTTCAAAGTCAACTTCGAGAAAGGACAGTTGATTGGAATTGATATTGGCTTAAGTGCAATTAAAATATGTGTACTATCTGAGTCAAAAAAAGGTCGTTTTCGCTTAGAGAAATATGAGAGTATTTCCTTGAGTGAGGCAGCGATTATCGAAGATGACATTCAAAAGCCAGAAGAAGTCATAGAAGCTATTCAAACAATTCTAAAGAAACAAAAAATCCAAAAAAGGATTGCCTGCATTGGACTAGGTGGTCCCAATACTGTCTCGAAAAGATTACAAGTTCCAGATGGAGTCCAAGATGATGTCGAAGACAACATCATGTGGGAATCCGAACAATATATACCATTCGGTGCAGATGATGCAGAGATAAGTTTTTCAATTTTAAATAGAGTTGAAGAAGAAGATGTTGTTGATGCCATTGTTGGTGCAGCAAGAGTTGATGTAATCGAAAAGTATATGGATTATGTAAAAGAAGCCGGACTTATAGTTAAGATCGCTGATTTAAATGTATTTTCTATTATTAATGTCTTTGAATTAATTATGGAAGATAAGTTAGAAGAATACTCTGTAGAAGGAACTATTATAATAGACTTTGGTGCTCAGTATACTTCTGTAATTGTTTATAAAAATGGAGGTCCGATTCTTACTAAAGAAGTTGGGATCGGTGGAGTACTATTAACTGAAGAAATCCAAAGAACTATGGGGGTCAGTTATGAAGAAGCAGAAGATTTAAAGATCCATGGTGACGATAATGGTAATCTTCCTGAAGAGATTTTAGGGATTTTAGAAACTCATAATGAAAAATTAATGGATGAGCTTAAAAAAGTTTTAAATTTTTATATAGCAGCTGGTTCAAGCGAACAGGTAAGTTACTGTTTTATGACGGGAGGAAGTTCAAGACTTCCAGGGATTAAAGAATCTCTACAGGATATGATTGAAATTGATGTTCATGAATTAAACCCGTTCGACGTAATTGAAGTGAAAACGAAAATAGATGTTGATGAATTAGAAGAAATAGCTAATTGTGGCTTAGTTGCCCTTGGCCTAGGAATGAGAAAAATATAAATGATTGAAATTAACCTCACCCCCGGTGAGAAACAAAAAGATTTTACAAAAATAGCAGGGATAAACCTAGGTTTGATTAATTTCAAACTGTTGATTCCTTTTATCTTTTTAATATATCTAGTTGAGCCAGGGGTTGATGCATTCTATGTTGACGAAATAACCGCTTTAGAAACGAAAACAATGAGTGATAAGAAGAAGTTGAGAGAATTAAGAACTGAATTAAGAGGTTATGACGCTGTAAAAAAGCAAGTAAAAGAACTAAATATCCAAGAAAAGAACCTTGCAACCAAAATAAAAATTGTAAAAGAGATTGTGGAGAAAAGGCAAAATCCATTTAAAGTTCTTAAGTATATTGCAGATAATACTCCAAAGGATGTATGGATTGTTGAGCTCGAGATTGATGATAGAGATTTAAAAATTATAGGTTATTCAAAATCTTGGAAAAGTATTGGTTTTTTTATTGATAACTTGAGAAACTCAATATTTTTTAATGGGACTGCAAATTATATAAAACCAGAAGCTATGGAAGAAGAAATTTCAAAACAAAGAGTAGAAACATTTGAAATAACAACTTCAATTGTGAGTTTTAAATGATAGATCAATTAACAAAGAGTATTCATATTTTGTTTCTTTTTTATGCAGGTTATTTAGCTTATGATCATCAGATATTACAAGAGACAAAACTACTTGATGTAACAAATCAATTTGATGCTAATAAGGTAAAATTGACTCGAGTTGAAAGAGATCTTAAAGAAGTAAAAACATTTGAAGAAAATCTAGAGCAATCAAAGAAAAGAGTTCAGGAAGTTGTTGAAAAGATAGAAACAATACAAAGGCAACTACCATCGGAGATTAAAGATGCTCAGGTTAATGGTACTTTAGAAGAATTTTCAAAAAAATTGAAAATAATTAACCCAACACCTGTCCCTAAAGAAGAAATTAATCATAAATTTTATATATCCAAAGATTATAATTTCGATGCAGAAGGTACATATTTACAGTTTTTAATATTTTTTGAAAAGCTTGAAACCTTGGCACTTAACGGACGAATTTTAAATGTTAAATATGTAAGGTTACGGACTAATAAAGAGGCAGATCCAAGGAGTCGTTTTCAGATTTTAAATATGAGTACGACCCTAGAAGCGTATAAGTACAATACAAACTTTGATATGAGGAAATTATAATGAAATATATTTATTTATTCCTCGTTTCTATGCTCTTTTCAACAAGTGCATTTACAAAAATTGATGAAATTTTTGAGGGCCAGACGAAAATTGAAAAACCATTTGAGCTTAGGGATCCGTTTCAAGCTCCAAAATTTAAATCCCAAAGTAATAGGCTGACCAAACAGCGGGCGAAAGGAATTTTGGATAATATTCCGAACCTAGATGCTGAATTTGATTTAGAGTCTATTCTAATTGTTGGAATTCTTATTGGAAAAGAAAGACGTGTTTTAGTTAAGCTAAAACAAGGAAAAACTGTAAGTAAGGAAGTGTACACTCTGAAAGAGGGTGATACATTTGGACGTAATGGTCCTGAAATAAAAGCGATCCTACCTGGTGGGGTCATTTTAGTTGAGAAGATTACTAATGTATACGGCGAATTTGAATTTATAGAAACGGTTGTTCCTATATCAAAATAAGATTGCTATTATTTAACTAATAGAAAGTTTTATAACTTTAAGGAAGAGGTTATATGTTTAAAAGGATTTTATTATTATCACTTTTTTTGAGTCTGAATATTTGGGCCCAGGAAACGTCTAAAGTTGAATCAGTTAATTTTATTCAAGAGGGTGAGGTTAGTAAGCTCATTATTGATTTCTCATCCCGAGTAATTTCTGAACGTAATCATATCAAGTCAGATAAACAAATCATTTTAGATTTGAAGAATGTAACTGCTGATAAGAAATTTATGCGTGGGATTGATACCTCAGAATTCTCAGGAAGTGCTGTCTTTGTTTCACCTTATAAAAAACCTGGTTCTAAGAATGACCTAAGGTTTGCAATCCAACTAAGGGACAATGTTCGTTCATTTGTTGAGACAAAGGGAAATAGGATTACACTTCATATTGAAAACCGATTTGGGGTCTTCACTAGAGCGAAACTTAAAAAAGTAGAAGAAAATACTTTTAGTAGTGATTCAGTTGCTAAGGGAAAAAAAATTCTCGTACCGAAATCTAATAGTCTAAATGACATACTTGAAAATCTGACTCAATCAGGAGTTAAAAGGTATGTAGGCCGAAAAATATCTTTGAATGTAAATAATATTCAGTATCAAGAAATCTTAAAGATGATTGGAGATACTTCAGGCTTTAATATTATCATCGAGGACGATGTTAATAATTTAAAACCATTAACAATTAGTTTAACAAACCTTCCTTGGGATCAAGTTCTAGACACTGTTATGGATTTAGGAAATCTTGTTGCTGTTAAATTTGGAAATATCCTTTCTATTAAAACTGCAGATAAAGCGAGATTAGAAAAACAAGAAGAACTAGATGCCCAAAGTAAAAATAAGATACTAGAGCCTCTTGTCACAAAAGTTTTCCCTATAAGCTATGCCAGCCTTATTGATATAATAAAAATATTAAAAAATTATTCGACTGCTGAAAGAGGTTCCATTGAATCTGATAAGCGTACACAAAACCTTATTGTTAAAGATACAGTTGAAGTTATTGAGAGAATGAAAAAAATCATAGAAACTCTTGATACGCAGACACCACAAATTTTAATAGAAGCAAAAATCGTTGAAGCTGAAGAAAAGTATGAATTTAGAGCAGGTTTATCTAACGGTATACAATTCGATTATGACCCACTTTCGGACGTAGACAGTGGAGGGGCTGGTTCTTTTCAGTTTAACTCAGCAACAAATTTGAATGGTCCTTCTATTTTGAACGCTTCTTTAAGTGTTGCTAGACTTACAAACCTTGCATTCTCTCTTGAATTAATGGAGTCTGAATCTAAGGGGAAAATAATATCATCACCAAAAGTTATTACGGAAAATAATAAGGTTGCAACAATATCAAATACAACAACAAGAAGATTTGTTATAAACGCTAGAGATGCAGATCGTAATATAGTTCCCACATCAACTACAATTCCTGCAACAATCAGTCTGAATGTTACACCAAAAGTAACCAATGAAGGTTCAATTGCATTAGCTGTTGCCATTACTAAACAGGGGTTTGGTGGACAAGAGGTCGCTGGAGAACTTCCATCAACAACAGACAGAAGTGTTAATACAAATGTACTTGTTGAAAATGGATCTACTGTGGTCATTGGTGGAATTTATCAGACTGAGGATTTTAGAGTTGAATCAGGCGTACCTTTTTTGAAAGATTTACCACTTGTAGGTTGGTTATTTAAAAATGCTTATAATCCAAGTAAATCTAGAAATGAGTTAATAATTTTCTTAACACCAAGAATAATTAATCAAGAAGAAGCTGGACTCGTGAATAGAGAGCTAGGTGATGATTTAGGATTATAGTTTGAAAAGAACAAGAAATCATTCTTCGCTTTTATCTAAGTACTCGCTTATGTATGAGAAAAAGCCTCGCTCAAGGGTATTCGCTCCCTTGGCCGAAACATACAGAAAGTTAGGTATGATTGATGAAGCGATGAAAATTCTTAATAGCGGAATTAAAAATCACCCATCTTATACTTTGGGATATATTGTCCTTTCTCATTGCTACTATGATCTACAAAACTATGAAATGTCTTATAATGCAATAAGGCCGTTTGTTTCTCAGAATTTAGAAAATATTACAATGCAAAAACTATTTGCAAAGACTTGTATAAATTTAGGCTATTTAGAAGAAGCACTTCAAACTTTTAAGTACTTACTTCTCCTAAATCCCAAAGATACGAATGTTGCAGACCAGATCAAGTTATTGGAAGATGATTTACTTGTAGACCAAGAGGAAACTGAAAAACTAGAAGTTCGAAATATGGAGTCTTCATTTGATGAGGATGAATGGGTTCAAGTTGATTTCAACAAGAAAGAAGAAGTGGTTGTCGAAGATTCTATTTCACAGTGGGAGGTGAAGAAAGATACCTCGCCACTTGATTTGTTTAAACAAGAGATCCAAAAAAATACTATAGAAGTAAAAGAACATAATTTAGATGATGAGTTTTTCCATGAGGAATTCGATATTTCTGGAAATGATGTTATTGGTGCAGATGATGAAGTTGATACTCCTAGAAAAAAAGATACTCCACTAATAACTCACACCCTTGTAGATTTATACTGTAAACAAGGTCATTATGCGAAAGCAGCATCTATCCTAGAAAATATTTTAGAATTACATCCAGAAGATGAAGCTAGTATTGCAAGGCTTGATGAAATTACAATGAAGCTAGTTGGCGATGTAATAAAAGATACAGATGATGTCACTGATGAAGAAGTAGAACTTAGTGAAAATGACTTTGTAGAAGTTGAGATTCCAATTAAGCAAAGTGTGAAAGATTTTGTTACATCAGTAATGGAAGATACAGAAAGTGAAATACTGGAACAACAAAATAATTTGAAATTAATTGCAGATAAAAAAATTGAAAAAATTCAATCTATGTTCAAGCAATATCAAAAAAAATTAAATCAAATATCAAAAGAAAGATTGTCTAGAGTATGAAAAAATTCTTTATCATTAATGGTCCTAATTTAAATATGCTTGGAACTAGAGAGCCCGAAAAGTATGGTGCCTTAACCTTAGATGAAATTGAAGAACACACAAGTAAGAAGCTAGATAATAAAAATGTAAGCCTTACTTGGTGGCAATCAAACTCAGAATCGGAAATCATTGATAAAATCCATGCCTTAACCAAGGTTGAGTGTGATGCGTTAATTATTAATCCAGCTGCCTTTTCACACACATCTGTAGCGATACTTGATGCGTTAAAAATCCTTAATATCCCAATCGTGGAAGTACATTTAACAAATGTTTATACAAGAGAACCTTTTCGTCATCAAATGTTGACTGCCCAAGCCTCATCTATAATAATGGGTGGACTTGGAATAGACGCTTACTACTTTGCTGTTTTAACACAGCTTTAGTAAGAAATAGAAAAAGGATTCTATCGTGAAATATCAAACTACCGATTTTAGAAACGGTTTAAAAATCGCTATTGAAGACAAACCTTATATTGTTGTGAGTTTTGCTCATACAAATCCTGGAAAAGGTTCTGCTTTCGTTAAGGCAAAAATTAAAAATTTAATTACAGGACAAGTATTAGAAAGAACTTTTAAATCAGGTGTCGATACCGTTGATAAGCCTGATATGGAAGAAAGAGAAATGGAGTATACCTATGGTGATATGGATGGGTACAACTTCATGGATACAACTACTTTCGAGTCTGTTCATTTATCACATGATAATGTTGGCGATGCTAAAGATTACCTACAAGAAAATATTACGGTTGATATTCTTTACTTCAATGAAAGACCTATCTCAATTGAACTACCAAACTTTGTACATTTGAAGGTTACTGAAACTGATCCTGGTTTAAAAGGTGATACTGCAGGTGGCACCGGTGGGAAAAAAGCCATTATGGAAACAGGACTACAAGTTACAGTTCCACTCTTTATTAATGAAGGTGAGCAACTAAAAATTGATACAAGAACCGGCGAATATGTCGAAAGATCAAAGTCTTAGGAATTATTATGAAATTAGAAAACGTTAAAAAGTTTATTGAACTCGCAAAAGCTGAGGGTGTCTCTGAATTAAAATATGAAGAAAAAGATTTAAAAATATCTGTTAACTTTGGTGCAATAAATTCTGCTCCAGCCGTACAATATACTCATGCTGCGCCAGCATTACAAGCGGGCGAAACTACTTCTGCTGGAGATGATGGACATCATAAAGTAACATCTCCATTCGTTGGAACTTACTACGGACAGCCGGCTCCTGGTAAAGAAAACTATATTAAAGTTGGAGATAAAATTTCTAAAGGTCAGACACTTTGTATCCTAGAAGCTATGAAAATCATGAATGAAATTGAAAGTGATGTTAGTGGTGAGGTTGTTGAAATATGTATTGATAACGAAAGCCTAGTTGAATTTGGTCAAACCTTATTTAAAGTTAGAGTGTAACGTGAAAAAATTTAAAAAAGTTCTCATTGCAAACCGTGGTGAGATTGCAGTTCGTATTCTAAGGAGCTGTAAAGAACTTGGAATTGAAACAGTTTGTGTTTATTCAACTGCAGATGAAAACTCATTACATGTAAAACTAGCAGATGAATCAGTTTGTATCGGCCCTCCAAAATCAGCAAATAGTTATTTGAATATGCATGCGATACTCTCTGCTGCAGAAATAACCGGAGCGGATGCAATCCACCCTGGATACGGATTTTTATCAGAAAATGATGAATTTGCAAGAATGTGTGAACAGTGTGGAATTACATTCATCGGACCAAATGTTGATTGTCTTCAAAAAATGGGTGATAAAATTGAGTCAAAGGAAATAGCAAAAAATGCTGATGTTCCAACTCTTGAGCCAATTTTCGTCAATCAACTCTCAGATGAAGATATTATCCAACAAGTTGAAGAAATGACTTATCCCGTTTTAATTAAAGCTTCCGCCGGTGGTGGGGGAAGAGGGATGAAGAGAATCGATGAGACAAGTGATCTTATTAGTTCAATTCAATTACTGAAGCAAGAATCCAAACTAGCATTTGGTGATGATACTTTATTCATCGAAAAATACATTTCGAATCCAAGACATATTGAGATTCAAATTTTAGCAGATAAGTTTGGTACAGTCCTTCACCTAGGTGAGAGAGATTGTACTATTCAAAGAAGATTTCAAAAAGTTATTGAAGAATCTCCAAGCCCAGTAATTGACCAAAAAACACGTGAAGAGATGTGTCAGGCCAGCATAAGACTTTCTGAAAAGGTTGGTTATGATTCGGTTGGTACGGTTGAATATTTATACGACTTGGATGGCCAAAATTTTTATTTCATGGAAATGAATACTCGTATACAAGTTGAGCACCCAGTAACAGAGCAAAGATGCGGTATTGATTTAATCGCTGAACAAATAAAAGTAGCGATGGGGAAAAAACTGACTATCCAACAAGAAGACATTGCTTTTAGAGGCCATGTAATCGAATGTCGGATAAATGCAGAAGATCCTAAGACATCAAGACCGTCTCCAGGTTTAATAACTCATTATCACCGACCTGGTGGAATGGGGATTCGTGTCGATGATTTTATTTATACTGGCTATAATATTCCGCCACATTATGACTCAATGATATCAAAAGTGATTATTTATGCTGATACTAGAGCTGAGTGTATTAATCGGGCATTACGTGCTTTAGATGAGACTGTTGTTGGTGGAATTAAGACAAATATCGATCTCCATAAAGAAATTCTCAACCATCCAGACTTTAGGGAAAATTCTTACAATACAAATTTTCTGGCCGAAAAATGCTAAAATATTAGTTAGTTAGCAATATTTTGTTGGGAGGTAGGTTTGGTACTTTTGCAGGATGCGAAAGATTTGTTCAATCAGTTTCACGTTGGTGAGGCCCTTAAGCATTTATGCGAGAAACTAGATATCGCCAACGAGAAAGATGATGAATTCGTTCAGTACATTTTAATAAATCAATTTACTAAAAATAATCAAAAAGATTTTAATCTTAAATTTTGTAACTACTTATATCAACAAAAGTATTTTTCTGAAATTTATGAAATTATAAATTCTAAAGAACTGAAGGATTTATACTCTTCTGAAATAATTATATTACTTGATAGTATTTTTCAAATGGGAAGAATAAACGAGTTCTTCTTGAAAGCAAAAGAGATCAACGAATACCTTCTTGTTAATAAATATTATGTGGTTTATGAGAAATTTGTTGAAGTGTTCAATGAGAGACTAAAATCCCATGATTTCTTTAAACTTGGAAAATTATTATTTCTTGTCGAAATGAATGATATTGTGAAAATGAATATCTTCATAAAAGAACAAATGCCCCTCTTACTCGCAGGTAAGGTTGAAGCAACCTTTATATTGGCCGTCTATAATTTATTAGAACAGGTTAAAACTGATGATTATAAGCACCATAAAAATAAGATACTTTATAAATTCTTTTTAAAAATAAAAGATCTAAATGAAGTTTTGGTTAAAGATTTTGTGGATCTTTTATTACTGGCCGAGCAGAAAGAAGATTTCTTTTTAACATATGAGGTGTCTGATAATAAAGTTTTTAAAAATTCGTTAATGCTTTATTTAAAGGAAACATATACTTTAAAACTAAAGGAGATTTCTCCAATATTCAAATTACTTAAAAATGATTGGGATGGAAAAATAACAATCTCAAAAATTAATATAGCAAATACAGCTATAAACACTTCTATAATCAAGAAAGAAGAACTCATCAAAAGTGCAAACCTATCTGAAACTTTCTTTGAAGAAATTTATAATTTAGAAGAAGATGAGAAGAGGGTTTTGCTTCAACTCCAAGTTGAGAAAAACTTAGATGAGATTAGCTCTGATATTATTATCAGTTATATTAAATTAAGATTCTTTAAAGTTGCAGAATTCTTAGCAAAAAATTTAGTGGAAAACTCGAATAAATATTATTTAAATTCAATAATAATGTTAGGACAAAATAATTATCCAAAAGTCATTGAATTATGCAATACAGCACTTGGAAAATTTAAAATCACTGAAGAAGAAGCTGTACCTTTCGAGTATCTGAAAGCTGAAGCGTTTGAGTATTTGGATGATTTTCCTTCTGCCCGAATATGTTTAGAGCGAATTGCTGCTATAAATCCTAATTTTAGAAATACGGAAGAAAAGCTATTGAAATGAAGCGAATAAATAAGATTCTCATATTATTTCTTTTTATAATATCGCTATCTTTTTTCGCGGTTTGGGAAGTACTACAAAGTAATTGGGTGGCTTCGCAGGTTTCAAAGTTAGCTACAAATTATATCGAAGATGTTCTAGAGGCAGATGTTGAATTTGATAACTTACAATTTAACTTGTTTCCACCTGGAGCGGAAGTTCGAAATGTTTTATTTAAGGGTGAAAAGAATAGGAATAAATTCTTTGTAGAAGCAAGTTCATTGGGTGTTTTTTTTAATCCCTTCGACGTTTTTAAAACAGATTTCATTGTTGACAATATTGTTATCAATGATGCTCTTGTAAGAATAGAGACGCCAGAAAGTAAAAACTCTAAAGGGTCATCAGAAAAGAAAAATCAAAAAATAAATTTGGATGCGTTTGACTTACTTAACGATATTCCTGTTAATAGGGCCACTATAAGAGATGTTAAACTGGAACTAAATAAAATCTCAGTCTACACTAATTATTTAGAGCTTAGAAATAACCGTTCTAATTTAAGTATTCAAGGTGATATTGTCAGATTGAACTTAGATGAATTTCTAAAACTAAATCAGAAAATTGATCGTATCTCAATTAAGGCCATTGTTGATAGAAATATAATTGATCTAGATTATTTAAGAGTTAATAGCAATTTAATGAGCTCTAGTATTTCTGGAACGATCAGGAATTATGTCTCAGATAATATATCCTACAAACTACAAACTAAATCTTCAACACCTATCAATTTAATTCATAAATGGCTTGAGTTTAAAAAAATAGGTATTCTTGATAAAGGTGTTCTTAGTGAAAAGTCACAAATTTCTGGAGTCGGTACTAATTTTAATGTAGATACAGAAATTAAACTTAAAGATTTTAAAACGGATTTTGCTTACGGGGAGCAAGCCCTTATCAGTTTGAATACAAATAATGAGAGAATTACTTTCAATAAATTCTTTCTAAAACATAAAGAACAAGAAATCCTTTTGGTAAAGAAATTTGAATTTTTAAATTTTAAAACAATGAAGTTTGTTGAAGAACCAATACATGCGAGTGTATCCAATATTAAGATGAACAACTTTCTTCGTTATCTAAGATCTTCATTATCGATACTCGAAGGGGATATTACTGGAAAAATTCGCTTTGACTTAAAAGAGAATAGTTTTAGCTTTAAAGCTGAAAGCCCTGTGACGATTAACACTTTGAGCCTCAAGGCTGGAGAAGATTTCGAAATTCTTAAATTAAATAATTTTATAATGGATCGCGGTGATTTTGTTGTTGACCGTGGTACATTCCTTATGGATCTCTTCGCAAGAAATGGAGAATCAAACCTAGCTCTTAAAGCAAAAATTAATAAAGATGAATTTAAGTTAAATATGCCAACGAGTTTTTTTGAATTAGAAAAAATAGAACATATCGTTGGTTACAAGATGGGTGGTAAAGGGACTTTTTCTTTCGACATGTTTAGTGACAAAGGTGAAATGACCTTATTTACAGAGAATGACTTTAAAGGCTTTAGTCTAAATGGTTTTCATATGGACAAAGTTAAGGCAAAAGTAAACTATCTTCTTGATAAGGATTTAATTTCGGTAGTTAAATTAAATGCTGCTTCAGGGCAATCTCAAATTTATCTTGATGGAGAACTAAATTACAAAACATTTAAAGTTGATTCTAATTACAGAATTAAGAATATGAACTTTAATGAAATTAAAAAAATTCTGAATCCTGTTTTTGAAGATATCAAAATTACGACAAACGAGATCCATGGAGATTGGGACCTTCAAGGAAAGGTCTCTGGGCTGGCAAACATAAATGACCTAATCATTTCTGGTAATCTTTCTGGAAAAAACAACTATTTTTTTGACGAAAATATAGAAAAATTAAATTTCAATTATGTTTTATCCAATTCAAAATTTTCCATAAATGAATTCAAAGCATCTAAAGGTAAGGGAGAATTAGATTCAACCTTTTCTTATGATATTAAAAAGAAAGATTTGAATTTTACTAGTAAACTTACAAATATATCGATTCAAGATTTTTCGTATTACTCAAAGCTTCCGTTGTCTTTACAGTCAGATTTAAATGGAAATATAAGAGGTCGATTCTATGAAGATAACTGGACTTTTGGATCAGATTTAAGTCTCGATAAATCCAGAGTGTTTTCACAAAAATACCCTAAATCTAGCTTGAAACTTGAGTACGACAAAGATAATTTGAAATTAAACTTTGACATATTCTCAGGGAAATTGAAGGTAGATAGTAAATTAAGTTTTGAAGATAACAAGAATTCTAATTTAAATTTAGATATTAACTTTGATAATATTAAAGACTTTCTTGGATTATTTAGTGGAATTGATTTAATTAACTCGGATATTAAGGGAGCTTTAAAGTACAAGCTTCGCTCAGAATTAAACTCAAAAACTTTTCAAGTCATCAATATGGAATCTAATCTTCTAGATTTTAATCTCTCAAAATTACCAATTACTGTAAGTTATTCTAACTTGAATCCAGAAATAATTGTTAATAATGGAAGGATAGATAAGTGGAAAATGAATGTAAGAGGAAGAAAATTTTATATATTAAGCAATGGAAATGGTGTCGTAGGTAAAGAATATGAAACTATTACTCAATTAAAAGTGGATGCCAGTTTTATAGAAGTATTTAATAACTTAGTCTCTAAAGCGAATGGAAATATAAGAGGAAAAGTTGTTTACGGGCAAAAGAATTTAACAGATATTTATGAAGCATACATCGCATCAAGTAACTTAACTTTAACATCTCGTTTTTT
Organism: Bacteriovoracaceae bacterium; assembly: GCA_047634375.1. Lineage (GTDB taxonomy): Bacteria > Bdellovibrionota > Bacteriovoracia > Bacteriovoracales > Bacteriovoracaceae. Next base: position 51,466 of record JBLIAG010000005.1, read on the forward strand.
GCCTACATCAATAACCAAAGCAGATATGAAGATTTCATTTAAAAATAAAATTATAAGTGTTGAAAAATTTAATGCTCACTTAATTAGTGGGACTTTTGGATTAAAGGGGAGTGTTAATCTAGATAGTGTTATTTCCGATATTAACCTAAGATATGAATTTAAGGATGCTGGTCTTACAGTAATGAAAAAATCTAGCTTAATCTTTTCTGGCTCAGGAAGTCTCATTGGAAAGAATTTTCCATATACTCTTGGGGGAGATTTTCATATTCAAAAATTTAATATCATTAACGAACCTACGGATTTTGGATTTCAAGGGAACAGCTACTCTTCTTCTGATATTGATTATTTACCTGGAAGGGAGACAATGGCCAGTGACCAATTACTCAACTTTAATCTCAATATTGTAACAAGGGAGCCAATATATATTAGAAATTCCTTAGCTGATATTGGTTTTGTTGGTAATTTACAGATACTAGGGGGAGAAAAAGCTCCAAGTCTTTCTGGTAAAATAAATATGGCACCACGAAACAATAAAGTTTCTTTTAAGAATAATGAATTTAATTTCACTAAAGGAAATGTTATATTTACTGAACGAAATAGTTATAAAAATCCTGAATTAGACTTCTTAGCAACTTCTGCCATTAGTAATTATAAAGTTAATGTCGCTGTAGTAGGTCCAGTTAAAAATTTCGATTTTAATCTTACAAGTGAGCCCTCTCTTGAACAAAGTGATATTCTCTCCCTAATTGCTTTTGGTTATACAGAAGATCTCTCAAATAACTTGAGTGATGCTGAAAAAGAATCTATGACTCGAGCAGGTGTTGGATCGATTATATTTGATAGTTTTAAGATCAATGAAACCCTGAAAAACGAGTTTGGTCTTCAAGTAAATTTAGGTACTGAGATTTCTCAAGACGAAAGTAGTAACTTGGCCAGTAGAAATTCGGACGGTGGAAGCAGTGTAGGTCGAGTTAGATCTGCAACTACGTTTGAAGTTAAAAAGAAATTAGATGATGACATGAGTTTATCTGTTTCTAGTACCGTAGGATCAAGCTCTACCCAAAAGCAATCTTTTAACCTAAATTATAATTTAAATAATAGTGTTTCTGTTGAAGGTGTTTATGAATCTAAGTCGACAGATGATCAAGAAACTATAAATGACGATACATCTTTTGGGGCGGACGTTAAATGGAAGTGGTCTTTTAAATGATAATGAAGGTTTTAATCATATTCATTTTTATTTTTGAATTCGCTTATGCTGGGGTTTTTTCGGTTAATAAAGTTATTGTGAACTGTATTGATCAACAACCCTGTGAAGATACTCAAAAAGTTTTCTCATCACTAAGTCGAACCTATTCGTCTGAAGATCATTTTTATAATGTTTTTAAGCTCTACGTTTCAAATGAGGGGGTTAAAGAACTTTCGTTTAAAATTAAAATAGAGGATAGTTTTAAAAATCTCTATATAGAAGTTAAGAAAAAACCAAGAATACTTAGAGTTCTCGATACTCGTTTTAAAGGCAAATATGAGATCGAACTTCCTTCAGTCATTTCTATTCAAAAAGATGATTTCCTAGATCGAAATAAAGTTAGTGATACAAAAAACCTCTACAAAGATATCGCAAAGGAAAAAGGATTTCCTGATGTTAATGTAATAGAAAAGATATCCAAAGGGATTGATGGAGTCCTAGTTGGATTTGAAGTTGAGCTTAACGATCCGGTCGTAATATCAAAAGTTACTTTGAATAGTAAGTCTAATTATATTAGAGATTTTGTCAGTAAAAGGTTTTTGGCAAATATAAACAAACCTTTTGATATTCAGAATTTAAAAACAGAAATTGAAGATGTTAAAATCTTATTACAAAGCTTTGGGTATTACTTAATTGACTTTGATTTAAAATATCAATTTTTGGCAAAAAAATCTGTATCGCTTTTTATTGAAGTTAAAAATGTTAAAAGACATGTTTTTTATATTAAACAAACAGAGTTTTTAGATCCCCAAATTTTAAAGGACCTATTAGCTGAAAATATAACTTCTGGTAAACGCGAGTTTTCTATTGAAAATATTGAACAAATTCTTCTTGAGAAGTATGAAACTCTAGGTTTTAAATTTCCGAAATTTATAGTTAAAAAGTCTATTCGTCTAGATTCAAATGACGATCCTATTACTCATTATGATATTGCTATTAATGAGGGGATAAGGTCCAAGGTAGAAGAGATCGTTTTTAAGGGAAATGGTTTTTTTACCCAAGAGGAGCTTTTAGAGCACTTTAACCTTCTTGCACCTGAACAAACAGAATTCAACTTTTATACACCTGAATACTACAATAACTTTACCTCAATACTTAGAGAGAAGTATATTAAAGCTGGCTTTGTGAGTGTTTTTATTGATAACCCGGTATTGCAATTTAATCAGAAAACTAAAAAAGTTACTGCTGTTTTTAGAATAAGAGAAGGTATTAAAACAACCGTAGCAGGTATAACGATTATTGGTGCTGCGAGAAATGACTTACCAGAATTACTTAATCTAATTCAAACTAAAGAAAATGATGCATTTAATCCAGTACAATTTAAAGAAGACCTTTCAAAGGTAACTCAATACTTAAAGAATCAAGGGTACTACTTCTCCCGAATTGTTAATCTAGCATCACCGAATCTTGTTAAGTATATTACTGATAATTCTCAAGTGAAAATAGAAATCGAAATTGAGACTGGAAAAAAACTATATGCAGACGATATAATTATTATTGGAAATAAAGCAACAAGAAAAATTCTTATAAAAAGAGAACTTAATTTTAAGTCAGGCTCGCTTATTACAAGCGGTGTTCTTGAAACTTCACAAGCACAACTTTTAAGCTTAGGTCTTTTTAGTTCTGTCCAGATTAAACCTGTTTCTCAAAATACAGAAAAAACAGATGTACTAATTTTTGTAAGGGAAAAAGATTTTGGACTAATTGAATTTGCTCCAGGTGTGAGATCCGATATAGGCTTTAAACTATCTACAACCATTACTTATAATAATATTGATGGCATGAATAAAAGAATTTCTTTTCAAGGTACAGTGAATAGAAGATTTGATTTAAACTCTTTAGATGATACTCGTAGGCAGAGTTCAAAGGTACTATTAGAGTACAATACAGCCGTAAATTATTCAGAAAACCATATCTTCCATTCAGATTACGATTTCTCAATGTCTGTCTCAAAATCTAGAAAGCGTTTTTACTCATATGATGCAGATATAGAAAGATTAGGTTATTCGGTTTCAAGAAAATTTTGGAAATGGCTAAGCCTTTCTGTGCGTCAACAAATTGAAAGAATTTCACAGTTTGAATCTACCGAAGAAATTAATCATGGCCATTACCAGATTGGTTCAATAACACCTTCTGTAAGTTTTGATTTTAGAAATAGGCCAGTCAACCCAACCAGTGGGGCTTTATTTGATATCTCTTATGAATTTGCAAATCCTAGTGTTTTTTCTCAAGAAGAAGATGATCTAACTATCGATTATTATAAACTTATTAGTAGAAATCGAATCTACATACCTGTTAGTGATCGAATAGTATTGGCCACCTCATTTGCCTTTGGTATTCAAGAAAACAAAGCCACGAGTCTAAATAATGATGGAAGTACTGTAGGTTATATACCAAATATTAAGGTCTTTAGGCTCTCTGGTGCTGATATAGTAAGAGGTTTTGAGGATGAAGAAATTAATAGGCTGATAACTGGAGAAGATATAAGTAAAGTTGATATTACAAAAAGAGCGTATATGGCCAATATAAAAATTGAGCCAAGGTATCACATTACTGACACAACTATCGTTGGCGTCTTCTATGACGCTGGCCGCGTATTCGTTGATGAGTTCTCTAAGGACGACCTTAGGTCTTCAGCAGGAATAACATTTAAATATGTCACTCCTGTAGGAACTTTAGACTTCGATTATGGTATAAAACTCTTGAGAAAAGAAGATTCTTCTGGTACATTGGAAAGCCCTGGAAGGCTACATGTGTCAATTGGTTTCTTTTAATCCGTTCAAAAAGAAATCAGCATTTCATAATAAAGGAAATTGGGTGGTGCCTATTTCTGATTTGTTATTGACAGGCTGGGTTAGAGGCCGATATATAGGCTAAAATTTTAATAATTTAATTTTATTTGAGGTAATTATGTATACACAAAAGTCTTTTTCTGCAAAGAAAGAAGAAATTGAAAGAAAGTGGTGGGTAATTGATGCAACTGATTTAGTTGTTGGTCGATTAGCGACTGAAGTAGCTGTCATCCTAAGAGGAAAAGATAAGCCTACTTTTACACCAAACCAAGAATGTGGTGATTATGTTGTAATCACTAATGCTGATAAGGTAAAATTTACTGGAAACAAGTGGGCTGATAAAAAGTACTACTGGCATACAAATCACATGGGTGGATTAAAATCTAGAACTGCTACACAGCAATTAGAAAGACATCCAGAGTTAATCGTTATGAATGCTGTTAAGGGTATGCTTCCAAAGACTAGTCTTGGAAGAAAGCAATTAACAAAGTTAAAAGTATTTGTTGGAGCTGAGCATACTCACGCAGCTCAAAACCCAGAAGTGAAAACTTTATAATAGAAGGAAGATATCGTGGCTACAAAAGGTAAAACGTACAAAGTACAATCAGTTGGAAGAAGAAAATCTTCAATTGCTAGAGTTTACATGGCAGATGGTACTGGAAAAGTTATCGTTAACAAAAGAGAGTTAACAGACTACTTTCCAAAAGCAACTTCAAGATTTGTTGTTGAACAACCATTCGCATTATTAGAATTATTAGGAAAATACGACCTTAACATTAATGTTAAGGGTGGTGGTACTACAGGTCAAGCTGGTGCAATCAGACTTGGTATTGCAAGAGCACTAGTTGCTTTAAACCCTGGTGATAGAGCTGTTTTAAAGAAAGCAGGATTCTTAACTAGAGACGCAAGAAAAGTAGAGAGAAAGAAGTACGGTCTTGCTGGAGCAAGAAAGTCTTACCAATTCTCAAAAAGATAATATTTTTTATAAAATATTTATATTCGAAGGCCCGTCATTCAAAAGTGACGGGCTTTTTTTTTGCCTGTATACTTCCTAGACGAAGGGTATTAAGGTTTTTATGAAAGATGTTATTAAAATTAGAGGCGCAAGAGTTAATAATTTACAGGATGTTGATGTAAATATCCCATTAAATAAATTAACCTGTTTTTTTGGGCCAAGTGGCTCTGGTAAAACTTCAATCGCATTTCATACGCTATACAGTGAATCTAAACGTCGTTTTTTAAATTCATTTCCAACTTATCTTAAATTTTTTTCTGATAGGCCTGCGCCTGTTGATGTAGATGAAATTTTTCCTGTCTTACCGGTTTTTGCTTTACCGCAAATAAACCCGGTCGTGGGAACGCGCTCGAATATCGCGGATATAATGCACTTAACAGAACTGCTTCAAAATCATTTTTTCCACTATTCTGAAGAGCTTTGTAAGTACCATTATCAACAATTTAGTGATTTTAAATTTACAGATTATATAAGAGAATTTCTAAGCGAGAGTGAGGCTGAAGTTTATCACATACTCATAAGATCTACAGACTTTATGGACTTCTTTGAATCAAAACCATTTCCCTCTAGGTCAATAAAATCAAAGCGTTCAAAAAAAATAGCTGATTTTGACCAGGAACATGAGTACTGGGAAGTATTAAGGTTTAAGGATAAAACACTTAGTAAGCTGGATGAAAAGGTTGAGGAATATCTTAGCAAAGGTATAACACTGTACCTTTACTCTGCTAAAATCAATAAAGTTGTTGATCTAAGTTATAAGCTTGGTGTGAAGAAATGTGATGTTTCTGATTGCGGAGAAATTGCTTTAAAAGAAAAATCAATTCTAAATTTCTCTCCATATAATGCCCTGGGTGCATGTAGTGAATGTGGAGGCTTTGGAGAAACACTAGACTATGATAAAGATAAGCTAGTTGATATGGCCAAATCTGTTAAGGATGAAGGTGTTATTTTACTTAACTACAAAAGATTTGGTGATCAAAAAGAAGAGCTCAAAAAAATACTTAAGAAGAAAAAAATATCTATAACCAAACCTATTTCAGAGCTTAAAGAAGATTTTTGGAAAGTACTTTACGAAGGTGAGGGAAGTTATCAAGGCTTTGATGCTTACTTTAGATATTTAGAAAGAAAAAAATATAAAATGAACGTCCGAATATTTTTGAGAAATATTCAGAAAGGCAGTTCCTGTGGAACATGTCATGGAACTAGACTTCAACCTTCTGTAGGCCAATTCTTTATAGATAATACTAATGAACTTTCTTTAAATAAATTTATGAATCAATCGTTATTTGATTGTCTTAATTACTTAACTGAAAATAAAAAAAATCTTTATAAGGATTCAAAAGAGGCTAAAAAGTCTTATAAAAAAGTCGTAGAAATCTTAGAGGTGGCAAATTCTATAGGTCTAGGCCATCTAAGGCTATTACGAAAAGCTAAAACTGTTTCGGCTGGTGAATACCAGAGATTACTTCTTTTAAAGTACCTCTCTTATGATGGGACAGGTGCCCTATTTGTATTTGATGAACCAAGTTTAGGGTTAAGTGAACTCGAGATGAAGTCTCTGTTAAATGCTTTTAGAGAACTCATAAAGAAAGGTAACTCTTTAATAGTTATCGACCATAATGAATACTTTAAAAAGCAATCCGACTACTTAGTTGAAGTTGGACCTGGCGCCGGTCAGTTTGGCGGCAAAATACTTTTTGAAGGCGAGCGAAAGCTTTTTAAATTTAAAGAAATAAAAAATCCTTTAAAACCAAGAAAGATAAAAACTCGAAACTTTATAGAACTCAAAAAACCTGTTGTTTATGGACGAGAGTTTAATGATATCAAACTCCCGATCAATGAAGTGACATGGGTGAGAGGCTCTTCAGGTACAGGAAAAACAAGCGTATTAATAAACACCCTGGCTGCGGAACTTCACTATTTAAAAGAGGGAAGCCATTTAAATATCACAAGAGGAACTTTTGATAAGATAAAAGGAAGTACAGATTTTAAAGATATTATCATTGTAGATGCCAATCTAAACCGTTACACATCTAGGTCTACTGTTGGAAGTATGACTGGATTTTTTCCAGTCGTTCGAAAACATTTTAGTAATCTATCTGTTTCAAAATCACTTGGATTAGTAGATGGAAACTTTTCTTTTAATTCTGATTTAGGTCAGTGCCCAAAATGTGAAGGAAAAGGTGTTCTTACAGTTGAAATGCAATTTCTGGAAGATATTGTTTTAGAGTGTGAGGACTGTAGAGGAAAAAAACTTAAACCAATCTATGCAGATATTCATGATGGAAATATGACTGTTCATGAAGCTTTTTCAAGACCTGTCAGTGAGGTATTATCAACAATAAAGCTCACTCCTAAGTTTCAGAGGATTAATGAGTATCTTAAGATTCTGAATTTGGATTATCTATCTCTTGATCGCCAGATCAACTCTCTATCAGGTGGTGAAAAACAAAGAATCTACCTTCTAAATAAACTACAAAAATCTCTCACTGACTCAATTATCTTTTTCGAAAATATCTCTTTTGGTCTATCGAAATTAGAACTGATAAAGTTATGTGAGTTTCTTCAAAATTTGAGTATGAAAAACAATACAATCGTAATTATTGATCAAGACCAGAATTTTGCAAACATAGCTGGGCATATAATAGAGTTTGATTAAAATACTCAAGTTCTATGGGTAAGATCCGATAGGTTTAAGAGAAAACCTATTAGGAGTACTCTTATGCATAAACGCCTGTTTTTATTACCATTAATTGCTATGTCTAGCTTCGTTTATGCAACAACTTTTATTCCAATATCTATAAAAAAACAAATTAAAGAAAGTGATGGTCTGATTCAAGGTGAAGTTATTTCAGTAACTTCTGAAAAAAATGGCAATAGAATCGTTAGTAAAGTTACTCTATTAGCCGATAAGTGGATAGGACTTAAGCCCGATGAAAACTTCATCAATATCTACTATCCTGGTGGTAAAATAGGAGAAACAGTTTTTGATGTAAAAGGTTCTCCTAAGTTTGAAGTTGGAGAGAATGTTGTTTTATTTACAAAAAAGCATAAAGAGAAAAATTGGGTTAATAATTTAGGACTCGGTAAATTTTCTTTGAAAATAATGGGTGATAAAAAAGTTTTAATAAATCAAATTTTTCCTGGTCATCCCCAGGTAGGTCAGATGAGAGTGGATAAGTTTTATGACTTATCTGAGTGGGTAAAGAAGACAAAATTTAAAGAACGAATTAAAGATAAATATGAATTAAACTTGGATAAAGAGTCACAAGCTTTATATAAAAGAAAATCAAGGGGAAGGTCAATTGCTTCTATAAGTGAGAAGGATGAAACTCAAAATAAGTTACCGGCAATTTGGCTTGTCGTTATTTTAGGGGGTCTTGGTATTACTGTTGGAGTAATTAGAAAAAAACGAACATGAAAAAAAAATGGTTGATATTTACTCTTATGGCCTGGCTAAATATAGCCAATGCTTACGTGATTTCAAAAACAGAAAGCGGGAAAAACATTAAATGGAATCTCGGCTCAAACCAAATACTAGTCTATGTAAATCCTGTCCCCGTAAATAATGACATTACTATTGATATAACAAATGATCAGTTAGATCTGTTGAATTTAACATACACTGAATATATCACTCAGAGAATGTATACAATTATCAATGATAGTTTGGCGCAGTGGAATTCTGTTTCACCATATGAAATTGTTCCGCGGTTTCAAAATTCTAACGCAAGTGTTTCAAATGGTTCAATCAATTCATTTAGATTTTCTGATGATTTCAGTTATTTTGGATCTGGAGTAATAGCAATTACATCGATTGCATACAATGCATCAACTGGTGATATCCTTAATGCGGATGTTTTGATCAATCAATACTCGTCAAAATCAATTAATTTAACTTTGGACAAAACATTAAGTGGTGATTCCAATGCATACCTAGGAGATGTTGTTACACATGAGTTTGGTCATTTCTTAGGACTATCTCATTCCGAGCTTATAGACTCCTCAATGGTTTATTCTATTTTTAAGGCTCAACATTCTATTCATTCAGATGATATTGCCGGAATTAAAAAGAATTACGAAATTACTGAGAATGGCTCTCTTAAGGGAAGGGTAATTGCTGGTGAGTCGACACCTGTATTTGGTGTCCATGTCCAAGCCATCTCAACAAAAACAAATGACGTTATACAATCAGAATTAACAGATAGTACCGGGAACTTTTTTTTTGAAAATCTTGAACTCGATGATTCTTACTATATTATGATTTCTCCTGTTAGAAATTTAGGGGCCCTATCGGAATATTACAAAAATATAAATAACCAAATCTGCTTTCAGAAAAACTTTCGTCCTACCTTCTATAGTCAATGTGGTCCACGAGCAAAAAGTCGTCCTCAAGCCTTTTATCTTGACTCAACTACAGACTATATAAATGTTGGAGATGTTACAATTCGATGTGATGAAAACCTTAACACTGAATATTTTGGTAATAAGTTTAAAACTACAGATAGAAAATATGAGCTATTACAAAATTACTACGACACAAATGTATTGTTTAATGGTTTCTTTACAGAGGAAGAGGTCGACGAAGGCTTAACTGGTAAAGGCGATGAGTTTAGTCTTGATTTTACACAACTAGATTCTGGTAATCTCAGTCTAGATAGCCTTATGGTTAATGTTGATTTAAATGGTACCGGGCTAGGTAGTAACTATGAATTTTATGTTTATACAAAACGAAACGATGAAATTTCTTATACACTACATAACTCAAAATTTGATAGTACAGGTAAGAAACTTACAAATCTTAATCTTCAACTCTCGCTTTCTCCAACTGCTAATAATAATATTTTTGATATTAAAATTTATCCAAAACACCTTTCAAACCTTGAATCATATGAGATTTTTTCATCACCTAATGTACTAACAAATGAAAATAATATTTACACACTCTCGGCGAGTGTTGGATTTTATATGGGCTTAGAGTTTTACACATTAAACAAAATTGATAGTTTTCCATATGATGATAACGGATCTTGCACAGAAGGCACGGTTACTCATACCTCAAGTCCATATGTGCCTTTGAAGTCGACAATTGGTGACGCTGCGCAAGCATCTGAGGATGAAAACTTAGGAATCAGTTGTGGGACTGTCGATATAGACAATGGTTCTAACTCAGGCGGAATGGGCAGCTTTATCTTTGGACTCTTTGCTATTCTCTTCTTACTTAATATCGACATTATTAAGTATAAAACTTTGTCGAAATCCTAATTATTCTATACCATTAACATGTACAAATTAAACCAAGGATGAGGTTTTATGAAAGCAGTTTTAAGTGTTCTACTAATCACTTTAGGTCTGAGTCAATTTAGTTTTGCTCAAGATTTATTACAAGAAAGAATTTGGAAAATATCATCAAGAAAAAGATCAATCTTTTTTGATAAAGGTGTCTTTCATTCCGAAGCAAATCCAGTTATTCAAAAATTAAATGGAATTCGAAATTCATATGTACCGGCAAGGGGCTATGAAAGAGTTGTTTTCGACTTTACATCCACGAAACCACCAAAAGTATATGGGAAAATCTCTAGTGCAGAAAAAAAAGTATACATAGATTTTTTTAATTCTTCTTTAGGTACGGATGTGGCCCAATTAAAAAATATTAAATATCTCAAAAATATCGATTTCTTTACAATTGATAAGGACAACTTATCAGTAGAGTTACAATTCGTAGAAAAAGTTAGTTATGATATTTTTTATTTAGAAAATCCAGGACGTCTAGTTATTGATGTTAAGAAGTAGGAGAGGTCTGTATGCCAAAAAAAAATGATAAAGTTAAAGTAAATCCAGAAGTGGAAACGATACATAAATTGCCAAGTGAATTAGTGGTAATTCCAATTGTTAATAGTCCGATCTTTCCTGGAATGATTGCACCAATTATTTTAAGTGAAGATAAGTATACTCCTGAGCTTGATCAAATGGTTACTCAAGTTGGTTACGTCGCTCTAAACCTTGTTAAGTTTAAAGAAGGTCAAGAATACGTAATTGACGATGAAGAGGATGAAAGAAATCAGGGAGCTGTTGAAGAATATGAAATGGAAGCCTTTGATGACAGCATTAAAGATTTAAGTGCAAAAGATGTTTATAAAGTTGGGGTTTACTGTAAAGTTGTTAAGAAACTTAAGCTTCCCGATGGTTCTGTAAACCTTTTAGTCCACGGGCTTAAGAGATATAAGGTAACTAAGTTTCTAGAAGAATCGCCTCTACTTGTTGTTAGAACAAATGTATTTGAAGATGTTAATGAGCCCGATGAGGAGCTTGATGCCTATACAAGATCGGTTATTAACCAAGTTAAAAAACTAAGTGAAATCAATCCTTACTTCAATGAAGAAATGAAATTAGCAATGCTTAATTCTCCAAGTCCAGGTTCTCTTGCAGACTTGGTTGCTTTTGCACTTTCTTTAGATGTTCCTGAGGCACAAGATTTTTTAGAAACATTAGTCGTGAAAAAGAGATTTGCAAAACTTTTAGTTTACCTTAAACGAGAAAAAGATGTTGCAGACATCCAAAAGAAAATTACTGATGAAGTTAATGATAAAGTTAATAAGTATCAGAGAGAATATTTTCTAAGAGAACAGCTAAAAGTAATTAGAACTGAACTTGGAATGGACGAAGATGAAAAATCTCGTGAAATAAAAAAGTTTAAAGAACAAATTGAAGAAATTAATATGCCAGAGGAAGCTATGACAGCTGCTTTGGAGGAAATCGAACGTTTAGAATCAATTCCAGATTCATCACCAGAGTATAATATCACCAGAACATTTTTAAATTGGATGGTAAATCTTCCTTGGGATAAAGAGACTGAAGATAAAACAAGTATTCCAGCTGCGAAAAAAGTTTTAGAAAAAGATCACTATGGTCTAGAAAAAGCAAAAGAAAGAATTTTAGAGTTTCTTGCTGTAAGACAACTGAAGCCAGAATACGATGGAACAATACTTTGTTTAGCTGGTCCTCCAGGTGTTGGTAAGACTTCTTTGGGGCAATCTATTGCCAATGCTCTTGGTAGAAAATTTTATCGTTTTTCACTAGGTGGAATGAGAGATGAAGCTGAGATAAAAGGGCATAGAAGAACTTACGTTGGAGCAATGCCTGGTAAACTTATCCAAGCATTAAAGCGTGTAGAGGTTAATAACCCAGTAATAATGCTCGATGAGATTGATAAGTTAGGTCGAAGCTATCAAGGTGATCCTGGATCAGCTTTACTAGAAGTTCTAGACCCTGAACAGAACAGAACCTTTATTGATAACTACCTAGATATTCCTTTTGATTTATCAAAGGTTCTATTTATTGCAACTGCCAACTATGTCGGTGAAATTCCAGAAGCACTCCTCGATAGAATGGAGCTTATAGAGCTAAGTGGCTATACTGTTGAAGAGAAGATTTCCATTGCAACAAAATGGGTTATCCCTAAACAATTAAAGAAGCATGGACTAACGACAAAAGATTTTGGTCTCTCAAGTGCCACTCTGAAATCTTTAATTAATGACTATGCTAGAGAAGCCGGTGTCCGTAGAATGGAGCAATTTGTAGCTAAGCTTTGTAGACATGCGGCCCTTAAAAAGGTTACTGCAAAAGTTAAGAAAAAGTTTACTCCCGCAGTTAAGGAGCTAGAAGATATCTTAGGTCCAAAAAGATTTGAATCGGAAGTAGCACAAAAGCCTCTTAATCCAGGTATTGTAACAGGGCTTGCTTGGACATCTTTTGGTGGAGAAATTCTCTTTATTGAGACACTTCCAATCAAAGGTAAAGGATTTAAGCTTACTGGGCAAATGGGGGACGTTATGAATGAGTCCGCTAATATTGCCTATAGTTATGTTCAAAAATTATTACAAGATGAAATAGATGAAATACAAAAAGTAAAAAATCTAAAAGCTGGAAAAAAGAAAACCGTTAAAAAAGAAAGTGGTGAAAAGACTGCTGAAGCTTCTCTCGATTTTTTAGAAAAACACCAAGTCCATCTTCATTTACCAGCAGGTGCTACTCCAAAAGATGGACCAAGTGCTGGGATTACAATGGCCCTAGCCCTTTACTCTTTATCTAAGAATAAAAAGGTTAAAGGTAATGTTGCAATGACTGGTGAGCTGAGTCTTACTGGTAAAGTTATGCCAGTTGGTGGAATCAAAGAAAAGGTTTTGGCAGCAAAACGAGCTGGAATCAAAATTATAATCTTACCTCATGCCAATGAGAAGGATTTAAAAGAAGTTCCTGTAAATCATAGAAAGGGTATGAAATTTTACCCGGTAAAACATTTTGATGAAGTTTTAAAAATAGCTTTAGGTAAATAAATGAAGGCCCTCATATGAGGGCTTTTTTTATACGGCCTGGCTTTTGTGCTTGTACAGTATTCTAGTTCTTTAGTATCTCCAATCATCCCAAAATTGAGTTTTTAGGCTGATTTCTTTTTCTTTATAACTTTCAAGATTTACTGAGATGCAATTCTTATACACGATAAAGTATACCGCTTTTGATTCACCATATTCACCTGATAAAAAGTTACACGTGATTTCGTGTGGGATGTTATCTATTGATACTTCTACTTGGAAGTCTTCTAGTTGCTTGTCACCTGATTCAAAAAACTTTGAATATTGTAATTCAAAGTCTGGAGTTAGTGGAGCTGAGGATATGTGAATTCTATTGTGAGTAATCTTCTTTGAAAGATCTGCTAGTGCCTCTTGGATTTTATCCTTTTTGAGGTCCTCACTCATGTTGTGAGCGTGAATATTAATGCTTAGTAGACTTACCACTAAGGCGATAAAAATCTTCATAAAAATCCTCTCCTGTACTCTATATACATGGAAGATTCATGCCAGTTTTTTTATGTAATTACAGTGGTTTGAGAAGGGGGGAATGTATGGTATTTAAAAATTGACTGAAATTAAGGCAAAAAAAAAGCCCTCTTTAAAGAGGGCCGGTAATATCTAGAATTCTTCTGAATCGTATTCTTCCATTGGAGAGTGGGTAACCTTTCCGGCTGCAATCTCTCTTAATGCTGTAACAATATGCTTATTCTTGCTCTTTACTTGAGCTTCTGCACCTTCACGTAGTTGCTTAACTCTTTTAATTGTTAAGTGAACTAATTCGTATCTGTTTTCAACTTGCTCTAGTGAGTCTTCGATCGTTACTCTTGCCATATCATTTACCTCATTAAATTGTTTATGAACTAACCTTTATAAATATAATAACTTTATTTGTCAAAAGCTTTCATTAATTTTTATACATTGCCTTAATCATAGGGCCAAAATCTTTTATAACAAGCTTCTTTTTGGTTTTTAGTGAGGGAGTAAGGTAATTGTCCGTTGTTATTTCGCAGGGTATTATTTTGAACTTCTTGATGCTTTCAAATGATGCCAGTTCTTCATTAACTTTTTCAATTTCATTCTTAATGATCTGGTTAATTAGCGGGTGATTTGCTAGTTCAATGTGATCGCAATGATCTTGAAGCTCAAATTCTTCGAGGTGTTTTTCGAAGGCTTCTCTTTCTATTCCTATCAATGCAGTTAAGTACTTTTGCTTATCACCAACGATTACGGCCTGAGCAATATATGGGCTAATTTTTAATAGATTTTCAATTTTTTGTGGAGCAACATTTTTACCACCACTCGTTATGATTATGTCTTTCTTTCGGTCAGTAATCCTCAAAAATCCTTTATTGTTAAATTCTCCAATGTCGCCAGTGTGAAACCAGCCTTTTTCATCAAGAACTTCTTTTGTAGCCTCTTCATTTTTGTAGTATCCACTAAACATGGCAACTGACTTTAATAATATTTCACCATCTTTTAAAAACTTAACTTCTACATCGCCCATTGGTTGCCCAACAGTTCCTGGAATCTGAAAATTCATTGGATTAATAAAGCAAGGTGCAACTGTTTCTGTGAGACCGTAGCCTTCGAGTACAGTTAAATTAGCATTTCTCATAAACTCTATTATTTTTGTACTAAGAGGCGCGCCACCAGAAATGAAGTAACGAATTTTTCCACCAAACATTTCATAAATTTTATCAAATACAATTTTTTTAGCTAATTGGTATTGAATTATTGAAATGGTTTTTGGCGTTTTATCATTATAAATCGTTTCAAAATAATTATTGGCCGTATCTGTAGCCCAGTTGAAGGCAGCTTTTTTAATTTCATTTGAATCAAGAGATTTCATCGCCTTCTCATAGATCTTTTCAAGGACTCTTGGAACAGCAACTAAAATAGTTGGCTGAACAAGAGGAATTTCATTAATAAGATTTTTCATATCTTTTGCATAAACAGTTTCTGAGCCAAATAAAATTGGGAAAAAAGATTCAAGCCTTCCAAGAACATGAGATAGAGGGAGGTAAGTTAAAAATCTATCTTCTCTGTGGATTGAGCTATGAGTGTACTTTTTTACATTTTGCAATACTTGAAAAAGGGCAATATGCTTAATCATTGCTCCCTTTGGTTCACCTGTTGTTCCAGAAGTATAAACAATGGTTGCTAGACTTTCTGGGTTTATATTTTCAATATTTAATAAGAATTGATCTGGATGATGAAGATTTTCATTAATTCCGATACTCATACACTC
The DNA here is from genome assembly GCA_047634375.1 of Bacteriovoracaceae bacterium. Classification (GTDB taxonomy): domain Bacteria; phylum Bdellovibrionota; class Bacteriovoracia; order Bacteriovoracales; family Bacteriovoracaceae. The sequence goes on from JBLIAG010000005.1 coordinate 67,121, forward strand.
TTCAAAACTTATAAATTGAATATCGGGATTTAATTTTCTAACAGATTCTTGCTTAATTTGATCAATAGAAATAATCTTGGATATATTTTTCAACTGATCTTGAACTTCCAGTATTTTTTCTAATTGATCTTGATTTTCCACAATTAAAAATTCGGCTTCACAATGATTAATAATGTACTCAACTTCGTCAGCAGTATAAGTCGGATAAACAGGAACTGTTACACCCCCAGAGCACATAATCGCCAAATCGATGAAATTCCACTCTTTTCGGGTATGACTTAAGATACAAACTTTCATTTGAGGTTTAAGTCCAAGGTTTACCAGTGCAATGGAAATGCATTCAATATTATCTTTATATTTTTTAAAGTTTAAAAAATTGATCTTGTTATTATCAATTGTCCCAACAGCGTTATCCGATGGGGACTTGTTAACTCGCTCAATTAATATATCGCATATTGTATTTTTTAACGTACTCATTGGAACCTTTTTACTCTTAAGATAGCTAAATTTTCCTCGATATTGCGCGGATTGTAAATGACTTCAATTAGTTACTGTTTTTAAAATTAGCTAGGAATTGCAATTGATTGTTTAAAGGAGGTCCTTATGGAAAAAACAGTTTATATCGTTTCTAGATATATAAATTCTTATCACCACGACCATTATTTTCATTTTGTAGGCTACTTTAACGGTGTGCGCATTAATAAAATTGTTGTTAGAGGTGGAAATTTTGAATTAGGTGAGGACTACGTTCTTGCACTCAATAAAGTGAAGTGCAAGAGTAGTATTTTATATGGCAAATTAGTTAAATCAAAAAAACTATTTATTTAACACTGACCGAAACGTGATCTCCAATCATGAAGTTATTAATTTCAAAAATAGGATCTTTAATATTCATATTTAGTTTCTGTATATACGCGACAGCAGATTCTTCTTCTGAATGAATAATTTCAAGCTTACCAATTGGAATTTTATAATTGACTCTTTTTTTATTGTCATAGGGATTGGCCTTAGAAATAACTCTGTAAACATCAAGAGTTGCCCCTTTTGTTACGCCTTGGTTGGAGCCAATATTTACGTAGTAATTTCGCCTTAGCACTTCATTGTCGAAGCCCATAGGGAGATCTTCGGCGACACTATAGATCAGGTGATCTCTGGCCATAGTACTAATTGAAAATAGGAGAAATCCTATTAGTAAAAATAAATGTCTTTTGCAGGAAAATGTCATCTCTCTATCCTTGTCCTTAGTCGAGAAGTATTACTTATAAGACTGATCGAGAGACTTTACTAAAAACTTAAAAAAAAGCTCATCTTGAGTAGTCGGGGGAACTACTCAAGTTTTAAGTACTTGAAATTATTATTTACCAAATCTGACTGGCGGAAATTTTTTAGGTATCCGTGATGTAAAATATAGTTTCTTGAGTAAAACTGCATAATCCAAGGAAGGTCTTTTGAGACAAGCTCCTCAACCTTCTTAGTTACTTTTTGTACATCCTCAGACTCTTTAGCGTGAAATAATTCTTTATAGAGTTTATCAACTTTAGGGTTTGAATAAAGTGTTGAGTTCGGCCCTGGGGGATGGTTTTTAGTAATTAAAAGCTGGATAACATTTTCAGGGTCTGGGTAATCCATGGCCCATCCACCTTGCCAAATTTGTAGTTGGCCTGTTTTGGCTTTGTTTAAAAAACCTGGAAAACTATTTAAAATAACTTTAATTTGAATTCCAATTTTACCAAGTTCTTTCTCAATAAACTCACCCATTTGCCTTGAGACAGTTGTTGATCCTCGAACATCGTAGGTGAATTCTGGAAGCCCTTTACCATTTGGAAAACCAGCTTCGGCCAGTAGCTTTTTTGCCATTGGAACATCATATTTATAGGGTAGCTCATTGGCCGGGGAGTAACCGTTAACGCCAGGAGGATAAATTGAGTTCGCTTTGAGGGCTATATTATTTGTAAAACTTTTTATATATTCATCAATATTAACTGCATGACCAATGGCCTTTCTTATGAGGACATTTTTTCCAAGGATAGGATGTTGCATATTAAATGCAAGCCACCAATAGGTAAGAGTCGGAGCTATTTGAAGTCTAATATCATCCTTAACAAACTCTTCGTTTAGGTCTCCAGTATTATCAAGAGCTAGAGGGAAATGATCTTTTGTTAAAACCATCAGATCAATATTTTTATTTCGAAAATTTAACCATCTTGTTTGTGCTTCTTTCATTATGTGAAAATTAATTTGCTCAATGAAGGGAAGTTTTGCACCAGAGTCTTTTAATAATTTTTTTTCATAAGCATAACGATCACCTTTCGATGGATAAACAGACTCATGATAGAATTCATTTTTAACAAGTTTAATATGTGAGTTCTTTTTCCAAGATACTAGTTTATAAGGACCAGTACCAATTGCGAATTGAGTGAGATCGTTTTTATAGTGATTGATAATTTCTTCGGTTACAGGAGTTGTAAATGCCATAGCTAGAGCATAGACGAGTTGTGGATAGGGTTCTTTGAGTTTGATGACCAGTGTGTGGTCATTAACTGCTTGAAGACCTTCTACGTCATGAGAATAAAATTGTGAAAAATCAGACTGAACCTTTTCTCTAAATTCGTTTAGTCCTTTAATTCTGTTATCAAAAAGCCACCAACCACCACTATTTGTTGGTCTGAATGCAAGACGCTTAATTTGATTAATAAAGTCCTGGGCCTTAACAGTTTTCTTTTCCCCATTGAAGGCTGGAGAGTCATGATAACGAATATTTTTCTTAATTTTGATTGTATACTTTAATCCACCTTCTTCTATCAATGGCATCTCTTTAGCAAGAAGCGGCTTAAGCTGGTAAGGTCTAATTAGGTAATCGTATTCGAATAAACTCTCATATACTTGATAAACTACTTTGGCAGAAACAGTATCGTAGCTAATGGCCGGGTCGAGAGTTGATACATTGCTGGTTAGTGCATAGTTTAATATATTCTTTTTAGAAGTCGCAGATTTAGTACAAGAAAAAATCATTGCAAATAGTATAGGTAGAGTTATAAATCTCATTATATTCCTTTGAGTTCAGTTATGATTTTTTCAATAAACTGTTCCGTATTTGTTGCATCCCCTGATCCTTGGCCCATGTCAGGTTTCCCTCCACCACGACCAGTAACACACTCTTGTGTCGCCTTTAAAATATTTGAACAGTTAATGTTTTTATTCTTCTTATCAGTTCTTAGAAGATAAGAAATTTTTCCATCTGCAATGAGATACAAAAATAAAACATTTTCCTTATCTTGATCGATGAATTTATCAGAGATACTTCTAAAGTCCTTTGCGGAACCATCTTTTAGATTAGCGCAAATAATACCAAGGCCATTATCTAATTTTTGAACGTCTCCGAACATATCTTTAGCAGCATGTGCTTGCATTTGATCTTTGAGCTTTTGAATTTCTTTATTTTTATTTTTTATATCTTGTTGTAGAGCTTCTAATTTCTCATTTAGCATTTCAGAATTAACTGAAAACATTCTTTCGATTTTACTAAGAGTATTTGACCTTTTACTTAAGTGTCCAAAAGCCTGTGTTGAGGAAAGAGCTTCAATTCTCCTCACTCCACTCGAAAGAGAAGTCTCAACTGTTATCGTAAATAGTCCAATGTCTTTAGTATTTTCGACATGGGTTCCACCACAAAGTTCAAGGGAGAAATCTCCCATCTCAAGAACTCTAACAGAGTCACCATACTTTTCACCAAAAAGGGCCATTGCGCCTTTATTAGTGGCCTCATCTTTAGTCATGATATTAGATTCAACATTAAGACTTTCACCAATTTTTTGATTAACTAGCTTTTCAACTTTAGTGATTTCTTCTTTCTTTAGGGCTTCAGGATGGGTGAAATCAAACCTAAGTGACTCTGCACTAACTCTAGAACCAGCTTGCTTTACATGGTTTCCAAGCACTTCAATTAATGCTGATTGAAGTAAATGTGTAGCAGAGTGATTACGCATAATTAGTTCTCTGTTGGCCTTATTTACAGAGAGTTGGTACTCCTTACCAGTTTTAAGAGCTGCAATATTTACTTCTGAGCAATAGTGAACGAACAAACCATCGACTGGTTTTTGTGTATCAATAACATTTGCTAGAACTTTTCCATTACCATCAAGTACATGACCAATATCTCCAACTTGACCACCACCTTCTGCATAAAAAGGAGTACTTTCAAAAACAAGTGCAGTGTAGTCGCCCTGATCTTCTATTGCGACAAGAGACGATTTTGATTTTAGATTGTGATATCCTAAAAATTTTGTTTCGCCATATTTTTCTTTAATTTGGTAGAAATCTTTTAAGTTATCTTCTTTAATTTCAAATTTAGAAGAAGCTTTTGAGTTTTCTTTTTGCTTTTTCATTGCCACTTCAAAGCCAGCCGAATCAAGCTTGAAGTTTTTCTCTTCTAAAATAACTTGTGTTAAATCTAGTGGGAATCCAAAGGTATCGTATAATTTAAAAGCAACTTTTCCTGGTAGGGAAGCTTCTGGCTTGAGCTTTTTGATTTCTTTGTTTAAGAGATCAAGTCCAGTCTTAAGGGTCTGTCTGAACTTTTCTTCCTCAAGGGTAAGAAGTTTAACTGCTAGCTCAGAGTTTGCTTGATTTTGTGGATACTCTTTTCCCAGGTTTTCAAATACTGCTGGAACGAGTTTATAGAAACTAATCTCTGTTAGTCCAAGCTCATTTAAATGCCTTATGGCCCTTCTGATGATTCTTCTTAAAACATAACCACGACCTTCATTACTAGGCATTACACCATCAGTAATAAGCATTGTTGCGGCCCTAATATGATCACTTACAATTCTAATACTTGAGACAGAGTTAGGATCACTATATTTTTTACCTGAGATTCTTTCTATTTCTGATCTTATCTCATTGAAGCCATCAATATCGTAATTCCAATACACACCTTGTAAACAAGCTGTGAGTCTTTCAAGGCCTGCTCCTGTATCGACAGAAGGTTTAGGTAGATCACGTCTTTGAACTTCTCCATTATTATCTTTAAACTTTTCATATTGCATAAATACTAAATTCCAAACCTCAACATATCTTCCTTCATCATTTAGAATGCATGAGCTGGTATCTGCACCATCTGAGAATTGCTCTCCATGATCAAAAAATATTTCAGAGCAAGGACCACAAGGACCTGTATCACCCATTTCCCAAAAATTATCTTTATCACCCATGTAGAAAATACGATCTAGTGGTACGCCTTCTTGTTCATGCCAAATTTTTCTAGCGTCCTCATCTGAGTCATGCACTGTAATATAGAGTTTTTCTTTTGGTATCTTTAATTCTACTGTTAAGAATTTCCAGGCCATCTTTATAGCTTCGTGCTTAAAATAATCGCCGAATGAAAAATTTCCAAGCATTTCAAAAAAAGTATGGTGCCTTGCTGTGAAACCAACATTATCTAAGTCATTATGTTTTCCACCTGCCCGAACAACTTTTTGAATTGTAACGGCCCTCTTATTTTCTGGAATTGCTTTCCCAACAAAGTAGTCCTTAAATTGATTCATCCCTGCATTAGCAAAAAGTAATGTCGGATCGTTTTGAGGTATTAAAGGGGATGATTCAAGCTTTTCATGACCGTTTGATTCGAAGTATGAAGTAAACTTATCTCTAACTTGTTGAGTGGTTAACATTGAGTGTTCCTTATATTTTAAGCATATTAAATTCAGTGATTTAGCTATTAATTCAAGCTAAATTTATATAACATATTTAATGAAATATTAAATGTTTTTGAAGTATTAGAAGGATAAATGGATTTTACTTTTGACGTTCTTATTGCATCGTACGATCGATCAGAAATTTTGAAAACTTGCCTTAAAAGTATTGAGTTAAGTAAGTCAAAATATCTAGTGAATGTTATTGTCCTGACGCAAAGGGAAGACCTTGAAACTATTGAAATTATAAATTCGTTTTCTCATACGCTCCCAGTTGTACCACTTATAATTGATAAAAAAATCCCCCCTGGTGCGTCGCGAAATCATCTTGTAAAAAATTCAAATTCAAAATTTCTACAATTTTTAGATGATGATGCATTTCTTCCAGACCACTACTACAGCGAGTTTTTTAAATTTATAAAAACACAACCATTTGATATTTTAGGTGGCCCGGACCAATCTCCGGTTAACGGAAGTCTTCAGCAAAAAGTATTGGGAAAAGTTTTAGAAGCATCTTTTGTAATGGGGCCAACTTCAAAAAGGCACTCGATAAAGAGTGAGGTATTATTAGACGCGAGTGAAGTTGACCTTACTTTGTGCAATTTGTGGATAAAACGAGATATTTTTATAAAGGATAATAATTATTTTGATGAAAACATTTTAAGGTGTGAAGAAAATTTATTTTTAGAGCAACTACAACAATCCAAATATAGGATGCTTTATGTTCCTCATCTATATGTTTTCCACAAAAGAAGAGACCACCTATTAGATCTAGCAAGAATTCAATTCAAGTCAGGTTATTATCGAGGAATAACTTTTTTCTTAGATAGAAATACCTTTAAAAACTTTTTCATGTTTCCGATCTTAACTGGATTTTTATTGACAGTTTTTCCATACCTACCTGAAACTCTACAACTTGGACTCATTTTGTTACATAGTGTTTTAGCTATAATTATCTCATTAAATATTATGTTGGAATTGAAATCAATAAAATCTTTTTTTGTATCATGGTTAATGATCATTATTGTCCACTTCTTTTTTTCAGTAGGTATATTCTTTGGATCAGTAAAAGGAAGGATTAAAAATGTCTAGCTTCAAACTGTCTCTTGATATTTATGGAATTCATATCGAAATTAAGTCAGATCAAGAAAAAATTAACAATATATTGAAAAAAGACTTCGCATACTTTATTAAGAACAATGAGTTTAAGTCAGAAAAAAAATTAATAATAAATATTATAAAAAAAGAAACAGGTGTCTTACCTGTTAATCTAATAGCAACTAAACAGACTACAAATTCTATTTATTATGACGTTGGGAAAATTCGCTATAATGATTATTTTGGAAAAGCAGTTACAGTTTTTAATTATGAAAAAGAATCAGTAGATGTTTTTTATGTTGATGAAGGATTTCTGCATGAAATCACTTATCTACTTATCTTATCAAGAAGTGCAAAGTTTATGGATAGTAAAGGTTTCCATAAAATTCATGCATGTAGTGTTAAATTAAATGAGAAAAACATTGTTTTTATGATGGGTTCTAAGGGTGGTAAATCAACTTTATTTATGGAATTGATCCGAGATACTGATACAAAAATAATCTCTGACGACACTCCGGTCGTCGATAGAAAGGGAAGGATTTATCCTTTCCCATTAAGAATAGGAATAGAAGATAAAAATAAGTTATATTCGTACTTTCCTTACTTACGAGAAGCCGATGTCTATGAATTTGAGAGGCAGAATTTTAACAAGAAGTATCTTGTCTCCATTGAACAACTCGAAAATAAAGTAAGTACTGGAGATTGTAATATTCTTATTCAAGGCTTTAGAACCACTTTGGACAAACCACGATTAGAGAAAATTACTAAGTTTAAAATGTTCAAGTACTTACTTGGACATATGGTCATAGGAATTGGCCTACCTCTAATATTAGAGTACTTCATAGAACATACAACGAGAGACCATTTTAGAAATATTAAAAACCTACTCTCACGTCTTATAAGTGCTTATTTTTTACTTTTGAAATCTGAATGTTATGAGTTCTATATGACAGAAAATGTCGTCGCTAACGGTGTTTATTTAAAAAAAGAACTCAATGAAAGATAAAATTAAGTATTTTTTGTACAAATTAAGCCGTTATAAAAGTATTAATCAACTTTATAATTATTATTACTTTTTAGGTGTTCTTAGCGTAAAAGTAATTTTAAATTTATGTCCTTTCGTTAAACATGCTTATTTAAAAGGTAGCTACGGTAAAGACTACTTCATTCCGGTCATAAGTGATTTAGATTTTTACATTATAGGTGAGCCAAACAATCTCAATAATAAAATTTTAAACCTTCTTTTTAATTTTCTGAATTTATTATTTCCAATGGTGGCAGATTTCGATTTTCATTCTCAAAGAGATAGTCAGATCCTCTTTGATTTTTCAGGTGCAAAATACTTCCCTACAGACTCTTGGAAAGTCCTTAAAGGTAAAGAAATTGATTTTACGTATAGATTTTATCCACGAAAGTTCTATGTTGATATAATTCATGAAATTTATTTTCAGTTCGAATGGTTATTTAAAAACTTAAAGAATAGAAAATCTGGAGAGAAACTAAAATCTCTCGTAATCCAACGACAGTATATAAAGATTGTTGATTTGATCAATCATCTCACCCTCCATGAGAATGGTTATCATGTTAAAAAAAGAAAATTTCAAGAAGATACAAGGTGGATGAATTACAGTAATGAAAAAATTATACAAAAGTTTAATAAGCTTATAGAGAATAGTTATGTTGTTAATAGAGTAAGGACTCTTTATAGCCTAGATTTTAAAGATAGGAACGTTGAAGAAATTTTAAATGAAGATTATTACCAAACCGAGCTTGTTATAATTAGTGATGATTTTAATTATGAGGGACATTCGCATTATTTTACAAGAAAGAACTTTGAATTATTCTATTTTATAGGATCTATAGATAGTTACTTGATATATGATTGGTGTCAATTTACAAAAGATGACCTTGGAGCAATTTACTTAAAAGCACTTTATTATACAAGGCTTATAGAGAAGCGGGATAATTCAAAACATAATGTAGAGTATTATTATAATAATATTGGGGAAATTCTTCATTTAACTGAAGTTGTCGTTAGTTCTATACGCTATGAAAAGTATGCACCTAAAAATTACTTTGGAAGAAATGTTCTCATAAATGTTGCTGACCGTGAAGATAGATATCATACGACCTACTTGGAGAGCCTTAAAAAATATATACCTGTTCTTTCAGTAAAGAGTGGTATTAGTGAAGATGATAAAATCAAAAAATATAACGAACTAACTATTACAAGACCTGATTATTGTAATGAGATTTCTAATAAGGAAGCTTTGTTTCGAATTGGAATTAATTGGTGCTTTGGAGCAAATATAATTATTATCACTGGAGGTAATTTTAGCTTTAAACCATTTGGCCTCTTAGAAGAATTAGATATTTTTTTGGATAAACAAGATTTTATTCAATATACACACGCCGAGAAAAAAGATCTCTTTTTTTGGGCGAGTACATACGTAAAGTGGGCATCTATTTCAAAATTTGTGGATGGAAATTTGGGTTTGAATTCAAATGAATTTATGTTCGACTTACTCACTGGAATTAAACCAACAACACTAAAAGATCAAGAGGTTGATTTACTTGTTGGGGACTTTCACTGCTATGATTTTACTGTTTCATCAATTAATAAGCCTGGTTTAGTAACTACATTTGAAGAGGATGAAAAGAGTGAGGTTTTGAAGCCCTTTCTCTATTTGTTACATGAAAAGTTTAAATATAATGAATTAAAACTATTGGTGAAAAAAGATCCAAACTCTGAGTTTTGGAAATGGTTTTATGAAATTATTGAGATAAGTGGGAAAGACCCTTATAAAGAACTTTGGTATATTAGTCAGCTGGCCCAAAGCTCTGATAAACAAATTATGGATAATTTTGTTAATTCACAGGCCTTTAGTTGGGATATTACTGGTGTCGCTGTAATATTGGAAGCAACAGATGATAGTATTACTTTTCGAACAGGAGATATAAATAGAAATGTTCCTATTAAGTTAAAGTACTCTTTCAAAGAAAGTATAATTAAAGATGTTTCTATGATTGAGTGGGACTCAAAGTTTCAAAATGAAATTACCGTGGAGGATATGCGCATCGACATTAGGACACCATCCGTTGATAAATCTTACTGTCTTGGTGTTTTAAAATCAGAAGCTTTTTTTCGTTTGGACTTCACATTTATTAATCCTAAAGTTATTGGACCTTTTAATATTTTCTTTACAAGTAATTTACTACCAAATAAAACGTATCATTTACAAAGAGAAAACCTAAATCTATCCAGGAGTATCCCTGATAGTAGTTTCATTTATTATAAAAAAATTGAAAAAGAAAATTTGAGAAACCTTGAACTCGGTTTAATGCATCCAGGTTTTTATAAAATAGTTATTAAACTTAAAGAGTCTTTCTTTGGAGAATTCTTTCTTTTTGACTCTGAAAACAGAATTGAGTTTCAAAAGTTCAATGTTGAGAAAGATATACTTGTTATTTATCACAACAACTACGAGGTAACTGAAAATCTCTTGATTTCTTATCCTTCTAAATTCAACACTAATCTCTTTTTAACAGCTGATATATTAAAGAAAACGGATCATTTCAGATAGTCTAGAACCAATCTATAACGCTCTTTTGAAATATGATGTGAAAATACCGTCAGAAGTGATTTTGTTAATTCGAGTTTTTCTGAAGGATAGATACCTTCGTGCATTAAGCCAAAACCGTAAAGTGAAACTGAGTCTTGAGATCTAATTTGATCAGCAGCGAAGCGGGGAAAATGCTTTTTTAACAATTCAAGATTTCCACTATCTATCACTGATTTATGTAACTGTTTATAATAGCTAGTGTTATTAAAATCTGATTCACTTAATATTTTATCGTAAACGAGGGCTATTTTGTCTTTGTCGGGAAAGGCCTCTTGATAATTGGTTAAATGATCAATGACTATATTATTAGGAATACTGGCGTAGTTATTACTCAAGGTATTACTAAAATTATAATAAGTAGTTGTGGTATATGCATAATTAGCAAAAATAGCTAGAGATAGGATAGCTAGTATTTTTCTATTTTTAATAAAAGAGGTTATTCCAAGTATTATTGCAAAACAAGCCGGGTAGAACCAATGATCTGATGTATATGAAAACTTCATATAGGGAATATAAAAATATCCTGCTACTGGCAAAAAAAGAGTCAATGCCAAAATTAAAAATTGATTCTTTGTTTTTATAAGAATCAGTAAGAATATACTCGCTATAGTCACATGAAAAAAGAGACTGTTTGTTAGGGATGTTTGAAGATTGTTTTCATAGAATGGAAAATAACTATTTAGTCCAAATGTAAAAAGAACAAGCTTTGAGAGATTTTGCATCGATACAATATGTTTATCAAAAAAGGTATTTAAATTAAATACTGGCGGAAGGTATTTTTCGGCTCCTTCGCTTATTTCATTATAGATATTTATTTCGTAATTGACGTCGGACTCTGTACTTCGTTCTTCCTCGGTTAAAGCATATTGGCTTTTCATTATTACATGGTCGATATTTATTTCTGCAACCGGTTTTTCAATGTTTTTAACTTCTTTCACAATATAGGTAATCCCTTTTATATTTAGGAGTCCATACAATAGAGATAAAGTAAGTAATGGAATACACAGAAGTAGTAGTTTTTTGTTTGATATCTTTTTGTATAAATAATAACCAATATAAATGGGAAGTAGAATTCCTGAAACTTTACTCGTTAAACCTAGAAAAAATACGAATATAGTAATTATGTAATCCCGGATTCTGTTAAAATTAAATGTATAAACTGCGAGTAAGGTTAACAAAATAAAAAAGAGTGAAAGTAGGGTTTTTATTTGAAAAATCCAAGTGACAGTCAGGATACTGAGTGGGTTAAATAGAAATAGAAGTGAAATTAATTTTATTTTTTTTTCACTATAATCAAATTTCTTAGATATGATTTTTTTTATAAGTAAATAATTGAGAAAATGAAGAATTAAGTTAAAAAATCGATAGTACACAAATTGAGTACCAAAAAGGTTGTACAGATTCCATATAACAAAATAAGCAAAACCCCAGCTTTTAAAATAGATACTCCATGGATTGAAAAACATAAATGGGTTTGATGTCTGGGTGACAAAGGAATGGTCAAAAATATGATGAAAATCGTCGCCAAAGGGGATATTGTCGAGAATCGGTATATTTATTAAAAAGATGATGGAAAATATAATCAAATTGTAATATTTTGTATTTATGATTAAGTTAAGTAATTTTGGCATAAAGACATTTTATAGGTATTTTATTCAGAATTCCAAAACTATAATTATCTTTTTAATTGTTCTAATTATTCATTTTGTTTTTATTGTAAATCTTCAAGAAAAAGCTCTTGTAGTAGAAGAAATTTTAGAACTCCGAAAGACGCACCAAATAACTCAGGAAAAAATAGCTGTGAATTTAATGGGTGATTGTAGTATTTTTAAAAACCTAAAAATTAAAGAAACACTTTTAGAAAATATGACTAAGTTAAGTGGGTATAAGTTCTATTTAGTTAAAGAGAAGGTTATCGCTCTAGATAGCTTGAACTTCTATGAAATTCTATACAAAACCTACAAACCGTCCGATTCAAATATCTTTACCAAATCTAGCGGCTATATGGTTGAGAGCTCTGAAAGTAAAAAATGCTTTGGAGTTATCTAAGTCCTAAGAATTAGTTAAGGGTAATTATTAACCCTGGTGGATCACTTTTTTAAAACCCGTATAATTAATAAGTGAGATGCTAAGGATGTCATACTCTTAAGTCAATTTGACCATTAATTTTGGCATTATTCAGATTTTAGAGAAAGAGTAGCAACTCTCGAAAACAATGACTTAGGTGCTTTTGGGGTTAGATTATGCTTCAAAAAGGTTTCTAAGTTATAATAATTAAATCTGTACGTTAATTGGGAGCACTGAATGTGTAAAGAGATTCTAGGAAATCAAAAGGGTATGTCCTTGATTGAAGTCGTCGTTGCTTCAGCAGTCTCTATTATTATTGCCATGGGTGTAATGCAGATAAATGACAATGCTCAGAAGGGAATGACTAAGATACAAGGTGACTTTGCCCTTGGTCAGCTTAAGCACACTTTGATTAGAAGACTATCAGATAGAGACCAGTGTATTAGTGCACTTACACACGATGGCGGAGTTTCAGTAAATATAGCTAGAGATAATAGTACAGCACTAACTCACATTACTGCACCACAAGTGACAGGTCCTCCACTCTATAGAGAGCTAATGCTGGCTACTGTTGGTGAAAGGATCCCCACAGCAATTGACTTTGAGGTGATGGACATTGTTGTGAGTCGATTTGATAATAATGGTAATGGCCCAGACGCCAATGGACCTGGTGCTTTAGTTGGTTCATGTAACTTAGTTATTAAATACATAAATAGAAAATTATTCAAAAATGATACCGGTAATACAAGTACAAGAAGCTTTATTTTTCCACTGAACTGTGAAGTTTCTGCTGTTGATACCACCAACCCGTCGGGCCCAGCTTCAACAGTATCAAACTTAGTTGGTTGTACAGCATCCGCAAATATAAATGAGGATGGACACTTTAAAACTCAAGCTGATGGATCAATTAATTTTAATGGTACAGGAATCGGTACGCCGGCGACACCTAGAGTTGGAATTGGAGATGTTGGTTGGTCTGGTGGTGTGACTGCTGGAATAACCGTGGGAAGTGACTTAGGTGCATACGCAGGAGTAGGAGCTTCAAAGCACGGTATTGCCTTGCCTAATGATACTGCTTTAACTTTTGGAAATGCCGATCAAGCAGGATTGTATTACTCTGGAACTTATGCAAATACATTAGAAAGTAATGCCGGATTTAGAACAGCACAGTCAATTCATACTACTGGCAATATTCACGCATCTGGTAAGGTTTCAGCTACAACAGTAAATGCTAGTAATGGTAATATAGGAACACTTGACGTTACAAACTTGGATGTTTCAGATCTTGATGTAAGTAGAATTGATGTTGATAATATTTATGTTGATAATGTAAACCAGCATTCAGATAGAAGATTTAAAAAAGAAATTCAAACTATTCAAAATGCCTCTGATGATATCTCTGAGCTTCGAGGTGTTACATACTTTATGAGAAGAGATGAATTTCCAAAGTATAATTTTAATAATAAACTTCATCATGGACTAATTGCCCAAGAAGTAGAAAGAGTCTTTCCAAATCTTGTTCACACGGATCAAGAATCAGGTTATAAATCAGTTCAATACTCAAATATAGTATCAATCTTAATTGAAGCGTTTAAAGAGCAAAAAATAGAGATTGAAAAGAATAAGAAAATGTTCCTCGTAATGAAAGAAGGAATTAGAGCTCAAGATGCTAAACAAAACTCAAGACTAGATGCTCTAGAACAAGAAAATAAAGCTCTTAGATCTGAACTTGATGAACTTAAAGAACAAGTTAGAAAGATTTTAAAAAAGAAAGAAGACTAAAGAAAAATTATAAATCCAATAATTGAAAAAGTAGGGCATTGACCCTACTTTTTTATTTCCCAATCTATAGATTGAATTCCATTTTTTTTAAGGTAACTATTTGTTTTTGAAAAGTGTCTGCATCCAAGAAACTTTTTAAATGAAAATGGCGAAGGATGAGCACTTTCTAGTACAAGGTGTTTTGTACGATCTACTTTCTCTGCTTTTTTCTTTGCATCATTTCCCCAGAGAATAAATACAAGGCCTTCTTTTTCATCATTTAAGCTAGTTATTACTTTATCTGTGAATTGTTCCCAGCCTTTTTTTCTGTGGGATGCAGGAGTTTTTTCTTCAACGGTTAGGACACTATTGAGCATAAGAACACCCTGCTTTGCCCAACTTTGTAAATGGCCATGGTCAACAGGTTCAATCCCTAAATCAGTTTTCATTTCTTTATATATATTTTTAAGTGATGGAGGTGTTTTTATGTCTGGCTTTACCGAAAAACATAAACCATGGGCCTGACCAGCACCGTGATAAGGGTCTTGTCCTATAATTATAGCTTTAACTTTACTGAAGGGAGTACTGCGAAACGCATTAAAAATATCACATCCGTGTGGGTAAATGACCTTACCTTGGTCAAGTTCACTATTTAAAAAATTTTCTAAATTTACAAAATACTCTTTCTTAAATTCATCTTTGAGAATTTTATTCCAAGACTTATCAAGCTTTAAATCAATCATGAGATATACTCTTGTAGTGCTTTTTTGATTTGGTCATAGTTATAACCCTTAGAAGATAAAAAAGAAATTACTTTATTTTTTAGTTTCATTTTTTGTTCTGGGTCATTTGGAATATTTTTACTTCGTAGTTTTTTTTCTATGAGCATATGAAGTTGCTTATCTAAATTCATATCCTGCTCCTCTCTCAAAGTATTAATAACATGGTCGTCTGCTATAAGCTGTTCTTGACTTAGTTTTTGCAAAATAAAACTATTGGCATACCCTTTAAGTAATAATTGTTTAATTCGCATGAGAGTATATTCATCTTCTCTTAAGTACTTAAGCTCTAACAATCTATTTATTACTTCTTCAGTATGTTCGGGATTTATATTTCTATCACTCAATTTTTTTTTCATTTTAAATATTGAATAATCTCTGAGACTTAGAATTCTAATGGCATATTCCATTCCACGCTTAAATGAAGATTCTTCAGAATACTTTTTTTGAGTTTGGAATTCTTCGTATGATAAATTATTTTCGTTATCCATGTTTCCTGCCACGATAAAGGTCTCATCTAAGAAATAAAAAAAGGGGAGATAGATTCCCCCCTTTAATGTGTGTGTGCTGCTAATAGTCTTTTATAAAATTATTGTAATTTTTTAGCTTTCTTTGCTTTTTTTACAGGCGCTGCTTCTACTTCAACTTTTTCAACGATTTCCCCAGTTTCCATATTTATTTCTGGTTCATCTGATTCAGCAAGACCATGTTTAACTAAAACTTTATGTCTGATTTCTTCCATTATTTCAGGATTTTCCATCATAAATCTTTTAGCGTTCTCTCTACCTTGGCCGATCTTACCATTATTGTAAGAGTACCAAGCACCAGCTTTTTCAATTATGTTTTCAGTGACAGCAAGGTCGATTAAATCACCCTCTTTAGAAATACCTGTTCCATACATAATATCGAATTCAATTTGTTTAAATGGAGGTGCAACTTTATTTTTAACAACTTTGATTCTAGTTCTGTTACCAGTAACTTGATCGCCTTCTTTTATGGCACCAATTCTTCTGATGTCCATTCTTACTGAAGCGTAGAATTTAAGTGCGTTACCACCAGTTGTAGTTTCTGGGTTACCAAACATTACTCCAATTTTCATTCTTAATTGGTTGATAAAGATAACAGTTGTATTTGATCTTGAGATTGATCCAGTTAATTTTCTTAATGCTTGAGACATTAGTCTTGCTTGAAGACCCATATGTGAATCACCCATGTCTCCTTCAAGCTCAGCTCTTGGAGTAAGTGCTGCAACAGAGTCAATTATTAAAAGATCTACTGCACCAGAACGAACAAGCATGTCTGTAATTTCTAAAGCTTGTTCACCACTATCTGGTTGAGAGATCAGTGTATTAGGAACATCTACTCCTAATTTTGCTGCATAAGCAGTATCAAGTGCATGTTCAGCATCAACGAATGCTACGGTTCCACCAGCTTTTTGGCATTCTGCTGCAATATGAAGAGTTAAAGTTGTTTTACCAGAAGATTCAGGACCATAAATTTCTACGATTCTACCTTGTGGAATACCACCAATACCAAGAGCAAGATCAATTCCTACACTACCTGTAGAGATTGAAGGAATTTGTTGGGTTTTTTCAGTTCCCAATTTCATAATTGCGCCTTTACCGAATTGCTTTTCAATTCCTGATAACGCAAGGTCTAATGCTTTCTTCTTATTGTCACCCGTCATTTGAGTTGTTGCCATTTCTTCTCTCCTAAAATTCGTTGATTTAATTAAAGTTAACATTAACTTCTACATTAGCCAAGCAATTTACGGATAAAATACGGATTTTATAACTGACTGAAATTGTAGATTATTTATTGAATAGGATAGAAATAATTTATCATCCAAACTAATAAACCTGCATAGAGTGCACTTACGACGTCATCTATTATAGTTCCCATCCCACTCTTTATATTCTTATCACACCAATTTGCGGGGTAAATTTTTACAATATCAAAGAACCTAAAGAACACAAATACTAGAAATAAGTTAATTGGATCTACCTTTGGAAAGATAAACAACCATGTAATAAGCATTCCAATGACTTCATCAATTACGATCCAACCTGGATCTTGAACGTTTTCTTTCTTCTGGATATAGTCGGCTACAAAACATGCAATGATAAATAGAATAGCGGTGAAAATAAGTGTATTTATTAAAGATACATTGAAATAATTAAAGCCAAGTATCAAAGGAATTGTGGCGAGACTACCCATAGTTCCCGGAGCTTTTGGAAAATAACCTGTCCCAAAAAAACTTAAAAAACCTAATGAAATAAATCGAATGATACTAAAATTTTGCTCTTTCATTGTTAATAGGTTAACTTTCAATCACTTAAAAGAGAAGGAAATTAATCATATATGGAACGTCCTGAGTATCTAGATAGCTATAATTTTAATTGGGAAACATTGGATATTATGGCCAGCGGTACATCGTCGTTGGATGCAAAGAACTACCTTACTAACTTTAAGACAATGGAAGAAGCTAAGCTTTTTCTTGAAGGTTATGGCTATGATACAAAAGATCCGATCCAAAGTGCAGAAATGTTCGGTAATTTTCAAGAGGCCATTCAATTCATAAAAAAATATTTTTTAAAAGAAGGTAATCCTGATGGATTGGATTTATCTATTCCAAATACCTTTTATACATTGACTGATATATCTGAACTCTTATTGATTGCTACTGGCAACTCTGAGCTAAAAACATCTGTAGAAGATTCACTTTGGGCCAGTATCATCTTAAAAGTGATGCATACAGTTCTTCACTTGGACAAAGATTTACGTTACCGATATTTTTCTACTATTCAAACTCAGATTTTTGATAGATTTTATAAATTTCTCACACGTGAAAATGATCAACTCTTTTTAGAGTCCGATGATAAGAAAATTAAAATTCCACTTTTGGAGTTTGAAACAAAGTCTAAGAAATCAAGAGAAAGTATCATTATTAAACTTCTTCATAAGAAAGAGAATGTAGCAGAAGAACTCTTTGATAGAATTGGAATTAGATTTGTTACACACACTAAGATTGATTGTTTACGTGTCCTAAAATTTCTGGACCAAAACTATGTAATCGTTGTTAATAATATCAAACCCTCAAGATCGCAAAACTCTTTAATTGATCTCAAAGCTTTTAAGGAAAATTATTTAGGTCTTCTTAAAGATAGCATTAAAGATAATTTAACTGAGGAAGAATTTGCAAAGAAAGTAGAGGAGTATACACTTCTACATTCTAGATCTAACGATAAGTACAAAAATAACGAACATACTTCAAGAGATTATCAAGCAATTCATTTCACTTGTAGGCAACTTATAAAGTACAAAAATCCTTTTTATCAAAATTTTAATAAGGTGAGATCCTTCTCAAAGAAAAATGATCCTAACAATGAAGTAACTAGACGATTACTCGATTTGGATACAAGCTTCATTGCAAAAGATGTGAGATTCTTCTACCCGTACGAAGTTCAGATTACAGATATTAAGAGTCATCAAGAAAATACCGAGGGAGAAGCATCTCACGAAGAGTATAAAAAATCTCAGGTAAATTCAGCAATGATGAGGCTATTCAAAAACTTGCTTGAATATAAAAAAATTGAAATCAGCCCGGCTGAATAAAATTTAACATTCTTTCATTAGTCATTTCAGGAAAATCAACCTGGGGAACGTGGCTACCAGCGTGAATAACGTATAGTTCTGAGTTTTCAAGTTTTGAATGCATGAGTTTTTGTAAGAAGTTTGGAATAACCTTATCTTTATTTCCACCAATTATTAAAGTTTTTACCTCAATATTGTGAAGAAATGCCAAAATATCATGTTCGTGCATTTGATCTATTAATTGAAAGAAAAGCTCTGGACCTAGTTGGCCAATCTTATTTAGGTAAATTTCTATAAACTCATCCGAGACTTGATCCATATTAAAGCCACCCGAATGAATAAGCTTTTTAACTATTGGATTCCAGCCACCATATTTCCAAAATGTTTCAAACTCTTTAGGAAATTTTTCGACAATTTTTAGAATTATTGGTTTAAGAGGCCCGGTTAAATGGGTGTTCATCATAATATTATGAACAGGAATCACAGTTCCTGATATGAGAATCATTTTCGAAACTTTTTTGGGAAATAGTTTTGCAAACTCTAAACATACATTAACTCCCATACTATGACCGAGAAGAATTGAGTCTGAAAGTCCAAGTTGATCGGTCAATTCCTTTAAATCCAGGGCTATTCGATTGAAAGTAATGTCTTCAATTTTATGTTTTCCCGAGGATTGAAAGTGGCCTCTATAGTCATGGAGAAGAATATTATACCCTCGTTCATTAAAATATTTAATTTGATCTTTCCAGTGATGGTTACTACAAACGAGGCCATAGTTAAATATAACAACATTCTTTTTTACAGATCCAGGTATGAAATTCGTCGTGTAGAAGATTTGTTCACCATCTGAAGTTTTTAAAAAATTATTATAACTATTTTCCATTTTTACTCATTTAAAATTTGTAGTACCGGTATTAAGGGTGAGTTGTTTATCTTAAGTTCTTCTACTTTCTCGTTTAAATATTCTTTTCTTGTTTTATTATTTTGAATGAGAAAATTATTTATAATGATTTGTGTATCATCAATTGTAATCGTATCTTTTGCCTTTAACAATTTAGGGGCCGTTGTTCTCTTTCCATTAACAAGGATATATTCAACATCTTCATGTAAATATACGTAGAGTTTAAACTCTTCTATCACAATTGAAATATGAGCCGGAAGTATTTTTGGGTCTTCTGTGAGTAATTCATCATATTGATCAACTCCAAAGGAGATATAATCTTTATGAAAGATGTATCTTCCCAATCTCTTTTCTTCAGCACTTTTTGAAATCTCTAAATCAATCATACATAAATTATAATTCAAAAGGGGACTATATAGTAGATGAAACTTTTGTATCACTCAGTAGGCGAATGACTTCATTGTTTAAGTATTCTGGGTGATTTTGTTTGATTTTCTCTATATCTTGACTAACTTTCTCAAAGATTGGGAAGTCTTGAATAATATTACCTAATCTAAAGCTAGATACATGCCCTGATTGATTGGAACCAAATAAATCACCTTGGCCTCTATTTGTTAGATCAGCTTCTGCGATTTCGAAACCATCAGTAGTTTTCTCTACAATTCGAATCCTGCCCATCGCATCTTTAGCAGTATCTTTATCAGTTATTAGAAAGCAAAAACCGGCTTTTTCACCTCTACCCACACGACCTCTAAGTTGGTGTAAGGAGCTAAGACCAAATCTATCTGGGTTATAAATTGATATAACAGTTGAGTTAATTACGTTTATTCCCACTTCAATGACAGTAGTTGAAATAAGAAGGTTAATATTGCCAAGGGAATATTCATTCATTATTCGACTTTTCTCTTCCGACTTTAATTGACCATGAAGCGCTTCAATCTTATATTCTGGAAAATACTTTCTATAAGTTTCAATAAGTGAATTTACGTTTTGAAGGGAGGGAACTTCGGATTCTTCTATGGCCGGAACAACGATGTAGATTTGCTCTCCAATAGACATACGAGTTTTAATAAAACTCAAATATTTCTCATATGTTTCAGGAGTAACAATTCTGGTCTTTATTCCCTTTCTACCACCAGGCATGACTCTAATTGTAGAAATATCTAAATCTCCATACTGTGCTAATTGAAGGGTCCTAGGAATAGGAGTAGCGGTCATAATTAAAGTATGAACCCCTTTCCCCTTGGCCGTAAGAGTCTGTCGTTGCTCAACTCCAAATTTATGCTGCTCATCTATAATTGCTAATTGAAGATTAGAGAAATTTACATTTTTTTGAATGAGGGAATGGGTACCAATTATTAGATTAAGACTTCCATCCTCTAGTTGTTGATAAATTCTCTTCTTATCTTTTGGTTTTGTTGAGCCTAATAGAAGGTCCATATTTAACTCATTTAATAGTAATGACTGTATGGTTTTAATATGTTGAGTAGCAAGAGCTTCAGTTGGACACATTAGTGCCACCTGACCGCCATTTTTAATAATCATCAATGCACTAATGATGGCGACGGTGGTTTTTCCACAACCTACATCTCCTTGTATCATCCTCATCATAGGTAAACTTGAGATGAAGTCATTCTTAATATGCTCAATGACTAGCTCTTGATCACTGGTTAATTTGTAAGGAAAAAGCTTCTTAAAAAAGTTTAGGTCTTTATCTGATGTTTTTATTAGAGGTGCCTTAAGCTTTTTATGTTTAAGCTTTCTTGCAAGCATACTTAATTGATTTTTAAAAAATTCCTCATAGATTAATCTGTCTTTGGCCTGCTCTATATCAGAAGCCTGAGAATTAACTCTACCGTGAAGGATTCTAAAACATTCATCTGTAGGTTTTAGATTAAAAATTTCCTCGATGTTCTTTGGAATTATAGATAAAGGAGTGTCCCATAAAATATTTGGGATTTTTTCTATGATTTTCTTTGTATGATTTCCAGAAACCCCATTCACTGTTGGATACTCAATAAGCATTTGGTTTTGTGTTAGGGTAACTTTTGGATTTATTTTTGGATTTACTATTTGAAAAGTTCCATTAAATTCAGAGACTGTTCCCATGAAGGTAAATGAGTCAAATGCTTCGATTTGTTTTTTTAGGCCGGGGTATGTATTAAACCATTTGAGATTAAGGTACTTTTCTGAGTAAAGATCTTTAACGACACAGGTTGCATTAAATAATTGAACTTTCCCTTTGCCTCTTTTACCAAAAGCTGGGGTGAAGTTAATACTGATCGCCTTTCCCTTACCAATAAATAATTCATCAAGTACGAGTTGATTAAAATCAGTTATATCCGGTGATTTTTGGATTCTTAAAGGGGTCAGCCAAGCAAGGTCACTTATTGTTTTGATACCGCCATCCATGAGCTTTAGTAAGCTTTGAGATGGCTTTTTTTTTGAAGCAAGTTCTATGAGGGAACTTTCCCAATGTATCTTATTTATATTCGAATTCCTCAACTTCGTAAATTACGTCACCTTTTGGTGCTTTAACTACGATTTCATCGCCCTCTTCTTTACCAATTAAGGCCCGACCAAGGGGACTGCTATATGAAATTTTATTTACGCCAGCTGCAGCTTCATCTTCACCAACGATTTGAACTGTTTTACTTTCATTTTTTTCTTCATTAAAGAGTTTAACTGTAGCGCCAAAAACAATCTTTTCGTTTTTAAGAGTTGATACATCTATTACTTTAGCTCCACCAAGCTTTCCTTGGAGTTCACCAATTCGTCCCTCGATATGACCTTGCTTTTCTTTGGCAGAGTGATACTCAGCATTCTCTTTTAAGTCACCGTGCTCTCTTGCTTCAGCAATTGCTGTTTTTATCTCTTCTCGATCAACTTTAATTAGCTGATGAAGCTCTTTTTCTAAAATTGATTTTCCGTAAGTTGTCATCGGGTGTGCCATAAATGCTCCAAAAATATATTATTTAAATAAAGCGTTAGCTTTTGCCAAAGTATCATTTAGCTCAGTTTTTTTATCACTGGGAACACCAAGTTTATAGTGGTCACAAAAGTTAGCTTTTTCTTTTTCTAAAATTCGATCTGCCGTAGGTTCACGGCAATCATTGTAGGAATTAGTATCATAAAATGAGCACATCATACAACATCTTAAGTTTGCGAAGCACTTAGGACACTCTTCTGAGCGAGCTACACTAGATTTATCATCAATATCCAGTTTTGCACTGCATTTATAGCAACTATGTTCCATTTAAAACTCCTGTTGTAACCCGAATCCGACTGACGAATTGCCATTATTATCTTTGTAGGGAGAGAAGTAAATACGAGGAGTATTCCTTTTGTTATACTGATCAACTGCTTCTTTTAGTATTTTTTCATTACTAAACTTTAGTGTTTTTGAAGTTAAATAACTTAACGCAACTAGTAGGGCTCCACCGTAAATAAGAGTATTACTATTTTGAATTCCAGAGGATTGATTCGTTTGAAGCAGTCCAGATAAAATTAAGATTGAACCAGCAGTACTAGTTGAGGCACTGAATATAGTGGGTTTATCTTTCTCTTGATATTCATTAAGTAGAGATTTGCTTACAGGATCTTTTTCTAGATAAAACCTAAGACCTTCACCTCTTTTATTTGATCCAGCATCAACTAGTACGTTTTGATAATTGATCGTCGCGACTCTTGAACAAGTTTGATTTGCATGGACCCAGAAGGAATTGGTAAATAGAAGTATAATAAGTAATATTTTCATAAAGTAGTATTTTAACCAAGATAAGCATTTTTGTCTTTCATAAAGTGAATAAACTCAATCTTGACGTGTATAAGTGAATTATTTAAAGTTAAACCATGCAAGAGGCCAATACACAGACACATATTAATCAAATAACTCTAAGGTCTATCGATCTTACGGAGAGTGAAGCTTTTTTTGACATAATTTTTAAGCATCTAGGATTAGAAAAGAAGGATGTCACTAATAATAAATCAGGAACAACACTCTCTTATTGGGGGGCTTTTGGGCTTATGATAACTGAGCAAAAAGATATGTTAGTTCACTTAGAGCCATACCATCGTCCCGGAATAGTTAGACTTTCCGTAAGAGTTGGAACAAGAAAGCTTATAAATGATTTATTCGAAGAGCTCAAAGAACTAAATTACAAATTCGCTTGGGAGCCTAAAGATTCCCAGTATGCTGAGGGATATTACTCAGTTTGTTTACTAGATCCTGATGAAAATGAATTTGAAATTGTCTACATAGATTAATCTAGGTAAAAAAGTCTTTATTTTTCAATAGTTTGTATCATCTAGAATCTGATTTAAAATATACATATGAACTTAATTAAAACTGGAATTGGAATAAGTAAAACGATCAAGAATGTAGCACGGTTTCGTGAAATTCTATCCGTTATGGCCAGACATGGTTTTGATGAGTTTATTATTAAAACCAAATTACACCTCGTGATTCCTAATTTTGTTATTCCAAAGGCAAGATTTAAAATTTCTGAAGATCAAAGTGATTACGCATTTTGGAAATCTGTCGGGTTTAGGTTAAGAAAGTCTTTTGAAGAATTAGGACCAAGCTTTATAAAAGTAGGGCAACTCCTTGCCACAAGAGAGGATATCCTTGATCCAGCACTGATTAGTGAATTAAAATTATTGCAAAACCACGCTCTCACAATTCCTTTTCAGGATGCAAAAAAAAGAATTCAAGAAGAAATAGGAAAGCCCATAGATGAAATTTTTAAAAGTCTTGAAGAAGTACCAATCGGTGTTGCTTCAATCGGAGTTGTTTATAGAGGTGTACTTCTTGATGGACGAAAGGTTGTTGTAAAAGTAAGACGTCCCAATATTAGAAAAACCATTAATAATGACTTTGAAATTATCGCATTCATTGTGGGGCAACTTGAGAAAGCACTTCCAGAAGTTAAATTCTTAGGATTATCTAGAGCAATTGATGATTTTTTTAAAAGTATTCAACTTGAACTCAACTTTTTAATTGAAGCAAATAATAATAAAAAAATAAAAGAAAATATTCAAAAAATTGATACAGAAAATATCTTAGTAATTCCTGAAATTCACAGAGAATTTTCAACTCAAAAAATTCTTGTCATGGAGTTTTTAGAAGGTATTCAGTTTAATGAAATTAGAAATATTGAAGAACACCCAGTTTTAAAGGAAAATTTAACAAAGGGTGTAAAGTTATTCATGCATAATATGTTAGCCGATGGAATCTTTCATGCTGACTTACACGGTGGTAACTTTTTTAAGCTAGAAAATAACAAGATTGGATTGATTGATTTTGGACTTGTCGGAGTATTGGGCAAAGAGAATAGGACCAACTTAATAGCAATTTTATTCGCTCTACTAACTAATAATTATGAAAACCTAGTTTTAGAATTTCTAGATGTTGCAGACTATGAGGTTATGCCAAATCATGATGCCCTTGTCAGGGATATCAGGGATGCACTTGCTCCTTATATTGGATTAAGTGTCCAGGAAACAGATGCAACAGCTTTGACTCACGCCCTTGTTTCAACACTTGGTAGGCACCAAGTTTATCTACCAAGAGAGTGGTTTATCATTTTTAGGGCCTTGATGACTTTAGATGGTGTTGGCAAATCTCTTGATATTGATCTTAATATATTTGAAATTATAGAAAGTGAAATCCAAACTATAATGGGGGACTTATTTTCTAAAGAAGCTCTTATGGAAGATGCTGCATGGGTAGGACGGGATGTCCTTAATTCACTTCGAATTATCCCAAGACATTTGAAATGGATACTAAAAGAATTTTCAAAAAGAAACTATCAATTTGATTTAAAACTTGTTGGTACAAACAAGGAAATCAATCTTCTTTCTAGAAGTATCTATTTTTTAGGACTTATGGTGTTAGCATCAACATTTTTTATTTCGGGGACATTAATCCTAGGGGATATTAAGGCGACTACTTTTCAAGAAATACCTATCCCTTCTTATATTTGTTGGGGACTTGCAGGCTTAGCTTTTTTTAGAGGTAGTCTCATTTACAAAGTCCGGTAATTAATAAAAAAGTACAAGATTTGTTAAAAAGTGAATTGCAATCAACTCATTTATTGATTCGTATTTAATTGCAAAGATTGTTGGAATTATTCCCCACGTAAAGGCTGCCATCATTGGAGCGAATCCCATACCATAATGTATTCCTGCAAATAATATTAATGAAATCATTCCAACTAAGAAATTTGATTTTAAAAACCTTTTTAAATACTTAATTAGTATTCCCCTGAATAGAATTTCTTCCGAAGCTGCTACTAATAAGAGACCAATGCTTAGATCAAATACCTTTATTCCCAAACTAGGATATGGAGGAGTTAAGTACATAGGCCCGTACAAACTCCCGTTAAAATAATTTATAGTTATGAAATGAAAAAACAGCCCTAATAAAGTGGTGACAAAAATAAATGCACTGCTGTAAAAGGGAAGCCAACTTAATGAGAATTCTTTCTTACTAAAGAAGGAACTTTTGTAAAGGTAGAAAAGGCCCAAAAGTAAAATGATTCGATAGAAGTAATCTACAGCGATAAAAGAATAATAGTTATTTTGAGTTAGAATAAAAAAGTAATCATTTAAGAATGGAAGGGAGAGTAGACTTAAAAAGATAATATGATTTTTAGATAAACTCCTCATTAAATACTATCGAGACCAGATACAAATAATGGTGGTATATTTAACTCTTTAAACCTTCCTGGGCCAAAAACTCCCTGAATAAATTCTGCTTGGCTTAACTGATGTTCACACCCAAGGTAATTAAATATTACGTTGTCTTTGGATATATTTGAAATTTCTATGTTTGTATAGCTCTTGATGAACTCTATAAATGACTTTGGGTTCCCAACTTTTAATATTGTCGCAAACATATTTACTGAGCTTGCTCCATTGTTAAATGGGGTCCAGACATTGCCAAAAGATCTGAATACCCTTAAGTAATTTTCATCAATGATGCCATATTCATGAACTATTCCAGAAAGGTCCTGTCCTTTATTCATTATGAAGTAATTCACTATACGGCCATCTTTTTTAATAAGATAAAGATCCGCAGAAGTTATCTTAGACAACTCCTCCCAATGTATATTATTTCGAGAAATTCTAAATTCATTTACTGAGTTATAAAGTTCAGTTATCTTTTTTAGTTCCTCTTTTGTTAATTCATCTATTTTTGTTTGGGAAATATCAAAGTGGTGAGAATATTCCTCCTTTTGATATTCATATAAGTCTAGGCATGGATGAAAATTATACTTTTCATATAGCTCAAGCTTCTCACTCCAAAGAAGGTGGAGGACACTGCCTTTATAAGTTTCTTGAATATTATTAAATAGTTTTTTAAATATACCTCTACCTCTAAATCCCTCGTGAACTGCAATACCACCATACATAGAGATATTTATCTTTTTACCACCTAGGTTAAAGTGTCTATTGAGTACGCCTATATGTGCGATTACTTCTCCACCCTCTATACATATAAAACAATGAGAATGATTCTCTTCATTCATTAAAGGATAGAAATCTACACTAAAGGAGTTCTTCTCAGTATATTCAAAAGCTGTTTCGATTAATTTGTAAGTTTTTTGTACAAAATCCGGAGATTCTTTAAGATTTGTATACTTCATGGACACCTTTTATTTTTAACTGTTTAAATATTTTAGATTAAAACGACCTAAGGGGCAAATTTTTCTCCTTTGTAAGTTGTTGAAATTATGAGTATTTTTCCCAGGAAAGGCAGAATGTACCCGCTGTAAAACATTTATACAGTTTTCCTAAAGGTAGGGTGAGATTCGTCGATAAAGCTAGTAGATGGTTTTATATCATCCCACGATTCAAGGATTGAAAAGTGGACCCCTTATCAAGGAGGATAAAATGGGTTTAAGAATTAACACGAATGTATCGAGTCTAAATGCTCAGAGAAATTTGAGTAAGACAAGATTAAGTCAACAGAAGGTTTTAGAGCAACTATCTTCTGGTCAAAGAATTAATCGTGCCGGTGATGACGCCGCAGGATTAGCAATCTCAGAAAACTTAAAAGCACAAATTAGAGGTCTAGGACAAGCAGAAAGAAATGCTGCTGATGGTATCTCTCTAGTTCAAATTGCTGAGGGTGGTTTATCAGAGACTTCAAACATTTTAATTAGGCTTCGAGAGCTGGCAGTACAAGCCGCTTCTGATACCATCGGGCCAACAGAACGTAAGTTCTTAAATGTTGAATTCGAGCAGCTAGTAGCTGAGGTAGATAGAATCGCCAACTCAACAGAATTTAATAAAGTTCCTCTTCTAAATGGAACTGGTGCTGTATTTGATATTCAAATCGGTACAAGAAACGATCCTTTAAGTGATAGGTTAACTTTTGATGCATCAAGTGCAGACGTTAACGTAGCAGCTTTAGGGTTAAACTTAGCTTCAGTTGCAGATAAAATCTCTGCACAAAACTCATTAGCAGCGATTGACTCTGCGATTGTATCTGTTTCTGGTATTAGGGCCGATTTTGGTGCTCTTCAAAACAGACTTCAATCAACGATTAATAACTTACAAGTAAGTATCGAGAACTTAAGTTCTGCGAACTCACGAGTTAGAGATGCTGATATTGCTAAGTCTACAGCTGAATTAACAAAAACGAATATTTTAATGCAAGCAGGTACTTCGGTATTAGCTCAAGCAAACAAGTCGACAACAAGTGCGTTGACACTAATACAGTCAGCAGCGAACGCATAAGGTTACCCCTAACCTTAGGTTAGAAGTTAACGCTGATTGAAAGTAAAAATTTCCTGCAAGAAGTTTATTACTAATAAACAAACTGTAGGTGTGATCTCAAAAGGATTAAGTGCTAGGTTGGTGAATTTTTAAAAGTTGTTTACCAACACAAGATTAACAAACAAAGAGCAGGATGCTCGATAACAAACAGGAGGTTTGACATGATTATTATCGACGGAGCATAAGATGGGATTAAGAATAAATACAAACGTCCAAAGTATTTCTGCACAAAGAATGCTTAGTAAGACGAAACAAAATTTAAATAGTAACTTAAGAAAACTCTCAAGTGGTGAGAGAATAACTAGAGCTGCGGATGACGCAGCCGGATTAGCGATTAGTGAAAACTTAAAAGCACAAATCCGAAGTATAAGACAAGCAAAGAGGAACGCAGATGATGGTATTTCACTTATTCAGACGGCAGAAGGAGGACTCTCAGAGGTCTCTAACATTGTCATCAGACTTCGTGAACTCGCTGTACAAGCGGCCTCTGATACAGTTGGTAACACTGAAAGAAGCTTTTCAGATATTGAATTCCAGCAACTCAAGGAAGAGATTCAAAGAATCTCAGCTTCCTCAGAGTTTAATGGAAGAAAGCTTCTGGATGGAACAAGTGGAATTGTTGAGATCCAAATTGGCGCAGGTAATGACCCGCTCAATGATAGGCTCAAATACGATGGGACGACAGTCGTTTCAACACTCGCTTCCTTGGGGCTTACTGCTGAATCAGTTTCCAGTAAGGAAGGTGCACAACTTGCACTTTCAAGATTGGATGACTCACTTGTTCAAGTCAATGGTGTCCGGGCACAGCTTGGGGCATTACAAAACAGACTTACTTCAGTTATTCAGAATTTGGGAGTTACAGAGGAGAATTTTAGTGAAGCAAACTCACGAATTAGAGACGTAGATGTTGCCGCTGAGACTGCGGATATGACTAAGAATAATATTCTTAATCAAGCCGGGATTTCAGTGTTAGCACAGGCGAATCAATCGCCAAACCATGCACTTAAACTTTTAAATATGTAGTCACAACCTACAAAGGGTTCCCTTGAATAAGGGAACCCTTTTCTATTTTCTTAAACCTGACATAAAAACTTAGATCATTAATAATTTCCCAATATATATCCTCAACTTATGATGGTAAAATAATCTGATGGAAACGAAAAAAACAATTTTGATATTTGGTATCTCATCTTTCTTGGGTTCAAATCTGGCCGAGAGTTTAAGAGATGAATATAGAATTGTTGGTACTTACTTTGAAACACCAGTACATGTTGAAGGGATTTTTTCAATAAAGTGTGATGTTCATAATAAAGATATGTGCCAAAAAGTAGTTTTTCTTTTTAAGCCAGATATAACGATCTATGCGGTAGGGCTTACAGATATTAGTGCATGCCAGGAGTATCCAAAAGTTGCAGATGCGCTTAATACAGCCGGAGTTTTTAATGTCTCTATGGCATCTGAGAGATATCATTCAAAATTTATATATTTTAGTTCTGGTTATATCTTTTCTGGTGAAGATACTTTGTTCAAAGAAAATGACACTCCAACACCATCAAGTGTTTACGGAAATACTGTTGCTTCAGCAGAATTCTATATTCAAAAATCATGTTTGAATTATGTTATCTTTCGATGTTGTCCAATATTTGGACGAAGTTATAATCCACATGATCTTAAATGGGTTGAGGCAATAGAGCGAAATGAATTCTTAGGACAAAAAATCACCTGTGATACAAAAGTAAGAACAGGTTTTATTGATATCTATTCATTAACTGAATATTTAAAATTAGTTTTTAAGAATAATGTTACGAATCGCTTAATTCAAGTAACTTCAAGTGATACAATGACTCGTTATGATTTTGCTAAACTCTACCTAGATACTTACGGTGGAAATACTGGTCTTTTGGTGAAGGGAGACTGGAAATTTCCTCGAACTGAAAATCAAATATCTCTCCAATCCCTAGGAGAAGATTTAAACTTTGCAATGGATACTTATAATTTAGAAAGTGAATTTAAAGTTAAGATGCCTTCAATTAATGACACTATTATAAGATATAAAAAAGAAATGGAAGGTAGAGTTAGAGCACGTAAAGTTGCAACAACGGGAATTAATTTTATCTAGCTGAGTGCTTAATAAACTCTGTTAAATAATGCCTTACCAAAGAGTCGATATCCACATTCTCACCGTTAAATTTCCAGTGAATATTATTGAAAGGTCCAACATGAGCTTTGATTTCATGGATCTTTTGGCTTGAATTTGGCTGGTAATTTAATCTGGCTGCAAATAGACCGCCAGAGTTTGATAAGAAACCAAGCGAAATAACATCAGCTGATCTTCTAGCAACCACAAGCTTTAGACTATTTCTAAAAAGCATAAAATCATTAACTGTATTTGATATTTTAAACATTTTGATTGCACGAGTTTGATCTTCTTTGTTACCCCTAAGCTCATTGAACTTGGCCATGTAGATTTCAAATCGATCTTTGATATCTTCCATGAACTCAATAGAAGAGGTTTCTAGCATGTGCATTGGGTCTAAATGCTCACTAAAATTAACAACACCGGATTCTTCCATATTGATTTCATCTAAGGCTAAGTTTTCAATCCATGTTGTAGAAATTTTATCATTAATGTTTTGTTGATCCATATTAAAATTTTCAGAGTTTTTCACTCTGATGTCAAGCTTTGTAAGTATGTAAGAGAAATAATAGATGATTTGAAAAAAAGATAAAGGGCTTGGATCTGCTTTTTTGGTTTCGCGCCCCTATAAAATAGGTGGGCGCAATTAGTAATCACTTTAGGCTTCCCATTTAGCAAGTACAATTTAGCACTTGTTGAGCATGCTCACTGTGACCAGGGACAGCTCCCGTTTTGAAATTTGTAGGGCGAAACACAATATGCTATTTCCCCAAGCCCATAATCAGTATACCAAACTTTTGAATAATTTTTTAGCCATTTTTATGAGGATTTTTATTCTCTCTTTACATGTGAATTCAGTCGCTTACGACTGCGTTGCTGCTCTGTGTTGATAAAAAGTATGCCAAGTGGTATAATTTCTTAAGGAATGAGTGATTTTCTTAAAGCTTTTTGGTCAGTGTACCGAAAGGTACTGAGTACCAATTAAGGGAGAAAACTTATGATACGTGAGTTTATTAACTATTTAAAAGATGAAGATGGTCAAACATCAACTGAGTACATTCTACTCGTTGCTGTTGTAGCTGTTATTATTTTCAAGTTTAAGGGTGAGTTAGAAAAAAGACTAATGGGCCTAGTTGGAAAAGTATTTAACAGTGCAGACAAAATCGCTGAAGGACTAGAGTAAATCTATAAGGAAAGTTTTTCCTTATAGATTTAGCTATATATAAGCTCATGTAAAATGATTACATGGGCCTTTATCTTATCTCAAGAGGGCAAGCTGTAGTCGAGTACTTACTTCTTGTTGTCTTTCTTATTATTCTAACCTCAAAATTAGCTCTAAGTTTTACTGATTTCATGCGTGAAAATCTTGGTAACTTAGGACACGTTGTAAGTCTTCACCTTACAGTCGGTGTGTGTCCAAAAGAATGTTTCTATGGTGACTATATGAATGGTGCCAGGAATTGATTTTAACACCTATATATATATTTCTACTTATAGAGTTGAGCTTTGTTGCATTTCTTGATTTGAAATATCGTAAAATTAAAAATGTCTGGTCCGTACTTAACATTATAGTCGCAATTGCTCTATTCGCTGGATTTCCAAATAACTATCCTCTAAATATTGAAATGTTTCAATTTGCCCTTGTCTTCATTGTTGTAGGCTTTGCACTATTTATGTTTAAAATAATGGGCGGGGGAGATTCTAAGTTTTTAGCAACCTTCTTCTTATTAGTACCACTCAACTTTCAAGAACAAGTTTTCTACTATCTACTAATAATAACTATTATTGTCGGTCTCTTGTTTTTTATAAATAATATTATTGTTAATCACGAAAAGATTTTTGAAAATATGAAGGAAAGAAATATTGATGGGATCAAAAGTTGCTTTGGAAGTAAATTTGCTTATGCACCTGTTATACTTATTACATGGATATGGTTTGGATGGAAAATTTATATAAATTAAAGGAGAAAGGACAATCTACAGTTGAATATATACTTCTGTTTGCTGTCGTTATTTCCTTGGTTTCATTCGTATTTAAATCTCAAGTATTTTTAGATCTATTCGGTAAAAATGGAAAATTTGCAGATGTGTATAAACGAGAACTAGAATATAGTTATACTCATGGTCGTTACGGAAGAAAGTCTTTCCAACAACCGAACTATAGAAGTGGAAAACATGATTCGTATAATGATAGATTCTTTGGATCCAGAAATGCGTACCCTTAATAATGAAAAAGGGCAGTCCGCTGTTGAATTTATTCTGACCTTTGCCTTCGCACTAGGTTTAACTTTTTTATTCGTTAATCAGGCAATCAATTTAACTGCTGGTTACCTAAACCACTATGTTAATTTCATGGCATCAAGGGCTTATTTAGTCCATGAAACAGGGGTTAATAATAGAGCAACAGAGATTAGAGCTGCAGCAGAAGCAGCGACTGATGTATTCCAAAGCTATCCAATTAGAAAGTTTGGAATCGATGCCACCTTTGAAGTTTTAACTTCTGATAAGGGGAGTGGATTGTTTAATGGGACTATTTCAAAATTTGAAAGACCATTATCTTCATTACCCGTAATTGGAGCTGGAGAAGATGCCCAATTTTATTCGGAGAGTTTTTTAGGAAAAGAGCCCCTACGAATAACCTGTGCTGATATGATTTGTGCCTCAATTACAGGAAGTACAAGTCAATGTAGTGATACTGTAGATTTAGTGTTGTATGATAATGGCTGCTAAAAAAGATGAATCTCAAATAAATAATGAAGATGGCCAGGCACTTATTGAATTCCTGATATTTTTACCATTTATGCTTATGATGTATTCAGTCTCTATGTCGATTTCCAATGCGATAAATGCATCTATCAATCAACAAAAAATTGCGAGAAGTTATTTTTATTATAGATTAGCAAATAACTCAACATTCCCAAGGCCGAGAAGAGATTCAGTTGAACCTTCCCAAAACTGGAATGTATTTGGTTTTCAAATAATGGGATGGTCTGAAAAACTATTAAACGATAATCCCGTTGCACCGTGCTTTAAATTCGCCGTTCCTTTAGGAGATGGTGAAGATGATAAGTGTGAGGATACATATTCAGGAAGCTCAACTCAATTTATCAGGGTTAAGACGGTTTATGGTGTCTGTGGTGCAACTTATATCAAACAAGATAACTACAATATTCCTTACCCGGCGGGTGCTCTGAACTACAATGGTGGTAATTTAAAGCATTGTGAAATAATTGAGTAAACCGTTTCGGCCAATTCTTCCTCATTAGTAAAATACATCTCCTAAGTATAAAATATTAGGTAGTATTTAATAAAAAGGATCAGCTATGAATAGTCGTGCTTTCACCCTCAGTTTAGTCATTGCAGCCATTGCAGTCTTTATGGTTCAATCTTATATAGAGGGACGTGAAGCTGATTTCAAATCTAAGTATGGTGACCTTAGACAGGTTGTTGTTGCGAAGGAAGATATTTTTGCAATGGATACTATAGACGATAGAAAGCTTCAAATTACAACCGTGCCTGGAAGTTATGTTATGCCAGGTGCTTTCACAAAAATTGAAGATTTGTATAATTCAATTGCAGCAACTCCAATTAAAGCTGGTGAACAAATTACGACTCCAAGAATCTTATATCCTGGAGAGGAAACAGGTTTATCAAGGCAAATTAGTGAGGGTAAAAGAGCAATATCAATTCAAGTCTCTGAAAATCAAGCAGTAGGTAAATTAATTAAACCAGGAGATAGAGTTGATGTCCTATCACTACTTGATTATGGATCAGGAAAAATTGAACTCATGAAAGTTAAAACAGTTCTTCAAGATGTTTACGTCTTAGCGACTGGGAAAAGAGTGACAAAAGAAATTCCGCTAGTAGGAATGAAGATTGATAAAGAAATAAAAAAACTAAATTTAAATACTTATAATAATTTTAACACTCTGACTCTGGAACTTACTGCAAATGAAGCACAGAAATTAATTTTTCTACAAAGAGTTGGTGGTGGTATTTATTTTACATTGAGAAACAATACAGACAAAACTATTGAAAGAATTGGTGGGACAAAGTTATATGATGTTCTAGGTGAGGATGCTAGTGAAGCTAAGGCATATTTTGCTGAGAAAAAAGCTCAGCTCGAGAGACGAAAATAATGAAGTTGATTCTGCTTACATTTTTTATATCTTTTAATCTTTTTGCACAAGAAAGAGTAAAGGTTAGGGAAACGAATTTAAACGTTGCCATTGGAATCGATGAAACAATTAAGCTAGATTATAAATATAGAACTAAAGTGAAATTAGCGAGAGAAGACCTTGTTCAATTAATCCTTGCTCCGTCAAAACAAGAAATAACTTTTAGAGGTGTTAAAGCCGGACGTGTTTCAGTAACTATTTACGACGCCGCTGGAGAGCAAAGGGATAAGTTTATTGTTAACGTTACCTCAGATGGTAACTCTAATACTGTTCGAGAGCTTAGAGAGTTACTTGGGGATATCGAAGGACTTAAAATTAGTATCAAGGGTGGTAAAGTCATCGTAGATGGTGAAATAGTTGTTCCTAATCAAATAGGTCGTGTGACCACAGTAATGTCCAAGTATCCAGACGTTCTTTTACTAATAGAGTATTCCAAGCAAACTCAACTTATAGTTGCCCGTGAAATGCAGGATGCAGTTAATAAGAATAATATGAAAGATGTTACGGTTCGAGTTGTAAATGGTGATTACTGGCTTGAAGGTGTTGTTAATAGCGTTCCTAAAAAAGATCTCGCAAATGATATTGCTAATGCTTACTTACCTGATACCCTATCAGGTTTAGGACAAGCTGCAGGTGGAAATCGTTTCCAAGGTCGTGCCAAAGGAGCAATTGCTAACTTTATAAATGTAAATGAAAAGAAAGATCCTGAACCACCACCAAAGCTAATTAAAGTTTCATCCCAGTTTGTTGAACTATCAAAAGATTACTTAAAAGTATTCGCATTTAAGTGGGCACCGTTTATGTCTAATGAAAGCTCAATTAGTTTTGGGAAAAATGAAGCAGGTGGTATATCAACTGATGAATCAGGAACACTATCAGGTACAATTTCTAGATTGTTTCCAAAGTTGCAATCAGCAAAACAAGCAGGTTATGCGAGAGTTATTCAATCAGGGATGGCCGTTACCAATAACGACAAAAGTATAATGATTAAAAAATCATCAAAATTAAATTTTGCAGTTGGGTCTGGTGATGGTCAAGAAGCAAAAGAAGCAGATATCAGTTTTCAGATGACTACAGTTCCAAAAATTTCAAATCAAGAAAATGTAGAATTAAAAGATTTGAATGTGTCTGTCTCATTGCCAAATGGGACTTCAGGAAGTGGAACTCCTCAAGTTACTACCAATGAAGTAAGAACAAACTTAACAGTAAAGTCAAAAGAATCAGCTGTTATTGGTGGAATTATGCAAAGCAACTCTGCAACAAACTATGATAAAAATGATCCCGATCCAGTAACTCCATCGAGTGGTGATGAAGATACAGGTCAGGCCTCTACTTTATTTAATTTACTTAGATCAAAAAGTTATACAACAGGTAAGTCTCAATTTGTAGTTTTTGTAACTCCCGAGATTCTAGAATCAGCATCTAAAGGTACTGAGGAAATAAGAAGAAAGTTTAGAAAAAGAGAAAGATAGATGGCAGGTCATATAATTACAGTTATTGGTGGTAAAGGTGGGGTTGGTAAATCTCAAGTAGCCGCGAACCTTGCATTTGCTTTCGCAATGGAAAATAGACAGAAAGTTCTATTACTCGATTTCGATCAGAAAGCATGTGGTGATCAAAATATCATCACTGGACTGCGATCTAAGAAAAACATAAAAGACCTCTCAGAGTTTAACGGCTCCATTGACCCTAAAACTATAAATATGTTTGTAGGGCAGCATAAAATGGGTGTGCATTATATTGGAATGCCTACGGAACCAGCTGTGGCCAATGAGATTAACCCTGAAGGCTTGGGAAAAACACTTAAAGCCGTGACCAACTTATATGCCATAACAATTATAGATGGTGGCTCGGAGCTAACTGAGTTGGCGTTGAAAGCCTTAGAGTTTTCTACAATGATTTCAATTGTTGTAACGCCTGATCTACTGGCAGTTAACCAGTCTAAAAGATTATTTTCTGACTTAACAACAATGTTGTTTCCAAAAGAAATGATGCTTCTTTTGTTAAATCAATTTCAAAAAGGCCATCCTGTAACAAGGGAAACTATTGGACGACAAATTGGGAAACCTGTTTTTTCTGTAATACCTAAGGATGATCAGGGCTGTATTAGAGCTCTTAGTGCATCCGCTCCAATTCTTACAATTTCAAAAAACTCACCATTTTCACAGGGTATTGTTGAAGTTGTTAGGCAGATAAAGGGAAAGAGTGTTCTTAGTACTCTTGCGAAACTTAAAAAACCAGAAGGTACGGGTGTAAAGAAAGCCGATACTAAAAAAACTACGTCATCTCGTCCTGGTCGTGACCCTTGGACTGATCTTAAGTCTAGAATCCATAGGGCCCTTGTTGAAGAAATGGATATGAAAAAGCAAGATTCAAGTGATGAACAAGCACAAATAATTTTGCGAGAAAGAACTAAAAAACTTGTAGTAGAACTTTTAGGGAAAGAGGATACAAAAACAATCCTAACTACTAGAGAAGATATGAATAATATTGTTAAACAGATTCTCGATGAAGCCTTAGGACTTGGGCCTTTGGAAGATTTACTTTCTGATAAATCAGTTTCAGAGATTATGGTTGTTGGACCTGATAAAATTTATTACGAAAAAGCTGGAAAAAATATTAGATCTGAAATTACCTTTACCAATGATAGACAAGTTCTTAACGTTATTGAAAGAATCGTATCTCAAGTTGGTAGACGAATTGATGAAAAAACACCTTATGTGGATGCAAGATTAAAAGATGGATCAAGAGTTCATGCCATTATTAGACCGTGTGCTCTAGATGGTGGAACAATAACAATTCGAAAGTTCCCTGAAGAAAGGCTTACATATAAACATTTAGTTGATTTTGGATCAATGACTACCAATATGGCAGACTTCTTAAGAATTTCTGTTCAGTCCCATCGAAATATTGTTGTTTCTGGTGGTACTGGTTCTGGTAAGACGACTTTAATTAATGTTTTAGGCTCTTTTATTCCTTCAAATGAAAGAATTATAACTTGTGAAGATTCAGCTGAATTAAATTTCCCTCAGGATCACGTAGTTAGGTTAGAAACTAAACCTGCTTCACTTGAGGGTGATGGCGCAGTTGATATTAGGTGTCTTGTTAAGCAGACTTTAAGAATGAAACCAGATCGAATTGTTGTTGGTGAGTGTAGAGGCGGTGAAACATTAGATATGTTGCAGGCCATGAACACAGGACATGATGGTTCAATGACCACAGTACATTCAAATACTCCAAGGGATTGTATTTCAAGGCTAGAAACCTTAGTACAATATGCTGGAACTGGAATTTCTCCAAAAGCTATAAAAGAAATGATCGCCTCTGCAGTTCATATGATTATTCAGCAATCTAGACTCGAAGATGGATCTAGGCGAGTCATGAATATTACGGAAGTTGGTGGGTTGCAAGGTGATGTTATTACCCTGCAAGATATCTTTGTGTTTAAACAAGATGGTATTGGAGCTAAGGGTAAAATTATGGGTAAGTATATGGCATCCGGATTCATCCCAAAATTTGTAGAAGTTGTTGAGAGAAAAGGAACTAAAATACCAAGGGGTCTTTTTAAAAATGAGTAGATTCTTACTATCTCTATTCCTATTACCAAGTATAGTTCTGGGACAAGAGGCCAGCTCGAGCGCAAGTGAATTAAATTTTTTTTCAGATGTTCTTGGTAAACAGGGTTTACTAGTAGCTATTGCTATAATCTTTTTTACATATTCTTATAAAAACTCAGTCAAACTATTTGCGTGGATTGAGGAGCAAACTTACGGAACACGAGATTTTGTTTTAAAAAAATGTGAAATCCTTTTTTTTGAAATAAACCCTAACTACGTAACGTATGCTTTACTCTTTTTAACTTTTGGTTTTTCAATCATTGTGATGTCAATTTTCTTCGTAATGGGGAAGTATACAATGGGAGTTGTGTTAGGAGTCTTGGTATCAATACTGGGGTGGAAAACACCAAAGCCATTCATGAATTACTTGGTTACTAAACGAGTTGAAAAATATGAAACTCAAATGGTAGATGCGCTAAATTTATTATCAAATGGCTTAAGAGCAGGACTTTCTGTACCTCAGTCTATTGGGATGGTTGTTGAAGAATTACCTGCACCTGTTAGTCAGGAATTTAATCTAATACTTCAGCAGACAAAAATCGGTGTTCCGCTGGATGAAGCATTTGATAACCTTGCGAAAAGAGTTCCGACTCAAGATAATGATATGTTTGTTTCATCAGTCAATATTCTACGTGAAACTGGTGGTAACCTTGCGGAGGTTTTTGATACCATTGCTGGTGTAATTCGTGAAAGGGTTCGGTTAAAACAAAAGATTGCTACTTATGTGGCCCAAGGGAAAATGCAGGGAGGGATGATTGCTTCAATGCCAACTCTAATGGGGGCTTATTTTGGCTCTACAGACCCTACGTTCATAGACACATTATTTGGAACCCCAATTGGCAATGTTGTACTTGTTATAGCTGCCGCCCTCAATATTTTCGGTGCATTTATGATGTGGAAAGTAATTCAAATTAAGGCCTAAAAATAAAATTTAAGTAAATTAAAATAGCTCCGATAAGTTAGGTGAGTAATAGAAATTTTCAACCTCAAGGGATAGAAATGAGTTTTTGGAAAAGTAATGCAATTATACTTTTAGCAATCGTAATGGGAAGCGCGAATGCTGGTGTTAACCTTAAGAATGGTAACTTTTATATTTCCTATACGGATATAGTTGTTCCAGGAACGGGAAAAAGTCTTGAAATGACAAGAACCTATAACTCTAAGTCGACTGAAAAAGGTTGGTTTGGATTTGGATGGGGAAATGTATTTGAAACAAAACTTATTAAATCACCAGATGGCTGTGTCGTTGTACATGAACATGGAGCCGGTGGTAAGACAAGGTTTTGTCCCAAGAACGCCGTTGATCCAAAAAAGGCCGCTCAGAAAATTGTAGATGCAATGAGACAAAGGTCGACTCTTACAGGTACAGCTGAAAAAAATCTGATGAATAGGCTTACAAGCAATGCCGAACTTAGGCATGTTTACGCTCGTAAATTTAGAGTTAAAACAAATATCGCTAAGGGGACAGTTCTTTACTCAAACCAAAGAGGTATCCAAGAAGTTCAGGTTACTGATACTGGTTATACTAGAAAGTCGAATGATGGTAAAAAAGAATACTTCAATAAAGATGGTCAACTAGAAAAAATCAAAGATAAGAATAACTACCGTGTCGAGTTTACTTATAAGAACAAGACTCTATATTCAATTAAAGATTCATTCGCAAAACAGATTTATGTTACTTGGTATTCTAATGGAAAAATTAAGCAAATGTGGTCAGCAAAAGACAAGATCGCAGAGTTTAAGTATGAAGGTGATGATTTAGTTTATTCTAAAGATGTTGCAGGAAACACTTATGCTTTTGAATATGATAATAACCATAATCTTACGAAAGTAATTTATGATCCAAAGAAAAAGAAAGGTGGAAAAGAAGACTCTATGAAAATAGAGTACGAAAAGAAAACATTCTTTATCTCTAAAATTACTGATCGAAATGGTGATACAACAACTTACAAATACGGTGCTAATTCAAAGAATCCTAAGGATCATTACTGGACTGAAGTTGCGAAAAAAGGTTTTAACAATAAAGAAATCACGAATAAGTATGAGTATGAAATTAAGGCGAGACCTGATGGATCTAGATACACATACAGAATTATGACTAAGATCAATGGTATTAAAACTGAGACAATTTACTCTGAATGTTGTGGACTGCCTCTAAAAATTGCCAGAGGAAAAGTTGTTACTAACTTTGAGTACAATGATAAAGGTCTTTTAACTAAAAAGAACTCAACTCGTGGAGATTACGTAAAAATCGACTACGACAAAGTTCATAATAAGATTTCTAAGGTTGAAAACAGAAGCGGAACTACCTCATTTAAATATGATAAGAAAGGGAATCTGAAGGAAGCTAATAATTCTTCGGGGAAAGCTGTATTATTGATATATAATAATAAAGGTAAAATCCAAAAAATGGTTGATAAAGACAGAAAAACAAAAAAGACGAGAGTACTATCATTTAAGTATAACTCTCTAGGAAAGCCAGTTGAGATTGAAATGGTTAAAGTAGGTAAAATTCAAGTAGCTTATGACAACTATGGTGAGATCAAGCGTGTTGAATCTAAGCAAGGTCACAAGATGGCACTGCAGGTTACACAGGCCTTTCAGAACCTTTTGGCAATTGTTAAACCAGCTGGTGTTAACTTAAATATGTAATATTTTTGCAGGAGAATAAAAGATGAAAAAACTATTGATTACAACATTTATAATGACAATGATGGTCCCATTTATTTCTTTCGGAAGTACTGAGGATACAGTTTCAACCCCAGCAGGAGCTGACTTTTGTAATGAAGGTAGATCTGAGGGTGATACTTTTGTAGAAGATGGAGTTACCTACGAGATTAAGGGTGGAGTAAAAGTAATTAAGAACTAAAAAGCATACTATTAGAATTATAATGAAAGGCCACTCTTATATGAGTGGCTTTTTTTTGTTCAAAATTCAGTCAGTGTCCATTTAATATACAGTATAATAACTAAGTTTAATGTATTATTAGTGTGTTAGTTCTCTTCTTCTTTGGCATGAGTCGTGCATTATAAACAGTGTAACATTCATAAAAAGAGGAGAGAGTTTATGAAATCATTATTATTATTAGTATTACTATCAGTATCAGGATTATCTTTTTCAGCAACGAATAGTTCGGAAGAAATTCAATTAGGTGAAAGAACTCATTTAATGACTGGAGCAGAAAACTGTGACGGAACAACAGATTACAATTCAGAGAGTAGTTCTGAGGACCAATTAGACGGTTCTAAGGCAATTAAAAACTAGTTAGCTTAAAAACCAAATCAGCAAGTAAAATAAATATACAATGGGCCCACCGCATGGCCCATTGTATAGTCTTTAAACACTTCAAAAAATATTCAACACTAAGCCTTCCTAAATACAGTACTTTACACTCATGAAATTTGGCCCCATTCCTGCTTTAATAATAGTAGAAACTTGAAAGGAGTGAATTTATGAAATCATTATTATTACTAATATTACTATCAGTATCAGGGTTATCTTTTTCAGCAGTTACTAGCTTTGAAGATATTCAATTAGGTGAAAGAGCTCATTTAATGACAGGAGCTGAAAATTGTGATGGTACGGTCGATTACAATGCAGAAGTTAAATCAATTGAAGGTATCGATGAAGCAAATGCCATTAAGAACTAGTGGCAACTACCAGTTGTATAGAATTGGTAATAGCGAAAACTAATTGTTATTACCCCAATGGATATAAGCAAAAGCGATGATAATATCGGAGCTTTGCTTTTAATTGGATCAAGGATCTTAATGATAATGGTCGGTGCCAGGGCAGTGGCCGGAAGGGTTCCAAGCCAAAAACTTAACATGCTTATCATACCTAAAATGGGATCGTTAAATGCGGCAATTACAAAGACAACGCCATAAAGAAATCCACATGGTAAAAAAATAGATAGTAGACCAATAAGTCCGGTTTTTATAGCTTCATTTTTTATTTTTATTTTTAAAGTTAACCTATACAAAATTTTTGATATTTTATTTAGAAATTCCGGTGGTTGAAGATTAGCCTTTTGCTTTAAAAGAATTTTGATTCCCCAATAAATTAGCAATAGACCCATAAAGGTTGCAGTAGCTAAGATTACTTCGGTTGATTGAAAGTATTCTCTAATAACATTTCCTATCAAGCTGACAGTTCCGCCAATGAATAAATAACCTAAAAGTCTTCCAATTTGATAATAAACTCGTGTAGTTTTATTACTGGTGAAAGCTACAACTAGCCCACCACACATACCCACACAATGCACGCTTCCACCTATTGCGATCAAAAATGTAACCCAAGGAATTAAGTAGGTTGAAGTTACGTAAATATCATCTAATTGGGCCAACAAGATTAACCTCGATAGTTGTTATAATCATTTTATTTTCAGTATTAATTATTTCGATGTTTACTTTTTTCTTTCCTAAATCGAGATAGTTTTTTTTGAACTTAAAAAAGACAGGCATTTTAAAATTATCTTCTTTCATCATAACAATATCTTCTGGCATTGAAAGGACAATGTCTTTTTCAAAACCTTTTCC
Organism: Bacteriovoracaceae bacterium; assembly: GCA_047634375.1. Taxonomy (GTDB): domain Bacteria; phylum Bdellovibrionota; class Bacteriovoracia; order Bacteriovoracales; family Bacteriovoracaceae. Next base: position 109,888 of record JBLIAG010000005.1, read on the forward strand.
AGCGATAACCTTAAATGGAATTTTATTTAAACCGGGCTGAGATATTTTTAAAGTATAGTGATTGATGATGGTAGGGTTTTCAATGTTTTTATTAATAACCTGATAAGGAGTTTTACTTGTTCTTAGAAACTGAGCTTTCAATTCTAATCGGCTATTTAAACTAAAAATAAGACCATAAATAATTGCTCCTAAAAAAATAAGATAAAATGCACTACGAATATGGTACTTTTCAGCTGGTTTTCCCGTTAGTTTATTCTCGGTTGTATAGCGAATCAGCCCCTCAGGTTTTTGAACTTTTCTCATTATATTATCACAAGCATCAATACACATAGTACATGCAATACACTCTAATTGTGTGCCTTGCCTTATATCTATTCCAGTTGGACAGGCCTTAACACAGTGATTACAATTTATACAGTCACCTTCTTTATCTGCAGGAAGCCCCTTTTCTCTTCTAGGTTCTCCGCGGTTGTAATCATAGGCAACGATAAGTGAATTATCATCCATTGAAACACTCTGAAACCTTCCATAAGGACAGGCAATAATACAGAACTGTTCTTTAAACCAACCAAAATCAAATAGAAGAATTCCTGAGATAACCAACATCGTAATAAAAAGTGTCCAGTTATCAGACGGGTTATGCAAACTAATTTGAAATAATTCTCTTGTTCCAACAAAGTAGCCTAAAAATGAATGAGTTATATGCAGAGATATCAATATAAAGGATATCCACTTTAAAGATTTTTTTACAATCTTATTAAGGTTCCATGGCTGATTATCTAAATCTTTTCTTTGTCGTGCTTTACCTTCTATTAGCCTTTCAGCCTTTCTATAAAGAGCGTCAATGAATACAGTTTGTGGGCATGCCCAACCACACCATACTCTTCCCCAAATACTTGTTATAAATGCCATTAATATTACGAAACCTAAAACAACAAATAAAAGGAGAGGACCATCATGGCCATAAAAAATATTACCAAAAATAGTAAATTCACGTTTTGAAATATTTAAAAGAATCCATTGTTTTCCATCAATATAAACCCATGGAAGAACAAGGTATAAGATAATTAAGAACCAATAAAAACGAGAGCGAAGAGTCTTCCATTTACCAGTAATGTCTTCTGGGTGAATGTAGACCCGGCTACCATGTTCGTCGGTAGTCGCGAGCCTTGATTCTGTTGCTAGCCTTGTTTCATTTGGTTCATTTTTTTTATCTGTCATTATTTTGTTACTCGTAGAGTTTTCCTTCAGCTTCTTTAGGGTCTGTTGGTGTAGTCCCTTTTAAATCCATGACGTACTTTACGACGGCCATGAGTTGATTCTTTTTAAGCTTTGTACCCCAAGCTTCCATTCCTTTATCAACGACACCTTTGTCTACAACTTTGAATACGGCTTCTAGAGTTCCATCACCATTCTTCCAGTGATTATCAGTTAAGTTAGGACCAACTCCACCGCCACCGTCTTTACCATGGCAAGCTTTACATTTTCGCTTGTAAGTTTTCTTAGCAAGTTTTTGTGCTTTTGGTGTAAAGACATATGCATTATATTCGTCAAGATCAAAACTATTGTTCTTTTTATCCCATTCAGCTTTGGCTTTTTCTACTTTGGCCACTTCCACATTGTATTCATCTGTTAAGGTTGGCCCTCCCATGAATGTATAATAAGTATAATAACCAATGGCAAAAACTATTGTTGCGTAGAAGACACCAACCCACCACGAAGGAAGTGGGTGATCTAGCTCCCTAATCCCATCGTAATTATGATCAAGTAAAATCTTTTTTTCATCATCAAATACTTGGAGTTTATCATCGTCTTTATTTGTCATTTTTTACGCTCCCTTCATCTAAAGGAAGTGAACTAGTTTGAACATAAAGTTGCTTACTTCCTTTTCTAAAAATCATTATTAACATAACAGTAAATACAGTAAAAAAGAGGATCAATGCAATGCTCGAAAGCCAAGGCATGTTCCAATTTGCCAATACTTGAGACTTCATTATTTAACTCCTAGATCTGTACCTAACCTTTGAAGGTAGGCGATGAGTGCGATGATTTGTTTATCTTGCATTTTCATTTGAACACCACTTGATTCCATCTCTTTAGTTATGTCATGAGCCTGCTGCTTTGCGTGTTGAACCGAACCTGCAATGTCTTCCTCCGAGTAGGGAACTCCAAATGCGGCCATTACACTTAATTTCTTTGGTAAAATTTTAAAACCAGTTTTCGCCTTAGTTAACCAAGAGTACTCAGGCATAATTGAACCAGGAGTCATTTCTCTCGGGTCAATCATGTGACGAAAATGCCAAAAGTTTGGTCTTTTTCCACCCTCTCTTGCGAGATCTGGTCCAATTCTTCTAGATCCCCATTGGAATGGCCTATCATAAATAAACTCTGTTGCTTCTGATGGGCTTCCGTAGCGAAGCTTTTCATTGGCCATTGGTCTAATCATTTGAGAGTGACATGTGTAACATCCTTCTCTGATATAGATATCTCTACCAGCTAATTCAAGTGGAGTGTATGGTTTAATCTTTTCACTTATTTCAATAAAGTTTTTAGACATAAAAGCTGGAACAAATTCTATTGCAGTACCAACTAATACTGCTATTAAAGCAAGTACTGAGAAAACAGCAGTCATTCCTTCAAGCTTTCTGTGACCTTTGTCGTTATTTTTACTTGTTTTCCAAGTTGGCACAGGAGCTTCAAATACATCTTCAGTTTGATCTGCTTTAGCTCCTCTGATAGTTTTAATCATGTTATAAACCATGATGACCATACTTGTGAACACAAGAAGTCCACCCGCTAATCTTACCCAGTAAAGAGGAAGAATCTTTGTAACTGTTTCAACAAAGTCTGGGTAAACTAGAGCACCGTTTGCGTCTAATGCTTTCCACATCAAACCTTGGGTAATTCCGGCCACTAGCATAGAAACATAGTATAAACTTAAGCCTATTGTACCCGTCCAAAATTGTAGGTTTCCAAGTTTATTAGAGTAAATCTCTGTTTTCCAAAGTTTTGGAACCATATAATAAAGCATACCAGCAGCAAAAAAGTAGTTCCACCCAATACCACCTGCATGAACATGAGCGATAATCCAATCGGTATAATGACCAAGACCACTAACAGATTTTATTGAGAGTAGAGGACCTTCAAAGGTCGCCATACCATAGAATGTAAGTGATGTTGCGAAGAATTTTAAAATTGGTTCTCGCCTTACTCTATCCCAGGCACCTCTTAAAGTTAGAAGTCCATTAATCATACCACCCCATGATGGAGCCCAAAGCATTACTGAGAAAACAACACCAAGTGTTTGCGCCCAATCTGGAAGTGCCGTGTAAAGAAGATGATGTGGTCCGGCCCAAATGTAGATAAAGATTAAAGACCAAAAATGAACTATGGATAATCGATAAGAATAGACAGGTCTATTAATAGCTTTTGGCACAAAGTAATACATTAGACCAAGAACAGGTGTCGTGAGGAAAAATGCAACTGCATTATGTCCGTACCACCACTGAACCATGGCATCTTGTACACCAGCAAATATTGGATAACTTTTCATTAAACTTACTGGAAAACTTAAAGAGTTAACAATATGAAGTAGGGCAACAGTAAGGATAGTTGCTATATAGAACCAAATAGAAACATATATATGCTTTTCTCTTCTTCTCCAAAGTGTTCCAAAGAAGTTCACAGCAAAAACAACCCAAATAAGAGTGATTGCAATATCAATTGGCCATTCTAATTCAGCGTATTCCTTACCAGTCGTTATTCCAAAAGGTAGGGTTAGAGCAGCTGAGACAATAATTAACTGCCATCCCCAAAAATGGACCTTACTTAGTGTATCGCTGAATAATCTAGCCTTACAAAGTCTTTGAACTGAGTAGTAAATCCCAGAGAAAATACTGTTTCCAACAAAAGCAAATATGATGGCATTTGTGTGAAGAGGTCTGAGCCTTCCAAATGTTAACCATTCGATTCCAAAGTTAAATCTCCAATCCGCTAATTGACTGGCGATAATGACACCAACTAGCATACCAACTAGTCCCCACAGCAGTGTCGCGGAGGCAAATAATTTGACGATTTTATCATCGTAGGAGAAGCTCTCCATTTTTTGATTTTCTTCACTCATACACTTTTTCCTTTAAGTTTTTATTTCCTGATTTTTTTGAACTTATAATTTTTTCATCTTCTAATAACATTTTATAAGATGGAGTCTCGAGATCATCATACTGACCGGCTTTGACGGAGTAGATAAAGATTCCAATGAAAATGAGGGCGAGTATTAGCGCTAGTGGTAATGTTAAAAACAAAATATCCAATTCGATTCCTTATATGCCCTTTTGTATACTTAGTATTCTAGTAAAAATCTCCGACTTTTACTAATTGTATAATTACTAATCTAATGTAAATTAAGTTAAAATTTAATGATCTATATCAGGTTAATTTGTTTTTAAAATTATATTTACTTGGACTGGTTCCTAAGCTTTTTAGTTCCTAAAATTGTCGAAATTAATACTGTAAATGAGCTTAAAGGCATAAGAATAGCGGCAGTGAGTGGTGAGATTAGCCCTTGAACGGCGAGAAGACATCCTAAGACATTATAGGAGAGAGAAAATATCAAATTTCTTTTTATCAACTTGATTGTTTCTTTTGAAATTATAATGAGTTTTGAAATATTTTTTAAATCATTATTGGCCATAAATACAGAACTTGCTCTTAGAGATATATCAACACTGCCATGCATTGCAACACCAACATTAGAAAAACTCAAGGCTATTGCATCATTTGCACCATCTCCAAGCATCATAGAATTTGGAATAGATTGGATGATTTCAAGTTTTTCATTTGGATTTTTTTCAGAAAAAATATTTTCGTTTTTAATTCCTAAAGTTTTTCCTACTTCTCCAACTACGAAGTTATTATCTCCAGATAGAATAAAAGTTTTTAATCCTAATAATTCGATCTTTCTCAATTCTTCAATCGCGCCATCTTTAATTGTATCATCCAAAATAACTTCATTTATCAATTCGTTGTCTTTATAAAGACCTATATGAGTTGAGCTTCTTTTTCCGCCTTTAAAGGCTTTGATCTCAAAAAGGGAGTTCTCAATAATTCCTTTTGGGCCAACACCTAGTATTTCTTCAAATTCAAATACATTTAGCTTCTCAGGCTCATTTTGAAGTTGGGATAATATAAAACTAATAATTGATTTTGCGATTGGATGTGATGATTTCTTCTCTAGTTCGTAAACTATATTATAGTGTGGTTCTTTGTGATGATTTATCCACTCAACCACTTTGAATTTTCCGTAGGTGAGTGTGCCTGTTTTATCAAAAATAATATTTTCTAGTTCATTTGTTTTTTCAATAACTAGTTCGTCCTTGACGATTATTCCTTTTTTAGCAAGTTTTGCAAGGGCCAGAGTTAAACTCAGTGGAGTTGTTAAGCCCAGAGCACAAGGACAAGTGATAATAATGAGGGTTAAGGATCTGATTATTGCATCTTCATAACGACCTTGTGAAATAAAATATATAAGAACAATAATTGAGATTATAAAAACAGTTGAAACAAAATACTTAGCAATCTTATCTGTAAAAGTTATAATATTTGTTTTTTGATTCCATCCTTTTTCAACCGCTTGTAAAATTTGACCGAGCTTGGAATCACTAGCAGTTTGAATGACAAGTGCTTCAATTTCTTGCTCGATGTTGATTGTCCCAGAAAGAATCTCTTCTCCGACTGTAACTTTAAGAGGTATAATTTCTCCAGTTAAAAGAGAGTTGTTTATATTAGTTGTACCTTTCGTAATTACAGCGTCGACAGGAACTGTGTCTCCTGGATAAATGATGATCTTATCGTTTATCTTTAGAAATTTTGAATAGACTTCTTTTATTTTTCCGTGTTTTTCTATTTTATAGGAGATTATATTTGTAAAAAAACTTGATATCTCTGAAGAGGCTAAACCTTTCTGTTGAGATTTTTTTAAAATATAACGGGAAGTTAATAGTAGGAATACAAGCATTGTCAGCGAATCAAAATAGATATGTTCTAATGAAAAGTAAACACTATGAAAGCTAAAAATACCACCTAGTATAAGGGCCAAAACAATAGGGAAATCAATTGAAATAGTTTTGTTTTTAATTGAAGTCCAAGCACTTTTGTAAAAAGGGATGGCGGCATAAAAAAATATCGGCAAATATAAGAAGAAACTGAGCCAATCAAAATACATTCGAATTGCTCCATCCGCACCAGCGTACACTGAAAATGCTAAAAGCATTATATTTCCAGTACAAAAAAATGCGACAGCAATTCGTATTAAGTCCTTGTGATCTTCTTTTTGTTGAAGTTTTTTTAATTCAGAATCTTCCATTATCGGGTGTGGTGGATAGCCAAGAGCTTCAAGTTGTTTTGCAATAATTGAAAAATTTGTTCCAATACGGGCCGTAATTTCAACTGTCGATTTTGACATATTTAGCTTAGAGTTTAATACACCGGGTATAAAATCAGAGAGTTTTTCTATTAACCATAAACATGCCAAGCAGTGGATGTTTTCAAGATAAAAGGTAATTGTATTAGTTGAACTAGTACTTTGAGCATATTTTTCTAAAAACTCTTTATCATCGAGATATAAGAACTTTTGTTGAGTTGTACTTATAGGAGTAAATGAAGCCTTTTCAGATTGCTCTCTTAGTTGGTAATAGGTCTCAAGTTTATGATCATGTAAGATTTCATAAACCGTCTTACAACCTTGACAACAAAAACTTAGTTTAGAGTTACTATCCAAATTGACTGGAATAATAATTTTTTCATTACAATGTGTACATAGTTTAGAGTGACTCATATGGAGAAAACTCTAGCAGATATGGAATAATCGGTATATTAATTCTTTTTTATGAGCTCATCTAGTTTTTTCGCTTCATCTTTTCGAATATCTTCTAAGATTAACTCTCTGTCTTTTTTTCCATTCAACGAACTTTGTTGACTGTTTATAGCGTCATCAAAATATTTGGGATCTGCATTTTCAAATAGGTCTTTTCCAATTTTTTTTGATTTACTAAAGCTTCGCTTCACGCTTTTACCAAGGGATTTTTGAACTTCACTACCAAGAGGTCCAGTAAATTGTGTCACATGATAAAATACTGGCTGACCATCGTAGCTAAATGATAAAATAACAAAACTTATAACGAATGCTATAGAGAATTTAAAGAACATAGTAATCATAATTAGGCCTCAGTATATCTTTTTTTATTTATATTAAAAATGATCCTGCAATCAAATTCATTTTTGTTTGAAATTAGGTTGTATCCCATGCTCAAACTTTCCGTGGTAAAAGAACTCTTGAAACTCTTTTCAATACTCTCGTTACTTGGAATCTTAGGTTCTGATATTAAAGCAGTTATTTCGTAATGGTTTTCAAGGTTGGTCATCATTTTTCCAAGAAGAATATTCATACTCTCTATATATAGAGATTTGAAAGAACTCTCTTCTTGGTTCGTTATTTTTTTATCATATGAGTCTAATAAGCAGATAATGCTTCCAGAAAAGTCCCCATCAATATTGAAGGCAATAGGAAGTTCAAATTGAGTTTTTTTATGTTTGACTGACGTTTTAATTAATGGCCTGTCTAATTCTAAATAAGCTTGGTTGTAGATATTTAACTCGTCAACACAACTGCCAAGTAGGGCATCTGCTATGGTACTAGATGGTTGTTCTCTACTTTTGTCAGGTGTATTGATTTGCATTTAGACCTCGTCAATTGTTGCTAATATTTTCTCAACAGATGTTATTAGTTCTTCTTTTTTAAATGGTTTTTGAATGTAGTCACTTGCTCCAGCCGATATCGAATCAATCACAATACTCTCTTGACCCAATGAGGAGATCATTATTATTGAAGTATCAGGAAAGTTATCAGTTATATAGTTTGCCAGTTCAATACCACTGACATCTGGCATTACAACATCTACAATTGCCAGATGAGCCTTTCGATCTCTTAAGATATTTATGGCTTCCTTAGCATTACCAGCTTCGCCAATAATATTGTATCGCGGATTATCTAGCATTCTGGAGATATTACTTCTAGAAAAGTCAGAGTCATCCACAATAAGGATTCTGAATTGATTTTTTTCGCTTGCTTCCATGCAGTAATTCCTATTGTCTTTATTATATTGTAACGAAATATTTGGTTTTTTGGAATAAAAAAAGGGGAAGTAAACTTCCCCTTTTATTATGCTGCCATACTTGATTCTTTTAGTTTCTTTTTCGTCTTCGCCTTTTTGGCCTTGAAGGAAGTTATATGTGGCTCCCAGTCAAGAATTGCAAACTCTAAGACTTCTTTAAAATTTTTAACAGGCACGAAGTTAATTTTCTTTCTGAATTCGTCAGGAATATCAACTAAGTCTTTTTGGTTTTTCCAAGGAATGATAATTGTTTTAATTCCCATTCTCATCGCTGCTAATGCTTTTTCCTTAACTCCACCAACTGGTAATACTTTTCCAGTTAATGTGATTTCTCCGGTCATAGCAATATCTTTACTGATTAGTGTTCCTGTAAGTAAAGATACAACGGTTGTTGCTAGAGTGATTCCAGCACTTGGTCCATCTTTAGGGATGGCACCAGCTGGCAAGTGAATATGTATTTCATTCTCATCAAATACGTCCTCATCAATTCCAAACTCGTGAGCCTTACTTCGAATAAACCCAATCGCTGCTTGTGCTGATTCCTTCATGACATCCCCAAGTTGTCCGGTAAGAGTAATCCCCTTTCCTTTCATTTTAGTTGCTTCAATAAATAGAATCTCACCACCAACAGAGGTCCAAGCTAATCCTGTTGCAACACCAACTTCATCGTATTCTTTACCGTCTTCTCGACTGTATAGAGCAGGTCCAAGTAAGTTTTCAACAGCATCTGCCAAAATATGTGTCTTTGAAGATTCGCCAGTAGCGATCTTCTTTGCTACTTTTCTACAAAGAGAACCAATTTGTCTCTCTAAGTTTCTTAAACCAGCTTCTCTTGTGAAGCCGTTTATAACAGATCTGACTCCATCATCGTGGAAGGCAATATGATCTTTTGTAATACCATTTTCATCCATTTGTTTTGGAATCAAATATTGCTTAGAAATTTCTAACTTTTCTTCTTGGGTATATCCAGTCAGATTAATAATTTCCATCCTATCTCTAAGAGGTCCTGGAATGTTTTCTAAAACATTGGCCGTTGCAACAAACATCACATTTGAAAGATCGTAGGAAACATTTAAATAATGATCTCTAAAGTTGGAATTTTGTTCGGGGTCTAGAACTTCAAGAAGAGCACTCGATGGATCTCCTTTATAGTCTGAACCAAGCTTATCAATTTCGTCCAACATTATTACTGGATTATTTGTTTTTGCTTGCTTCATTGCTTGAATAAATCGTCCAGGCATTGCTCCAACGTAAGTTCTTCTATGACCTCTTATTTCTGACTCGTCTTTTACACCACCGAGACTAATTCTTACGAATTCTCTACCTGTGGCCTTTGCAATTGACTTACCAAGAGATGTTTTTCCAACACCAGGTGGTCCTGAGAAACAAAGAATTGGTCCACGAACCTTACCACCTTTTAGGGATCTAACAGCTAGGTGCTCAAGGATTCTTTCTTTGATTTTACTAAGGTCAAAGTGATCTTCGTTGAGTGTATCCATTGCATATTGAAGATCAGTTATTTCATCTGACTCTTCAGACCATGGTAGGTCAGTCATCCATTCAAGGTAACTTCTAAGAATACTCGACTCTGACGAATCAGGATGCATTCTTTCGAGCCTTACAAGCTGTTTTAAACTTTCAGTTTCAACGTCTTGGGGCATTTTTTTATTTATGATTTTAGTTCTAATCTCACCAAACTCATCCTCTACTTGGTTATTATTATTGTCCCCAAGTTCAGTCTTCATTTGTTTGATTTGCTCTCTTAAGAAATATTCTTTTTGAGTTTTCGAAATCTCATCATTTGTTGTGGATTTTATTTGAGCTTGATACTCCAAAATCTGAAGTTCACTCATGAGAATATCATTAATCTTATTTAGCCGCTGAATTGGATCAAGGATCTCTAAAACCTCTTGAGCCTGCTGAACTTTTAGATTCAAATTAGATGAAACTAAATCTGCGAATCGACTTGGATTATGAATATCTTCAAGAATCATTAAGATATCAGGTGATAAAACCTTACTCTTATTAATGACAACCTCTAGATTCTCTCTAACATTTCTTAGTAAGGCCTCAATTACTTCTTGAGATTCAGAAATGTCCACAGCTTCTACTTTTTCAAGTTTAACTTTGTAGTAAGGTTCAGCTTGTTCGTATGCAACAATCTTTGCCTTAGTTAAACCTTGTACCAAAATCTTTAGCCTGCCATCAGGAAGACTTCTTTTCCTCATGATCATGGCGACAGTTCCAAGATTGTAAATCTCACCGGGCGAGGGAGATTCAGCCTGAATATCTTTTTGGCTTGCAAGTAAAATTAGTCTATCAGTATTATTGATAGCATCATCAACTGCTTGAATGGAAGACTCTCTTCCGACATATAAGGGCAGGATCATGAAGGGATATACAACAAGATCTCTAATGGGTAACAGAGGGAGTGTTTCTTTAAACTCAATGTTTTCACCCTCGTAATTTGTAACCATAACGTGTTCCTCCAGCTTTTTATTTGAACGCTTTACAATTCCGTTTGCTTATACCTTTTCGGGAAACTGAAGCTAACCTTTAAGACTATTTTAAGTTTATTAAAATAATTCAATTTTCTTTTTCTATTTCAATAACAGTAAGTTTTGCTATGATATTTTAAAAGCAATTATTAAGAGCTTATGCAATGTTTTAAATAGAAGGTGTTTAAATGGCTGATAAAATGAATACGGTAATTTTAGCTGCAGGAAAAGGGACAAGATTAAAAATTAATACTCCAAAGCCTCTGTGCCCAGCTCTAGGGAAAAAACTTGTAGACTTCGTTGTTGAGGGGGTATCAAACTTCTCAAATAAGAAGAATGTGAAAATTATTCTTGGTTTTGTTGTTGGACATGAAAGAGAAAAAGTCGAAAGACATATTACGGCAAATTTTGCCCACTTGAATCCAACTTATGCAAATCAAGAACAGCAACTCGGAACTGGCCATGCCTTAAAAACATATTTTGATAAATATCCTAGCGCATGGGAGAGCGAATTTACTCTTGTTGTTTGTGCTGATACACCACTTATTGTTGAAGATGTTTATTGTAAGCTCTATGACGAAATTATTACGAGTGGAGCAGATGCAATCTGTGCAACATTCACAACAGCAGATCCAACTGGGTATGGAAGAATCGAATACGAAAAATCAGCATTTAGAATTGTTGAAGAAAAAGATACAAATGAAGAACAAAAGAAAATAAATGAAGTTAATTCAGCCCTCTATTTATTTAAAACATCGCATATAAAAAATCACATCAATAACTTGGATGATAATAATAACTCTGGTGAGTTCTACTTAACTGACTTATTCAAGCCAGATATGAACGTTAGAACAATGCAGTTTGATGATGAAAAACAGTTCTTAGGTGTTAATAATTTGATTCAACTAGAAGAGGTTGAATCAATATTAAGGATAAGAAAGTTGAATCAATTAATGCTTGGTGGTGTTCGAGTTCTCAATTCTAGTTCTGTGTACGTGGAACAAGAGGTTCAAGTTGAGGCGGAGTGTGTACTTTACCCACATGTTTCTCTTCATGGGACGACTAGGATTAAGGCAGGCTCCATAATAGAAAATGGAGCTGTCATTAAAAACTCCCTTATTGATGAGGGTGTAACTATAAAAGCATATTCCTATCTTGAAGGTGCAGATATAAGTAAAAACTGCGCCATTGGCCCAATGGCGAGATTAAGGGAGGGAACTAAAATTGCAGATGACTGTAAAATTGGAAACTTCGTTGAAACCAAAAAGGTCAACCTATCAAAAGGTGTAAAAGTTTCACACCTAAGCTATCTTGGAGATGCTGAAGTTGGTAGTAATACCAATATTGGTTGTGGCTTTATAACTTGTAACTATGATGGAGCTAATAAGCACCTTACGCAAATCGGTAAAGACTCATTCATTGGGAGTGATTGTCAGGTTATTGCTCCAATTAAAATTGGGGATGAGGCCTATATCGGATCTGGTTCAACTATCAATCAAGACGTTCCAGACGGATCGTTCGCTATTGCCAGACAGCGTCAGGTTACCAAGCCAGATATGGCGAAAAGATTCATCAAAAAGAAGTAATTCCTCCCTGTAGAATATAGCCTCTTACTAGCTTCTCCTTATTATAAATGTTAAAGTTTAGTCTTTAATAATTAGGAGTAAAAAATATGTGCGGTATTGTTGGATATAGTGGAAATTCAAATGCGATAACCCCTGTCATGGAAGGTTTAGCTAGGCTAGAATATAGAGGTTATGACTCTGCTGGTATTAGTATTCAAAAAGATGGTGAGTTAACTATATATAAGAAAGAAGGTAAGCTTCAAAATCTTGGTGATCATTTAAAAGAAATAGGAAACTTGACCTCAACGATTGCGATTGGTCATACAAGATGGGCCACTCATGGTGAAGTAAATGATACAAATGCTCACCCACATGGAAATGATATTTTTTCAATCGTTCATAATGGAATTATCGAGAATGCGAGTATCTTAAGAGAAGAACTGACAAAGAAAGGTCATAAATTTCATAGCCAAACAGATTCAGAAACATTTTTAGTTAAACTAACTGATGAGTATAAGCAATGTGGTGATGTAAGAAAGTCTATCGTCAATGCCTTTAAGGCAGTTGAAGGAAACTCCGCCTTTGTTATTATTACTAAAGACTCTCATATTATGTATTCAATAAAAAAATCAGCCCCGCTGGTTTGTGGACTAAATGAGGAAACAGGTGCTGTTTATGCTTCATCTGATCCTTACGCATTAGTTGGTTTTACAACAAAAATATATTTTCCAGAAGATAATATCCTATGTGTTGGTGACAACAGAAATGTTGGTCAATACTATAGCTTTTTTGATCTTGAAGGAAACCCTTCAAATGGTTTTAAACTTCAAGATAAAGAAATGAGATTAAACGTTGTAAGTAAGGGAAAGTATGAACATTTCATGCTTAAGGAAATCTTTGAACAACCAGAGCTAATTAACAAATTATATTCCATTTATAATTCAAAAACAGTAACTGAAAAATTAAAAGAAATGACCGCTAATAAACCATCCTTTGTTCATATTATTGCATGTGGTACTGCTCTTCATGCAGGTTTGGTGATAAAAAACTTTTTAGAACGTTATAACGGAATTAGAGTGCAATCTGATTTTGCCAGTGAATTTCGCTACCGAGATCCAAGAATGGAGAAGGGTGAAATTGGACTTTTTATAAGTCAGTCGGGTGAAACAGCCGATACATTGGCCTGCCAAGAACATTGTTCTGAAAATGGCCTAGATACTTTCTCAATAGTAAATGTTGAAGGATCGACACTATTTCGTAACTGTACACATAATTTATTGTTACATGCTGGAACAGAGATTGGTGTTGCAAGTACGAAAGCATTTACTCAAATGGTTCTATCTGGATACTTAATGTCTAAAGCCTTTGATGGAAAGGTCGCTGATAAGAAGACGGAGTTAGAATTTCAAAACTTATCAACAGCAATCTCTGAAGTTCTTGAAAGAGAAGAAGAAATAAAGACCATCGCTCGAGACATTTATAACTATAAAGGATTTATTTTTACGGGAAGAAGAGAGCAATTTCCAATTGCCCTAGAGGGTGCCCTAAAACTTAAAGAGATAGCTTATGTTCATGCTGAAGGATATGCTGCAGGAGAACTTAAACACGGACCAATAGCGTTGTTTGATGAAAATATGGTTAATATCGCTATTGTAACAAAAGACCTATTTGAGAAAACTTTATCTAATGCTCAAGAAGTTAAGGCTCGTAGGGGTATCATGGTTATTATTGGTGAAGGTCAGGATAAAGAGGTTAAAGAAATCTCAGATTATTATTTTGATGTAGACTTTCATGGTGTTGAGGAACTTAAGCCTGTTGTTACAAACGTGGTCCTTCAATTACTAAGTTACCATATCGCTAAATTCAAAGGGACTGATATTGATAAACCTAGGAATTTAGCAAAATCTGTTACGGTAGAGTAATTCATGGATTTAAGCCACTTAAATACTGCCCAAAAAGAAGCTGTTGTTCAAACAGAAGGTCCAGTTATGATTCTAGCCGGGGCAGGATCTGGAAAAACCCGAACTCTTGTTTCAAGAATTCAATATTTGTTGGATGTTAAAAAAGTAAGCCCATTTAGAGTCTTAGCGGTTACCTTTTCAAATAAAGCAGCGAAAGAAATGAGAGAAAGGATCGCTTCGGATAATAATATTGATTTCGGTGCTATTCAAATAACAACTTTTCACTCATTTTGTGCTCGTGTTCTTCGTAACGAAGCTCAGTACCTAGGCTTAAGTCGAAATTTTACAATTTATGACACATCTGAATCAAAGAGCATTGTAAAAACAATCCTCGGTAAGAGAGGTGTTTCTCAAAAAGAAATTCATCCCAATGAAGTTCTGAGCTATATTGATGGCCTCAAAAATTCTGGTTACTATATTGGCTGCCAAGACGAAGAAGCCCTTAATGATATTGATAAGGATGACATCTTTTACAAATTCTTTGAAGAGTATGAAGGAGAATTGCATAAGTCTAATGCTGTTGATTTTGGTGGGCTTATAACTGGTATACTAAATCTTCTTGAGAATTTCCCAGAAGTTGTCGAAAGATATCAAAAACGCTTTCATTATCTACTAGTTGATGAGTACCAGGATACAAATAGAGCGCAATTTAGATTAGTAAAGCTCCTTTCTTTTGATCGCAAAAATATATGTGTCGTTGGAGATGAAGATCAGTCTATCTACTCTTGGCGAGGGGCCGATATTAGAAATATTTTAGATTTCGAGAAAATATTCCCTGAAGCTAGACTTATAAAGTTAGAACAAAATTACAGATCAAGTAAGAATATAATTGAAGCCGCAAGTTGTGTTATTTCCAAAAATATTAATCGTAAGGGAAAGCAAATGTGGACTGACAACGATAGAGGAGAGTCAATCCATATCGTTGAGTGCCCAGATGATAAATCTGAGGCAGAGTTTACGTCAATCGAAGTAGATAAGTTAATTCAAAGTGGAGTTGATCCAAAAGAAATAGCTATTTTTTATAGAACAAATGGGCAGTCGAGACTTATCGAGGATTCCCTTCGAAGGATTAATATTCCTTATAAAGTCGTCGCTGGGATGAAGTTCTATGAGAGAAAAGAAATTAAGGATTTACTATCTTATATTAGATGTGTTGTTAATGATAAAGACTCACTAGCTTTAAGTAGAGTTATAAATGTACCTATAAGGGGAATTGGAGCTAGAACTCTACGCAAGTTAGAAGATGAAGCTATCAAAATGGATTTATCCCTTTGGGATGCTTTAAACCAAATTATTGATAATTATGAAGAATATAAACATTTAAAACTAAGCTCAAAAGTAAAAAGTGGTTTAGGTGCTTTTTTAAATGTTATTCATGAAGCAAAAATTCTTGAGAAAAATCGAGAGGATCCAGCACTTATTTACGAAAAGCTCCTCAATGAATCAGGATATAGAGAATCCCTTGAAATAGAAAAATCTTATGAAGCCCAGGGTAGATTAGAGAACTTAGATGAGTTATTTACTGCAATAAAACAATATCAGGATGATGAAGATAAGCCGTCTCTTGTTGGATTTCTAGAAACAATTACGCTTGATACCTCGACTAAAGAAGGTGAGGATCAATCTGAAGTCTCAATGATGACTATCCATGGATCCAAAGGTCTTGAATATTTCTATGTATTTGTTGTAGGTGTTGAAGATACAGTATTTCCTTCCTTCCAAAGCATGGAAGAGGGTGAAGAAGGAATGGAAGAGGAAAGACGCCTTTTTTATGTTGCGATGACAAGAGCGATGAAGCGTCTATATTTAACTTTTGCCCAAGGAAGAATGCTATGGGGATCATTACGGTTTAATCCTCCGTCTCGTTTTTTAGATGAAATTCCAGAAGATTTTTATACTTGGTCTAGTTTTAAAAAAGGTGCATCTTCAGCAAAAAAAATAACAAAGAAAAAGAAAAACTCAGATTTTGACTGCTCTGATGAATTTTCGCAAGTTAATGACTTTGAGGGAGAGGGCGAAGTTACCTATATTTCTTCAACCCCTAAAATTGAATTTACTTATCCGGTGGGAACCCAAGTTAAACATAAGCTATACGGTGAAGGAAAAATACTAGAAGCTGATGGAATAGGAAAAGAAGAAAAGGTTGTGATTTTGTTTCGTGATGGAACAAGAAAAAAATTCTTAGTGAAATTTGCCCCATTAGTTAAAGTTTAAAAAAGGTTTTTGTCGATGAGTAAAAAGTTGAAGTTCTTTTTAAGTTTTCTAACTTTGCTTTTAGTGTTTGTTGGAACCACTCTATTCTTCATTTCAACAAAAATTAATCCAATCTTGATAAAAGAAAAAATAATAGAAACTGTACAGAAATCTCTACCTGGCTCGAGACTCGAAATTCAAGAACTTGATTATAGCATTTCATCAGCTGTAAAGCTTTCGTTAAAAAATATCAAGCTTAGTGAAGAGAAGAGTAAGAATCAGCTATTAAACCTTTCGGACGTTAGTATTAAAATTCCAATTTTAGCAATAATTAGTTCTGGTGGTACTATCGATATACAGGCAACAAATCCTACAGTCTTTTTAAACAAAAATAAAAAGAAAAATAATTGGGAAAATATCCTTCCTAAGATTGATGGCGAAACTAAAAATTTGAGTCGAAAACACAAAACAAAATTGGAAATCCCAAAGTTCTTAAATAAGAGTAAAATCAATATCACAGTTAAGAAACTTCTACTGAAAGTAAATATAGATAAAAAAATCAAATCTGAAATTAAAGTTTCAAAAGTTAAAATTAAAAATATTAAGTTGAAAGGCTCAACAGCATTTGAAATTAGTAGTGCTATAAACCTTAACCTTGACGAGAAAAAAGAGCTTAACTCAATGGTTAAAGTTATTGGTACGATTAAATTAATGAAGTTTTTTGAAAAAGGACATATCGAATCGAGTCTGGCCATTGAGGTCTCAAAAACAAGTATCAGTAGTGTTCCCCATAAAATACCAAATATTAGAGGTACACTAAAATTGAGCGGTGAGCTAAAAAAAATTAAAATCGAAAATAACTTTAGTCTTGAAAACCTCGCGTCCTGGAAATCTGATATTCTGTTGGAAGATAGAAATATTCTTATTAGTGAAATAGGAGCAGTGTTTACTCCAGGAAACCTTAAAGGATATCTCGATGAAAACCTGTTAGATAAAATAAAAGCCTTATCGTTCGGCACTTCAAAGCTGGTTTTAAATGGAAGGATGCTTTTAAAGCAGAAACCTCTGAGAATTATTCCAGATCTCGATTTTAAATCATCACAAAGTATCCAAATGGATTTAGCTGACTTTGGTACTATTTCTACAGATTTTAATGGAACTCTAAAGGATAATGAATTTAACTTTTCAACAAATAGCACTGTATTTGGTGGAAACATTCTGACTTCAGTAAAAACAAAAATGGATCTAAATAACTCTATTATCGGAATATCCACTTTGAAGCCAATTGATATGACTGTTACTTTAAGTGACTTTAAAGTGAATAAATATAAGGTCCAAGATGTATTATATAACAACTCCAATAACGCAGTGGAATCAGAAGTAACTCAAGATACGAATGTGGCAATTCCAATTGAATTGCCTCATATTAATCTAAATGTTACCGGAAATAGAATTATGGTCGCAAATGAAAATTTATCTTTCAGCGCTGATCTTCACCTTAAGAAGAATTTCGTAAAATCTGATAATCTTATTTTTCGATTCGGAAGGGGAAAATCAAGGATTACTCTGAATAGTACTATTTTAAGTACAGATGAATTTAAAGCGAGCTTTACGACATTACTTAAAAACTTCGATGTAACTAGTTTTAATGCATTTTTTCCACCTTACATAAAAGATATTAAAGGAAAGTTTAATGGAAAGCTTAGTGGTGAATTAAGTTCAACAGGAAAGCTTATCAATTATAAAGGCAAAATTAATATAACTGGGAAAAATGGAGAGTTAAAGAATCTAAATTTGGCCAGAGCTATTGGTCCAATGCTGGGTGAAATTCAAATATTAAAAGGTAAGATCCCAGATACTTATAACTATTCAGATGTTTTTGATTCTTTATCGACTAAAATTTCTTTTTCTAATAAAGAAATTAAAATTAGAAAATTTAAATTAGTAGGAAATAAAAAAACATCAGAAGTTATAAGTCGAGGAACTATATCTATGGTGGATAATAAGTCCTGGATTAGTGGGCAATTATATGTGAAGGAATTTGGACTTCAAAAACTTACTGGAAAGAAGTATCTACTCTACCTTTTAAGTGGAGTAGGTTTTGGACTTAAACCAGACTTGAAGTACCTTACAGATCAAAATCTTAAAAGTATTTATGAAGGCCAAGTTTCAAAACGAAAAAAGAAAATCCAATCTCAAATTAGTAAAGGGAAAAAGGAATTTGGTAATAAGCTTAAAAACGAAAACAAAAAAAATTAGGATAAATTAAACTTAGAAAATAAGAAATAAAAGGAATAAAGTTATGAGCAAAAAATTTTCTCCAATTCAATTCCAGAATGGAACATTAACCCTCATAGACCAACGTAAACTCCCTCTTGAAGAAATCTTTATTGATTATACAGACCTTGAGGGAGGATTTAGCGGGATTCAAGATATGGTTGTAAGGGGGGCGCCCTGTATTGGTTTTACTGCAATCTATACAATGGCCTTATGGATTAACAACCATAAAGATTTCTCTCTTGAAGATATTAAAAAAGCCGGAAATAAACTAAAAGAGGCAAGGCCTACAGCAGTAAATCTCAATTTTGAGATTGATAGAGTTATTGACCTCGTTAAAAAATGTAAAGATGAAGGGAGTGATCCTTATGATGCTGTAGTACAGTTTGGAGATTTACAAATTAGTGAATCAGAGGTGAAAAACCGTTCTATGGCCGTTCATGCAGAGAATGACTTAGATAAAATATTAGGCAAAGACAAATATCGTATCCTCACTCATTGTAATACTGGCTTTTTGGCATGTGGTAGCATTGGAACAGCTCTAGGTGTTGTTCAAAACCTCGGAGAAAAGGATAAAGTTGAACGAGTATGGGTTGATGAGACAAGGCCATACTTACAAGGAGCGAGACTTACAGCCTATGAGCTTGTTAAATTAGGTATTGAGCATAGAGTAGTTGTTGAGGGTGCAGCATCTTATCTAATGAAAAATAAATTGGTAGATGCAATATTTACAGGAGCAGATAGAATTGTAGCAAATGGTGATACCGCTAATAAAGTGGGTACATCAAATCTTGCCATTTTAGCAAAACATTATGGAATTCCTTTCTATATCGTTGCACCATCAAGTTCATTTGATTTATCCATTGACTCTGGGGCTGGGATTGATATTGAATTAAGACCAGAAGAAGAAATTCTCTGTTACAAGGATTATCGAATAGCACCTAACGAATCTCGAGCGTTTAACCCTAGTTTTGATATAACGGATGGTGAATTGATTACTGGAATTATTAGTGAAAACGGAATTGCAAAAGGTGATTATAAAAAAACATTACAGGGAATCGTAAAATTATGAAAAAAAGAGCGAGTATAGATATTGGGTCGAACTCTATTTTACTCTTAATTGCAGAGTTTGATGATGGCAAAATTAATATTTTAGAAAACGAATCTAATGTTACAGGTCTTGGACGAGATTTAGATAAAAATGGTATTTTTATCGACGAGGCGATGGATGAGTCTTTTTCTGTGTTTAAAGTTTATGCTGAATTATGTAAAAAACACGGGTTGTTACTAGAAGATGTTGTTGTAACAGCTACAGAAGCATCTAGAGTTGCTACAAACGCCCAAAGCTATTTTCAAAAAATTAAAAAAGAGATTGGCTTTGAAGTCAAAATAATCACTGGAGAAGCTGAGGCTTACTTCTCAACTACCGGAATTCTTTTTGATGATAAAATTATAGATGAATTCATTACAATCATGGATATTGGCGGAGCCTCTACTGAACTCATTAGGGTAAATGTCCCGAAAAAAGAAATAATTCATTCTTTTTCTATGCCAGTCGGTGCTGTTCGAATGAACAATTGGAATCTAGAGGGAACTCTTAAAGAGAACCTAGGAAATGTCCTTCAAAATTTTCAAAAAGATATAGAGAGGGTAAAAGCTCAAAAATTATTCTGTGTAGCTGGAACAATGACCAGCTTGGGAAATATTTATTTAAATAATAAAAATTTTAATGAATCTGAAGTAAATGGGTTAGAATTTCAATGTATAGAAGTAGATAAGATGTACAGCCATTACAAAGACACTACATCAGATGAATTTTTGAAGCAATTTCCTTTTTTAGGTAAGCGAAGCAAAACTATTTATTCTGGTATAATATTGGCCAAAAATATTCTAGATAAGTTAGAATCAAGTGACGTTTACATTTCAACATATGGGCTCCGATATGGAACTCTTTTAGCTGGAGAAATAAAAAATGATTTCATTCATGGAGCATAATTTTAAAGAAGTTTCTCTTGATGAAGGCGAAGTTCTATTTAAGAAGAATACTAAATGTGACTATTGCTATATTGTTAGAACAGGTCATATTGCTTGTTTTTCTTTGTCTAGTGATAAGAGGGTCGTCCCTATTTTCTCGGTGAAAGACTCAGGTCTTGTCGGGGAAGATTGCATTTTTAGCGAAAAACCAATTCATGACTATAATGCGATAGCACTTTCAAAGAGTATTCTAATTAAAATCCCGAGAAAAGATGTCATGCTCTACCTGAATGAAGCTGGAGATTGGATGAAAAATATTCTTTTCGACTTATCTGATAAAGTAAGTAATACATCTGAAGTTGTAGTTGAACATAAAATTGTTGATGAGCGCTTAAACGGGGGAGAGCTTTTCAGTGATGAAGAGCAAAAAATCCTCTTACAAGTAATCAGCTAAATATGTATGTGATCTTGCCTACTTAATTGAATGGCCATAGTAACAATCTTTTCTTGTGCTCTTTTACACTCATGTTTTTTTCCAGATAAATCTTGGTTCATTATTCCAAAAGCTTCTTCTGCTATATTTCTGTCCAGTGCCGCGAGCGCTTTTCTTTGATGATTTGCATCTAGAGGATACAGTGCTAAGCCAATTATTGCAGGGTTTGTCCTAGTAAAAATCTTTCTAAGGTTATCCGATGATAATTGAAATAAATCTTTAAAAGAGAAGCTTTGCTCGGATAGTTCACGCGCCATTACAGCATTTCTTTGTTTGATATTATTCAAAAGTTTTTGTCTATCTTTCTCATTCATAAACTGAAGCATTTCAATTATTTGTTGCTTGCCATTTATAAAAATACCTTGTTCAGAATTATTCGACATTACTTCTCCTTAGAAAAAAGGCTTAGGCCTCAATTCTCGCTTTTTCAGATTCAAATTTTTGTTGAGAGTTATCTAGGTAATCTTTATGCTCGATTTCTCTTTTTTCTATTTCTTTACTTTGAGAGACTTCAATCTCCGCTAACTTACTTTCATGAGTGCTTTTAACTTCTTCAATCATTCTTTCGAATCGTTTATTTTCAGCTGCTATAATATCATTGTTTTTTTTACGCACATTGATTAACTTTACCTCAAGCTGACTTTTCTCGTTCATAAGTTCTTTGTCATAATCTTTTTTGATTTTTGTAATCGTGGATTTACTAGTCTCGGAAAGCTGATCAATTTTAGAACGCATATTGCGCTTGATCTTTTTTACTTCGAATTGATGCTTGTTTTCAAGCGCTTCAGATTGCCTTGCTCTAATCTGTTGTTTTACACCATCCATAGTTTTCCTTACGATTATCGAATTCCTTTCGATATCACTTAATATGATAGGCCACTTGGGCCGGTGTAATCAAGGTAGGAAAATTATACTGAAAAATTGGCATAAAACCCTAAAATCAGACTAAATAGGCGGAATCTTTTGACTTTAGGGCCATATAGGTGAAAATATTTTATAATCAGAAGGTATATGAATATTAAATTAACTTATGAAGATCAGAAACATTTTAAAAATTGGTTAGAACTAAATCTAGATAGTATTTCCTGGGAAGGGAGATACCTTGAGGATTTTAATCAGGTTTGGGAACTTATATTTGAACCAGAGTTTTCAATTGATCAACAGTTTGATTCGTTAAAGAAGCTAGAAAAGGTACTAACTCAAGGACCAATGATTTCTTGGTTTAAATGGATAAAACAAAAACTTGTTTGTTTTTTGTATATTTACAAAGATTTGTCGTTGAGAGAACTAGTTCAAATCTCAAAAATGAATTCTTCCTCAACCTCCCTTGTGGTTAGGGATTTTTTAATTGAAAGATATCCACATTTGGAAGAATTGATAAATGAAAAATTTCAAATTGGAAGTGTCTTGTCTGAAAATTTAGATAGGCGCTATAAAGATATAGCAAAGGAACTTAATCTTGATTTAGAGTTAAGAGGTAACCTTGATGGTGATGTCTTAACTAGCTTAGAAGTTACGTTATACACAGACTGGGCTAAGTTAAAAAATTATTTTGTGGAAAATAAAAGTTATTATAAAAATGCTGAATTAGTTCTTAAAGATAAAAATTTTATTAACCGGCAGGTTAAATTTCTAAGAGAATTGGTATTACTTTTCTTAATCGGAGGATTACTAATCTTTTTGATTAAAGTTGGAAATAAAACTTATGAGGATTACTTAGTTGAGAAGATATCCCTCTTTTCCCCAAATTTCTTTTGGCTAGATAAGAACTTATCCTTTAGAGCAGAGGACTACCTAGCAAAGAATGACCTTGAAATAAAACTTGATCAATTAGATGAACTCGAAAAATTAGAATCGAAAAAAGTATTCGCTGACATCCAGTCAAAGAACCGATACGAAGTTGAGTCTGATGTTGTCTTAACGTCTGTTGATACCTTGCCAAAGGACTTTTCAGTTGCTGGATTAGAGCAATCTAATTATGAGGAAGTTAAAAAAGGGGGCTTTCGTAACTCACGGTATGGTAGAAGAAAAGCGTACAGAGTTATGATGACTTCAGTTAACCCTGATTTCATAAAAAAAGAACTCGTTACAACCCTTAAAAAATATAAGGTTAAGCAAGTTGATAACGTTAAGCCAGGTACGCATATACCGGGAGGGTTATATTTTAATCTTTATGTTCCTAGATCATCTCTAAAGGAGTTTTTATCAAAGGTTAGTTCGTTTGAGGAGCAATCCACCATCCTTGAAAGTCGAACTGTATTTGGTGGCCCTGCGAACATGGATAAAGTTTTTATATGGATAAAATCAATTTAATTACTCAAGACTCATATTAATAATTTTATCTTTCTTTTGTATTTTTTTGGCTATGTCTAGGCCAATTATTACTTGGCCAAAAATAGTATAGCTACCTGCTACTTCTTCACAACCATCTACACATATAAAGAATTGCGAATCACCACTGTTCGGGTCTGAGATTTGACGAGCAATTGAGACCGCTCCAGGTTGTTGTTCTAAGTTAGATAATTCAAGCTTTAACTTTTGCCCCGAGCCACCCTCTCCAGTACCTAAAGGGTCACCAGTTTGAAGAATAAAATTAGGAATTACTTTATGAAAAGTAAGCCCATTATAGAAACCCTTGTTTGTTAATGAAACAATTCGCTCCACTGTAGATGGTGCTTCTTTAGAATGGAGTTTTATAATTATATCACCATGAACAGTTTTCAGCCTTAGGTTCTGCACCTTTAAGGGACTTGCCGATTCAATAAGAAAACTATCATCTTTAGCTTCGTCAAAACAACTTGTAAGTGTAAAAACTAATATTAAATTGAAAATGAACTTAAACATCTATATGTACCTTCTTTGTATAAGGTCTATTATTGCTTCTTTTAAAAAAAAAGCAAAAAAAATTAGTATTTGAGCAAAATACTGTTGACAGCGTCCATCGTTTTACTTAAATTAACCGCTCGCAATCAATGATTGAAGAATAAGAATGGGGGTGTAGCTCAGTTGGGAGAGCATCTGATTTGCATTCAGAGGGTCGCAGGTTCAACTCCTGTCATCTCCACCATTTTTCAATTAGTTTTTTTTAAATAAAAATAAAAAAAAGGTTGCATTAAAGTTTTTAAGGTGCTAAACATTACGAACTTTGAAATACAGATCTTTGACAATTGAATAATTAAGTAAAAAGTTTTGCCTCCTTCGGGAAGCAGAAATAGATGAGAAGGAATAAGTTTAATAAAGAATCTCTTTATTGAGATTCCATAGACAGTTGAATGAATAGCTTA
>JBLIAG010000006.1:0-134060 GCA_047634375.1 Bacteriovoracaceae bacterium
AACAGACATTACCCAAATTAATTATGGCCATAAAAAAGCATATGTCGCGGCGGTAAAAGACCTTTGTACAAATGAAATAGTGAGTAAATCAGTTTCAAATAGAATCGATATAAAGCTAACAAATTCGGCTCTTGTCGGTTCATAGTGGGAAGCCCTGAATCAAGACTAATCCTATAAGGTAAGCACAAGCTCATTTTCTGATAAAATATATTCGCTGAAATGTATTTAGAAAGAAAGGAGAGCTTATGCTTGGAAGAAAGATTACCAATTTTTTAGGACTACCTGAACTAAAACTTACTAAACAAACCTCACATTTTAAAAATACTATGACATTGCACTTTAAAAAGATTTCAAAAATGGAAGTCTGTCCCAAATGTGCAACTCGATCCATCACTTGTTACGACAAAAGAATCGTCACAATCAAAGACACACCACTTCGAGATAAGATGGTCATCCTTAAAATTACCAAACGTAGATTCTTTTGTAAGTCTTGCAAGAAACCATTCACTGAACCAGTTCAAGGAATCACTAAAGGCCGTAAAACTACAACTCGTTTTAGAAAACATATACTCTGGTGTGCAACTAACTTTGCTGACCTAAAGCGAGTTCAAAACAAGTGTCGATGCTCTGCTTGGATGGTTTATAATGCATACTATGAGCATGCAGAACTTGAAGTCAGAAAAATTCAAAATCCATGGGGAAAAACTATTGGAATTGATGAACACTCTTTTGTTAGAAATAAAAAATACGGGCAAAAAGAATTTGTCTCAATCTTTGTCGACTACAACAAGTCCCGTATTCGTGAAGTTGTCTATGGACGCTACGGTTCGGACTACATGAAAGATGAAAATCTTTTGCAAATCCCTGGTCGAGAAAATGTCAAAAATGTTATCTGTGATTTTGCTCCTTCAATGCGATCTTTTGCAAAAGAGTTTTTCCCAAATGCAAAAATTATTGCTGATAAATTTCATCTCGTTCGCCTTGCCAATCAAGCCGTGAATTTAAAACGAATAGAGATTATGAAAAATCCTAATTCCTACATTGTGAAATCAAGAAAGAATCCACTTAGGAAAATGCTCTTGATGAATTCCCAAAAACTGCATTTCTCCCAGCAACGTACTTTGATGCATGTATTTGATCGTTACCGTGAGCTTGAAGCTTTTTATCGAGTAAAAGAAATGATTCATGAGTTGTATCGAATAAGAGGCCATAAAAGAGCATCTAAGGCCTTAACTCGGATCACAGATTTCATAGCAAGTTTAAAAATGGACGGCCTGAAATCTTTGAGAAGAACACTAATGGATTGGCGAAAAGAAATACTAAACTACTTCAAACGAAGGGTTACAAATGGAAAAACCGAAGGCTTTAACCGTAAAGCAAAGTTGATTCAGAGATCAGCTTATGGGTTTAAGAAGTTTGATAATTATCGTTTAAAGCTCATTCACTTGTGTAAGTAAGTTTAGGTAAATATCTAGAAACACGGACGTTTTTATTTAAGCGAAGGGATCGCTATATTTAATTTTGAAAAATGTTATACTGAAAACAACCGATTAACTTTAAGGCGAAGACGTTTTTGATGAAAATGACTTTTGTGTTTACTGAACTGATCTAGGTATAGAGCTTTTACCCACTACCGACCGATGACAACCATTTTCTTTTGAGATAATATCTAAAGCCTCTTTCGTTTTTAGATCTCGCTCTTTTGATAAAATTTTTGCTTGTTTTTTGAATTCAATTATTGATTTCATAAAATTCCTTTAATTAGCCACTTTATTCGCATTGGGCTTTCTTTAAAGTTATTTAATGAATGTTTAGAAAAACTAATGAAGTGATTAACTCTTTTGCGAATACAGGCATCTTCCTTTACCTAATATTATTTTACTACATTATTATACTATAATCAATTCTAAGTTCTTTTGACCGCTTAGGGGATATCAAAAATGAATGTATTCTCGAACTAAAATATAAAAATGATTAACAATAGAAGTGCTTAGAATTTAAGCAAAAAAAAAGCCTCATGGGTTAGATGAGGCTTTTTAAAAACATTCGTGAAAAAAATTTGGTGCCCCGACGCGGGCTCGAACCACGGACACACGGATTTTCAGTCCGTTGCTCTACCAACTGAGCTATCAGGGCGCACATAAGTTTCTTTCAAAAACGTGTTTGTTAAGTTATTGTTTTTTACAGAAATAGTCAATTAAAAAAACTTAAAAAAAGAAAAAAATATGAGTGTTAAAATAGTAAAGAAAACTATTACAAACGAGTATTTCTCGTTTAACTGTATGGCCTTTTTACCTTCAGAGGTCGCTGAAACACGTTCTCAGTGGGCTGTTTTTACACATGGATACACCGCAAGTAAGTCGGATTGTCTGAGTTGGGCACAGCGTTTAAGTGAAGCCGGTATCCCTAGTGTTATTTTCGACTTACCTGGTCATCACCTGGGAAGTTTCAATGAAGTTAAATCATTTGAAGATTTCAAAGATCATTCACATGAGTGTTTTATTGATGCTTTTAATTTTTTAAATGAGCATATAAACTCCCCCTGCGAAACCTTGGTTCTTGGTGGGCATTCACTCGGTGCTCTTCTTTCAATAAAGGCCCTTGAGTTAGATTATTTCAGTGCATTCAATAAGATCGCGGTTGGAGTAGGTATAGGAATTGGACAGCATAAGACTGTACATTTATTTGAATCTTCATTCTATGAAAAGACTTTAAATATCCGCCGTCAATTAGTAGATGAAACTATAGATTCTGACTTAGTGTTTCCTTGGATTAAAGATCAAAAATTAGTTCTAGAAACAAGTGGTAAACGTATTCATCTTATTACAGGACTAGATGATGTTGTTGTAGGAGATGGTGGTATGGAAGCCCTAAGATTTAACCTGGCCGCACAAGATAATGAAGTGAGCTTTTCAGAGCCCAGAAAACTTCCTCATCATGAACCTTCTATGGCCGCTTCTCATGTTTATAGTTTTTTAAAGAAAGAATTTTCTCTTTAGATCAAATAATATTTCAGGTTTTTAAGTAGCCCTTTTTTACCAACTCGTTCAAACGAAGTGTCCTTAAAAAATGTTTTAAATTGTTTATTACTCATTAGCTCAATCTCACTACAAATATCTTTTAGGTCACGATTAAAAAATTCAACAAGCTTACTCTCCCCCAACTCCTCAACACCCTTAAGAGTCTTTATATTCCACGGACAGACTTCCTGGCATATATCACAACCAAAGACCTCCTGACTCTCAACAGGGTAGCCTGTGGGAGGTTCAGCATCTTTGAATAACTCAATAGTAAAAGTGCTTATACAAAGATTTGAATCAATAGTTCTACTTCCAGGAATAATGGCCTTTGTTGGACAAGCATCAATACAACGAGTACAAGTTCCACAATGATCAGCTTCTATTTCTTTTTGTTCTAGTTCGAATTTTTGATTTAAAAGCAAAGAGCCAATAAGATTATATGAACCAAATTCTCGACTAATTATCATTGAATTTTTCCCAAACCAACCAAGACCTGCTCTTTGGGCCAAATCTCTTTCTAGAACAGGATGAATATCCAATGAAATTTTATATTCCAATTCTGGATTTTGCTCTTTTAACTTATCACCAAATGCTTCCAGTTTATTTCGAATCCAGACATGATAATCTTCATCTTCAAAGCCAATGGTATATGATGCAATTTTATGTTCCTGTTCATGATTCATTTGATATTTTTTAGAATCTCTATAATCAAATAAAAAAACAATCGCACTCTGACACTCTGGATAGACTTCAGTAAGACTTTCTCGTTTTAATTTACGATGATCCTCAAGGTATTTTAATGGCCCATTATAGTTTTGATCAATCCATTTAAGGAAGGCCGGATAGGTCTTTGGTTTTAATTCTTCACTATATCCCCACGTAACAACTTTATTACTTAATAATTGCTCCGCAGAGATATTTAGAATATTTTTCATAGATCAGAAATAATTATTTCGATTGCACCTGTAGGACAAGCCTCAACACATTCCATATCCTTCGTGCATTCTTTTGCACGAAGTTCATTGATTCTTGTATTTTTGTCCTGATCATCTTTGATTTCCCAAATCCCATGTGGACAGGTATGGACACAGTTTTGGCAAGAAGCACAAATACTGGTATCTAGAATGATTCTTCCTTTATCAATCTCGACTTCTTGAATTTTTTGGCTTGAAGTATTTTCGAGATCATCCCTTGGAATATCTTTTATAAGCTCAACACGTAATGAGTTGGAAGTTCCTTGTTTAAAGTACTTTCCATCACCATGAGTAATGACAATTTTATCACCATTTTGAACAAGTTTTTTTTCTTTTAGTACATCCATCATTTGGTAATGAATTGAATCCATCCCTTCTTCATCTTCTTTAAAATAAAAGGGTGTAATTCCCCAATACAGGGCCATTCTTCTCATTACATTTATTGAATTTGTAACACCAAGAATTCTTTTCTGCGATCTAAAGCGACTCATTTTCAAACAAGAATTACCTGATTGAGTAACCGAAAGGACCCACCTAGCATTTGTCTTCTCAGCTACAATTGATGCGGCTACTTGTAAACTTGCTGAAATACTTCTTAAATCAGTATGACGTAAAAATGGTCTTTCTTTTGGAATCTTTTCAGCTTCCTCAATGATAGCACTCATCATCTTAACAGCTTCCACTGGATAGTCTCCAGAGGCCGTCTCACCAGAAAGCATCACAGCATCGGTACCATCCCAAATAGCATTAGCAACATCATTTGCTTCCGCTCTAGTTGGTCTAGAATTTGTGGTCATACTCTCAAGCATTTGTGTTGCAGTAATAACCGGAACGCCGACATCATTACATTTATTAATGATATCTTTTTGAATTGCTGGTACTAAATGGTTACCAACCTCAACTCCCATGTCACCACGAGCAATCATGATACAATCTGTAACTTCAATGATCCCATCTATATTTTCTACTGCTTCAGGCTTTTCAATTTTTGAAATTATTGGAATATTTTTTCTCAGTTTATGTAAAAGATATTTAACTTCGAGTATATCTTCTGGTCGACGAACAAAACTAAGTGCAACATAATCAACATCTTGTTTCAAACCAAAAATTAAATCTTCTCTATCTTTCTCAGTAAAACTTGGTGCTGAGATATTTACATCGGGAAGGTTTATTCCTTTATTTGATTTAAGTGTTCCACCAAAAATAATTTCAATTTTTAAAACATCACCATCTTTTTCAGTGGCCTTAGCTTCCATTAGACCATCGTCAAAAAGAATCGTTGCTCCAGCGTGAGCATCTTTAACTAGGTCTTTATAAACTGTTGGAATAAAATTATCTTTATACTGTGGATACTTTTCTTGAACATGTGATGGACCAATAACCCATATTGAGCCAACTTCTAACTTTATGGGATTTTCAAGCTTATCAACACGAATCTTGGGGCCTTGTAGATCACATAGAATGGCGACTTCATAACCGGTGTTCTTTGATGCTTGTCTTATATTTCTTATAACTTCAGCATGACCTTCATGTGTACCATGACTCATATTGATTCGGGCGACGTTAATCCCCTCTTGTATTAATTCTTCTATTTTTTCGATTGTATTTGAACTGGGACCTAATGTAGCTACAATTTTAGCTCGACGACTCATTTATTTCTCCATGACTTAGTATAAGTCATCATTATAACTTAAAATGATCTAAGGGCTATTTTTTTATGAGGTTTGGTTTGTTTGATTTAATTGATTGAATTGTTCTACTTCAATTGCTTTATCTTTGTAAACTCTCTGTAATTGTTGGATTCTATCCTCATACTGAGTTATCAATCTCTGTCTTTCCGTGTCACTTGCCAATTGTAAACGCTGAAACTCGCGGGACATAAATTTATTATTTTGGTCTATTATATCTTGATATCTAGTTGCCTCAGATGCTAACTTCTGTGCCATCTCGAATTGAACATCTTTCACTTTCTTTCTATTACTAAGTGTTTGAGTATTCATTTTCTTTGTGAAGTTAGTTTCAAGGTTTTTTATTTTTTCTCTCAAAGCTTCTTGCTTCTCTTCACCAAGGGCTCTTTCCGTTTTTATTCCAGTGGCAGTAGCTATTTGAGATGCTTTTCTTTGACGCTCAATTTCAAAGTTAGTTTTTCTTACAATATCTTTAATTGAATCATTTGCGTTCGCATGTAAAACTTCGTTTTGTAGCTCTAGTTGATTAATTCGGTTTTCATAACCTTCAGAAAGCTTAGCTATCTTTTCATTATAAGTATCTTTGATAAAAGAGTTTTGCTTAGAATTTTGCTCATGTAGCCTCTCTTCTAAAACTCGTTTATCTTCGAGCATTGCATTTCTAGAAATCTCAGCTGTATATTGTGAATTAATTCGAGCTTCTTCCATACTTTTATTAAAGTTTTCTTTCAATGCTCTCACTTTAATATTCGTACTCTTATCTTGATTAGCTTCTTTTATCGCTGTTTTTTCAGCGGCAAACTTCATTGAAACCTGATGATCATGCGACATTCTTTCTCTCGCACGCCTATCACTAAACTTATCTTTTCTATTTACAGCAGTAAGGTCTGCTTCTATACGACTAATTTTTTCACCAGATTCAATATTATTTTCTCTTAGTGAATCTTGAAAAGAACTAACTGTATCTCTTAATCTATTTGAGTAAGATTTTTCAACATCAAGTCTTTCATTCATCTGCGTTTCGCGTTGAAGGTCAACTTGTGCCTGCATATTTTCTTTATATTTATCCTGAATTTTTTTACTTGTTTCACCATTCGAAATATCTTCTGCTCTTTTTCGATATTCAATATTTCTCACATCTTTATTATATTTTCTAGCGAGATCATCAAAACGCTCAGAAAAAGAAATATTACTCTTCTTATTCTCATCAACATTCTTAGAAATTAATCTATCTTCTCTATCTATTATTTCATTTTTAATTCTATCATTAACATCTCTAGTCAAATTTTTTAAATTTGTTTCTTGCTCATTCTTACTCGCAATATACCTAGAGTCCTGTAACTCTCTCGAATCAGCGACATCTTTTACAGCATTTTTCTGTAAGAAATTTCTCTTACCGATTTCTTGCTGAATAAGATCCCTTTTATCTGTTTGATTTTTATCTATGATTGCATTTTTTTCAATTCGAAATTGAATATCAGATTCTTTCTTACCTTTCTTGGTAGTCTCGACGTAAGCATCAAGGTCTTTACTTGCAACTTTTCTAATATTCTGAACACTATCTTGGTAATTTTTATCAAGCTCACTTCTCATTTTAAAATCATTTTCTTTTGTATCTGCTAAGTTTTTAGAAAATGAATCCTTAAGTTCTGAGAATTTTTTATTCCAATTTCGAATATTGTCACCTTTTTCATTATGAAATTCCCGTTTCTGCTTATAAACGGCTTCATCATATTGTGAGCTTTTATCCAAAAGTGCTTTCTTTTGATCTTCATTAATTCGCTTGGTTGTATTTTTGTGGCTATCTTCTAAGCTTAGAAGTGATTTGCCATGAACATCTTTTTGCTTATTTTCACGGTACTCATGAGTTTTCTTGAGATTTTCGACTTCTGCATCGTGCGACTTACTTTGATCAGAGAGATTTCTCCGATATATTTCGTTTTGACGATTAATTTTATTAGAAAAATCTACACCGTTCATTCTTTTCCTCTGTGTGGGTACTATCACCCATACTAAATAATAGCATTTTTACAAAGGAGAATGGAGTTCGGGAAAATAATACCAGCAACATGGTTGCTGGTATTAGTAGGTTATTGAAATTACTTTGCTAATTCTTGATCAATTATCTCTGAAAACATTTCTACAGGAAGAGCACCGGCCACTAGTTGTCCGTTTACGTAGAAAGTTGGAGTGGACTTAACCCCTATTGCTTTACCTTCTTGAATATCCTTCTCAACTTGAGCAAGATATTTATTATCATCTAAACATTTATCAAATTTTGCTGTATCAGCTCCAAGTCCTTTTGCAATTGATTTCAAATCTGCAGGACTAAGTTTTCCTTGGTCTGCAAATAATTGGTCATGCATTTTCCAAAACATATCAGTGCTCTGCTCATTTATACAAAGCGTTCCTACAGATGCTCTTTTAGCTTGAGAGTGAAAAGGTAGTGGGAACTGCTTGAAAGCAACTTTAATCTTATTTCCATATTTCGCTTTTAATTTCTTCAAGATTTTTGCACCTTCAGCACAGTATGGACATTGAAAGTCAGAGAATTCTACAATTGTGACTTTTGCATTATCACCGCCAAAACTTGGAGCATTTCCTGCTTTTACATCAAACGTCGGCCTCTGGGGTTGTTCAAAAAATATTTCGACACCAGATTTACTCGTTTTCTCACCGATCCAATCTTTAACAGCAGAGTCTTTCTTTTGCATTGATAGATAGTTAACAATTTTTTCTCTTACCTGAGGATTAATTTGAGCCTCTGGGATCTTCTTTTCTTTAATAAATGCTGTAATTTCTTTATCAGAAACTTTAAATTTTGAAGCGATGTATTTTTCAAAGTATTGGTCTGAAGTAAGACCTTTAGATTTTGGATCTTCTTTAATTAGTTTCTCAATAATTAGTGAGTTTAATTTATTAAATTTTATATCAAAAATTTTCTTTTCGGCTTCATATAGATCTGATTCTATTCCAGCGTAAAGTTCTTTATCTGTAATTGTTACAGTTCCTATTTTAGCAGCGATTCCATTACCAGCAGACTTTCTGTATTTGTACTGAGGTTTTGATGTGGCTTTTGAGCAACTCGCCAAAACAGAGAGTGATAATAATACTGTTCCTAAAGTTCTTAAATTCATTTTCTGACTCCTTTCAAAAATAATATGTAAATATAATACATGAATTCCAGATACCTGCCATTATTAATGCACTTTATTTAATTGACCAATAAACTCCTGATATGGTGCAGAACTTTTTAATAAATCTGTGTGTGTTCCCCTATCAACAATAGTCCCCTGGTCCATGACCAAAATTTGTTGGGCATTAGTTATTGTTTCAATTCTATGGGCCACAATAAATGTTAGTGAGTTCTCTTGAATCAATAAAACGAGCTTTCTTAGCGCCTCTTCTAAATCTGAATCAAGACCAGAAGATATTTCATCAAAAAGTACAATTGGTTTTGTTAAAAAACATGATCTCAAAGCAGAAATTAATTGTTTTTGTCCAAGAGATAAAGTTTTCGGGTTTATAGGGTCATTAGGCAAGATTCCCCATGTTTTAATATAAGGAATCTGAAGAGAGACTCTATCCCAAAAATCATGAAATTCTTGAGAATCACCTTTTTTCATAGTTATATTAAATTGTAAATCAGAGCTGAAAACATGGCTATCCTGGCTAACAATACTTACTTGGCTTTTATATTCCAAAAGAGACTCAATATTAGAGCCTGAAAAGTTAAGAACACCACTTTGTGATTTAAGTTGAATCTCAGCACTTTCAGAAATAATATCTGTAGAGAGTAATTTTAAAAGAGTAGATTTACCACAACCAGACTGTCCAACAATACCAATTAATTGTCCAGGTAGTGCTTCTACAAATATGTCTTTTAACGAGAAAGGTTTATTTCCTTCTTTCACTGGATAAGAGAATTCTTTTACTTTAACAACAAGACTTTCCAATTTCACATTTTTTGAATTTGAATCAAAAATCGTTTTTGGAAGAGTTTGTAAATCTTCATTGAACTCTTCTATTCGAATGATTCCAGTTCTTGCTCTCTGAATACTAGATATTTTACCTGAAACTTCTTTTATAGGTGAAATTGATCTCTGAATTAAGTCAACGATAGCCGCGAGAACTGCCATTTCAACGATTCCACTGTATGGAAAAATAAGAACTAAAAGTGCTAACAGAATAGGGAACAAAGATTCTGCAAGTGAGAAATAACTTGCATCCCAAATATTAGCTTTTAATTGCTTATTAAGAAAGTCTTCAAATGAGTCATACCCTGTCTTACTCGCGTAATTTTCGTGTGGATGAAAAAAACTAAAGCGAAATCCGCCAGAAATATTTGCAATCACTCGAGACATAATCCCAGTTGATTTTCTAACTTCCATATAAACTACGGCCATTTTTTTACTGCCAAGAATTAAAATTATGCAGGCTAGAACCTCTGCAATTATGAGAGCTGTTCCAGAAACTGTATTTAATTTTATAAATCCTATCAAGCACGATATGATAAATGTGAAATCAATAAAAATTTTAAAACTACCAGTGCTTACCATTTCAATAACTGCCTCTGTATCAGTTAAAATTCTGGATAAGACCTCTCCCATGGGATATTTGTGATCCCCATATTGTCCCTTTCCTGCCGTTTCAATACTTAGCATCCATTCCTTATAACTTTTAGAACGAATATGGGACAATAATTTTTGAACATATTTATTAATGGCAGTTTGATAAACCAATGCAACAAAGTACTCTGCCATGAAAAGACTACCAAGTAGCCAAATAGCATTCATCGTCGCATCCCCTGGTAGAGAATAACTTTGATATAAATCTTTAATAATTCCTGGGGTAATGAAACCAAGGTAAGCTGATGCTATTAAGGAAGTACCAATTAATACTATAAGAAACTTTTGATCTCTTAAATAAAGGTAACTAGACCAATTGTTTTTTGAAGAATTCATCTATCAAAGTCCCCTTATTTATTTTGTCAGCCTGTTGCCCCTGATCAATTATCCCTTCATTTTTATCTAAGAAGATAATATAGTCACTTGATCTAACTGTACTTAATCGGTGAGAAGAGACGACAAAGGTAATCCCTTTAAGTCTCTCGTCATTTTTTACTTTATTTATAATTTGATTTTCTAAAATAAGATCTACAGAAGAAAATGGATCATCCCATAAAACATAATCGGCTTCACAAACGAGGGAGCGAATTAAAGCAATTCGTTTAGCCTGCCCACCTGATACTCTTTTACCATTTTCTCCAAGCTCCATAGCTAATAATGAATCAAGGTTATCGCTTAAAACATCTAGGCCGAATTCTTGAAGATAAACTTTTACAAGTTCAATTTTCTCAGGAGTTCTTTCTTGCCCCAAAAAGATATTACCTTCAACCGTATCATTATATAGATAAGGTTCTTGATGAATAAAACTGTATTTTACTTTATGAAGGTGTAGCAACTCTGCATACTTCTCTAGACACCAAGATTTCCCACAACCGGTTTCACCTATTAATACTGTCCATTTTTTAGAACTAATATTTAACTGTACTTTATTATCCCATAAAGGAAGTTCAGGTTTTTCAACAGGATTTGAAAGATCAAAAAAGTCATCTTCTATTTCTTTATCTAAAGTACTTGTTAGTTCTTTAATCCTAGACCATCCTGCATATCCTTGGCTGGTAACAATACCAATCCATGAGAGAAACATCAGTGGCTCTAAAATTAAAAATAAAAAAGACGAAAAGAATATAAGATCACTGGCATTAAGATTATCATTCTTAACAATAATAGCGGCCCAAATTAGTGATGCTCCTACTCCTATTTTAATAAGCGGAAAAGAAAAAACTCTCCCCATAGTTGAGATAAAAAATGTTCTTAGTTCTTTATTAGATTTTTCATTAAAGAAATTAAAAAAATCCTCTTCAGAATGATAGTTTTGAATTGTTTTTTTAGCTTCATAACTCTCTAGAAGAAAATTTTGAACTTGCGCGTACTCATCCATTCCCCTTTTAACAAATGGTTGAAAAAAGTAAATAAGAATAGAAAACATGACAACACAACCAAGAAGTGGAGTAAAGGCCATTAAGAAGTCTGAATTAAAACTAGTGATCTTTGGTATAAAGATAATTCCAGCAATAATAATATTTCCAAATTGTAAAAGAGCAAAGCCTACAAAACCTCTTATCCGATTTAGATCATTATAAAGAGTTTGAAAAATCATTCCTTCATTGTAGTGCTTATAATTTCTAGGAAAGGAATTCTCTAAACGATTTACAAGTTCCATTCTTAGGTTCTTTTGTTGAATTCTTGCTGGATAGAAAAATAATAATCTCGATAAAGTTCTAAAGATGAGAATATAAATTGCCAAGAGAAAGAAATCCATAATTTCAATTTCACTAAGTCTATTAGACATGGCCATATCGCCAAGGTTTTTGGCCATAATTGGAATTTCACTTGAAAAGAAGTGTAACATATAGAGGCTAAACAAAGCACCGATGTAGTAGTACCAGTATTCAAAAGTATGTGCGATGAGCCATGGAATGAAGCGACGATTAAGGCGATTATGCATTTAAGGAATTTAGCAAAATATTGGTGATCCGACAAAAAAAACTTCATTTATTTGACGTCATTAACAAAATTAGATTTAATAATTCTTAACAATGCGACCATAGCTCAGGTGGGAGAGCGCTACCTTGACATGGTAGAGGTCAGAGGTTCGATCCCTCTTGGTCGCACCATAATTTTTCAGGATAAATCAAATCGCAACTATAATGTCTCATGCCCTTGCAGCAGGTACTTTTTATAAAATTTTTTGTACTAAAAAATCCCGCATGACTCTTAGGCTATGTTTACTTGGTTCAATTTTACCGGATTTTGATGTCATTGGCTTTAGGTTTGGAATTCAATATGGTGATATGCTTGGACACAGAGGTTTCACCCACTCCATCCTATTCGCCTTAATATATTCAGCCTTATGTCTTTCCTTTTATTTAAAAGAAGATAAGCCTGAACAAATAAAACTTTTTATATTATTTTTTATTTCAATTATGTCTCATGGAATCTTTGATATGCTTACAAATGGAGGACTTGGAGTAGGTCTCCTTATTCCTTTTTCTCCAGAGAGGTTTTTCTTTCCAATAACTCCTTTAGAAGTTTCTCCAATTGGTGCAAATTTCTTCTCACAAAGGGGTCTAGCAGTTATTTTTAACGAAATTAAATTAATAGGGATTCCTTCCCTTATTATTTTAATGAGTCTTTTTATTCTTAAAAAAAATAGAATGAATTAGTTCTTAGTACTTAAAATTTTATTTTGTATTTAACACCACTCTTACTTGAGAAGTGGTCATAATAGAAATTAATATCATACATAGAAAATTCAATATTTCCTGTAACTAGCGGGGCAACATACATAAGGCTATCTGTGTATTCGCCGAAGGTTAGATTTTTAAATTTAAAAACTAAATAATCAGCTCTATCTTCAATATAATCAAAAGAAAAAAGTGCATCCTTTGTTTTAGAAACCAACTTTCCCTTTCCCAAAGTCCTTTGAGGTTCTTCTAAGTCAAAATAATGATACTGGAATGTGTTCGCCTCAACTGAGGACGATAGAAGAAATATAAAAATGATAATTTCTTTGAATTTCAAAGCAAAAACTCCGTTTTCTGCTGTTGATAAAATTATATACTATATTTTATTGTATCTTAAGTGAGAAATTTTGAACTTAACAAAAGAAAAGCCCCTGTAATAAGGGGCTTTTCCGAGTATAATGTTTGGTTATTGGCCTAAAAACTTACTAAAAATTTAAATGCGATAAGTGCTAAACCTGTTGGAATAAGCGCTGCCTTAAGAAGACCTATTGGTGAAATACCATCTTCACCAAAGTTCTCTTTAAGAATACCAAAACCTGCTGGGTTTGGAGCATTTGCAATAACTGTCAAACCACCACCTGCAACCGCACCGGCTACTAAATAGTATTTTTGATCCGCAGAGATGCCTTCAACAAGAGATCCAAGGTAAGTTAGAGCGGCATTATCAGTAATACCTGTTAGGGCAGTTGAACCAAGGTAAAGAGGAAGTGTATCTAGGCTTCCAAGTAACGGTTGTAACCACCATTTTTGAAGAGCTCCTAAAGTAACTAAACCACCTAAGAAAAATCCAACTAATAATGATTCTTTTAGTTTTAATTGCTCTTGGTATTCTTGAGTAACAGTTGCAAAACCAAGGAAGAATAAGAAGATCCCTAAGAAAACAACCATATGGTGAGCAGTATAAACAACAAGTGCTAAAAAGATCATATGAGTAATTGTAATCCACCAAGGTGGACTCATTTTATCTTCTCTATCCCCTCTTAAATCCAAGTCACCTGAAAGTTCTTTTTTGTTCATAAAAGCTATAAGAATTGTCCCAATGATAACAGAAATCGCTGCTTTATATCCGAAGTGACCTAACATATGAACCATTCCCCATCCCCACTTAGTAGCCACCATTAATACTGGTGGAGCTGCAAAGTGAGTCAGAGTCCCACCAATTGAGATATTTACAAATAATAGTCCAAGAGTTGCGTACTTTAACTTCATAGACATATCTGGCTTAGAATAAAAGTTTTTCTGAAGAATAAGTGCTGTAACCGTCATCGCTGCTGGCTCAGTGATAAATGAACCTAATAATGGGCCAACTATTAAAGCCGACATATAAAAAGACATCTTTCCAGGAAGTGGGATGGCCTTTGATACTGCGATAATTATTTGTTCAGCAAATTTAATTACTGGTCTCGTTCCGGCCATGGCCATAATAACGAATACAAATGCTGGTTCTGTAAAGTTTTGTGCCTCTAAATAGGCTATTGGAGCACTAGAGCCACCAAAAAATACAAACAAAAATCCGATTAAGATTGCTGCCCACATACCAAAAACTGCTTCAACTTCTCCTAAGAAGTGAAAAAACTCAGAAGCTGGTGAGCCACTTGGGTACTTATGAGCTAAATGCTCAAACTTCTTAACTAAGAAAGTATGTATAACAGCTATACCAAATAAAGCTGTCCCTACAACTTGCACAGTCGTATTACTCATAATTGTGTCGATAGAAACACCTGCAACCATCCATGACTCCTTGAACAAAATTTATAATTAATTAAATATATTAATAGTTTAGACAAACATCTCTAATTTTCATACTAAAAATATTTAGGAAAAAAAAAACCGCTCTCTTAAGAACGGCTTATTTTTTTATGAATTATAAAGTCTTCTATTTGTTACTGCTCAGTGTCACCAATTGAACATACCGGGCAGGCTTCTAATTGCTCAGTACATAGCTCTACTTCATCTGGAGTTGTTGGTTGCTTTATTACGTAGGCATTCCCATCTTCATCTTCAGCGAAAAAATCAGGTGCTCCATTATAACAAACATTACACGCGATGCATCCTTCTCCATTATCATCATCTGGGTCTGTACAGTAAAAACGTCCTGCAAGATTCTTGGGGTGCTTCATTTCTATATTTGCCACTTTGTCCTCCTAAATAAAAGCTAACAGAATTAGCTTTAACTTTTCCTTTTCAACATTATTTATTAGTATGGGATGCATATTAGCTTATAAAGGAATAAATGTATATGAAAGAAAAAGCAATTGAATTGGCCAAAGAATGGACGTGTAATTCTTATATTGATAGCGCAGACCAGGATAATATTAAAGAACTTCTAAAAGATATAGATACAAACGAAGAAGAGATTGTTGATCGATTTTATAAAAATCTTGAATTTGGTACTGGTGGATTAAGAAGTATAATTGGAATTGGGTCAAATAGAATCAATAAATACAATGTAAGAAGGGCCACTCAGGCCATGTGTAATACAGTACTTAAAGAGAACCCAGTGAATCCCAAAGCATGTGTTTCCTATGATAACCGTAGGTTTTCACAGGATTTTGCTAAAGAAGTTGCCAGTGTATTTGCTGCCAACGGAATCAAAACCTATGTTTTCTCAGAACTTACACCAACGCCAATGCTATCATATGCAGTCCGCTACTATAAAGCCTCAGCAGGTGTCATGGTTACGGCCAGTCACAACCCAAAACAGTATAACGGGTTTAAAGCTTATTGGTCTGATGGAGCTCAGGTTACTCCCCCACATGATCAAATGATCATTGACGACTATAATAATTTAAACGATTGGGCCCAAGTAAAAAGTGTAGATTTCAAAATGGCCCTTAATGATAAAATGGTTGAGTGGATTGATGAAGACTGTACCGAATCTTTCTATAAAATTATTGAAGATCACACCCTGAACCTAGAAATGTGTAAGAAAGACGGAGATAAAGTTCACTTTATCTATACACCACTTCATGGTTGTGGAGCTGTTCCTTGTGAAGTTATTTCAAAACGACTAGGCTTTTCAAACTTTGAACTTGTTCAATCACAAGCTGAGTTTGACACTGAATTTTCAACACTAAAATCAACTCCAAACCCAGAAGATCCAGAAGCACTTCAACTTGCAGTGGCACTAATGAAAGAAAGTAATGCTGATATCGCCTACGGAACAGACCCTGATTGTGATCGCTTGGGTGTGGTTGTAAATGACAGGGGAATTGAAAAATATTTAAACGGTAATCAAATAGCGATTCTTATGATTCATTATATGTTTTCTCAAATGAAGGAGAAAGGTAAATTACCTAGCAACCCTCTTGTAATCAAAAGTATTGTAACAAGTCCAATGCAAAGAACTATAGTTGAAAGTTTTGGTGGTACCGTTCTTGACACACTAACCGGCTTTAAGTGGATGGCGAAACTCTGGAAAGAACTTGAAGATAAAAAAACCGACTATAATTTTGTTTTTGCAAGTGAGGAGTCTTTTGGTTACATGCCAAATAATTTAGTTAGAGACAAAGATGCTGTTGCTTCGATTGCTCTTATGAACGAAATAACTTTATTTTATAAGTTGCAGGGTAAAACTTTAATCACAGCTCTTGATGATATCTATAAAGAATTTGGATTTGCTCAAGAAAGTCTTATAGCATTAAGTTATGAAGGACTAAGTGGAAAAGATAAGATCGCAAATATCATGAAATACTTTAGAACAAATCCTACTCTACCAATTGCAGGACAAACGGCAAAAGTTTTTAAAGATTATGAATCACAAAAATCTATTGATTACTCTTCAAAACTAGAGACTCCAATAGAAATGACAAAAAGTAATGTTTTAGGTTTTGAGTTTGAATCAGGACATATTCTTTACTTAAGACCATCTGGCACAGAGCCAAAGATAAAGTTTTATACAATGGTTCAAATTACTGATGGAGACCTTTCACAAAAGAAAGCAACAGCAGTAAAAACAATTAATGAGATTGAATCCTTTATTCATAATAAGATTAAAGAAATTTTGGAGTAAATATGAGTAAGGATATTGCCATAGTTCTAGTTAGTGGCGGCATGGACTCAGTAACTTGTGCTGCTATTGCCAATGAAAAACATGACGAGTTAGCTTTTCTACATCTTCAGTATGGTCAAAAAACATCTCGTAAAGAGCTGGAGTGTTTTAATAAAATTGCCGACCATTATAAAATACCTATAAGTAGAAGATTAATTGTTGATATGAGCTTTCTTCAAACAATTGGTGGCAGCTCTCTTACTGACAGCAGTATTGAGGTAAGTGACTTCCAAGGTGACTCTGAAATTATTCCAAGTAGTTATGTTCCCTTTAGAAATGCACATATTGTTTCGACGGCTGTTTCTTGGGCCGAGGTAATTAAAGCAAATACAATTTATATTGGCGCAAATTATGAGGACTCTCCTGGTTACCCAGACTGCCGCCCAGAGTACTATAACTCCTTCAATCAGCTTCTAAAAGTTGGAACTAAAGAAGGCTTAATTAAGATAGAAACCCCTATCATTTACTTGAAAAAATCTGATATAATAAAAAAAGCAATGGAGCTCAAAGCGCCACTAGAACTAAGTTGGTCATGTTATTCAAGAGAAGATAAGGCCTGTGGCATCTGTGACTCCTGTGCATTGAGACTACGAGCATTTAAGCAATTAGAGATTAAAGATCCAATTAAGTATTCAAACTAAGAGAGGGAAACTTTGAAAAGTATAATTATTCTATCACTTTTATGTTCAGCATCAGCTTTCAGTGAAGAACAAAAAGAGTACAAACCAACAGAGATTCTAAGAAATATAGATTTAAAAATCAGCTATATTGCTAATAACAAAACCTGTATAAAAAAAGCTACAACTCACGAGGAAGCTAGGGCGTGTGTAAAAGCTCTTATTAAAAATATTAAAAGTATCCAAAACTTTAATCTCATTAAAGAACTTGGCATTAAACTAAAAAAGAAATAATTACGAGAGGAATATATGAAAGGATTAATTTTATTTATTTTACTACTTGGTAGTACGTATTCTATTGGAATGGAATTAACAGCTGAAGATAAACAACAATGGACAGA
This sequence comes from Bacteriovoracaceae bacterium, assembly GCA_047634375.1. Classification (GTDB taxonomy): domain Bacteria; phylum Bdellovibrionota; class Bacteriovoracia; order Bacteriovoracales; family Bacteriovoracaceae. The sequence continues at coordinate 18,124 of JBLIAG010000006.1, forward strand.
AGAGCTTGATAGAAGAATTGTTGCTCTAGCGAAACTTAAGGCATGTGTAAAAAAAGTTAAAAGAAAGCAGGACTTAGAACCATGTGGAGTAAGAAGTGTAAAGGATTTATTAGAGTTCAATTCACCTGATAATATAATCATGAAAGAAGTAAATAGGTACCAAGAATAAATAACCACAACCCCCATGAGGAGCTGTGGTTACCTAATTATTTAATAGTTAATTCAATTTTATTTACAAGTGAATCTTTTGAAATGTTCATAATAATGTTCCCATTAAAATCCTCAAGTTCTTCAACTTCTCCAGAAATTAAAAGTAAATCTGCTCTGTAAGTTTTTCCCTTTGCGACATTACGAGCATCAACCGTAACTAAAGATAAATCCATTTGAGAAATTTCTTTAGCTGATGCACTTAAGTCAATCTTATCAGAACTCTTTACAACAATTTGAACTTCAACTTTATTTACTGACTTACCAGCAAGATTGGAGTCTGAATAATTAGTAAATGTATCCAGAGCGAAAAATAATGTTTCGTTGGTTCCTTTTACTAAAGTTATCGTATCTTCTAATACTTTATGAGGACCTTCGTACTTTTCAAACTTATCACCATTTTTAACAAAGAGAGAAGGAACTAAAGACCCCTGATAAGATCCGTGCTTATCAAGAATATTCATATCAATTGAACCAATATAGTTACTTGGAATACTTAAAGGTTGAAAAGATAAATGTGATGACTTAACTGTCACCATTGTAGTTGTCATCTCTCTGAGATTGGAAATTATTGTCTTATTTAACTCATTTCCACCAAGCTGAACGGGAATAATAAGTTCTTCACCTGCTAAAACAGTTGCATCCTTTTTCTTAGCTCCAAAAGTATGTCCCTCAATAAGGAGGTCATAGCTCGTTGGCGCTAACCAAGTACTAGATGAAGTCGAAATCGTAATTTCCCATACACCAGCTTGAACTTTTCCATTAAGAGCTGTAGCTGCTTTTAGTTCTGCTAGCCTATAACTAGTGACAGGCGAATCTTGTGCTACTACAAATTTAACTTCCTTTCCGTTTGGATTATATAGTTGAACAAATAGTCGGCCTTCGCTTCCCGCAGCAATAGCAGATTTAACTGAAATATGATTAATCGATTCATTAACTAGGATTGGGTACCTATGAAAAACATTTGTTTTAATTTCTTTATTACTTACACTAAAGCCTTTTTTCACCTTCGTTAAACTTCGGTCAATATTTGGAACCGAAATTTTTCTTTCCACAAGTTGATGAGCATTATGAACAACATCAAGAATATTGTTTACAATGACGTTGTTAGACTTAACCACATAATGAGCGATATAAGTTTCTCCAGAGCTCATAGCTGATATATAGCGCTTACTATAGAATTGTGAAGATCTACTATTATTAAAGCTTACATGAGTTGAACTTAATTTATTTTGCGAATTACCTAGATCAATAATTGAAAAATACTTTTGTGCAGAATTTCCTGCCACAACCTTAACTGATCCGTCAGTGCTAAGAATTTCAACTCTTGAAAGTTCAACATCAACACCTTTAGCGATAATACCGGCAAGGGACTCCTTAGTTCTTTCACCATCACTACCAATTGATAGTTTAAATGATTGAACTTCTTTTATAACTCCCGATCTATCATAACCTTTCTTATAATCATTCAGAACTACTTCAAAATAATTTCGATCTCCCGCTGTAAGTTCTTCTAAATATATTTCTAAAAGCTCTTGAGTTCTACCAGCTCTAATTAGACCATATCCTTGCTGTGCCCTCGTTAGGTTTGCTAGTTCTTCTGCACCGTTCTGAAGTGCATCTCTCATTGCAAAAACATAGGGTAATAATGTAGTTTTAGCCTGAGTAGATCCTTCTAAATGATAAGCTCTCATTTCATTTATAATATCAAACTGGCTTGAATTGTTTTGTTTCGTTTTAGCAAGTACTGCAGCAAAAGCTCCAGCAGCTAAGGGTGATGACATACTTGTTCCATTGGTTTGGGCCATGTAACCACCCGCTGCAGGTACTGCAGAGATTGCGGCACCAGGAGCAACGATATTTGGTTTCATCTCTCCAGTGTAACTTGGACCTAAAGAGCTAAAGAAAAATAGGTTTTCTTTTTGGGTAGTTTGTCCTTCTGGTAAGTTATATTGGTCTGACAATGTTTTCTTAGAAACATTAGCTCCAACCATCACAACAGCTCCAGAGTTTCCAAAGTGATTTAATGATCTAAATCCTGGCCCTGAGTTTGAGGCTGAAATAAAGAAGATTGTTCCAAATTTTGCAGAGAGATCATTCATTACATGAGAATAAAGATCTCTCTTATATTGTTCATGCGAGCCAAGTGAAATGTTCACTACATCTGGTATGACTTTTCCATTATAGAAGGCTTTATAAAGACCTTTAATAATTGCCGAATCCGTACAAGAAATTCCCGAACAAACTTTTAAGCTCATAAGGTCTGCTTTTGGAGCTGCACCTAATAAGTTATTTTTTTGATCGTCTGCAGCGATAATTCCAGCAACATGTGTTCCATGCATACCTTGAGTTTTACCAAGACCCACAAACAACTTATCCCCTTCTTCTTCAAGTAAGATTGGGTATTTCAAAATATTATTACGTGTTGGAAAGCTAACCATTCCTAAATCACGATTTGACCTATCAGTATCATTATAAGCTATTTTAGCTTGAGCTTCATCAAGACTGACAAGCTTAAGGTCACCAGTTTTATCAAAATATATTTTAGTTTCGTTATCTTTTTTCGTAACGACTACTAAAAAGTCATTAGCTGATTTATTTTGATTAAGGTCTAAAAAGCCAAGTCCTTTTTTCGTTTCTTCGTCTAACTGTGTAGAAAAATTCTTTTCTGACATAATTGCTGCATATACATCACGACCAGCGGTAATTTCTTTTGAGAGAGTAATTTTTTTTAGCTCTCCATTAAGATCTACAGAAATAGTACTTTGAAGAACGTTAACCTTAATAAGCTCTGTTCTTGTTTCTTGAGTCCCGTCATACCAGTAAACGATTCTGTCCCCAAACGCTGGATGAGAAGCATCAATCCCCGTATCAATAACAGCTACTGTAACACCTTTTCCAAGTTGAGTTTTATCTCCAAGTTTATCAATCCCCACAGAGTCAGTTGGAATATAGTTAGTAAAATCTAAACTTGTTGAATGAATTTTAGTTTCAATCGGCTTTGCAGCTGTTTCTGAAGAATCAATTGAAGCTGCTTTTAAATTTAAACTTACTAGAAATTCAGTATCACTAATTTGCTCGGGAGTTAATTCTGCAATATAGAATGGGATACTGCCACTTAATCCATTATTAGGATCATAAATTAATTTCGCTCCACCGCTTTTCAAAGATGCAATTGATTCTTGAATATCTGATTTTGGCATTAAAACCATTGTAATACTTGGTGATTGCTTAATTTTTTTTAGTTGAGTTTGAATCTCAATTTCAACACTTGGTTGTGTATTTAAATTTTCTTGGAAGTTTTTCTTAGGTACAAGTTTAGTCTTTGAGTTATCACTAGACTTGTCTCCACAGGAATTTAGTAAAACTAAACTCATTGCCATCAGCAAAGCTTTGCTCACAATATACATATTTACCCCTTTTAACGGTTGCTTTTTATTCTTTAATTTGCGGGGATAATAACTTAAAATATATGTTTAATCGAACTTATAAATCTCATAGCTCTTAGCACAAAGCCATAAACTATTGAATTTTAGTCAATCAGTAATATATTAATAGAAATTGAGAGTAAATCAGTGTCAGAAAGGCTCTGAGTTACTTTATAGAATACTAGTACAATTGAACAAAATCACCCTCGGTGACTGATCCACCCGAATGAAGAATTGTAACGGTGCCATCTGGTCCAAAGTAGTCTATGACTTCCAAAGTCCCCTTGACCTGTCCTTTACTCACGCCAAGTAATGCTCCTGATTCAGGGTCATATATTTCTTGGCCTTCAGTCATAATCTTTAAAATATCACCGACATTTAACCCAGATCTTCTTCCGGCATTTACGTAGATTTTTGATCCTATAATTCGAGCAACTCTTCCAGTCCAATCCAATTTCTGCCCAAGCTTTGCAAGTTTAGGAACAAATTTTCTAACAGCAACTTTAACTGAATATCTTAAAAGTCCTCTCCTATAGTCGATATGCGCATCTCTTTCACTCATAAAAAAGCGAAAGGATGAATCGTTAATATTTCCATCCATTTTATCTGTAAAAATCTCTTTATTAGCGACAACATCGAAAACTCTGATTTCTATAACCGATTCTGCATATGATTTTGTCTTCCTTACAAATCCTATTTCATCTGCTTTTTGTCTTACTCGTGCATGAGTTATCCGACCAAAAACAACTAAATTGACACCAGATAGTTTTGCCTTTCTAGAGAGTTGAGCTAACTTTAAACCACCACCAGAGTAAATTTCTTTTGAGCTTCCAAATAATGCAGCAGCTTCAGGATCGACGACAAAATCTCTCGTACGGGATATTTCTCTTCTTAATTCTTCAGTTGCCGTAATCGCAATATCTTCTTTTCCAAAGGGCGATTCATTAAAAAGCTTCAGTAGAGCTATTTTCTTTTTTATTGGGCTAAATAGATTACTCTTCTTATTTTGGTAAAGAGAGGGTGCACTTCTTTTATTATAACCATTCCCTCTTCTTCTAGTAGGCTGGCCAGCACAAGCTGTGAAGAGAAAGATAAATGCAAATAGTAATCTTGTAATATTAATAGACAAAAATGAATCCTTTTTCAGATTTTTTCAATGACACTATTAAATTTTATACCAAGGACGTTATCCGTATCAATCAGGTCGAATGATAGGTCTTTTTTTGCCGCTCTAAGTGTCGAAAATAAGGTTTTTACTTCCTCGGCCTCTCCATCATAGAATAAAATAAGGTCTGCATTAGTCTTATTAATAGACTCAAGTTTTACTTTAAGAGAGTATTTAACTCCCCTTTCTTCTATTAAATCGATGAATGAATTTAATTGTTTTATATTTTTAAATTCAGTTAAGCGAACTCTTTGAATGGTCGAGATCGGGGTTATTTCCTTTATCTTTTTTTCAATTTTTGGAAAAGACCCCTTCGCCATATGATAGACATGATTTGCAACAATATTAGCTATACTCAACTCAGGAGTTAATCTGTAAGATTTCACACTTTCTTCAAACTTGTATGTACTTATTACTAAGTTTGTTTGTAAGTCTTTTAGAAATGCGTAACCTTCATATTCAAAAGTATAGGTATTTAGTTTTTGGTCAAAGTTTCTTTTATTAATTATAATTTCAATATCAAGAAGTAATGAATTCACAAAAACGTCAGGAATACTTGTTAACATCATCTCGGTGGGAAGTTTGAAATACTCCGTTAACTTATTTTTTTTATCTTCATCTAATAATTCGGTATTGGCGATATTCATTGGTTTATTTTTACTAAACCAATCCAGCCAGTTCCTTGTAACCTCACCCTCAAAATCATTTTCGTTATCGATTCCAAGTTCAGAATAAGAGATCCCATTTAAAGTATATTGAGTATTCAAAAATAAACTTCCATAGTCAGAAGTTCTTCTTCCTCTTATAAAATTATAATAAGTTTTAGTTAAAAGGTTTGTGTCAATCTGCCCTTCCAAACGAATTATTCTATACTTTGGATTTCTTGGGGACCTCGATATTTTTTTTATTGAGAATTTAAGAAGTACGTTATTCATACTTGCAAAATTACGTCTGAACATAAGTTGTTTTACTCTTAATTGTTCCTTGAATCGAGTTATTTTTTTAGCATCAGAATTTTCGTCCATGTTTGTGGTAATTCTATAATCCTCTTCAATCTTAGAGAATCGTGCAGCTAACTTTTCATCGTATTTACTCCAGAAAAGTTCTTTATTTAATTGCAATTTTTCCAATTCTTTAGAGACAATACTTTTAATCCCTTCATGAATAAGCTGTTCCTTTATAAATTGATGTGAATCACCGTCTTTAGTAAGAAATCGTCCTTCACCCTTAGTGAAGTTTGCAGCCATTGCCAATGAAGCATTGGCGAGAATTAATACAAATAAGATCCGTCTCATTTAATTTCCTTTAAAATAAATCCTTAATTCAAAGAAGGACTTTCAAGTTTTCCGTCAACAATAAAACTTACAGAGTTATCATTTAGAAGATCGTTAATCCTGGCGGCCATTTGTGGCGTTGGATTAATCAAGTAGTTGTCATTTAAATCCATTTTTGCTCTTCCGTCTTCAGACTCAAAAATGATATGTGCAGGTACACTTCCCCTAAAACTCAGTATAACTTGTTTTAACTTAGGTAAAGTATAGTCATTAATTTGCTGTGTATCAATTTTAATTCTAACGGCAGAAACTCTCTCGTCGGATTCATCAGTTAACTCTCTTACTTTATCAACGAAGAAACTACGTCGGTCATCAGAGAGTCTGACATATCCACTCAGTACAATAGGATCTTCACTTTCTAGGACCTCGAAATTCTCCATATATGACTTTGGAAATAAAATACACTCAATCTTTCCAGAAAGATCCTCAATCGTAACAAAGGCCATTTTATCGCCTTTTTTCGTCATTATGATTCTCTTCTCACTTATCATTCCAGCTATGGTTAATTTTCTCCTGGAAGGATCATTTTTTTGAGCATCCCTATTAGCGAAATCGAACTCTGGCTTTGCCATTTGTGGAAGGTCGTGAATATCCGAAATTGGCATCGAAACAAGCTCAGCCAAAATATCGCCGAACTTATCTAGTGGATGTCCTGAAACATAAATCCCAAGTAATTGCTGTTCATAGCCTAATTTTTCTTTATCTTCAAAGTCCGAGATTTGATTTAAGTTCAACATTTCTTCTGTTGTCTCTCCTGTATCTCCCATATCAAATAAATTTACTTGTCCGAGTTCTCTTTCTTGCTGTTTTTTTGAAGCATAAGCGACAACCGTTTCCATGTTTTCAAGTAAGGTTGCTCTATTCATTTTTTCAGATTCATCAAAGGCACCAACTTTAATTAGTGACTCGAGAGTTCTTTTATTGCATGATCGCATACTTACTCTGTCACAGAAATCCACAAACCCTTTAAAGGCTCCAGACGCTTCACGTTCAGCAATAATTGCAGCAACAGGCCCTGAACCAACATTTTTAATTGCTCCCATACCAAATCTTATCTTCTTATCAATGGTATTGAATAAGTATAGTGATTCATTAATATCCGGAGGAAGGATATCGATACCATTCTCTCTTGCATCGTTAATATACATGGTAATTTTATCCATGTTATTTAACTCAGTTCCCAACAATGCTGCAAAAAAACTAGCCGGATAATATGTTTTTAAGAATGCTGTCTGATATGCAATTACTGCGTAAGCAACTGCGTGAGATTTATTGAATCCATATTTTGCGAATTCGGCCATAAGATCGAAAACTTCTTCTGCTTTTTTAGCTTCGTAACCATTAGCTTTGGCACCTTCCATAAAAATACCACGGTGACGAATCATTTCCGCTTCTTTCTTTTTCCCCATAGCACGCCTGAGTAAATCGGCTCCACCAAGAGAATATCCACCTACAGTTCGGGCAATATTCATAACCTGTTCTTGATATACAATAATTCCGTATGTATCTTTTAAAATTGGCTCTAAACTTTTCTCACCTTCAAAAAAGTAATCTACTTCTTTACGGCCATGTTTAATTTCAATAAATTCGTCATGCATTCCAAGACCCATTGGACCTGGACGATAAAGTGCATTAATCGCGGTAATATCATCTATCGTTCCTGGCTGTAGCCTTGAACATAAATCTTTCATCCCAGAAGACTCTAACTGGAAAACACCTGTTGTATTTCCTTCAGATATTAAATCGTAAACTTTTTGATCTTCATCATCAATTTGTTCAATATCAAAGTCAGGATCAAAATCCCTTTGTATAAATTTAGCTGCATTACTTACTACGGTTAGGGTTTTAAGTCCTAAGAAGTCGAACTTAACCAGTCCAATTTGTTCAGAAAAGTCTTTATCAAACTGAACAACTTGTTCACCTTCGCGCCCCTTATAGAGTGGACAATATTTTACAAGCGGTTCACTTGTAATAATAACCCCGGCTGCGTGAATTGAGGCATGCCTTAGTAACCCTTCTAGTCTTCTTGCGATATGAATAATTCTTTTTATTTTTGGATCTCTTTCAATCAGTTCACCAAATCTTGGCTCCATCTCCAAGGCACGATCAAGTGAAATACCCAGTTCATCCGGAACGAGCTTAGCTAGAGCATCTGTCTCAGCATAAGGTAGTCCATAAACTCTTGATACATCTCTAATAACGGCTTTTGGTTGTAGTTTTCCAAATGTAATAATCTGTCCAACTTTATCGGCCCCATATTTCCTTGTTACGTATTCAATAACCTCTGGTCTTCTATCCTGACAAAAATCGATATCAAAATCGGGCATTGAAATACGTTCAAGGTTTATAAATCTCTCGAAGAGTAAATTATATGGAAGCGGGTTTATATTTGTAATATCTAGAGCATAGGCAACTAATGACCCTGCCCCTGATCCCCTACCAGGACCAACAGGAATTCCATTATCTTTTGACCACTGAATGAAATCTGCAACAATACAGAAATAACCTGGGAATCCCATTTCTAAGATCGTATCTAATTCGGTCTCTAATCGTTCATAGTATTCAGGACGTAGATGACTTTCCCAATTATCTTGTTGAATTAATTTCCGAAACTGTGGACCTTTAAATCTTCGCTCAAGTCCTTCTTGAGAGATTCTTCTAAAGTACTCAGGGGTTGTTTCATCTGTATCGATATGTTGATCAAAATCCGGAAGATGATAAATTTGTTTACCATCTTCATCTTCCCAAGTAATTTCAACATTACACTTATCTGCAATTTCTAAGGTATTATCACATGCTTGAATTTCATCATGAAATGCTTCTCGCATTTCCTCTGCCGATTTAAAATAAAACTCATCTGTAGTAAGTTTCATTCGTTTTTCATCAGCAAAAGTTTTACCTGTTTGAACACAAAGGAGAACTTCCTGTGCAGCGGCATCATCTCTCGTCAAATAATGTGTATCATTAGTGGCAACAAGTTTAATATCGTGCTCTCTAGAGTACTCAATTAATTGATCATAAACTTTTTCTTCTTCTAAACCGTGTCTTTGAACTTCAAGGTAGAAATCATCTTGAAAGATATCTTTTAGTTTTTGAATTGCTTGGTGAGCTTTATTATCTTGCTCCGTGAAGAAATTAAAAGCAACTTCACCTTTTAAACAAGCCGTTGTTGCAATTAGTCCTTCGGAGTATTCTCTCAGAAGATCTAAATCGATTCTTGGCTTGTAGTAAAATCCTTCTAGATATGCAGCCGATAAAAGCTTACATAGGTTTTCATAACCTTTATTGTTTTTACATAAGAGTACAAGGTGGTGAATTTGATGTTTACTTTCACCTTCATCCTGGGAAGATATTGTTTTACTATTTTTTGGTGGCTTTCGATCAAAACGTGAGCCAGGTGTAAAATAAACTTCTGATCCCAAGATAGGCTTAATTCCAGCTTTAATAGCACGAGTGTAGAAATCAATAGCACCAAACATATTTCCATGATCTGTCATGGCAATTGCTGGCATGTTATATTCTTTCGCTTTTTCGAAAAGGTCATCTAGTCTAAGGGCCCCATCTAAAAGCGAGTACTGTGTATGAAGATGTAAGTGAACAAAACTGTCCTTATGATCTTCAGCAATTTTAACTTCTGGGAATAATAAAGGGTTTTTCATAGGCCTCTCAAAAATATATGCGTAACTCGTGTGTGTCCTTTATATATGCCATTTTTGACACGAAAATTCTAGTTAACTTCCTAAATTCAGATCACTCAACCACTTGATATTACAAGAATTAAATTTCTGTATAACATTTAGACGGCCCGAGAAGTAATTACATAGGCCAATGCATCACAACAAAACTTAAACTAAACTGAGTGAGTAAACAAACATTAACTAATAAGCAATTATCTAGGAATTAACTAGAAGGAGATGGGATGAAGAAAACAGCATTAACAGTAATGGCAGCAATGATGATTTTACCAACGGCATTTGGTGCAAGTAAGGCAAAATCAACAACTGAAACTATTAATAAAACTGAAACGACAAAAGAAATACGTGCTTATGAAAGGGTTGTTGTTTATGAATCAATGAAAAATAGAATGGACAAAAAATTCAGCCTAAATGCTGCGATTGGTGGACTTGCATATTCTACAACTTCAACAGCCTTTGAAGGTTCATATTTTTTAAAGCCTAATATGCTTGTCACACTTCAATACTCAAAGCTTGGAGGTACTTCTGAAAATACAGATAACGATACAGCTGCTGATGAAGTATGGAAAAGAGACGGTCTAGGACATGTGTTCAGTGCTGGTATTAAAAAGTTTGAATCAAATTCATTTTACTATAAGCCAGAAATCTATTCTAGAACACAAGAGTTTGTTCACTCAACATCTTCCAATAGTACAGAACTATTCAGTAAAGAAACTGCCTTTATAAATGATATTGGGGTCTCTTTTAAAATTGGAAATCAATGGCAATGGGAAAATTTTACTTTAGGTTGTGATTGGATTGGAATTACAAGATCTATGACAGCTTCAAAAATTTCAAGTAATATTTACTCATACGAAAAGAACTCAACAACACTTCTAAATTTTTACATGGGTGCTTCATTCTAATAAATAATTAAGAGCAGATCTAAATAAAAAAAGCACGGTCATTTACTAAGACCGTGCTTTTTTACCCTTAAGACCAAAAGGTTTCATTCGAAAACATTAGGCCGCAATTTTACCATATGAAAGTTCATCATAAATATCAGGCGCTAATTCATATACAAGTTCAAACCAATCGTTCTCTGAGAGAGTGTCATTAAAATTGAGAAGTTTTAAAGTTTTCAATCTTGCATTTAGTCCATCAACATCTAGATAATTTTTTCCGTTAAACTGGCAATTATAAATTACCTCAGTTACTTCTTCTGGGTACTCATCTCTGAGAGTATCAACTAGAAATTCTTTATCAAGCATCCTAATCCCTCCTAAAAACATCCTACAAAGGAGCTGATTCCTTTCTATAAATAATTATAAGTTGAAATGGATAAATAACGCTTGAAACTAGCTTTATATCTAGAAACACTCTATTTTCAAAGACATAGAAAACAGAGTGTTTTTCAAAATGTTAAGAGAAAAAGGTCTAAAGACCTTAATTTGGGGAATATATGAGGCAGTTACTTAAAAACTACTCCCATTCGATTGTTCCTGGTGGCTTAGAAGTTATATCGTAAACAACTCTTGTAATACCTGCGACTTCATTAGTTATTCTAGCTGATGCTTTAGCTAAGAACTCGTAAGGAAGATCCGTCCAAGTAGCAGTCATACCATCTGTTGAATTAACAATTCTAATACAGATAACTTCTTCGTAGGCCCTTGCATCCCCTTTTACTCCAACTGTCTTCACTGGAAGTAAAACGGTGAATGCTTGCCAACAAGCTTGATATAAATTCTGATTCTTTAATTCTTCAAATAATATTTGATCAGACTCTTGAACTTTCCTAACTGAATCTGGGAAAATTTCTCCAAGAATTCTTACGCCAATTCCCGGCCCAGGAAATGGATGTCTATGTACCCAATCATACTTTAGGTCTACAGCTTCACCTAGAACTCTGACTTCATCTTTAAATAAGAACCTTAGAGGCTCTAGAAGTTTAAGTTTCATCCTCTCCGGTAACCCACCAACGTTATGATGAGATTTTATTGTGACGGATTTGCCACCCTTCTTGTGAGGAGAAACAGATTCAATAACATCTGGGTATAGAGTTCCTTGAAGGAGGTATTCAAATTTAATATTATGCTCACCTTCAAACTGATGAACCTTTTCTTCAAACACTTCAATAAAAGTTCCACCAATTGCTTTTCGTTTTTTCTCTGGTTCTGGAACATCTTTTAATTTTGAAAAGAAGAGCTCTTTAGCATCAATGACTTCTATATTTAAATCTGTTTCTTTTTGAAGTAATTCAATATGGTGATAATCTTGTGGTCTTAAAAGACCATTATCAACGAAGAAACAGTAAAGGTCTTTCCCAAGAACTTGATGAGCAATTGTTGCTGCAACCAAAGAGTCAACTCCACCAGAAAATGCACAAAGCACCTTCTTACCTTTTACTGTTGATACTTCTTTAATACAGTTCTCAAGCATTATTTCGTTGGACCAGTTAATTTCTAAATTAGCAATGTCTTTGAAAAAATGAAGGAGAATATCTTTTCCATGTTCTGTATGTTCAACTTCTGGGTGAAATTGTAACGCCATAATTTTTTGTTCTACATTTTCAATTCCAGCAATCAATCCATTATCACTCTTTAGGATTGTTTTAAATCCTTTTGGAACACCTGTTACATGATCAAAGTGACTCATCCATGTATTTATAGAGCTCTTAGAGCCTGGAATTTCATAACCACCTTCTCCGTGAACTTTAGCGTGTCCATACTCACCTTGAATACCTCTTTCAACTGTTCCGCCAAAGTGATTAGAGATAAGCTGCATTCCATAACAGATTCCTAATGTAGGAATCTTTGATTCAAAAATAGGGTTATAATTTGTATCGTCTTCAAAAATTGAATTTGGTCCACCTGATAAAACAAATGCAGCTGGTTTCTTTCCCGCATTTAATTTTTCAAAACATTCTTCAACAGTCATTATTTCTGATGAGTAACCAAGTTCTCTTGATTTTCTTGTGATGAGTTGAGTGTACTGTGAACCAAAATCTATAATCCAAATATTCATTATTATTAACCTTTTAGCTTAATCTATAATTAGGTGCTTCTTTAGTGATACTAACATCATGTGGATGTGACTCTTTTAAACCTGCAGGAGATATTTTTACAAATTTTGCTTTCTCTCTTAGGTCACTCAATGTCTCAGCACCTGTATACCCCATTCCTGAACGTATTCCCCCAAGAAGTTGGTAGATGTTTTCAAATAAAGAACCTCTATAAGGCACTTGTCCTTCGATTCCTTCAGGAACTAACTTATCTTCATCTGTGACACCTGCTTGTCCGTAGCGATCTTTAGATCCTTTAACCATTGCTCCTAATGAGCCCATTCCACGGTAAGTTTTAAAGGCTCGCCCTTGATATATTATTCTATCTCCTGGTGTTTCATCACAACCAGCAAAAAGAGAACCAATCATCACAGTTTCTGCTCCAGCAGCAAGTGCCTTAACAATATCACCAGAATATTTAATCCCTCCATCTGCGATAAATGGTACATCAGCTTTTCTACAAACATCACGACAGTCTAGTAAGGCCTGAAGTTGTGGAACACCAATTCCAGCAACAACTCTTGTTGTACAAATTGAACCAGGTCCAATCCCAACTTTGATTCCATCAGCACCAGCATCTATTAAGGCTTGGCACGCATCTGCAGTTGCAACGTTTCCACCGATAACATCTATATCCTTAGAAAGAGACTTCACAGTTTTTACCATATCGATAACACCTTTTGAGTGACCATGAGCCGTATCAACAACAATCGCGTCTACCCCTGCTTTGATTAAAAGCTTCGCTCTTTCAAGTTCTTTTTCACCAACTCCAATTGCTGCAGCAACTCTAAGCCTTCCGTAACCATCTTTATTAGCATCAGGATGAGCTCTTGATTTTTCAATATCTTTTACTGTTATTAATCCAACCACTTTTTCATCTTCAGTTATAATTGGTAGCTTTTCAATTCTATGAACATGTAATAACTTTTTAGCATCTTCTAAATCAATACCTTCTTCAGCTAAGACAAGATTATCTCTTTCGGTCATCATTTCTTTTACAAGGGTCTTTTCATTATCCTCATAACGCATATCTCGATTTGTTAGCATTCCAACAATCTTCCCATCAGTACCTATAACTGGAAATGCTGAAAAGCCAAACTTTTTAATTCGCTCCCTAACAAAGGCCAATGTATCTTCAGGAGTAACTGTAATTGGATCTGCAACCATTCCTGATTCAAATCTCTTAACTTTTATAACTTCCGCTGCTTGTTGCTCCCCTGTAAGGTTTTTATGGATAACACCAATTCCACCTTCCTGGGCCATTGTGATTGCCGTCATTGACTCTGTAACAGTATCCATCGCACTGGAAGCGAGTGGAATCCCTAATGGAATGTTTCTAGAAAATCTTGATGCTAGTTTTGCTTGGTGAGGAAGAACTTCTGAATACAAAGGCATTAGAAGAACGTCATCATAGGTAAGACCCGGTTTATCAGAATAAAACATAATTGACCTCTTAAATTAAAAATATACCCTTTTAGGTTTAACATATTTTCAATTATTTAGTAGATCAGAGGAAATAATTTCAGTGTTTTAGTAGTCTTTTTTGAAGTCTTTTTTGTAAGATTTTAATTCATCAATCAAATTGTTGACTTCATTGCTATGTCTTTTATCCTTATCAGCACCAATAGTTAGGCTTTTTTCAAAATCAGATCTTTTAAGGTCCTGAATTAGTTGTGATTTTCCAACTGATGCCGGAACTCGACTTGTTTTCGTTTGAGGAGTTTTATCCGTAATTTTTACTGAATGCACTTTTGTATTTTGTTTTGGATTAATCTGGGTTTTCACCATTTGGTGAGCTATAGCTGCTTTTTTGTTTTTCCAAGATTCACCAAAGTAACGAACTGGAGCCACATTTTTAGACTTCATTGGTTTAAATTTCCAAGCCTCTTTCTTTTTTAAATTTTGGTAGTATTCCATAGGACCTGCGGATGCTGGAACTCTACTTCCACCTCCTCGAATGGTTCTAATGGTAATAATTCTTCCGGCTTTTATTGGAGCTTGTTTAGTATTGCTACTTGTACTAACTGAAGCTATTGACCTTGATTTCTTTTCTACGGGCTGCCCCCATAACATTTTTTCAATTTCATTATTTTGAAGACTTTCAAAATTTGCGAAAGTATTTTTCATTTGTTTATATGACTTAAGACCAACTTTCGTAGGTGCCCTTGGTAAACCATTTTCATAATTTTGCTCAATAAGGGAAAAATGACCAGAAGAAATTTTTGTAAATAACGTTGGCTCTAACGCATTTGAAAACTTAACTGTTCCCTTTAAAACTAAGAGCTGAGTTTTCCCAGAAATATTATCGAAAGAGTAAATGAATTGACCTTTTCCATATTGCCCAATAGAGTTCGAAGTGTTAAACAATCCTTTCTCATCAGATTTTGACTGAACCCATACATGTCCATTTTTCAATTCAAGAATACCGTTATATAGCTTAACGAGGCTTCCCCCGTTTATATGAAAAAGATGTCCATCATTATTTACAAGAGAAAGAGTTGCACCGTCCTCTACCATAACTTCAGATAAATCTTCTAACTTACTCCCATATTTTAATGAACTGGCTTTTTTTCCCATGAAAGAAAAAGCATTTCCGTTCACTTCCACAACTCTTGCCACTGTTTCGGCCTGAGATGTCATACTGATAGTAAGCAAAAAAATTACAGACAATAGCTTCATTTAATTCCTATTTCTTATACTTGTGATTAAGTTCTTCATAGTATCGACTAAGAACTTTCCACTCATTAGTGTTTCGATATTTTTTTCTAAATTCATCAACGGTAGATACAAATTTTGCTTGATCACCTTGATAAAAATGAGAGAGGGCCAACCAAAGTTTCGCACCTCTATAATATTTTGATTTAGGATAGTTCTTTACAAGGGCATTGAAGTGATTCTCGGCCCAGTCATAATGCTTTTTTGATTCATAAGCTGCAATTCCAGCTTCAAACAATACCTTGTCACTAATATCTCCATGAGACGGATAGTGGTGCAAAAGTGCATTATAGTACTGTGCTGATTTATCATATTTTTTAAAATGAAGAGCCTGAGCACCTACACCTAATAATTTTTCTGCACTCCATTTATAAAGTTCGAAATTCACCATATCGTTCACAGATTTAGAAGGAATACTTGCAATTGTTCTTGCTTTTTTATTTTGCAAGTTCATTTCCAAATGTTCTTTTTCAGAAGTTAAACGAGTAACTTGTGTTTTAAGTTTCTCATTTTCTCTTTGCGCTAAACGGAGTTTTTTTGAAAGCTCTAAGGAGCGATACTCGTAGTTATGTACTTTATCAGCGGTCTTTTTGAAGTCATCCCACAAGCCAAACTGCCCTACCGTGTAGGTAAAGATAAAAGTTAATACGCAAAATAATGTCAATTCTTTCATATAAATCACCAAAGTTAGGTTTTTCTCTGCCTTCTCTTCGGGGGTTAAACAAAAAACTTTAGTGATTTAATTGCTTGGATCTAACTAGGCTTTTTTTCTATGGTATAATGTATAAGGTGTGTAGGAAGACTGCTAAACAGCTAAAATCATTCTTCAAATACTAGCTCAAAACAGTCAGTTTCCCAAAATACTTGACCGAGATAAAGGAAATTTATCTTATGCCGACAAGAAAACTGTCATATTAATTGAATAAATTAATTGATGTTTAATAAAGGGGTATTATGAAAGTTTATGTTTTATTATTTTTAGTACTAGCGTCTATTAGTGCTTCTGTATTTGCAAGAAAGCCTGCAGTTGAAGATTTCGTAGGTGTTGTTCCTGAAACATATAAAGAAACTCCAAAAGGAACTGAGGTCATTTTTGATTTCGGAAATAAAATTGAGAGAGTTCAAAATATAAATGCGCCTAAGCCTGAAATATCATTTAATGCAAATAGTTGGTCTGGAGTCCTTGGATTAGGATTTTTTCTAGTACTTCCATTTATCATGTGGACTTTTATTACTCGCTTCAAAGCACCTGAAACAGCTGAAGCACAAGGCAGTATGGAACTTGAAACAGCTGACACAATTTCAAAGATAGCAGCCTCAAAAGTCGATGATTCAAGAGTCGATGATTCAAGAGTTACTCATTTAGCTGATTACCGAAAAGATGGAAATGATGATGATAAGGGTAAGAAAGCTTCTTAGGAAATAAACTAAAGTACGTCCCACAAACCATCTGAAATATAAAAATAGATTTGAGAAGATTTATTATAACTAACAGAGATTTCTTTTTGTCCATCTTTGTTATAATCCAGTACATTTACAGAGTACCTTTTGTTCCAGTACTTACCGGCAGCTCTTTCTTTTTCTGTCCAAAAGTATGGACCCTTTGTAAGAGTTATTTTTTTGAGATTACGATCTCTTATAGTAACAAAATAAAGTCTCCCACTTCCTTCAAAAATAGCGGCTTCATTATCTCCCTCATAAAAGTGGAGAATAAGAACGTCGACACTATTGGAAATTGTTTTCAGGTGAGCTTTAAAAATTTTACTGTTTTTTCCTTTCGTCATAAGTGCACTTTCAAAAACTATATTTCCAAATGGGTCATTGACTCTTATAAAATCAACGCCATCTTTTTTTATCGTTTGAAATGAATCCTCAATTCCATCCCTATTTAAATCTAGGGTATACTTTGGGCTCTCCACTTTAATTTTATAAACGAAACTCTCTACCCCTTTATAGAGTTTTCCGTTAAAAATATTACGATAAAATCTTTCATCCTGTGCCTCTCCCCTGTAGGAAACAATGCACAAAATCAAAACGATAAGAGTTTTCATATCTTTATTGTATCTTAAAATCACCTTTGTTAGAATACAGAAATAAAAGCGAGTAATAGTAAAGGAAACCTACATGTTATTAAAAATAGCGACAATCATATCTGAAAATAATGTTAATCTTAAGGAGATAAACCTTAAAGACGGCAGTGTAAGCTCCAAAAGAATTGATACAATAGCATTTGTAGATGAAAACCTGGATTTACTTCTTTATGATGATGTAGATGACCTAACTAGTTTAACTCAAACACTTGAAAAAGAGCTTAAATTCTATCCAATTGCTCCACTTCAATCAGCTCAAATCGATAAAGATACATTTAATGAACTAAATGCTGAAGAATTGCTCGCTATTTACGAAAAAGTTTCAGCAAGATGGATTCTCAATAACAATATAAAAACAATTGAACAGCTATACCCGACTATTTCATATCTAAAAGATTTGTGGATTAAAGATAGAAATACGTTTTTTGAAGAACTATGGTTTATCCTAAAGACCAACTTGGCCTCAACTGATCTCAATATTATATTTCACGATTTAAAAGAACCAACTGAGAAGCAAGTTGAAAAAGGTGAAAAACCCAAATTATGTTATTCATATGTTAAAGGTCAGAAAGTTCCTAATCTATTCGAAGGAAAAGATAAAGAGGCACTTCTGATGAAAGAGTACGACGCTGAATTTTGCCAATTTTTTAATATCACGGAATATAGTAAAGAGAAAAAGCAATTCATTGCATGTGCAAAAATTGATTTAAGCCCAGTTTTAATTATGGCGAGAATCAATAACTTCAATCAACTCCAACAATCAATATTAATTTCGCTTTTCACTGGGTTACAGGATTCTTAAATGAGCGATCTAACTAACGAGAAAGAGTTTATTCACGAATTGATGAATCTCTTAACTCAGGTAAATATGAGAATTGATATTGTTAATAAACTTATCGATCAGGAAGCTCCGGACATAACTGAGATAAAAAAACACTCCAAGAAAGCCAGTATATCCAGTCATAAATTGATAGAACTCGCGAGACAAAGAAGAGAGAGTCTGGCCTAAGCGCCAAAACCTTTAAGCTGTTCCCCACCTAAGACATGAAAATGAGTATGAAATACAGTCTGGCCACCGTCTTTATTAATATTGGATACAACCCTAAAGCCATTTCTTTCAAGATTATTTTTTTGGGTAAATTCTTTAATTGCGCCAAACACTTCAGCTAACTGTTCAGGCTTATTACTTACAACTTCATTTACATTTTCTGTATGATTTTTTGAAATAAATAGATAATGTTCTTTTGCCATTGGATTAATATCTTTAAACCCAAAAACAGTCTCACTTTCATAAACTTTCTCAGAAGGTATTTCAGATTTTATAATTTTACAAAATAAGCAATCATTCATAACTAAGCCTTAACTCGAGTAATATTGGCACCAAGGGCGATAAATTTTTCAGATAATTTTTCATAACCACGATCTAAATGGTAAATACGACTAATATGAGTTTCGCCTTTTGCAACGAGAGCCGAAAGGATCAAGGCTGCACTTGCTCTTAAGTCAGTACACATCACAGGCGCACAACTCAAAGAATCAACACCATTAATCATTGCACTACGTCCGTCTAATCTAATATCCATCCCCATTCTCACAAGTTCTGGAACATGCATGAAGCGGTTCTCAAAAATATGCTCGGACACCATAGATTTTCCCTCAGCAACCCCCATAAGCGTCATTAATTGGGCCTGAACATCTGTTGGAAAACCAGGGAATGGAGCGGTATCAATATTCGCTCCTTTTAGTTTCCCAGATGGTAGAGTTTTGATTGAGCTGACACCAATATCTAGCCTTGCACCCATTTTGTCTAAAACTGTTAAAACAGCCTCAATATGCTTTGGATTAAAATCTGTAACTTCAATTTCAGATTCAGTCATTAAGCCTGCAATGACATAAGTTGCGGCTTCAATTCGATCTCCGATTATTTGATATTCATTATTCGTTGTTTTTTTATAATCAGAAATGTTACGACCTTTAATAACAATTTTACTTGTACCAGCACCTGTTATTTCGGTCCCAAACTGCTTAAGGAAATTTGCCAGATCAACAATTTCAGGCTCCATAGCTGCATTCTCTAAAACTGTTTCACCATCGGCCCAAACGGCCGCCATCATCAAATTTTCAGTAGCTCCAACAGAAGGAAAAGAAAGTGGAATATGTGCACCAACAAGGCGATCCGTTTTTGCTAATACATAGCCTTTTTCAATTTCAAGTTTTGCTCCCATTTTTTCTAGTCCCGATAAATGAATATCAACAGGTCTTGATCCAATAGCACACCCACCTGGTAGTGAAACTTTAGCTTCGCCAAATCTAGATAAAAGTGGGCCGAGTACTAAAATTGAGGCTCGCATTTTACGAACCAGTTCATAATCGGCAGTCGTTTTACTGATTTCAGAAGCAATAATTGTTTTTTGGTTTAAATCTCCTGAAGTTCCTGCTCCAAGACTCTCTAAAATTTGGATAAAAAAGTTAATATCACTGAGCCTTGGTAATTTATTAAAAACTATTTCTTGGGGAAAAAGTATAGTCGCCGCTAAGATTGGAAGTGTTGCATTTTTCGAACTAGAAATACTTACTTTACCAGTTAACTTATTTGGCCCATTAATTATTAATTTATCCATTTAATATCCTATTTGAAACCGTATAAGAAACGATCTCTTTGTGTATAATCTTTTTTAATTTCAACATTATTAAAATATTTCAACGCAATTTCTTTTAAATGTAAAAGAGAATCTTCATGCCCTTCCATAAAAAAAGCACCCGATTCCGTTAACTTTTCGCTCGCAGATTGGAACAGATCTTCAAACCAGCTATCAAAAATTTCATCTTCTAAATATAATGCCATATGTGGTTCATACTTATCGGTTTGAAAATGAACTCCTGAAAGATCTTTCTGTGATTTAATATAAGGTGGATTAGAAACAATAAAGTCATACTCACCTTCGATACTCAACAATTTATCTGATTTGATTAATTCAATATAGCTCTCAGGGTGAATTTTGGATTTTAATTTAAAGAGGTTTAATCTTGATACTTCCAAAGCCTCTGAGCTAAGATCACCACCAATAAAAAAGAGAGGTTTATTAACCTCCATTAATATTGTTAAACCAATAATGAATGACCCAGTTCCTATCTCAGCTACTCTATACTTATTTTTATAATGTTTTTCAATATATGAAATAGAGTCTTCAACAAGGATCTCTGTTTCAGATCTAGGGATAAGGACCCTGTCGTCGACATAGAAATTAGATTTATAAAAATAAGCATTTTTCTGAATGTATTCTAAAGGTACTGCCTTAGAAATGAATTCAAAGAATTCACCCTTCTTAGGTGAATACACTTCTTCTTGCTTAACATTATAAAATTGGCAATATTCTTCTAATAATCTTGAATTCCTCAAACCAGCATAGTGCGAAAGGAGAATCTCTGTATTCTCTGAATAGTACTTGTATATAAAGCTTTTGACCGTTTGCATACCCGATTAAAGCATACAATTTATTATCTGGCATTTTTTTCCAAGATGAATACCTGACTAATTATTCACATAACTTCTTACGATACATAAGCTATGAAATTAATAATACTCTTTTTATTTACACTTTTTCATCCCATGGTATCTGAGAGTTGTGACACACAAAATATAAGTAGCTTTATTTCTTCCAAGCTTGATCTTCCGACAGTAACTGAAAAGGATATACAGACTAAAAAATTCAAGAAAAAGATTGTAATCTCTAAGTATAGTGAAGGCTGTGGAATTATGGGATGCACCCATTTTATTTTTGTTGAAACTAAGAAGTCTTGTTTTAATTTTCTTGGGGATTACCACGGAACCCTAATTCCAACAAACAAACTAAAAAATGACTTCCCTAGTTTCGAACTTTCATTTACTTCAGGTCATAAGATGATTATTTATTTTGATCCGAAAACTAAAAAGTATACCGAAAAATGAAAATGATCCTCATAATTTCTCTTTTTTATATATCTTCAGCATTTAGTACCCCTTTCTTTTACAAATGTGCAGAAGATGGAGTTCTCGAGAGTAAAATACAACCTAATGAGATTAATGCCTACCTTTTGAAACTTGTTAAAGAACGTGGTTTTGAGTCAACCGTTACATACCTTTGTGGGGAAAACCAAAATTGTAGAACCGAGTATGAAGAGATTATAAATCTTGGAAAGTTCTCGTCAGAAATCTCAACGAAACTAATAACCTCATTTGATCTAAATCAAAAAAGCTTATTAACAAAGGAACTAACAACTTCAGATTATAACTATGCTGAAAAAATAAAAATTTTAGGAAATAAACTCCTATTATGCCAAGAGGAGAAAGCAGACTTAGATCCGGCCAGTCTCTTGCGTGAGAAATGCTCTGACTGTGAAGAAAAAGTCGTACTCTACTACCCATATTATAATAATTATATGTATATCAGTGGATGTGATGGATTAAAAGATGATGAAAAATGTGACCATATTCTAAGTAGTAGGGCCGTCAAAGACTCAATAAACAAATCCCTTATAATGGAAGCCGATCCCTACACAACTTTAGCTGTAGGTATTATGGAGAAGTTTAATAATAACTTTGAGACATCCATAACTTGGGAAAAAACCATACCTCCTCGCTTTTGGCTATCAACTGCGATGGGTTGCCACCAGAAAAGTGCGAAAGATGGTGTAAGAGAGATTCACAATCAAAAAGGGGAAATCGTTAACAAAAGCCTCTTACAGCTTGGAATAAAAATAAGGGATTATCTCATTCATGATTATAAAAAATCGACAAAAGATGGAGTAAGTTATTTCTGCTACCAACAAGGTGCTAAAGAGTCAGAGATTTCTGATAAACCAATTCCAAATTCATGTTGTATGGAGCTTCCATTTAAAACGGTATGGGAAGGTTCTAAGGAGCAAATTCAATCGTCTTTAATGTTTCACAATATAAAAACTCAAATTAGATCCCCTCTGACTTGTAAAAAAAGTGGGAAGAGTGCTAACAACAACTGTCAAAAAGGTCGCTGGGATCGTTTGTACGAAAAAGATCCTGCATTTAACATTCAACGCTTTCAAGGGTATTCAAAACTCCATGGTGGAGATGAGCCAGTTAATGCATGGAGATCAGGAGTAAATCATTTTAAAACTCCTGTTTATGGTTACCAAATTATGGATTACTTAATCAATACACTTTATACCAATCCTCTATTAAATAAAATGGTTAAAGAAGCTCAAGAAAAGCTAAAACTACCTCCGACAAAAAGCTTAATTTGTGCCAACTCAGCACCAGGTGTTTATGTTGTGGATTCAAACTATTACTTCGACCAAGGTAGAGATGCTAAAAGGCTTAGTACAGTTTTCGATGTAAAAGACAAGGATTGGTCTGACCTGACTCGTGCTCAGCGTAGAGTAATGATTGCAGAGTTTGGAGACCCTTTAATTCGTAATGGTAAAGATAATGCGTCTGGTCTACTCTCTCATTTTTCAGGAGATGAAAAAGAAGCTCTTAGTAGATTAACTAAGTTAAACTTCTCTAGCATTATAAGTCTCAGTCAGGATGTTTGGAAAAATGAGGTTGAATCACAGGGGCAATTTCAATTATTTAATAAGGCTAAAAAAATATATTTTGATAAATATCATGAAGCCCGTGAGTCCAGAGGTAAAGCAAGTAACTACCCTTGGACTCGAATGGATAATAAACAATTCGAAAAATTAATCAAAAAGTTAAACTAAGTTAATCCTCATCACCTTTTAATAACTGAGCTTGATTATGAGCAACAAGAGCGTCTGTAACAGGTGCTAAGTCCCCCTCAATAATCTTGTCTAGAGAGTAAAGAGTGAGTCCAATTCTATGGTCTGATAATCTTCCCTGTGGAAAGTTATAGGTCCTAATTCTCTCTGAACGATCTCCTGTTCCTACTAGTCCCTTCCTTTCAGCAGCTTCAATATCATGGGCATCTTGAACCATTTTATCGTAGATTCTGTTTCTTAGGATTTTGAGAGCTTTCTCTTTATTTTTTAATTGTGATTTTTCATCTTGAATTGCAACAACTGTGTTCGTTGGATTATGAACTACTCGGACGGCTGAATCGGTCGTGTTTACAGATTGACCACCTTTACCACCAGAGCGGTAAACATCAATCCTTAC
This sequence comes from Bacteriovoracaceae bacterium, assembly GCA_047634375.1. Lineage (GTDB taxonomy): Bacteria > Bdellovibrionota > Bacteriovoracia > Bacteriovoracales > Bacteriovoracaceae. Next base: position 41,931 of record JBLIAG010000006.1, read on the forward strand.
GTCATTCATATTTAATTGAAATTCAACTTCATCGGCTTCAGGCATAACTGCGACAGTAATTGTTGAAGTATGAACTCGTCCCTGGGACTCAGTGTCTGGAACACGTTGTACCCTATGTACTCCAGATTCGTATTTCATGATTGAGTAAACTTTATCCCCAGTCACATTTAAAATAACTTCTTTATAACCAGAATCTGACTCACTGGCCGAAACAAGTTCTGACTTAAACCCTAATGTTGACCAATAATTTTTATACATTCGCCATACGTCAGCAACAAAAATTGATGATTCATCACCACCTGCACCAGCACGCATTTCAACCATACAGTTACGACTATCAAGAGGATCTTTAGGTAATAATAAAAGCCTTAGCTCTTCTTCAAGTCCCGGGATTTGAGATTCATACTCAGAGATTTCCTCTTTGGCCATCTCACGCATTTCTTCATCTTTCTCTGTGTCTAAAAGTTCTTTGGCACCATCAAGGTCTCCCTTAATTTTTTGATACTTTTGAAAACAGATAACGAGATCTTCAATATTTCCTCTCTCTTCGGAAACTTGTTTAAACTCACTTTGCCTATCGTATATAGTTGGATCCGCTAACTTTTCAGTTAACTCATTAAATCTCTTTACTACACCTTCTAATTTATCAAACATTGACACAGTATCTACTCCAAGAAATCGTTAAGTGAGGTGTTAGTCGCTTCAATGGAAGATAGTTCTTTAATATCTATTTCTTCCATACTCAGGACTTTTTCTTTTACCTCTTTAAGTTTGTATTTATCTTCCAAAAAAAGAACCGCTTTAATTGAGGATAATGCAACTTCAAGTTGATCATCACTCGGTTCTTTGGTTGTTAATTTTTGTAACATCATTCCTGGGAAGCTTAACATCTTACAAAAAGAATTTTCAGCATGCTTTCCAGCAAATTTTATAATCTCATAAGAGATACCTGCGATTGGAATCATAAAACAAATTTTCACACAAACTGCGAGAATATGCTTAGGAACCATAGGAAGGTCTTTACCAACGGGGATAAAAGTAAATAAACATGAAAATATAATAATTGAAATAAAAAGCAGAAAAAAGATAAAAGAGGTTCCACATCTTGGATGTAGTGTTTTATATTTTTTTGCATTCTCAACTAGTAAATCTTCCCCTGCTTCAAACGTTGAAATCGCTTTATGCTCAGCTCCATGATACTGAAAAACTCTCCGAATATCAGGAATAAAACTGATTAACCAAATATAGGAAACAAAAACACATGCTTTAATTAGCCCATCAACAAAATGAAAGAAAAAACCATCAAGGTTCCACCCTAAAGTAAACCACTGATTTAATCCTTCTGTTGCAGCATGAGGAACAAAGACAAATAATCCCATCCCAAATGCAAAACTAGTAACTATAGTTAAAAAGGTTGCCCAATCTATACTTTCTGTTTTCTTTTGCGCGGCTTCAAACTCTTCAAGAGTTTTTCCTTTCTTAAGTGCTTCGGCTTTAAGCTCTTCTTCCATAGCAATATTCGCTGAATAATTTAAAGAAACAATTCCATTCGCCATTGCTTCAACAAGCATTACAATCCCTCTTAAAAAGGGCTTCTTCATAAATTTTAATTTTTGTGATAATCCAAACCATTGATCACGGCGCAGACGAATTTGACCGTCAGGCTTCCTAACGGCTACAACAAAAGCATTGGGGGACCTCATCATGACTCCCTCTATAACTGCTTGCCCTCCAATACTGGTATATTGTTTGGCCAGCAAAAGAGAGATCTGTTTCAATCCCTTAAGCATTTTTTATCCGTTCATTGAATCCATGAATGCACCATTTGTTTTAGAGTTTTTAATTTTATCTAAAACAAATTCCATTGAATCAATTGTATTCATTGGGTGAAGAACTCTTCTAAGTACAAATACTTTTGAAAGCTCAGATGGATCCATTAGTAGGTCTTCTTTTCTTGTTGATGACTTATTAATGTCTAAACAAGGGAAGATTCTTTTTTCCATTAGTTTTCTATCAAGTTGAATTTCTGAGTTACCTGTACCTTTGAATTCTTCAAAGATAACTTCATCCATTCTCGACCCTGTATCAATTAATGCCGTAGCGATAATTGTTAAAGATCCACCATTTTCGATATTCCTGGCGGCACCAAAAAATCTCTTAGGCTTATGTAATGCATTTGAATCAACACCACCCGAAAGGATTTTACCACTTGGTGGTATTACAGTGTTGTACGCTCTTGCAAGTCTTGTAATTGAATCAAGAAGGATAATAACATCTTGTCCAGCTTCAACTAATCTTTTTGCTTTCTCGATTACCATTTCTGCAACTTGAACGTGCCTTGAAGCAGGCTCATCAAATGTAGAAGATACAACTTCAGCATTAACTGAACGTTTCATGTCTGTTACTTCTTCTGGTCTTTCGTCTATTAGAAGTACAATTAATTTAGCATCTTTATGATTGTGACTAATTGCGTTTGCAATATCTTGAAGTAAAACTGTCTTACCAGCTTTTGGTGGTGCAACGATTAAACATCTCTGACCAAAACCTTGAGGAACAAACATATCGATGATTCTTGTTGAGTAACCTGTGGGCTCCCCTTCAAGATCAATTTTTTGTTCTGGGTACAATGGCGTTAAGTTATCAAATAAAACTGTTTGTTTATGCTTAGCAGGAGTCTGAGTATTTATTGTTTCAAGTTTTAGAAGTGCGAAGTATCTCTCACCCTCTTTAGGAGGTCTAATTTCACCAGTGATTGTATCACCAGTTCTTAATCCAAATCTTCTTATTTGCGATGGACTTACGTAAATATCATCAGCACCTGGAAGGTAATTGTATCCTGGAGACCTTAAGAATCCAAAACCATCTGGTAGGATATCAAGTACACCGTCACCAAAGATTGATTCTTTTTCTTCTGATGTCTTTTTTAATAGTGCAAAAATGATCTCATGTTTTTTCATTGAACCAGCATTTTCAACACCCGCTTTAGTGGCGAAGCTTGCTAATTCTTTGATTTCTTTTTCTCTTAATTTGGTTAAATGCATGAAGTTAACTCCGAAAATTAATAGGGAATGCTCATTCGAAAAGAATGAAATTGTTATTAGGTTTTTAATCTTTAGTGATTAAGTACATAATAGCGCGAAAGTAACCGTTGTCAAGCATAACTGGCCTGCTTTACGCCAGGTTTTTAAGCTGATATGACCTTCCAATAAACCGATATATCATGGAATCCAATGGACGAAAAACTACCTAAGGCTTACTTAAACAATAAACACATCCTTGCAATCGACTATGGCCGAAAGTTTACTGGTATATCAACCTATAACGTAGGTAGAGACCCATTTCCGCTAACCTGGGGGAGAATCAAGTACGAAGATGACGAACAACTCATTTCAGAGGTTAAGAAGATTATTGAAGATGAATTCATAGAAATTTTAGTTATTGGGGTACCCTTCTTTACTGACGGGAAAGAATCTACGATGACACGCACAATCAAAGCATTTATTGAAAATTTCAAGACCAAAACTGATTGTGAAGTCTTTACTGTTGATGAGACATTAACAACTTTTGAAGCTGAAGAACGTATGAAAAATGACCCCAAATACAACTTTAAAGTAGATCTTAGAAAAATTGATGAATTGTGCGCTGCAATTATTTTGGAACAATTCTTAAAAAACTCGTCAGATTAAGATTCTTTTCTTAAAATATATAGATTATTTATCTCAAAGGATTGAATTAAATGTCTAAAAAGAAGGCACTGCTCTCAGCAATTATCATCGTTCCCTTTTTCACCCTAATATTACTAGTGTTATACACTGGAAAAGTTCTTTACGGCCCCTATCCAGGGAATGATACCAACTTTACAATTAAACCAGGTGAAGGTTTTTCAAGTGTAAATTACCGTCTCTCTAAAAGAGAAATAGTATCAAGTGCGCGAATTTTCCATTACTACTCAAAACTCACAAATAACATGACTAGATTGAAAGCTGGGACTTATAACATTCCAACTGGCTCCAACATGAAAGACATTCTTTATATTTTAACGGAAGGGACTCCAATCTTAAGTAAGATCACAATTCCTGAAGGTAAAAATATGTATGAAATAGCCAAGTTATTTGAGAGTAAAGGAATAACAAATTACGATGACTTTATTAAAACCTGTAAAGATCCTGAAATCGTAAAAGGCATTCACCCAACAGCCCCTTCACTTGAGGGTTATCTGTTTCCTGAAACCTACATGTTTGCACCAAAGACTCCGGCCATAGAAATTATTAAGGCCATGCTAACACAATTCAAAAAACAAACGAAGATGCTTGACCTTGAACAAACCTTTCTTACTCCACACGAAGTCATAATTCTCGCTTCGATTGTGGAAAAAGAAACAGGTGCAAAAGCAGAAAGGCCAACTATTGCAGGAGTGTACCTAAATAGATTGAAAAAGAAGATGAGACTCCAAGCAGATCCAACAACAATTTATGGTATCTGGGAAACTTACAATGGAAATCTTAGAAGAAAGCACCTTTTACAAAAAACAGCATATAACACATATAAAATGAGTGGTTTACCATTAGGTCCTATTGCAAATCCATCTCTTGCTGCAATTAAAGCAGTTCTAAATCCTCAAGAGCATAATTATGTATTTTTTGTCAGTAAGAATGATGGGACACATGTTTTTACGCCAACTTATAAAGAGCATAAAAAGGCCGTTGAGTATTGGCAAAAAAATCATCGTAATAGAAAAGGGAAAAGCTGGAGAGACCTCAAAGAGTAATTTTGAGGCCTCCTAAATTAGAATCTTTCCATAAAAAAGTTATTTCGATATGCTTTGAATGCTTTCCAGTTTTCAATTGTTTTAAATTGCTCAATCTGAACTTTGAAAGCTGCTTCTTCAATTCCCCTCATTTTTAATATACTATCTTTAGAGAATCTAGCGTCTATTTTACTTCTCAGTTCAGATAACTCTTTAATAAAAGCTCCCTCAGCTGAAATAAACTGTATTGCTACTTCTTCACTCAATTCAAGTTCATCACTAATAAAGCTATAGGCACCTAAAAGCCAATCATTTTGAAATTTATCGCTTTCATAGGTTGATAAGAAATCTTTGGTATAAAGAATGTTATCAACATACGTTTCTTTAAACCCAGCTGTTAGAACTGGAGAAAATGTTTTTTTATCCAACTCTTCTTGCAAATTTTTGGCTTCATTCGACTTAGAGTTATCCTTGACCACTTGATAAAAAGTTTCGCCAAGGGAAACAACAATATCCCTACTCCCTAATCCATTAAATGCGAAAAACAAAACCATGAACATTGGGATAAGTGCCTTATATACATATTTGGTAACAAATGTATTTATATCCTTAGATTTCAACTCAATGGATTTCTGTCCCGTGTTTTTTAATAACTTATCTTTCTTATGGGCTGTGGTGTTTTGGAAGATTGAATTAATTTCATTTTTCAATTTAAAACTACTCAACTCCAATTTATTCTCTTCAACTAAAGAGTTTACATAATCACTAACTTGCCCTTTAAGACGAGTAAGATTATCCTTTTGAGAATCTTCTAATTGTTTAATTTTATTAGACATATTTTTAGAATATTCTAGCTCTAAGCTTTCTTTACGTTCGGCAATTAGCTTCTCCTCAATTTTTTCTTTCTGGGCCAAGTACCTTCGATGTTCTTTTTCTGAATTTTTATGTTTTTTAGCCGATTCGTTCTTAAGCTCTGCTATTTCTAACAATACTTCTTTACGTTCTTGATACAAATTATGAAGTTCTTTCTTACGAAATTTTCTAATTTTTTCCCGTTCAACCTCGAAAGACTCATTTACTTTCTTAATAACTTGATCTTTAAGCAAAACAACTTTCTTAAGTTCCTTCCTTTTGATTTTTTGATTCTCATCAAGAAGCCTTAATCTCAACTGCTCTTCTTTCACTTTTAATTTTTCATTGTTTTCTTCTATGTTTTTTAAGACTCGATCTCTTTTTATTTGTAGGTAATTATTTAAACGAACTTTTCTTTCTTCTAATGTTGCGAGGAATTCTTTTTCTTCATCTCTTAACCTTTTTGTAATTTGTTCATTTTCAATTTGTGCATTTCTAAGAAGTGTCCTTTTTCTAATATCTGCTTTTCTTAAAATGCCTTCACCTTTACTTCGAGCAGAGTCGAGTAACTTTTTGGAATTAAATTCTGATTCTTTAAAGTAATCTTCCGCTGCACGTAATTTCTCATTTGCTTCTGATCGAATTTTTTCAGCGGCTAGTTGTGATGCCTGTACTTGTTCTTCAACAAATGACATAGCCTTCATTTTCTCTTTACTGCCCTCATCGAGTAACCGCTGTCTTTCAGAATACGCTTCTTTCAACAATTTCTCTGACGATTCTCGTATTTCTACTGATTCCCTTCTCGCCTTGGCATGTATTTCAAAAACTTCCTTTTCCGCTTGCTGAACCTTTTTATTGAGCTCAAATTCCTTTTCACTCATAAGACGCTCAAACTGGGCTTCCCTTTTTTGAGTTCTTCTATTATGTTCTTTCTCCCAATCTTGCTCTCTTAAATTCAACTTTGAATTCAGGTTTTCAAACTGAGTTTTTCTCTCAATATCATATCGAAGTTTATTTCTTTCAATTTCATTACTTAGTTTTTCTTGAGCTAACTCTCTTTGAGAAACAAGGTCTTTTTCATAAGTTTCTAACTCCGAGATGACTTTACTCACTCTTTCATGTTCTTTCGTAAGATTATCATACCTAAGTTTTATCGAGTTAAATAATTTCTGAAGAGCCTTTAGATCACTTTGGTTTTTTGCCAAAGTTACTTCCTTCTCCTCAATGGATACTTGTATATTTGTTAAATGCTTTTCTTGATACTCAATTTTTTCTGCCAAGGCCCCGGATACTTCCTCGGACTCCTCAATATTGTTTTGCATATCCAGCAATGTTGATTTGAACCTATTCTCGATAGAACTTGCCTCAACTCTACTTTCCTTAAACCGTCGTTCATTATCCTCAAGATCTACTTTCAATTGACTAACTTGTTCGCTTAATTGTTGAATACTACCTTTGTATTTTTGCTCTTGCCCTTTAAGATCAGTAATCAGTATCTGCTTATCACTCACCTTGTCTTGCATTAGCGCTTTTGTGTACTCGAGCTCATCTTTCTTACTTTCCACTTCTAAATTAAGCTTACTTAATTGATCTAATAGTAAATCTTTTTCACGTCTTAAACGATTATTTTCGTTCTTTGCTAAATCGACACTCTTAATATTTCTTACCACCTTAGTCTCTTGAGGAACTTCAGGTAGAGGAAAATTAGATAACTTAGAACTAGACTCAACTAGTTTAAGTTCTTTTTCTTTTCCTTCTTCTAACTTCTCTAGAAGATCGTATTTTTTCTTAAGAGTGCTACTCATATTAATTCCTATGCAACTATTTGTATTGAGTCACTTTCTGGTTCATTACCAACGTCTTTTTTGTCTACATCTTTATTTTCTATTTCTTTATTTTCAACTTCACTCTCTACAATTTTTGTTTCAATTTCTACTTTCTCAGACTCTACTTTCTCAGACTCTACTTTCTCAGCAGTGGCATCACTTGTTGTACTCTTCGCTTCAACAGGAGGAGTAACTTCTGGTTTCACGGGTGTAGCCAAATCAGTACTCGCTTCACTACTAACGAATCCAGTACTTCTTCTATCTGCGTCACTAGTAACTGTCTTTTCGACTGCTTTAGGAGCCTCACCTGCTTCACTCTCGCCATCTTTATCATTCTTCTTAAGCCACCACCCTTGAATAGGTCTTGTTAACTTTATAAAACCAGGTTTAACATTTAACTCTTCAACAATACTGTCTTCCGCCAATACTAACAGTGGATCTTTTGTTCCATCAAATTCTGGCTCTGTTCCATCTTGTAAGTTGTGATCTGAAATTGACCATAAAGTTTCCATACTCTCTGTTAGAGTCTCGATAGTATTCACAGAGACTTTATCAGCACTAAAAAAAGTATTAATGATAGTCATTGTTACCGAAAGAACAATACCAGCAATTGAAGTAGACATTGAAAACGAGATTTTCATTAAAAATGCATCCATAATTGCTTTACTGCTATCAGAGTTCGCCAAGTCCATTCCACCTAATTCAGGTAACGCACTCATAACACCAAGGAAAGTTCCAAAAATCCCACCGACAATAAATAAACTTGGAAGAATATTTAAAAGATCGTTTAGACCAGACATTGGAATGATACCAAACATACGGTTAAAACAAGGGTTGTTTTGTAATACAGATCTTGATAGTCCCAAGAAACTTGGTGTCTCCCCATCTGATTTCATAAATCTTATTTTTCTAAGGATGTCATTAACGGTTCTTGCACAACCTTGCTGAATTAAGAACACACGGTCCATCCAGTCCATAATGACATCTGGGTTTCTTCTTTTCATAATTGATCGCACTTCAAAAATTTCATAATACGTAATTTCTAAAAGTCTTTTTGAAATAGAAAAGAAAGATAAGTTTTCAACCTTGTCAGTACAGTTCATGTAACGCTCAATTCGCTTTTCAAATTCAACACTGAACCAATATTCTCTCTTAACTGTCCACCAAATGAGAATTCTAGCAGTAATACTTAGGGCAAAAACAACAAGCATTGCACCAATAAGATAATCAGTTGACATTACAACCATAAAATCAATTAAACTTTTAATACTCATTTTAAACCTCAGTCTTTTAGATTAAATCTTATAATAACTTTTTGTGATTTTTTACAGTCAAATTTCTTACAGTATTGCTTTCTACTCAAACTAGAAGCAAGATCTCTTCCCTCAACACCCTCTGCGAGGTAACTTCGTCCAGTAACCTTAACAAGCGGTGTGATTTTTTTCTGATACTTAAATTTCATTCTTGAGACATCCGTCATATAAGCAAAGATGCTCTTGGCCCTCTTAAATGATAGATCTAAATTGTAATTAAGGGCGGCTCTATCTTTCTTCGCCAAACTTTTTGGATCGACAAACTTGCCTTGATAAGTTGGTGAGGAGAAACCGATAATCTCAACATTTTTTATATTTTTTGCAATATTTTTATCATTAAACAAAGCACTTGAATATTCTGGTAAAAACTTCTGTAGAACATCTTTCATATGATTTTTTAGATTCGCACTACCTGAATCAAAGTATTCATCTCCGAAGTTAATTGTAACCTCGCCAGTTTTACCATCAACATTTGCTTTAACGCCTTTGCTTGCAAGTTTCTTTTTAATATCTCTTGCTAGCTTTTTCTTAGCCTCTACAATCTTTTTGTATTTTTTTAAATCACCTGAAAGGTTTTGGTTCTTTTCTTTTAAATCACTTACAGATGCTAGGAATCTCTTGTGGTCTTTCTTAGCACTATCAAGTTTAGCTTGGTAAGCCTTCGCCTTCTGCTCCATTTCTCCGAGAGCATCTTGTGCATTTGTGACCTTTGATTCAAGCTCAGACAAATTTGACTCTAACTTAGCCCTCTCGCTTTGAGCTTGTTTTTTAAACTCTGCTAAACGAGCCACTTTCTCAGCTGCCGAGACCTGCTCTTTCTTTAGCTTAGCCTGCAGATCTTTCCTCTGAGAGTTAATTTTATTTTCGAAATCATTCTGTAAGCTGGATACTTTACTTTTAAAGTTCTCTTCCGCTTTTCTATTCTCCATTTCTAGTCGCTCTTTCTCAGCTTCTTTCTCTTGAATGTTTAGATTCGCGATTTCAAGTCTTTCATTTGCACTATCAATATCACTTTCAAGTCCAGATAGTTTGGAAGCAATACTCTCTTTTTCTTTTTTCAAATTATTAATTTTTTTCTGATTAGAGAGTCTTAGAGTTAATACCTCTTTTCGCATTTGTTTCTGAGTTTTTTTCTTAGCTTTTGCTTCTAATTTCAATTTTTTAATCTTGTCTGTCAGGTCACCATTTAAATTAGCAATCATTTCTTCATTTTTAGTAATTAACTCTCGCTTTTCAGATAAGTTAGATTCTAAAGAATGAATTTCTTCTTTCTTTTGTTGAAGATCTTGCTGACTTTCAATAATTTCGTTTTCTTGTTCTTCGATTTTAGATTTAGCCTCAGCAATTTGTTTTGCCTTAGACTCGATAGTAGTCGCTTGATCAGTAATAGTTTGATCCATTGTAATAATTGTATTTTTCTGACCTGTTATGATTTCTTTTTTCTCAACAATAACATTATCTCTTTTCTTAATTCTCTTCTTTGCTAAAAGATTCGTGTTAATAATGTTTCTTACCATCTGTTGGTATTGGTTTAATGATTCTGTTGTCTTCGCATTCTTATTAGCTTTTCGAACAAGTTCTTTTCTCTTTCTCTCTGACTCTGATTGAAGTAACTCTAAGTTTGCCATTAAGTCTTCATACATTTTAGATTCATTTTCATCGGCTCCATTTTTCAAATAGTCGCCTTTCAATGTATTATATGCCCTCAATTGTCTTTTAAGATCTTCATTCTCTTTAGCTATCTCTTTTGATTGTGCAGCATTACTTATATTACTTGCTCCTGTCTTTACACTCGAAACAACATAAAGAAGTAGGAAAACTACAGATAAGACCATGAACAAGTCAGAGTTTGATGTCCAATGTTCTCCTGCGGAGCCATCAGTTCTAGATTTAGATTTATCATAATCAAAGGCCATATTTTCTCTCGTTGGTATAGTTTTTAAATTTTAAAGTTAACTCCGCTTCGTCCTAAACTGGGTCAAAAATTAACAACTTATGGCCTCCAAAAATTTAAATTAAAATTCAGAAAAGTTTCAATAGTTTACAAACTGGAGCAAAGTATTTTGGTTCATTTTTTTTGGGGAAAACTTGGCTTTTTTTTGGATAAAAAAAAAGAAAATGAAGTTTCTAAAGTTTAAAATTGATAAAGAACGTCATTTCAACCTGCTATTCTTTGGCTAATTTGTATTTCTTACACTACTGGCTAATTTGGGTGTTTATATTTCAATTTGATGCTAATACTACGCCACGAGTCATGAAAATTAACTTCATAAGGGGAAAATATGAAGAGAATGTTTGCAGTAATGGTAGTTTCTTTTACAATCACAAGTTTAAATGCAGATACATACAAATGTGATGCGTTTTCAATGCAATCACCAACTCCAGTGAAACATGCTATATCGTTCGATTTAACAACAAACGAAGTGGCAGGAACAGGTTCACTCATTATCGACGGTGAAGAGATCCAAGGTAAGAGTTATAGAAATGGATCAGTTATCACTATTGATTTAGGGGAAGCCGATGACAGAACCCAATTCAATATCGAAACTGATCAAAGTGTAGATCTCTTGCAAAAGTATATTGATAGATTGGCCGATGAATACGGTATGGGTGAAGCTGATAAAGAAACTCTTACGAGTCATTTACGAAAAATGTTCAAAGATCAAAAGATTAATGGAACTCAGCTAGTTCTTTTAAATGTAAGCTCTTTGTTAAGCTGTATTGAAGCTAAGGACAACTAGCTAATACACTTTCATATGTGTCCTTAGATATTTGCCCGTGGAGCTCAGAAGTAATTGTGACATACGTGTCCTTATTTACAAAAGCTCCATAGGGATTAAACTCAACATCAAATTTTTTCACCCCCAAATTCTCAACCACAGATTTTGAACGTAAGTTTTTATCGAGTCTTGTTTTAAAAATATACTGAGGTACTTCGATAGATACTTTCGCATAAGTTCGAATACTCCTCCACCTTCTAAATTCTACAATCCAATCCTGGGACCTATAAATACACTTTGGTCTAATGGGGTGAATTTCAAACGTTGTTGATCGGCGATCTGCAAAAAATTTAAAATCCCACTTAAAGTATCTTTTAGGTTGCTCAACTTCACTTTCTATCTCTCTCATACTAGATTCGTGAATAGCTTTCCCTTTAAGAATATTAGATCTTAGAGAATCCAGCTTTTTTGTGGTTATCTCTACATTGCAGTCCTCATGGGGCTGAAAAGAAAATCTAAAGTTATTATATCCAGTACAAGCTAAGTTTGAGATATGAAAATAGCGGCCAATTTTATTATCCAAAACACCACTATTTTCAAGATAATTATAAATTCGAGACCCCATCTCTTTTGAGTATACCCCCACAAGTTCATCATCTCTAAATACAGGAGCTCCAACATTCCCTTCATTAAAATCACAATCAGCTCCAACAAACATTGGAGAGAATTTTTTACGTGTGAACGGGTTTAAATAAGATTGAAAGAGTGAGCGACATTCACTCTGGCGAAGGACTCCTAAATAATCTGAAGTATAATCGACTTTCCAAGAAATAAGTTTTTCATTATCTAAAATACCATCATTTGAAATCTTAGCAATGTCCCTCATTACAGGTGACTTCAAAGAGATAATAGCAATATCACTTTTCCATAGGGCCGGCTCTGCAAATAAATTTTCATCAACATACTCTATTTTATCACAGACAATTTTTTCTTCATTAGAAAGTATTGTTTTTGGAAAGACAGCAAAAACATTAGCGGCACAACTAATTCGGGGTATCTGCAATGATCTCGGTAAACAGCTTGCACTTGTGATAAGCCTATTGTCATCAATTAAAGTTCCAGTACAGTAGCGAATTTTATCATCTACAACGACTACAATTTTTGCAATATTATCTGGACAGAAAAGCACATCTTCGCAAATGAGTTTTTGATTTTGCATGAAGCGATCAAGAGAAACGTTTGGAGCAGTCTGCTCTCCACGGGTCCCCTCGTCTTTACCTTTAGAGTTCTCTATATCTTTACCACATGATAAAAAAACGAAAACGCTCAACAATGAACTTAAAAAAACTTTATTTATCATAAAAATATAACCATGATCAATACTATTAGTTTACATGTTTGGTTGTCAAACTACTGTAATTGTAAAATAGCCGGTAAAAACAAACAAAGTCTTACACATTTCTGCCTACCTTAAAGTTTTGTTGCACTAAACCGTAAAGAGACGGTAAAATATCATGAACTGCTACGGATTGCGGTCATGATTCTTCATTTCAAGGAGGAAGTTATATGGATGAGAAGAAAGTACAACATTTTAGGCAGAAGCTACTAACAGCTAGAAATCAAATTATAAACAGTGGGATTCTAAGTAACTTTGAAGACCTGCAAATTAAACCTGATGACCTAGCAGATGAAGCTGACTTAGCCACAAGTACAATTAATCAACAGGTTTCATTTAGTATTCGTGAAAAAGAAATGACGAAGCTAAAACGAATCGATGCGGCACTAGCTAGAATCGAAGAAGGTCACTTTGGAATTTGTATTGAATCTGGCGAAGAAATCGATGAGAAAAGACTAGAGACTCAACCTTGGGCAGAATTCTGTATTGAAGTTGCTGAAGAAAGAGAAAGAGAATTCAATCAAAGATTTCACAGAAGAGCATAGAACAAACATTAAATAAACAACAACTTAGCCTAGGTCTTCAAAACCTGGGCTTTTTTGTGCCCATGAACCTCTTTTAAATCACTCTTAAACACCATCAAATCGCCCTAAATGAGGGTCAAAAATCATTTATGGTGTTCAACACTCAGTAAAAGCTTACACTCCTCTCAAGGCCCACAACACAACCTAAACAAAAGAAGCTCTATTAATCTAGTAAGTTAACCCGTGGCCATCATTTTCAACGATCAAAACTGTACATTCTTTTTACACCCGCCAAACTTTGTACAATTTTTAGTCAATTCCCTTAACTAACCTCCTAATTTCACTAAATCAATCTTGGCAGAAGGATTGCTTTAATAACAGTGTCTAACATTAAAGAAAACTAGGAAAACTTATGACTAAAACTTACTCTCTCTTAACAATGACTTTAGCAGTAACAATGATGTCTGCTGGGGTTGCTACAGCAAAACCTACTAAGGTTAAGTCTAAAAAATTAGCTTATTCAGAAGATCAACTAACAAATAGATTCACAAGTTGGGGTATTGATCCTAACTACAAGAAAAGTTCAATCAATCTTAAAGAGTCTTGGAAAAGATTTACAAAGAAAAAAGATATCGTAGTTGCAGTTGTAGATACAGGGATTCAATACAATCACCCATTCCTTAAAAATAATATTTTTACAACTGAAGGTAAGTCTGGAGCTTTAAACTTTGGAAAAGACTTCTCACAAAAAACAGCAAAAAGTACACCAAAGGATAACCACGGGCATGGAACTCATGTTGCTGGTATCGTTAAAAGTATTTTCCCAGACGTTAAACTAATGGCATTAAAATACTATAATCCACAAGCATCAGGGCAAACAAATTTAAACTCTACAATCAAAGCTCTTAAGTACGCTGTTGATCAAAATGTAGATATTATAAACTACTCAGGTGGTGGTCCAGAAGCTTCAGCTGCAGAAAAAGCAATCCTTGTTGAAGCAGAGAAAAAAGGAATCCTTATAATCGCAGCCGCTGGTAATGAGAAATCAAATATTGATCTTAAGAAAAATGCATACTACCCAGCAAGCTATGGTTTATCTAATATTATTACAGTTGGTGCACATGATGAATTCAACCAAGTAATTGCATCATCTAACTTTGGAAGCAAAACTGTAGATATCGCAGCTCCAGGCTTTAGAATCAAATCAGCAATACCTGGAAACGGAGCTGGTTTAATGACAGGAACAAGTCAAGCGACAGCATTTGTAACAGGTGTAGCAGCATTAATTAAATCAAACTACCCACAACTAAACTACCAACAAGTAAGAAATATCATCCTTAGCTCTTCAAGAAAGATTACAAAGCTTAAAGGAAAGATTCTTGGTGGAGGTAAACTTGACGCGGCCAGAGCACTTGAAGTAGCTGGTTATGTAAACGAAAGATTGAACCCAGATAGAAGTAGATCAGTAGCAAGAAAATAGAATTAATACTGTAATTTTAAAAACAATAGTCTAATATAGCGTATGGAAAAAATTAAACCATACGCTTTTTTATTTTTAGCAGGAATTCTATACACTTTAGGCTTTCCAAATATCTTTAATGTCTATATCCCAATTATGCCAATTATTGGAACGGCAATTATCACATATTTTATTTTCAATACTGACAGTACGAAAAAGCAGATTATATATTACCTTTTTTATAATTCAGTGATTAACCTTATCAGTTTCTATTGGATAACAAACACTCTCCAAGAATTCGGAAATCTACCATTTTTTGTTGCTGCTACAATGAATGCCCTCTTCGCTCTCATCCTAAACCCACAATATTTTGTTTTAATAATGGTTTTAAAGTTCTTGAAAAAGAGCCAACCAAAATTCCAGGAACTTTATTTTAAACATGGTATCTTCAGTCTTATTCTGGCCATCATTTTTACAAGTCTCGAATACTTTGTTCCTCAGCAATTCCCAGTTATGCTTGGACAACCATGGATTATCTACTCTGAATACTTAGGGGCCGCAAGTTTTCTTGGCTTACCAATATTTTCATTCTTTTCTTATTTACTCGCTTATGAATTCATTCGCATTGTTAAGATTAAAAGAACGTCTTTTTTAAATCTCATTTCTATTATCATTTTCATTTTCGTTAATCCCTTTTTAGTGGACAAAAAGATAGTAGAAACTACGGAGTTTAACGTAAGACTCGTACAAGCCAATATTAGTAATTTTTTAAAAGTAGACTCTGAAAAGGGAGGGTATGCCTCCGTTAGCGAAGTCCTTGATAGGTATAAAGAATTAAGCATTAAGCCATTCGAGCTAGAGTCAAAAAATCTTGATCTTATTGTGTGGCCTGAAACAGCTTATCCTTATCCTATTCGGACAAACAAAAAAGATATAAAAGAATCAATTATACCTAGCGTTTTTTCAAAGATCGTACAAAAAACTAATGCCTCCATGCTCATCGGAGGATATGATCACTTTAAAGACAATGATGATGGTACCTACTTTAAAACGGAGTACAATGCTGCTTTACAAGTTAACCCTCAGGGCCAATTAGTAAACTCTTACCATAAACAGGTATTAATACCCTTTGGAGAAACACTTCCACTTGGACCCCTTAACAAATGGGCCAGTAAAAATCTTCCAGAGATGGCGTTTTTCGAAGAAGGAACAAAGTATCCATTATTTAAAACCCATTCAGGTGTTCAATTTATTAGTTCAATTTGCTATGAGATCCTTAGACCAGAATTTGTAAGAAGCTATTTAAATAAATCGACTCAAAGACCTCATTTAATGATCAATCTGACAAATGACTCCTGGTATGGAAATACAGTCGAACCAGAACAACATTTATTTTTAGCAAGATGGAGATCAATAGAATTCAACCTCCCAATATTGAGATCAACTAATACAGGGATCTCAACTTATATCAACCAAAATGGTAAGGAAATAAAACGACTAGAATACGGAACAACAGGTAACCTAGATCTTTCACTTGATTTACAAAAAAATGTTTCAGAAAAAGATTCAACTTTTTATCAAAATTTTGGATTCTGGGGGATTTTGCCCTTTTGGCTCCTCTTCTTTATTTTTCACGTATTCTTGTTAAAATTAAAGAATGATAAAATTAATTAATTTAATTCCCCTATTACTCCTCTTCTCTTGTTCATCTTATGAGAAATATAGAAAAATCACAGAGGAATTAGAAATTCCGTCTAAGGTTTATAAAGCTGATTTTAATCAATCTTGGCAGGCCGTTATCCAGGTAATGAAAAGATTTGACGTCGCCTTTCAAAACCAAGAAGCTGGAAAAGTTAAGACTAGATGGATGGACAATACTCTCCAAGTCAACTTCACAGATTCCTTTGGAAGCAATGATAAAGTTAAAGCCGCAGAATTCAAACTCCTAATTAATGTTGCAGAAGGTTTTAGCTATGGAAGAAAAGTTACGAAAGTTACCATCTATAAAAGACAGCGCGTTGAAAATGATTTTCTCCAAGGTTGGAAAGAGGTTCCAACAGATGGGATACAGGAAAAAACACTTCTCTACAGAGTCGGAATCTTGATTGATAATGATAATAAATTAAAAGAAATTGATAAGGCAAAAGAGGCTGAGCAACTTGAAAACTTCTAAGCGGAAGACTAAATAGTCACTCCGCTTATTGCTTTTCTATTCCAGTATATTTTTTTAACACTCATAGACCCTTTTGGTGAATCTTTTTTAGTGATTCGTGAAAGGGAATAATCAAGCTCTTCATATACATCTTTATATTTTTTCTTTTTAAACATTTCTAACATAGGCTTTTCAGCTTTCTTAAAGTCTAAGTCGCCTACTGTCTTAATAGCATCCTTAATGATATTCGATCGTTTTCTATTACCTTTTAAACCAACATAATTTTCCTTATTAAAAAGCATTTTCCAAACATAAGGAGCTAAGCTCTTAATCTCCATTTGTTTAATATTCTGGAGTGCCTGATGCCTAACAATTAGAGATTTATCATCAAGGAGTCTTGCATAAATCCCCTTGTATTGTCTTTGATCTAGGTGAAGTAATACTTTTAGTGAAGCTAGGCGCAACATCCAATTTGGATGTTTTGAAAACTTTGAAATTAGTGGAGCTGATTTCTTTCCCATAATTCGGCCAAGCATATAAGTCGCAACCCATCTGTTCTCATCAGGGTAACTAGAACTTTTCATCACTTTAATTAAAGTAGGAACAGCTTTTTGCTTCATCCTCAAAGATTCATTTTTCAATAAATTCAGGTGGGATTTATCTTTGGGCTTTTTTAAGTATAGTGCCTCCAGAGGTGTATCCGGAATTATACTCGTCTTCTTCGATGCAACTCTTGATTGGTTTGGTTTAGAATTAGACGTTTTAACATTCGATTTTTTTAATTTCGTTGAAGGTGTTAACTTTAAAATGTCTTGATCTAGCTTTTTAAGATTTGTTTTTTGATACTTCGGAGTCCATTCAGAACTATTGTTTGCGTAAGCAAATTGACTTGTCAGCAGGAGACAAATAATAAATTTCATAATCCATCCATTGAATTAAGAGAGAACATCCCTCTTATATTTTACTATCCTAACATTTTTTCAAATTCACTTAAAAGATCTTCCGGAGACTTATCGTCTTCCGCTGCTGGTGCTACTGCAACTTCTTCTACGGGTGCCGCGGCTGCTGGCTCAGCAACCGCTTCTGGTGCAGCTTCAGCAACTGCAACAGGTTCTGGCTCTGCAACAACAGGTTCTGCGGCTGGAACAGGTGCTGCTTCCGCTACAGGAGCAGCCTCAGGAACACTTCCACCACTACCTTCTAGAGCAGCTCTCAATTGTTCATTCTCTTGCTTTAATCTTTTTAAATCTGCAAGGTCATCTTCAATAATATCGTATTGTGCTAAATCTTCTTTTAAACTATCTCTCTCAGTTGTTACCTCAGCAAGTTGAGCTTTAAGAGCTTCATCATCTCCACCACCAGCAGTTCCCTCGTTGGCCTGAGCTTCAGCTAAAAGTTTTTCTAATTCTTCTATTCTTTCTTGCTTTGCTTTAACAGTACCTTCTAAATCAGTACTTTTATTTTCAAGGTCAGTTATTATATTTTGTTTTTCTGTAAGTTGACTTTGGAGTCTTGCGACTTCAGCTCTCAATGCTTCATCACCACCACTAGTTGAAACACCGATAGGAGTTGATGTTTGAAGTTGGTCTAATGGCATTACAGAAGGAATGCTAGAAGGATCTACATCCAATCCACCACCTCTAAAAAGAGAAGATTTAAGTGCTGTTGAATTCTGGATTATAGAATCAAGATAGTTCTTAACTACCGATGCTGGTATTTGATGTTTCAGATTATGGTATTTTTTTCTATTGTAGTAATACACCCAAAGGATTATCGCCGACAAAATAACCAGCATCCCCATCTGTAAAACAAAAATCTGAGTCGTATACTTATCAATATAATTAATCATTGCTTCCAAGCTATCCCTCCATGGATCAAACTTATCATTTTAATTATAGGTATTTACGCGAGTTATTGCAAACCCATTATAAAGAGAAAATTATACCAAGCTATTTTGAGATTTTACCAAGTATTTTTGAGTGAAGTGGGTCACTTGCAGCTATAATTGAGTCTTTAAGTAGTGTAAATGTCCTACCATTAAAGTCCGTTACTTTAACTCCGGCCTCACGACAAATAAGCATGGCCGCAGCCACATCCCATGGTTTTAGGTTTTTTTCCCAGTATCCATCGAAGTTACCATTTGCAACATAACATAACTCTAGGGCTGCACTTCCTAACCTTCTTACTGCCCTTGCACCAACAATATTTTTCTTAAATGTTGATAGTTGCTGCTCAAATCGATTACCTTCATCATAAACAGGTGCGGGTGAGAAAATACAATCACTCATTTTTTTGTTATTTTTCTTTGTATTTAATTCGTATGTTTTTAGTGGGTTAATTCTGAAGTCAATTAAGAACGCTCCCATTCCTTTCGCAGCGAAAAAGCACTCTCCGGAAAGTGGGTTGTAAACCAAACCTACTAGTGACTTATCATCATGCATAAGAGCAATTGAAACACAATAAATAGGAATCCCATTTACAAAGTTATTAGTCCCATCTAGAGGGTCAATGATCCACATGAAGCCAGACTTATTTTTAAATTCTGATATCTTCTTTTTTCCACTTTTTGAATAATCTTCTTCCGAAAGGATGGCATGCTTAGGATACTTATCTTTAATTGCTTGGATTATAAATTTTTCCGATGCTTCGTCAGCTTCGGACGCAATTCCTTCAGGACCTTTATTGGTAATTTTCAATAATTGGCGCTTCTTTTGATACTTGAGAATTATCTCCCCAGCCTCATAGCCGACATCTTGCATAAACTTTAATAATTCGTTAATTGATTTCTTAGTAATCTTCATCTGTCTCATCTATTAGGTTTTGAAGCGCTTCGCTTTCTTCTACGTAAACAGTATTATCTTTTCCTGCGATAGTATAGCTTTCATCAAACCAATGTCCCATATCTACCATTTTACATCGTTCGGTACAAAATGGTCTAAAGTCAGAAGAGTAATACTCAAAACTTTTTTTACAACAAGGGCATTTAACTTCTAATTTTTTGTTCGACATAAGTTCTCCTCACAAAATTTTAAAAAATGATCATTCAACTTTCTAGAATGGTCAACTATAAATTCATATTCATCGATTGACTTAACACTAACCAGGCCCTGAACCGAATTCAATAAGAATGCTTGATCATAATTTCTTATACTATTTTTCTTTATATCTAATTCATATATTTTGAATGATTTAAATCGACAAAACTCTTTAAACAGTTTCAATGTTATTCCTTGCAAAAAATAATGCCCCGCTGGGAAAAAGAAATCATTTCCTCTTTGAAAAATTATATTGGAAGTACTCGCCTCAACAACTTCGTCATCTACGGTAAAAAGAATATCATCGTAACCCTGTTCAATTCCCTTTCTTTTAAAATACAAATTTTGAAAATAGCTTCCGGACTTTATTGGAATATAACTCTTTGAATAAGGGGATGAAAAAGATTTTAATCTTAAAGAAGATCTCGCCTCTCCCAAATCTTTTATAGAAATACTAAGCTCTAAATCACATAGTCCAAAAGATTTTTGATTCAAACTAGAGTTAGTCTGGTCTGAAAAGATAGTCATTCTTATGTAGTGATTTGGATATTTATTTAAATAAGAAGCTCGTATATCGATACAAAAATAGTTGAAAAATTGGGAATAAGTTAAAGTTTTCATGAAATAAACATCACGCACCGCCTCATACAAGCGCTTAAAATGCTCTTCCAGACCATAAACTTGGCCATTAAAGGTTCGAAATGAGGTGAATACTGACTCACCATATAGTTCATGACGTAAATTTCTCATAACACCTATATACATTGAAGACATGGGTCTGTCATGGTAGTTAAACCCGGTGAAAATAATGAATGAATTCAGTATTATAGGATTTGGAAATCAAGCTCAGGCCTGGGCACTTAACTTAAAAGATTCAGGGGTTGAAGTACATATCGGCTTGCGTGAAAACTCACCATCGATCAAGAAGGTAATGACCCTAGGCTTTAAGGTTTTCTTTCTTAATCAGGTTATTCCCACAAGTTCTTTCTCATTACTAATTCCAGATGATCAGCACGAAACGACTCTAAAAGAGTTATCGGAATACAACAAAGAAAAAACTTGTATTTATGCTCATGGTTATTCATTAGCAAAATTTGAACTTCAAAATAAGTTCCCGACTTTTCAACATGTGTTGTTAGCTCCAAAATCAATAGCGAGTGAATTAAGATTTCTTTATGAGACGAAGGGAAATCTAACTGGTTTTTATTCTTTGCAATTTGCCATGGGTTTTAGTTTGGATCAGCTAAGTGATTTAGCGCGTAAATTAGGGTTAACAAATATTTATGAAACATCCTTCATAGAAGAAACTCAAGCTGACTTATTTTCGGAACAATCCATTCTTTGTTCCCTAATCCCATATGGCATTTTAGAAACTTATAATACCCTAATAAAAAAAGGTTATTCTAAAGAACTTTCCTTCTACGAATGCTTTTACGAATCAAAATTAATTTTAGATACTATCTTTAAAGTAGGTCCTCAAGCTTTCTTTAATCTTATAAGCCCCAATGCCCTCATCGGATCAGAAGTTGGACGAAAGCTATTAATCGATGAGGATTTCAAAGAAAAACTCTCGACACTATTAGAGAATATTGAACAAGACAAATTTCAAGAGACAATAAATAATACTGATATCTCTCAATTAAAAAACCAAGTTGCAAATTACTGGCAGGAACAAGCACTAAGTTCTACCTATGATGAGCTCAAGGAAACATTATGAAGAAATTAACGACAAGATCTATTCAGCAATACAAAAGTAAACGTTTAAGCGAAGGTTTACAGATGCTTACTTGCTATGATTATCAAACGGCTTGTATTTTAAACGAGACAGATTTAGAGATGATTTTAGTGGGAGACAGTCTTGGAAATGTTGTGCTTGGATATGACACAACTGTCAGTGTAAGCTTGATTGAAATGCAAATATTTTCTGCTGCAGTTAAGCGTGGTGCTCCAGATAAATTTGTTATTGCAGACCTCCCTTTTGGATCATATGCAACTTACTCTCAAGGGATTGAAAATGCGATACAATTATTTCAAAGCTCCCAGGTTGAAGCAGTTAAGCTTGAGGGTGCGAATGAAGAAAATTATAAAATCATTAAAAGGCTAACAGAAACTGGAATACCAGTCATGGGTCATATTGGGCTAATGCCTCAATCAGTCCATGCGCAAGGTGGATATTACAAACATGGTAAGAATCAATCAGACAAAGAAAGACTAATGCAAGAAGCACTGGCACTCCAACAAGCTGGTTGTTTTTCCATAGTACTAGAATGTGTTGAGGAAAGCCTAACTGCAGAAATTAGTAAAGTTCTAAGCATTCCAACAATTGGTATTGGTTCAGGTACTGATTGTGACGGGCAAGTACTTGTTCTTAACGATCTTCTAGGGATGTCCAATCACACTCCCAGTTTTGTAAAGCCAGTTGCCAATATGTTTGAAACTAAAAAAGAACTTATCAATAATTACCTTAACTAAATGATCTTAACTATCGATATTGGGAACACCAATCAAACCTATTTCCTAACACATTTAGAAGAAGAGATTCTTCGCGGCGAACTGGATAGCCTGAATTCTGATTTAGAACGAAATAAGATTCAACTCAATAAAGTTAAAACTTTTGTTAGCTCGGTAAAAGATCCGAAACTAAGTAAGATTAATATTCCAAATAGTTTAATTAGGGATTATTTAGTCCATTCAAACTTTTTAGGGATGCCGGTTCATTACTCTCAAACAATCGGTGATGATAGATTGATTGCTGCTTTTTACTTCTTTAAAACTTCTAAAAAGAAACAACTTATAATTGACTCAGGCTCTTTTACGACAATCGACCTCGTAGATAAGAAGGGGTTTCATGGTGGTTTTATTCTACCTGGCTGGAACAAGATAAAAGATTGCTACTCAGAAGGTGAGAATTTAAAATCAACAGCAATTACCTTAATAAAACCCAACTGCTTTAAAAGCCCCCCAAATAACACAGAAGATGCGATAAAACAGGGTGCTTTGTTGACATTTTTAGCACCAATCAAACAAGCGCTAGAGTCATTAGCACCAGAAGTAATTTTAGTTTCAGGTGGTAATCAACAAGTAATATCAGAGTACTTAAAATCGCTAGATTTAAATATACCAATAAAAAAAGTGAGCAATATAGTTCACCTAGGCCTGCAATTATTAGGCAAAGAGAGACAACTATGAAAATCCTACTTGGAGTTACTGGATCGATCTCAGCTTACAAGGCTTATGACATTGCAAGAAATTTCATAAAGAATGGCCACGAAGTTAAAGTGATTCTAACAAGTGGTGCATTAAAATTTATTAAGCCTGAAACTTTTAACTACCTTGGAGTACAAAGAGTATACCAACCAGAGGATGATTTTAATCTTGAGCAAACTATGGACAATGTACTCCATATTGATCTGAAAGATTGGTGTAACCTTTTTGTCATCGCACCAGCAAGTGCAAACACCATCGCAAAACTTGCCAATGGACTATGTGACGATTTATTAAGTTCTGTATTCTTAACTGCAGAAAAAAAGAATATAATTATCTTTCCAGCAATGAATACCCAAATGTATATAAATACCATCACTCAAGATAATTTGAATCGACTAAGAACTCTACGAAAAACTTTTATCCATCCTCCTACCTCAGGCGAATTGGCGTGTGGGGAAGTTGGAATTGGAAAACTCCCAGACCCAGAGACTATTTCAGAATTTGTAGATTGTTACCCCATTAAGCACAATGAAAGAAAGATTCTTATAACGACAGGTTCAACTGTTGCACCTCTAGATCCAGTTCGATATATAACTAATCCTGCAAGTGGAAAGACAGGCTACGAATTAACCAAGTCCTATTTAAAAAGTGGCTGTAAAGTCACATTGATTTACGGCTCACTTTCAAACATCCCTGTTCATACTCTAATCGAACACCCCAACTTGATTTTAATTAAAGCAAGTACCACTCAGGACATGTATGACAAAGTAAACACTGCGTTTGATAGTTGTGATGTTTTTATTTCAAGCGCTGCAGTCAGTGATATCGAATTTGAACAGTCTTCTAAAAAATTAAAAAAATCTTTAACTAAAAATCACATAGAGTTTAACTGGGCCAAAGATATCTTAGGAACAATGGTTCAAAAAAAGAATCCAAAGCAAAAGATTATAAGTTTTGCAGCTGAAACCAATGATCTTAAGGAAAATTTTTCAAAAAAGTGGAAATCTAAGCCAGTAGACCTCATGGTTGGAAATAAAGTTCATAATGGGTTTTCAGGAAAGCCCCAAGGCTTTGGCCAAATAAAAAATCAGTATTTTTTTATAATGAATGGCAATGTTGAACAAGAAAAAGAGCTTTCCAAAGCTGAACTTTCAAAATTCATAACGAACTTTACGGAAAAAAATAAATGATTAAGGTTTTTCATAAAACTCTCGATTTACAAAATTTTTTAAATGGAAAAGATAGTATTGGCTTTGTACCGACAATGGGGAATCTACATCTTGGCCACTTATCCTTATTATCTGAATCACTTAAATACTGTAAAACAAATGTGATTTCTATTTTTATCAATCCTACTCAGTTTTCACAGGGTGAGGACTTTAATAAATATCCACGCACTCTAGAAGCAGATATTGATAAGATTAAAAGCCTTGATACCTCGGAACATGAAATCATCATTTACGCACCAGACTCAGAGTTAGAAATCTATCCTCATGGTAAAAAAGTAATAGATGCCGTCGGACCATGTCATATTCTCGAAGGGGCACTAAGACCCGGACATTTTGACGGAATGGCCACAGTCGTTAAACGATTATTCGAAATTGTACCTGCCAATAAAGCTTTTTTTGGAAAAAAGGATTATCAACAACTAACTATTATTAAAGAACTTGTTAAAAAATACGAATTTAATACTGAAATTATTGGCCTCCCCATCATAAGGGAAGAATCTGGATTGGCCATGAGTAGTCGAAACGGTTATCTTTCCCAAGAGGAAAAAGGGGAAGCGCTTAGCTTAAGACAAGCTCTCCTATCTCTTAAAGCTGAAATTGAGTTAAAAAAGCCAATTGCAGATATACAAAATAGTATAAAAACGATATTAGCTGATAAAAGGTTTAATTATCTAGAATTATGTCATCAAGAAAGTTTAGAGACAGTAGAGCACTACTCAAACAAAATGATCCTTCTTGGAAACTTTCAAGTGAAGGCGACCAAGATTCTCGATAATATCGAAATACAAGGAATGGAATGAATTACGAAGAATATCAAATTAAACTTCAAGAAAAAGCAACGCTGGTTAGTATTGTCTGCTCTAATTTTGAATTTCATAACTCCCTTGAGCAAACACAAAGTTCCCTAAGGGAACTAAGAGAACTATTGCGTACACTAGGCGTAGAGGCCGGTAGTGCACATTTCCAGAATAAAAGTAAGGTTGACCCAGCTACGATGCTTGGGGAGGGTAAACTCATGGAGATCGCTGAGATCGCCAAAGATGAGGGTTCATCACTTCTTGTATTTGATTTCGAATTAACTTCAAGTCAGATGAGAAATATTAAAAAGATTACCGGCCTTGATGTTATCGATAGATGTATGGTTATTCTAGAAATTTTCGCCCATCATGCTCGAACAAAAGATGCAAAGATTCAAATTGAAATCTCACGACTGAACTATATGCTTCCTAGACTTCAATCTCTTTGGACTCACTTTTCAAAACAAAAAGGTGGGATTGGTTTAAAAGGTGAAGGTGAGCAACAACTTGAATTGGATAGAAGAATAATTCGAGATAAAATTGCGATTTATAAAAAACAACTTCTGGAAATTCAAAAACACAGAAAAGAGCAAAGAAAAAGCAGAGAAAATAACGTTGTAACGGCAGCATTAGTTGGTTATACCAATGCTGGAAAATCGACACTTATGAATAAACTTTGCAAGGTCAATGTTCTTGCTGAAAATAAATTATTTGCAACACTTGATTCAACATACAGAACCTTAAACCCTGATTCAAAGCCACCAATGGTTTTAATAGATACAGTTGGATTTATTCAAAACCTTCCTAGTACACTAGTTGAAGGGTTTAAAACAACCCTTGAATCTGCTCTGGAAGCAGACCTACTCATTATAGTTTGTGACTTATCTGATCCAAATTATAAAAGGCATCTGGATGTTACCCAGGAAGTTTTAGGTGAACTCAACATAGAAGCGAAAGATCAAATAATTGTTTTCACAAAAAAAGACCAAGTTCTTGATCCATTTCTTCCCAAAATTGTCATGAGAAACCTAAAAGCAAGCTTCCTCGTTTCGGCCCTTGAGTCTGATGATATAGTAGGCCTCAGAGAGTATGTAATTAATTACTTCCTTGATAAACAAAGTCACTTTGATCTTTTCATACCTTATCAAGATGGAGTCGCTCAGAGCAGCCTCCTGGCCAATGCAAACATTATGAATACCCATCATCACGAAACTGGTACTTACTATAGGGTAAGAATTCCTGGATTTATTTTTAATAAACTTGGCCTTAAGCAGTATATACTTTCTCCTGATGATCCTGGACAAAACCTCCTAGAATAAAAGACTTAATTCTAATTTAGTTAATCCAAAGCTTAATTTATCTTGTCGAATGGAAGAAAATTTCGTAGTATTCCGTTCCTAATGTAGACGGAGCTATTGATGAATCACTTAGTTGATGATGAACTAAAAATAAATATTCAGAACAAATTAAAAAATACCTTTGAAAAAACAATTGATAATCCTGTGTTAAAAGCGCAGTTATCTTGGGATATTTTAAGTGATCAGCTAAATGCAATTCTTGGAAATGAAGTTCATAATCAGTGGTTTAAAAATATTCAACCAATCGTATTAAAAAACAATATTCTTTTATTACAAACAGAAACAAACTTTGCTTCACAATGGATCAATACTCACTATCAGCAATTAGTTGATGCCCTAATAATGATTCAAGATAAGAAATATACTTGTTTTTTTATTTCCCCTAAACAGAAGTCTAAGAGATTAGTTTCAAAAAGCTCCATACAAAAGAAGTCAGCTTCAAAAAGCGCCTGAGCGAAAGTACATTGTAACTAAAAAGAAAATAATTGTAATCGCTAGACCACCAAAAATATAAAGTTTTTCTCTATCCATAAATTTATTTTAATGCTTTTTTGAATCTGATTCAAGTAATTGCTTAACTTGTTCTATGAACTTGGACGGCTCAAATGGTTCGACAATACTTAGGTGGCCATTATTGTCATCGTTCTTTTGAATTAATATAGTTCTAAGGCACTCAAAACCTGTCGTTTCTCTGTTAAATGATTCAGTACTCCCATTCCATAGATCTTCATGAATAATAAGTGCCTGGGGGTTTAAATCTTCGATAAGGTAGCGAAAGTCATTTAAATCATCCAAAACAAAAACAGAAACACCACTTTCCTTTGCGAATTCAGTGATCGTACTGACAACAAATGCAACAGGGTGCGCAATAAAAATTTGGTTTAAGTTAATTTCGCTCATATTTCCAGAATCTTCCTTTTCGAGGTTAACATAATTGGCTATGATGCCATTAATAACACAAGGGTTAACTAAATGTCGACAGAGAGAACTTCTAAAATAAAAATCATCGATGTCTCAACAAATGAGGTTCTTTATGAGTTTCCGCTTGATAAAGCTGACGACGCTTATGCTATGGCAACTCAAATGGAAGAAATGGGACTAGATATTTTCGTTAAGAATCCATCAGCAACTGAAACTCTTTGTGACTCACTTGGATTATCTCTAGATGCGAAACTTGAGTATGAACAATCAGTAACTGCAGAAATCGACGATCATGACGGTTCTTGTTGTGTAACACCTATGACCGATTCAGATAAACTTCAATAAAAGATTTTTTTTATGACAGACTTAAAAACAAACTCGCAAGCTTGGTTAATAATTTTTTCATGTTGGATTATATCTTCCATCGCCATGGGAGGAAGTCTCTTCTTTAGCGAGGTTGTAGGATACCCACCATGTGCACTTTGCTGGTACCAACGAATTGCTATGTATCCTCTAGTCCTTATTTTTCTAGTTGGAATTATAAAGCTAGATACCGCTATATTTAGATATTCAATCCCCCTTGTTGCGACCGGTTGGTTTATCGCTATATATCATAATCTACTTCACTATGAAATTATTCCCGAGAGTGCTTCTCCTTGTAGAGAAGGTGTCTCTTGCTCAGATGTTTGGATTAATTGGCTCGGTTTTATTACGATTCCTATTCTCTCATTTACAGCATTTTCAATAATACTTATATTACTAGTTATTTTTTATAAAAAATATATTTCAAAAAAGGGTTTTTAAATGAAAAACAAATCTCTATTCATAGGTATCGCAGTTGTCGTATTGATTGGATCATACTTCCTAGGTAACTATATTTTTAAACAACAACAAAATGAAAACTTAGCACTTCTAGGTCAAGAAAATGCTGAACTTTTCGTAAGGGACTATTCTCCTAGAATGGGAAGTAGTAAGCCTAAGGTTTTACTGATTGAATTCCTTGATCCCGAATGCGAAAGCTGTCGTGCCTTCTACCCATACGTTAAACAAATAATGAAAGATCATATGGAAGACGTTCAACTAATAGTTAGATATATGCCTTTCCATAAGAACTCAAAGTTTGTAATCAAAGTTCTGGAAGCATCAAGAAAACAAAATAAGTACTGGGAAGTTTTAGAGATTTTATTTAGATACCAACCAGAATGGGGAAATCACCATAACCCAAACCCTGAACTTATTTGGACCTACTTACCAATGGTAGGGATTGATATTGCAAAGATTAAAGAAGATATGAAAAATCCTGAATTTGATAAAATCATTGCCCAAGATAAAGCGGACGGAGAATTATTAAAAGTAAGAGCGACCCCAAGCTTCTTCATTAATGGAAAGCCACTTACTGAATTCGGTTATCAGCCATTATTAAATATGATTAAAACTGAGCTAGAGAAAAAATAAAATAGTAATTGCTTCATAAGGACATCTATTTCGTTCTTATGAAGCTTATTTTACTAGTAATTATAATTGAGTGTTAATTGTAAGCTTCTTCCTAAGACAGAGTAACCACGTGTAGTTTCATAGTCACGATCAAATAAGTTTTTCACAGCTGTTACCAGTTTAAAATCCCCCTTGGTATAAATATAATCAACTCCAAATAAGTCGTATGGATTTAAAATATTTTTCTTTGTTCCTGCATATTCAAACCGTCTTCCCTTCCAAGACCAATCAAAATTAACAAGGTGTTGATCAGAGATCTTATGGCCTAAATATGTCGTCAGGGAAAAATTTGGCCTTCTTTGAACTTCTTTTCCTTGTGCTAGAGAGTAATTAATTAGGGTGATATTTCCACCGTAATTCAACTTATCACGATTTTTACTTAGACTAACTTCAACTCCTCTATTGATTAGGCTTGCTACATTTTCATAGCCGGCATCATAATCAATAAAATCTTGAACCTCTGTGTAAAAAAATACAATGCCACTCAGAATGTCTTCTTTATGAAATTCAAAAGCTAGTTCATAATTATTACTCTTTTCTGGTGCAAGATCTTTATTACCAACTGGTCCCCATAATGTTGCAGGGGCTTGTTGTTGGTAAACACTTGGAGCTTTAAAACCAGTTTTGTTACTAAGCTTCAGACTCATTGTTTCACTGATTAAATGCTTCCACCCAATATTATAAACTAAATGATTCCCAAAATCTAAGTTGGATGTACCTCGGGCCCCTAGTTCAAAAATATTTTGATTTTTTTCCAATATATTATTAAAGAACATATCAGTTATAGATTGTTTTTTCTCACTAATATTATCGTCAATATACGTTTCAACAATTTGATTCAAACCGAAAAGAAAGGCACCTTCATGTAATGTATAATTCTCTCTATACTCAAGTTCTAAAATAGTTCCATCAAATTTATCTGTAGTATATTCAACACCACCCAAATATTTATTTTTTCTGTCATACTGATTATAACTGATATCAAAGTTTGTTTTTTTTCTATCAGAATTATTATAAATAATCCCTTCTTTAAAAAAAGTGTGTTTATCTTTACCGTAACCGCTTTCATCATCTTTTGCTTTGTTTGTTGAAAAATCAAATCCATCGGCTTCAGAAAAGGTATGACTTACTTTAAGAGTTGTTTCGAATTCAAATTTTCCAAGTTCAGTACTATGATTAAGAGTGATACCCTTCGTCTCACTAAAGTCTTTCTCATCCCCAATAGCAACTTCACTGCTTGCCTTTGACTGCTGATAATAAGCGTTTAAATAAAGAACTCCATTCCCAAGAGGAACAGTATTTTGTGTGGCAAGTTCATGATAATAACCAGTACTTAACTTAATGTTGTCCTTACTACTTCCTTTCTTGGTAATGATATTTATCACACCACCAATAGCATCACTTCCGTACAGAACACTTTGACTTCCCTTTAGAACTTCAATTTTTTCGATATCAAGAGTGTTAAGGACAGATAAGTTGAGAGTTCTTCCAATACTTGTTGGATCAAAGACCTTCACCCCGTCTATTAGAATCAGTGTATGCCTTCCCTCAGCCCCCCTAATAAAAATAGAAGCTTCACCACCAATCAATCCAGTTTGACTGACCTCAACTCCTGGAACATTCTTCAAAAGGTCCACGGCCCGTGTATTAGTTTTGTTCGCTAAATCTTCTGAATCATATACAAAGTGAGAGCTCGTTAATTTCTCAGAGTTTATATCTTGTTTACTAGAAAATAATATCGGTTCTAGATTATAATCTTGAGCAAAACTTGGTGATAATAAAACTAGGGATAATAAAAATAGAGTAAAAGTGCTAAAATAAATGTTCAAAAAATCCTCCTCGGGTATCATTAAGGATTTATTTGTATCTGGCTCACCCATTATGGGCTCACAGTTGCGGGACAGCATCGGTTTCTCACCGATTTCCAAATAAATCTTATTTTATTCTAGAGGCGATTAATGATTTTGTATATCTTAAAGGCATTTATAGAATGCTGCCTTAACGCGAAACTCTTTTTTTGTGTAACTATATTTCGGATCAGTAAAACTAAAAGTTTTAAAGTGATTTGAAATAGCATGATATCTAACTTTTTGTCTTAGGATCTCTTCGCCGACATCCCTCGCTCTTTCATTTTCATAATTTATTTTGAATATTTTTTCTTCAGTCGGTTTGCACATTCCAACTTCACCAACTTCTGTGGCATTATTTATTTCTCCGCAATTGAATACAACTGCTTCAAACCGATTAATCTTACCAAAGCTCGTATGCTTAAGGGACATTACATTTCCATTGAGTTGAACGGCCATCTCACGAAGCTTCAGATGACCTAATCTCATCCAGAACTGAACATCTTTAGTTGATAAAGAATCATCTTCAATTTTAATTGTTTTAATTTCATCACATTTCATAAATGCAAAATCATCAGAAACAAGTAATGGTCGAACCTTTTTTAAAGTTTCAATTTGTCTTCTTTCAATTTCTTTTTTGGATTTTTCCTGCTTGAGAAGTCCGGCAGAACAACCAAATAGTAATAATCCGATAATTACTAATCTCATTTCTTTATTTTAGTACAATATCGGATTTTTTGCAATTTCGGGAATTTACGAGTCGCTCTTTACTTCATTACTTGCAGCGGAAGAAGCAGCTGCAGCTGCACGATCCGCTTTTGAAATATATGGCTTATATGGCTTACGTCTTTTCTTTGTCGTAACGGCCTCAGTTCGTGAGTTATCATTCTCTACAGCGATACTTACTTTTATTACTCGTTCATCTATTTCAGCGCCATTTAGCTCTTTTAATGCTAATTCAGCTTGTTTTTTTACAGGCATTTGAACAAAGGCAATTCCCTTACTTTCAAATGTCTCACTATCTTTTACAATTTTTACGTACGTAACAACACCGAACTCTGAGAATATATCTTTAATATCAATTTCATCAATTTCGTAACTTAAATTACCAACGTAAATTGTCGTTACCGAAATATCTTTATTAAAGTAGCCAATTTTACTACTTAGGTGCCCTGTGTTTCTGCCTGGTGCTTGTGGAAAACTCATATCAATCCTTTCTATTTCGTGCCCTTATTTAACATCCAAATAAGATGAAAGCGAGTGAAAACAAGTAAATTGGTATATTTACAGAGCAATCTCATGTAATGTTCCCTATGATCAAATTTAATAATACTTATAATAAACTCCCCTCTAATTTCTTTGAGCCAACTCAGCCAGAGATCTTTAATAGCCCCAAATTACTAGCATTTAACTCAGAACTAGCAAATCAAGAGCTTGGGCTTTCCATAGCAAACCTGACAGACGTTGAGCTTTCAAAGCTGTTCTCAGGACAAGAACTTCCTGAGGGCTCCGAACCGATTGCCTTGGCCTATGCAGGTCATCAATTTGGCCATTTTGTTCCCCAGCTTGGAGACGGACGAGCAGTCTTACTTGGAGAAGTGCTTACTCCAGAAAATAAGCGATTTGATATTCAACTAAAAGGCTCCGGAAGAACATATTTCTCAAGAGGTGGAGATGGAAAATCATCCCTCGGCCCTGTAATCAGGGAGTATATTGTAAGTGAAGCTATGCATTTCTTAAGAGTTCCTACGACGAGAGCGCTAGCAGCAGTCTTAACTGGTGAAGAAGTTTTTAGAGAAGCTCCACTTCCCGGTGCAATTTTAACCAGGGTAGCTTCAAGTCATATACGAGTTGGTACCTTTGAATTCCTTGCAGCTCAAAGTGATTTAGATGGATTAAAAACTCTAGTCAATTATTGTGTGGAGAGACATTACCCAAACATAAAAAATGACGAGAATATATACCTTTCTTTTATTAAAGAAGTTTCAAAGAAACAATCTAGAATGGTTGCGAAGTGGATGTCCCTAGGTTTCATACACGGTGTTATGAATACAGATAATATGTCCATTAGTGGCGAGACAATTGATTTTGGCCCCTGTGCCTTTATGGATAATTTTTCAAATCAACGAGTGTTCAGTTCGATTGATCGAAATGCAAGGTATGCTTATTCCAATCAAATGGAAATTGCAAAGTGGAACCTAACCCGTTTAGCGAGCTGCCTTATTCCTCTTTTATCCGATGATGAAGACAAAGCAATAGAAAAAATTCAAAAAACCATAAATATTTGTTTCGAGTTTTATCAAAAGGACTGGTTAGAACAAATGTCTAGAAAATTTGGTATTGAACTGCCACAAGAAAGTGATGAAAAAATCATCAACACTTTTTTAACTTATCTTCAACAAAATGATTTAGACTTCACTCAAAGTTTTAGAAATTTAAGTGACGATAGCTTTTCCTTTAATAATACAGAGTCATTTAAAGAATTTAAATTCCTTTGGAATAATCGTTTAACAGATTCTTCCACGACATTCGAACAAGCGAAAGAAATCATGGAAAAAGTAAATCCAATTTTCATTCCTAGAAACCATCAGGTAGAACGAGCAATACAAGGTGCACTCAAAGGTGACTTAACTGTATTTAATCAAATGATTGAGGTTTCTAAAAATCCATTTCAGGAACAAGCAGAGTTTACTGAGTTTAAAGTGCCACCGAAAGAAAATGAGCGTATTGCTGCGACTTTTTGTGGAACTTAATAGGTTAATTATTTAAGCTTAGTGCCATATGCAATTGGATATAAAGCTCGAAGCTTAGCAAGACAGTTGCCGTAAGGTTTTCTTAAAATCAAACACTAAAGAATATTGTTCCTAGCTTAGTTCAAAATCTTTATATTTAACAAAGGCATTCAAAGGAACTTCTACCAAATCTCTTGTATTTGAGAATTGTAGTTTCTTATAGAAGGCCAGTTGTGATGGTTCATCATCTGTAAGTAAAAGTGTTGCCCTTACATCCTTATAAACTTCTGAAACATACTCTACAAGCTTAGAACCAATTCCATTTCCGTGTGATTTAGTAAGAACTATAATATCTTGAATAAAGTGAATCGAAGTTAGGTCAGTAAGGCCTCTAATAATGCCAATGAGATTCCCATCATCAAAGTAGCCATAAAGATATGTACTGTTCTCAAGTCCCTTCTTTAAGTTTTCAGGGTTCTCTGTGTAAGCACTCCAACCAACATCATCGTATAGTTTTATAATATGATTGAAGTCTGTAGTTAAATCTATTTTTTTTATCATGTTATTTTCCTAGATTAAATTTTATCATTTTCACAATAAAGTCTTTTTTATATTTTAAGGCCAGGGGTTCTAATCCATGGAAATCTTCTTTAAACGTCTCTATTATACTTGCCTTTGTTATATACGCAAATGACTCACATTTTCGACTACCTCGACTTAAAATTCCAATCAGTTTACCATCTGAATAGGCACCACTTCCAGAGTCATTCAGGCATACAGACGTATCAAAAAAATTAATTTTAAACTCTGTCTCAAAGATTTCCGTTATTATCGCTTTATGACTAAGAATAGTTACCACCATTCCTTTTCTGGCTTCTTTGAAATGAACTTTTGAATCTTTTTTTGTTGTTTCAATTATAGCGAAGTCTAATTGGTTATAAATGAAATTTTTATTATAAAAACCATGAGTTTTGATATTACTAATTTCAGTGTTTTCTATAATTATTTCTTCTTTCTTTATTCCAAGAACGCAATGAGCTGCAGTGAAAAATAATCCATCACCTATGCCCTCTGCTCTACAAAAAGTCATATTCTTTCTGTTATCCTTATTATAAACTTGTAAATCAACTGTTCCAAGTGATTCAAAAGATACAGCAATAAGAAAAAAACAAATACTTTTTTTAAGCATTCATAACCTCCCTAAAAACTTTAGGTTTATTTAAGGCTTCAATACATTTATCTGCTCCATAAAAGTCTCTCTCCATTAAGTCATTTTGATTTAATTTTTTATCTGTCTGACTTGATGGGAAAAAACCTTTTGTTCCATAGTCTAAGTAGACATTCTCTCCACTCCAAAAACAAGAATGTTCAAAATCAATTAATTTTAGTTTTTTATCGATGATTAAGTTGTCAGGCGAGATGTCTCCATGAAAAATATTTATTTTATGCAGTTGTTTTAGATATTTTTTCAACTGACACTCTAAATTATTGATAAATTCTGTTGGAAATACATCGTAAGTTTGAAGTAATTCTTTCAACGTTTTTCCTTCCAATTTTTCTAAAAATAAAACTCCATGCCCATCCTCTTCTCTATATTCAATTAGCTTAGGAGAAATACTTAGTTTTTCAATTCTCATTAATATATTTCTTTCATTTATAATTCTTTTTAAAGAATTATCTATTGTAGAAACGTATTCACCATATGGTCTTGCTTCTTTTACAATAATTTTCTCAATCGTTTTATTCGATTTTTTAATCAAAGCGTTATAGACACCACCTCTTCCTCTCAGGCGAAGTGAAGATGTTATTATAATATCTTTTAATAGCTGAGTTTCATTTTTTGATATTTGATACTCTTTAACCCAACTAGGAATGGGATTTTTTCCAAACCTACAATCAGTGATGTACTCTCCTTCAGGAGTAATCAACATATTAGGCCTATCGTCTTGAGCATCAATAACACCATAACGAAAATATATATTTGTTTTTTTGTGACGAACATCAGAAACAATTATTGGTCCTTGAAATCGTTCACACAGTTTTTCGAGATCAACTAGTAATGAATGGATATCCTTGAAAGGATAAATCGTTATAAATTTACCAATTTGAGTCAAACCAAGCAGCCCAGTATTTAGAGCCTGTAAATTTTCTTCAGAGTTGATAGTTTTAAATGATATTTTATTTATGTGAAGGTAGTGACTAACAGTTTTATAAACATCAACAAAGTTTTTCCCATGGGCACTTATATGTATTTTCATTCCCTGTCTTGGGAGTTCATGATTACTTAGCTGATATGCCCAGACTCCTTCTTCCTTTGCATTATCTAATCTTAATAATTTTTCAAACTCGTTCATGCTAAACCCTAAACTCTGCTATACCATCGATAAATGCTAAGTTTTCTAACTGGATGGCATATTTAGTTGCAATTGCTCCTGGTGTACTACATTTTTGACTACGGAACATATCCGCCAATTGAGATACTGATGGTCTTTGTTCTCTCTTAACTTTATAGGCCGCTTCAACAAAATTCTTGAAGTATTTGTTTAAAACAACTTCTGAATCATTTAGATCGCTGTTTAAAATAAGCTCAGACAAGCTAGACATTACGCCTTTACTTATCACCCTATTCAATAATTTCAAGTGCATTCCCACGGTTACCTCCAAGAAAAAAAGGGAGTTTAACTCCCTTTTTTAGATTAACTTATCGTCTAATTCCACGGTGTGTTCCGCTCATTGCAACAGTTACTTCCTCTTCAGAAAGGCCGAGCTTCATTAGTTGATCAACATCTCTTGTAGTAAGGGCCGCGACTTCTGACTCTTTTAAGTCATATTGCTTGATAGCATCAGCGGGGTTATCAAGGAAGGTTCCAATAAATTCCCAGTCACCTTCAAGTCTTTCCATAAGTTTTCCCATATCGGTTGATACAGTCTTTAACATTTTTCTATCTAACTCTGTTGAGTTATCCGATTGTAATTCTGTGCTTGAAGCTTGAACAGTTGTTGCTGATGTTAATAGTAATGCTGTAAGTCCTAATGTCGCTTTCATAATGTCTCCTGGTCTGTTGTTTTAATTGTTACAAACCATAAAGCATTAACTGTGCCATTTTCGACACATATAAAAACAATAAGTTACAACATCTCTATATTCGGAAAAAGAATATTTATTATTAGAACCGAATATTAGCTAACTTATGAGGGTATCAATTAGTTCGTTGTTTTGATCTTTATAAGTTGAATTTCTTGACTAAAATTCCAACTATGAAATGGTCTTGATTAAGTTATATCGTAACGCCAGATGTGCGCAGTCTTTAATAACTCTTTTTGGTAGTGGTTTTTTGATATCAAAAACTATCCCACGGTTTCCATCATAGGTTAATTTTTTGCCGTACTTAAGAGTAATCATTTTTATAATTTGAGTTTGGCAGTGAAAAAATATTGCAACCTTATCATCTTGTTTTTTATATCGATCAATTCTAATCATTGTTCCGGACTTTGACTCCGTAGTTAAAAAGGTTGGCTGGCCCCAACGAAGTACTTCCTCAATGGCACCAACATCTTTTTCTTTCTTAGCTGTATCCAAAATAATTTTTCTCATCTCTAAAAGATAAGATTTAACAATATTAGGATACTCACTATAAATTTCTTCTTGATTATTCATTATTTAAATAGAAGGACGTACTGATATGGAAGTGTGTCCAACCTTCTCTCAAGCTTATATCCGGCCTTAGCAAGCTCGGCGATAACTTTCTCAGCAGATAGTTTCATCTTATCCTTTGGACCAAAAGGAAGGTCACCTTTTTTAAAATCTACAACGATAAGGGATCCATCCTTTTGAAGTTTAGTTTTTAGATGTTTAAAATACTTAACTCGACTATTTATATGATGATAAGTATCAACAATAAAAATATGTGATGCTGGTTCTGGTAGTAATGGGTCTGCGTACGTGCCCAAAATACTAAAGAGATTACTTAAACCCTCTTTGCGTGCCCGCTCATTTAGGAAATTAACTAAACTTGGTTCTACATCAATTCCCCATACTCTTCCCTTTCTAGCAATCTTAGCTATTCTAACTGGAAAATAACCAGTAGCAGAACCGATATCAACAACTACTGAATTAGTACCAATCTTCGCGAATTCAAGAACGTCATTTGGCTTTTGCCATTTATCACGTTTTTTATCTTCAAAAATCTTTGACCATTT
The DNA here is from genome assembly GCA_047634375.1 of Bacteriovoracaceae bacterium. Classification (GTDB taxonomy): domain Bacteria; phylum Bdellovibrionota; class Bacteriovoracia; order Bacteriovoracales; family Bacteriovoracaceae. The sequence goes on from JBLIAG010000006.1 coordinate 79,740, forward strand.
TTTTGTATCCGAGAAATCGTGTTTTTTATGGTGATGGGCAGATTCATGCTTATGCTTTGATTCGTGCTTATGTTCGTTACAGCTTGTTAGAAGTAAGAGGATTATTAGGTATTTCATTTGTTCCTTTTTCGATATCTCCACAAAAATTGGAAAGACTGGCAAATAAGGTAACCTTATGGTTACTTCAATTTAATAACTTTATTTATAATAATGGGTGAACCGACCAATTAGAAACAGCCAATTTTCTTTCCATCATTTTATCTTCATACAACTTTTTATTTTGAGCCCAATCTTTTCCAAAAAATAACGGAAGAACACTAGCATGTTTTCCACGAACAACTACACGATTAACAAAGTTTCTACGCTCGATAACTTTAAAATTATCGAAAGGTGCTTGAAACATCAGATGTATTCCTTCACCTCCACTCATGATCATTTCAACTGCCTTCCTAGTTTTAAATTCATTAGATGCACTTAAATGATCTACTAGGCTTTGCCGTCTAGAACCAGGCTCTAAAACTGTAAATTCAGGTAAAAACTGTGCCTTAAACAACATAGTAGCTTCGAGTAAAGAATCTATCAAAAGTTCTTCAGTAGTAGTACTTACTTTACCAGCCCTTAATCCAATAAAAAATAAACCACTCGATTTTTCTTTGATTGTACTCATGACAACAGTAACCTGATCATCAATCGTTTGAAGTTTATTTGAAACTACTGTAATCTCGTTATTTTCATGTCGTTTCAAAATCTCTGAGTATAGCTCTGGTTTTAAAAAATGCATTAAGAAGGCATCTCTTTCAATTAATTCTAAGTACGATTTTTCAGCTGCATTTATATAGTTAACATGACAAGAGGTTCCCGACCGGTTAATTGGCTCCAAAGAGTTATGAGTCGTGACTAAGGTGACACCTTCACATAATTCACTAAAGCACTTATTAATAGCTAAGAAAAAAGATTTATCCATTCCAGAAAATGTTGAAAGCTCACCTAATGAACCTAAACTCACAGAAATATTTACTAAATAAAATTGACCTCCACCATAAAATGGGAGGTTTATTTCTGAAAACCTAACCTTCTTTATTTTTAAATTTGAAATACCATTCTTCAACAGAAGTTGAATAACAAAGACTTTAAGAATGATTTTTTTAAAAATATTACTCAATATCGACAAAAGACATCCCATTTCTTAAAGTCGACCCCTCTTTCATCAAAAAATCTTTATGAACACCAACTACATCAGAATTCATAACTAAAGGAATATATAGTCCCTCGGAGAGCAACTTCTCGGAGAATGCCTTATACATACTCCCCCTTTTCTCCAAGTTACGTTCAAAGTATGCCAGATTTAACATTTTTTTTGTAATATTTTTTGAATAAAATATTTTACTAGCAATTCTCCAAGATGGATCAGGATCAACATCACCTACACCTAAAGGGATAAAACTTAAGTCATATTTTTCTTGAATCCCACCACTTGAGAACTCAGAGTAAAACTCACTCGCAGTAAGGATAGATTCAACGACGTTGACTCCCAACTTTTCTAGAGTAACAACTAACCATCTGTAACTTTTCCATGTAGACCAACTCTCCATAACCACGATTTTAATTTTTAAATCTTTGAAATTCAATTTTGTCGTTTGAAAAGTCTTTAAAATGTGATCAAATTCCAATTCGCTTAATGAACCGTATAAGTGTGGCGCCCTTAAGCCAGTAGCCCTAATATTCCCTATGCTTTTATAATCTTTTTTAATTTCTTCTTGTACTAGCCTAATTAAATTTAATCTAGTGCTTTTAGGTAACCTTTCCAGGCCACCGGAGGTAAAATCGGCTTTAACAATCCATGAAGGCTCTTCATCAAAAATTTGATAGTCGTGCTTATAAATTTCAGCTTTACAATTCCCAACAAAGTCATCTTTATACATTCTAAAGGAAATCACTTGGGTTAAGTTTTCAATTAGATTTTCACATTTATCATATGAATACAATTCACCCGCATCATGCTTAATGGTACTTGCAGCTGGATAATGAATATTTTTTAATAATGTAACCTTAGTGGCTACTTCTTTGGTAAGTCCAAAATTAGAGTCGACAGAAAAGGCGCCAGAAAGTTTTTTAAATTTATTTACAAAGTATTTTCCATCATTGTTTTTAGCCAGACTCTCAGGGTGAATTATTGCCCAATCGGAGTAAGTAAGCCCCATCAAAAATTGAGGGGTGTAAGTGTTAAGCTCAAATCTGATAGTCTTAACATCGTAAATCGATATTTTTTTTATTGCAGAGCTTAAGTCTGTATGTGATGTTCCCAACATGGATACGGTTAAACTTTTTAAGATTTCACTCACCATCATTACTGATCCATCAGACCATTTTAGATCATCCCTCAATTCAAAATCCCAGATTAAGCCATCACCTGATCTCTTCCAGTTTTTTGCAATAAGGCCTTCGAAACTTCCATCCGACTTACTCTGTAGTAGTGGTGACCACAAATGATTAGTTAAAATCCAATCTCCAGAGTAGGAGATGTTTAATGGATCTGGGGATGTCGACATGACATATGGGATATATATTTTATTTCTCATTGATTCCCCACTGCAAGATAGTATCAAAACAAAGATAAACAATTTATTTATTTTTTTTAATTTTTCTAACAAATGCAAACTGTAGAATTCGCTTCGCGACCTATAACAGCTTCGAGCTCACTTTTTATTTTTTCTAGCTCTAACTCATTGTCTTTATTTAAGTCAAGTTGTCGATTCAGTAAGCGATAGTTAATCTGACTTGATAATTCAGGAATGTCTCTAATTATTCCGATCTTTACTTCAATTGCTTTTAATAGTTTCTCTGTATTATTAAATTCATCACTAACCTCAGCAATTGCCGAAATTGAACAAAACAAGGTTATAAAAGTTACAATGTTCTTTGATATTTTCTTCAACTTTGCCTCCATTTGGTACACTTTCTGCAATATAAAAGAATTACACAAAAACACAAGGTAATATGATAAATAATAAAAATTTTATACAATTTCTGAAAAAGATGACTATCATGTCATTGATTTCCTGTGTCTTAGCATTTCTTTTTTTTATCATCTTAGAAGAACTAATAATTACAAACAATCTTAGGATGAATCAAAACCTTATTCTTAGAGAAGATTCTAACTTGATAGTATCTACCATCTACAAAGGTGTATGTGATAAAAAAAGACTAAGGTTTTGTACCGTTGAATTTAAAGACAAAACTCATAATTTCGGTTTTAAAGTTCCAAACATCAATCACGAGCAAAGTTTCTTTACCTCAGTAATCTTAAAAACCAGTAAGAAAAAACTAGAACACTATATTGGTGACATTGAGATTGTTGTTCGAACCGTCCCTTCGATAAACTACCTACTTTTACTTCTTGGCTTTTCATTTTTCTTAATATTTCCAATTTTTTTGATCAGTTCATTTATTGCAACTAAAAAAGAATTAGTACTTGTTGATCAAAATTTAAAACTTCAAAAGTCACTCAATTCGATTTCACAACAAGTTGCCCACGACATAAAGTCGCCACTCGCTGCCCTTGAAATTGTAATGGATGACTTAAAAAACCTTCCTGAAAGCTCAAGAGAATTAACTCTACATGCAATAAGTAGAATTCAAGACATAGCAAATAATCTTTCAAAGAATGAAAACTCAAAGAAAAAGGAATACAAGGATTGCCTACCTTCAATTACAATTGCCAACATAATCACAGAGAAAACTATTGAATATCAAAACTTAAAAAATCTCAAAATAACTCTTATAGATAAAACATCAAAATGTACTTTCATAAAGGCTGTTGAAAGTGAACTCTCTTGTGTTATCTCCAATATTATCAACAATTCTGTTGAGGAAATGTCCGGAGAGGGTGAAGTCAAGATTCTCATACAGCAAAACTCCAGTAGCTATGAAGTAAAAATCACAGATACGGGGAAAGGTTTCCCAGAAATTTTATTGAAAACAGAAATTGAAAGAGGAAATAGTATTGGAAAAAAAGGAGGAAAAGGCCTTGGTTTATTTAGTTCCTCAAAGATAATTTGTGATATGGGCGGGGTCTTTGATATCTCTAATCAAATTTCCGGTGGTGCTCAAACTACAATTAAGATTCCAATTATTTCACCTCCAAACTGGTTTAAAGAGACACTTAACCTTAAGGACCAAGTCAATGTTTATGTTATTGATGACGACAGAAGTATTCATGATGTTTGGAGAAAGGTATTAAATAATTCCCAATATGATATTAACATCATTGATCTCTACACACAGGAGGAGATTAAAAAGACATTAGAGAGTATCGACTCAGACTCAATAATTTTGGTTGACTATGACTTGAGGCAGAATTTCACTGGCATAGACTATATTAGTCACTTCAGTCTATCCAACGCAGTATTAGTTACATCGAACTACGATACTGAAATAGTGGCCTCGTATTGTAACAAAAATAGTGTCCAGCTAATTCCTAAACAGATCGTTAATGCGATTAAAATAGTTTAAAAATCTTGATTTTTTAATTATTTAGAAATAACCGGTTGAACTTTTTTAAATACTTAATTAAAGCACGGATAAATTTAATTAAGAAAAAAATCGAAAAATAGAGCGAATCCCTCGTCACTAAGGGAATTCATGACTTTTACCTTCGCAGCTTATATGATCAAAATATACTTTCTTGAACAGTATAATTCCAGTTTAGGACTACTCTCAAAAAAACTTACTTACTTTCCCAAATAGCAGAAACCCATTCAGGATGATCGATAAACGGATTGCGATTTTTTTGATACTCACAGGCAGCATTGTTTCTAAATCTTTCGTGGTCTCCAACTGGATCTTGCTTATGCCACTTCAATAAAAGATTTATGAACCAAGTTGAATATGTTTGTTCACGACTACCATCAATCATAGGATTTGATTTAAAATTAGGGATACGGCTTTCATATCTAACAGCGAAGTAAAGCATTGCTCGAGCAATATCGCCCTTAAACTCATCAATTGGTTCAAACACTCGACCTGTATAACCACGAGTTTTGCTTGAGCCTAGTTTTGATCCATTTTTAGATTCCCACTTAATTTGTGCAACTTCTCCAAATGGAAAAGAGTTTCTTCTATTGTTAACTTTTCCATCAGTTGGGTAAACGTGGAAGATATCCGTTTTCATTGGTCCACCCTTCCCAAAAAATCCTTGTGGGAAAAGGTGCTCTCTATTATAGCAAGAACTCTCAACTGTAGCCTTTCCACACTTCTTTTGTCCTGGTTGAAAATTATATGGGTCAGACCCTGTTGGATTTTCTGAGTACATATCCATGATAGTTCCATCTGCATCATAAAACTGATCTCTGTCTATCTTCTTATAAGCTTTATGTAAGTCATCATAGCTAATTTTACGGTGAGTTCTTCCAAGGAGGTTGGAAAGCTTTGTCTTTAACTCATAACCTGAAACATTAGGTATTGAAGTATAGAAGTGTTCCATTTTACAAGAAGCAGAAGCTGTTAGAGATACGGACATGAGCATTATTAGGAGCAGGGATTTTTTCATGAGGAAACTGTAAACAAGTTGTTTCGTTATATCAAATAAAATATTAGAAAAACTTCATTTAATTATTAGTTTATATTAGATCGACTAATTTAAAGCTCAAGCTCAAGCTACTGAATTCTTTGTTCAAACCCTAAAATTAGACCACAAGAAGATTTAATTTGAACGATTTTTTGCAATGTTTCTTCTACCAACAACGGCCCGCGATATATTTCAGCACCAAGCTGCTGGGCTTTTGCAAGAACATCATCAAGTCCACTTACTTCCCAATACGGAATAGCGCCCCCGCTGGAGCTTAAATTGAAGTCGTCCTCCTGAACTAAATCAATAATGATCCCTTCAAGCATATAAGAGGCAAAAAGCTCTTGATCTTCTATAGGGCTCATTTCAAATAGCCGCTCAACAAATGCCTTTGAGGACATAAAATCTTTCGTCACGATTCTAATAGTAGCTAATTTAAAAATATTACTCATAAATACTCCAATAAGGTGTTGTTCACTCTAAAAATTGTAAGAGAAATATTTCCATTCGCCCATACAAAACTTGGAATCTACGACATCATGTGCTAAAAAATCAAAAAATCGGAGACATATATATGAAAACAGAATCAATTGCAGAATTCTTGGCCCGCGGTGGGAAAGTAGAAGAATCAACACAAGAAACTTCACTCGACCAATTATTATATAATGAGGGGCTTCTTGATCACAAAGATGCTGAAGCTGTTAAACAAAACTTAAACGATGCTCTGTCAAAAAGTCTTGATCAAAACTTTAAGCAATAAAGTTCGAATCAATGCAAAAAATAAAAATCGAAAAGATTGGTAATAAGAGTGCATATTTTCAGGATGCATTTTACTGGATAATAAAAAGTTCATGGCCACAATTCCTAATAATGGCGATGACAAGTTACCTTATCATAAACTGCTTTTTTGCTTCTCTATACTATTTTCTAGGCGCAGAGATATTAAATACAAGCCCTGACTCTTTTTGGGACTCATTTATTTTTTCGTTTCAAACAAGTTCAACACTTGGCTTTGGACATTATCTTCCAAAATCCGATCTTGCACATGGCCTAGTTATTCTGGACACATTTTCAGGAATTTTTTACGTCGCAATTATTACTGGTCTTGCCTATGCAAAATTCGCAAAACCTAGTGCAAGAGTTAATTTTTCAGATAAAGTAATTCTTACAACCTTCGATCATATTCCAACTATTATGTTTAGAATGGCGAATGCTAGAGACACTCATATTGTTGATGTAAACTTAAACGTGGCAGCTCTACTTCCATACACATCCAAAGAGGGTGATGAGCTTCGAAAGTTTTATCCACTTAATTTAATCACGAGCAATAATCCTACATTCTCTTTATCATGGACGGCCATGCATCAGATAGACGAGAACAGCCCTTTATACGGAATGGATATAGATAAAATTAAAGAAAAAAGTACTATTATATTCGTATCATTAACGGGTATTGATGATGTTCTATCACAATCCGTTCATTCAAGTTACCGCTATACGAGTAATGATATTGTTAAAGCAAGGAAGTTTGTTGATATCCTAAGCTTTGCTAATAATAAATATACGCTTGATCTTACTAAGTTTCATGATGTGGTTTCTTAAAATCCTAAGGGTTTATACCCTAACTAAATAGAGTCAACTTCATTTACAAACAATCCAGGCCATTAACGACACCTGCAAAGCAAGTCCCCTTGTTTGCAACTCCGTTTCCGCCATCTCTTTTAACCTTAATTGAAGTACCTACAAATCCTGAATAAATATCTACATGAGCTCGACCTGCGGAACCACCATTATTTTGAGTACAATCTCCATTCACTGGGGAAAGTCCTCCGCTAACATTAACTTCCATGTCACCTTGATTAATAACTTGTCCAATTTCAAGATAGGCAGCACCTCCTGCTCCCCCTCCCCCTGAGTAAAAGGTTGAGGCTGGCTTATAAGCATCCCCGTCATCTCCTAGAGTTTCTATTTTCAGTACAGATAAACTCTCAACCATAATCTTTGGTGAACGTATTTGAATAATACCTCCTCCATTACCTCCATTATCGTGGCCATAATCCGGTTGAGCAGCGCCGCCACCCATATAAATTTTTCCACTTAGGCATGATTGCGAACTATCAAGAGAGCCACATCCGTAGCTATCTCCGTTTGTACTTCCAGAATATACACCTGATCCATTACTCGAATGGCCCCCTCCACTTCCACAATTCCAGTTAGGAGATCCGAAGCCACCAGCACTTCCAATACTTATATTTGAAGTTGTTGTAAATCCACGTTCACCTTGTCCGGCATAACTATTTGTTGAAGCCCCACGGTAGCCTTTACCACTCATTGAGATTTTATTAACACCAGAGTTAACATGAATTTCGCTTTTGACTAGAAGATTCAAACTTCCTCCATGTTCACTTGAACCATCAGCGAGATCAAGAAACTTATCAGTTGTAATCTCACCACTTTCGAAAGTAAGTTTATCTAACTGCGGAACTCTTGAAACGATTACGCGACAAAAGCTTTCAGGTTCTAATATCATTTGAGCAGATGCGCTGAGGTTACTATTATTTAATGAGGCAAATCGATTATCAAAGAGTTCTACATCAAAATTAAAATCATCCGTAATGCTATCTACCTTTCCATAAGTCTTAAAGCCTGCCCCCAATAAATTACAAGGTGGATTTACATCTTTATACTCATGGAAGACAAACATATTCCCCCCCATAGATACAGGCTTCATTTTAAGTCCATTAGGATTGGAGCTATCAAAATTTGTTATTTTCGTTAAAGTGGTTCCATTATAGCGAAATAGCTGATTTTCCAATACATCACTTGCCCAAAAATACACATCGTTATTTGAGTTTAATGAGAATTTTTCTGGATTTGAATTACTTGAACCCGGATTAATATCCGAGACTAGAACTGTTCCCGGAGTTGTTAAATCGCTTTTATAAAACTCTGAGCCACTTGTTCCATCATTTGCTTTAAAATAAAGATTTGTACCATTAAAGACATGATCTGTTCTTAGATAGGAACCCGTTACCGCTCCAGATGCCCCAGTAAAAATGTCTTTCAGAACATTTGTTCCAGGAACTGTTCCATCAGATATCCAATATTCTCGTCCATAAGTTTGATGGCCCCAAATAAAAACAAAGTTCCCTCCGCCTGTAGCAAGTCTTCCTTGGAAGCCACTGCTAGATGGACTAATACCATTTCCAGGGTCAATATCAGTAAAAAGCTGTAAGCCACCACTAGCGTCAATTTTGTAAATCTGTTGACCAGATCCTCCTCCATCATAAATCATAACGTATGCGGTATTAACTCCATCAAACATTAAGCTATGGGGATTAGTTTTCCCAAGATAAGAATTTGAGCCATTATATTTATAGAGTTTCATAGAGCCGGAAATTCTCGCTGTATAATAAATATTCGTTCCGTCAGTATCAATCTGGTTATACTCTGATGTTACATTACCATCCATTGACTCCCCAACTAGAGTTGTTCCAGGACCAGAGCCATCGGTTCTAAATAATTGCGTAAACGCTGATGAGTCTGTCGCATAAAAATAAGTATAGCCTGCCAAATGAACATAATCGGTTTTTGAAGTGAAGTATGAACCTGCTGAGCCTGGATTAATATCTTTTACAAGTATTGTTCCGCCAGCGGTACCATCAGTCTTCCATAGTTCTTTTCCATTGATGCCATCGTCTGCCCAAAAATAGAGACCATTACCAGTAGCGTTCGAAAAAAAGTATTCCGGGTTTGATGAGCCTCCTCCTGGATTGATATCTTTTAAAAGAGTCGTCCCTACAGTTGTTCCATCGCTGACCCAAATTTCTTTTCCGTTTGTAGTATCTGATGCAACAAACACGAATTTATTATTACCAGGAACTTTTGTAGGTTCAACAAGTTCGTCAACATCCACTTCTTTTAAATTAGTCATTGCACCTGTTGTTCCATTAACTACAAAGAGAGCTTTTTTCTTACCAACTCCTTCAGCAGCGACATATAATTCAACCATATCTCCGATAACAATTTTACTATTCCAACTATTTTCAAGATTGATACTCGTTATGTCAGCATCAACAGGAGTCACTCCAAGTATTCTATTATTCGAATAGAGCGGGACACCTTTATCACCTACAACATTTTCTATTTTAACTGTACTAGAAATAGTAAGTTCTCCGTCGCTTCCGTCACCAAAAACAAATGGCAAACTTTGAGATGGGTCATATACATCTCCATCAAGCCCATTTGAAAATAGAGGGCCTTCACAGTTTGTGACTTTCCCATCAGCTTGAATCGAAACTGTCATATCAATAGTTGTTTCTCCCCCCGGAATTAAGTCAATACCTTCTACCTGTCCTACAAGCTGCGGAGCAGAGAAGTTCGCATTTACAAATGCAGGTCTTTCACTATTAATACAAAGATCTGGAGTCGTTGATTTAAATCCCATCATATAAAATTTTCGAGCGCTTCCAGAGGGTACATCAATTTGTATTTGAGAACCGGAGGGATAACCTCCGTAATATTGCCCAACCTCAATTATTTTTTCGGGTGTTCCATATCTACATATATTATCTCGAAGCTCGGGTTCTTCTCCGCCTATGAATAAGGCCCAACAGTTAATTTCATCAATGGAGAATGGATCTGGAAGCCCCCAAGTATCACCTGCACTAGTTGCTTGCATCATTCGTTTCACTTGAGAGGCGGGCATTATTGTCGGCCTAGAACTTTCTGGTAGTTGTAAAGTAATTTTTGTACTTTCAACATTCGGATTCTTTGCACACGAATACAAAAAAATTAAAAATATCATTAAACTCAAAGTACTTACTCTCATCACCAAACTCCTAGTACATCCTTATCGTAAACTTAGGTTTATGATTTAATTTTAAATAAATTAGTCTAGTACTAATACCCCTCCTAAAACCCTAAAATAATGATCTTCTGCAAGATTTCTTTAATATTTTCAGCAAGCTAACCGATAAATAGAAAAAGTTTTATTACTTACTATAAAGGAATTATCCATGAAGTTACTTCTAATTGGAGTTATTTTATCGTTTAACATTAATGCCAGTGCGGCAGCAGATGACCCTTCAGTGTGTAAGCACTGTGTAAGGAGCTTGAGTGGAACTCCGGTTAAAGCGGTTCCTGGGGATTTTCAAGCCTTGGCAAAAGCACACCCAGCCTTTAATCCAATTGAAGAATTAGGTAGTCTGATTTGTATTAGATATAACAAATCCTTTGATGTTGCTAAAGATGTTAAGAATCTAGTTTCAAACTACATAAAAAAGAATGATTTAGGATCTGGTAATGAGCCAAATGTAGTCGACTTTTTAAACACCAATAAAGACTTACTCAATTGCCCAGATATAAACAATAAAAAGCTCAGAAGAAATATAATAAAAATGGCGATCGCGCAAAATAATATAAAACCGATGATTTATAAATTTCTTTTTAAAATTTCCAAAACATCTGGAACAAAAGTTGATTTCAATGCCGTTGACTATATCGATGGAAAATTTGAAACACCTCTAGATTATATTGATAATCTAATCGCAACTAAAAAAAACAAAGGATTATTAAAGAAACTTAATCAACTAAAAGAAATAATGGTTATAAATTTTGGGGCAAAAAATTTCGTCTCTCTTAGTCCGGTGGTCCGGTCGCAATATGAAAATAATGGGTTATACGCAAAAAATTAATGAAATTTTTAATATTATCTATATTTATATTTTTTAGCATTAATAGTTTTGCATGTAACTATAGTGATCTTTTATCCCACATAAAGGGAGATATAGAAGGCTTACTCGATCTATCACCTAAGAATTGTGCAAATGAAAAATTTCTTCATCTCGAATATTGGGGAGCTTCTAACGAGGAAATTTGTGAGTGTGCTCTTTATAACAAAAAGTTCCCAATTGAGAATGTTACATTTGATAATAAAAGAAAAATTCCCTTTGTAAAAAAAGCATTAGAAAAGTCCCAGATGGCCTTATATAATATTTCAAAAGAAATTTTAAACCTTGCTATCATGCAGGGTAAAACAGGGCAAGGTGCTCCAGCGTTTCAACCAAAACCAAGTTGTGACCTAACAAAGAGACTAAACTCAGATGGACCAGAGAGTGTTTATAACTGTTCTGGAGAAAATCAAATTCTAAGTCTTGATCAAAGAAAAGAGTTTTCTAAAAATCTTGCATCAAAATTTAAGAATGAGCTTTTAGACACTTACCAAAAAGAGACCTCCTCTAATGGACTAATTGATCGTACCTTATCCAAAAACCAAAATAGCTGTAATTTTCCAGAAAGAGAATTAATGAAAATTAATCAGGATATGGTTCCAACACAATTAATGTATTTATCAGAAATTATTAGAGAAAACGGTGCAGCTTTAAGTAAGGCACAAAATATTGATGAAGCACTTGACCTGATGGGGTCAACTACTGACCGTAACAAAAATATGATAGCCAGGGATATTTCAGATATTAAATACAACCCTGTCTTACAAAGTTTTCTCAAATCTAGTGGTGTTTTTCAACAAATTTTAATGAGTGATACATCAGCACATAAAATTTATGAAGAGGCTATTAAATCTGGAAGTCTAAAGAATGATCTCGAAGAAAAGTTAAACAATAAATGTGAACAAGCCTTTAAAAACATAAAAAAGACTTTATGTATTACAAGCTCAGATAATATTATCCCTTCAAATTCAGAGCATGTTCTTAATGTTTTTAGCGACATGGAAAAAGAAAAGGAAGGAACTGAAGATGCTCTTAATGAACAAATGATCACAAGTAGCTTCTTAAGAAGTGAATACTGTGTTGAAAAAAGTGAGAAAAGTGTATTTGATGAAATTGAATCCGCTAATATCGATATTCTTCCAACAGCTCTAAAAAACGAAACAGTTTTAAAAGATGTAATTAGTGAAGGCTTCGAGAGAGATGTAAGGGACAAATCCAATAAAATTTGTGAGAGCTTACCTCCCCAAAAATCACCAGAGGAGCTTAATGCAGAATTTGCTCAAAAGTGTAAATCAAAAGAAGAACTTTATAGCCAAGAATGTATTTTACTAAAAACAATACAAGCTTATGTAGAACCAAAACTAAAATTAAAACTAGCAAAAATAGAAACCCTATCCCTAAAACAAGCAAAAGACGAAGCTGTTGCCGAAGGTAAAGATTCAAGTGATCCAAGTGTTGCTGAAAAGGCCATAAAGATTGCAAAGGCCATGAAAGATAACATGGATGCTGACGCCATTTTTGGTGCCTTAAAAGATAAAAAAGAAGTTGATGACTTTGCTAATGATGCTGGTGCACAAATGCTTGCAGATTTTATTGGTGGGGAAACTCAAAAGGCTGCAACAGCTGCACAGACTAGCACTAACGAAGCCGGAAACGGAACAGTTGATTCTGATTATGCTCAACTAGAAGGTTCAAACTCTAATAGCTCTAGATCTAGCTTAAATGCTGCTAGTTTTAATGATGGTGCTACTGCTAGAAATCAAAACTCGATTCCAGAAAAGTTTAGAGATATGAGTCCAGAAGATCGTGAGACCCAAGAAAGTATGAATAAAGTTTATGATGAGATTTCAAGAAGAATTACGAAAACTAGACCTGCAAGGCAGGCTGCAAGAACAGCAGCCGGTGTTGGGCCAAGCGAAGTTTATATTCCAGATGATATTGCGCAGGCAATGGAATCTCCCTACCCTGAAACTTATGAGTCGAACGATTTATATGCTTCCACAGAGGGCGGGACATATGATCCTGTTGTGAATAACTATTACGATACTCCTTCAATTGCAACTAAACCATTAGAGGCTCAATCTTCAAAAGAGACGGCTTCAGATCTAAGAAAAGAACAAGAACGCGGATACAATAAAGCACTCGCAGGAATGCAGGCTTCACGACAAGTCATGGCCAGAAGAGATCCTGCTGGAACAATTCCAACCCCCAAAGTTAAAGTTAGTGGTGTTGGAGCTAATCAGCTCGCTTCTAAGGTACCAGAGATGTCCCTTCCTAGTGGAAGGATTGATGAGGCACTAAATGAGCTTGTGGACAATGCTATCGCTGAGACAGGTATATCTGAGAGTAACGAAGCCAATACCGATCAAGCTGAAAACCTATTAAAGCTTCTTGATCCTGATAAGAATGGTTCATTTATTTTAAAAGATGATGAAAACGAAAATTTAAAAGTTCGTATAGCTAAGGTGAATGGTAAGTTTGTTATTAAAGAATTTTATGGAAACGAAGCAGATCCAGCTTACAAAAAATTTAGGCGAAAAATTGAAAGATCTCTTTTACTCAAAGATAACTTCAAAGGCCTCATTAAGAAACTTAACTCGGCCTTATCCATTAGTACAAATATTTCGGATGACTCTTTATCTAATTCCAAAGAGGATAACCGAAGATTTAATTAGATGTTGTTTGCAACAATTATAATTAGGGCAAGCATTGCAGCGGACACAAGCTTTACAGATACTCCTAAACTCATAATTTATCTCCTTCCTAGAAACATATTAAATAATAGTGTAAGTCATTGAATAAATTACACAACTAAAATTCATCTTAACACAACATTAACATAAATTCCAAATGGACTAAGTACCAGAGTATTTGAATCAAATGTATAGTACTTAATTTTTTTTAGAATTCTGTTAAACTATCTTTTTAGATAGATAAGGAGATCATTATGAAAATGTTAAAAATGGCCGCACTTACAGTTTCTCTTATGGGATTAATGTCATGTGCACACTACGGAAAAAAATGTGAAAAGGGTGCTTCTCACTGTAAGACGAAAAAAGAATCTTGCAAAAAAGAAACATGTAAAAAAACAGATGGTAAAAAATCTTGTACTGAAGCATGTCACAAAAAAGAAGATAAAAAAGCATAAGTCGCGTACCGAAGGCCCTTTTACAGGGCCTTTTTTTTATCAAGAATCCTATCGCACCAAGACCACATTCATTAATTCTCATTATTTAATAAAATCTAGTTTTACACATTCTTGCATTCCCTACTTTTTATAAATTTAGGAGAAATTAATGAGCTTTGAATTGGAACAAATTAAAGAAATGATTTATGTCATCCGTGGACAGAAAGTTATGCTTGATAGTGATCTGGCTAAGTTGTATGGGGTTGAAACTAAGGTTTTAAACCAGGCAGTCAAAAGAAACCAAAGAAGGTTTCCAGAAGGTTTTATGTTTAAACTGTCATCTGAGGAGTACTTATCTTTGAAGTCACAAATTGTGACTTCAAAGATAGGTCGTGGTGGAAAGCAGAAGCAACCTCTTGTTTTTACAGAGAACGGAATTGCGATGCTTTCAGGTGTTCTAAATAGTGAACAAGCAATAGAGGTGAATATCGCAATAATGAGGATCTTCACTAAGCTAAGAAGTTTCATGATGTTGGAAAAAAATTTAGTTAATCGAATGGATCGTTTAGAAAATGATACGACAAAAGTATTTAAGGTTGTCTTTGAGAAGCTGGATGAACTTGATGATCAACTTCCTACTCATCTAGAGAAAAGAATTAAGATTGGCGTAAAAAAAGAGTAAAAAAAAGCCTCCATTTGAAGTGGAGGCTTAGTTTTTTTATTTAAGAAGCTGCGCTTTCTATATCTTTATCTTCCCAGTATTCTTCATCCCACTCACCTTGAGCTTTCAGTTGATCTTTAACTGAAGGTTGGTGCTTATGGGAAATTTTACTTTTCCATTTATCTTTTTTCTTCGACATTTGCTTTTCAATTTTATTGACTGCAAGGTCTAGACTTTTATAAAGAGTTTCTGAGTGTGCTGTAGCATGATACTCGAAACTTGGTCCTAAGAGTTTAATCTCTGCACAATGTGCTCCGTCATCTCTAACATAACAAGTCCAATGAACTTCAAAATTTCCATCAAAAAACTTCTTCAGTTTTTGTGACTTTTCTTCAATTTTTGCGTCCAAAGCTGGTGTGTGTTCAAGATGTTTAAAAGAACTAACAATTTTCATAAAATATGCCTCTTACTTGTTAAAGGTTTTGTGATTTAACACTATATTATTATAACGGAATTTTTGGTCGTCTCCTTTAAATAATTCCTAATTTTTTCTTAACTAAGAAATGTATAAGTCAGGTTCTAAATAAATTTTATATCTAGCTTGCATTTTTTCTTTTTGATGAAGGTGGAATACTCATCATTTCTCGGTACTTAGCTACCGTACGTCTGGCAACCTTAATATCCGACTTACTTAAGATGTCAGCAACCTTTTGGTCGGATAAAGGCTTCTTGATATCTTCATTATCAATTAACTCTTTAATCTTAAGTTTTAAACTCTCACTAGCGATATCGACACCACCATTCTTTCCGCCAATTCCGGCGTTAAAGAAGAATTTAAGCTCATAAGTTCCGATTGGAGTATGAACAAATTTATTAGTTGTAACTCTTGAAACGGTAGATTCATGAACTCCAATCTCATTAGCTATATCTTTTAGAATCATTGGCTTTAAGGCCACTGCTCCCTTCTTAAAAAATTCTGGCTGGTATTTAACAATTGCATGTGCAACTTTCTCAATTGTTTTTTGTCTGTTCTCAATTGACTTAATTAACCACAAGGCAGCTCTTAGCTTATCTTGAACGTAGTCTGATGTTTCACTATCAGCAGTTGTTGTTGCTTGTTTATTAATTAGAGCTTTATAAAGACTAGAAACTTTTAGTGTCGGAACACCTTCATTATTTAACCTTACAACTAACTCTCCACCCACTTCTGCAATATAAATATCTGGAACAACATATTGAGTGTCGTCAGGACTAATTAAACGACCTGGTTTTGGATTAAAAGAATGAAGAACATATTCTGCATCTTTAATTTGTCCTGCACTAACACCAGTTTCTTTTTCTATCTTTTTAAAGTCTCTTTTTATTAAATCGTCTAAGTGATTTTTAATAAGAATTTCAACTAGAGGTACTGCTTCTTCTAGAGCTTGAGCTTGTACAAGTAAACATTCTTGTAAATCAGAAGCGGCACAACCAACAGGGTCTAGGTGTTGAATCATCTTAAGAAGCTCTAGTGCATCTTCTTGATGAAGATCAACTGTGGCGATAAGGTCTTCAATATTTTCTTCAAGATATCCTTCATCATTAAGATTATGAATAACTGAGTTTGCAAATTTCCACTCTTCTTCTGTTAAGTTTTCCATTCGAAGTTGCCACTCCAGATGTTCTTGAAGATTACTTCCTTTTGATACCATATTTTCATAATTAGGAGCATCGTCTTTCGACCTAACTTCTTTAGTATATGGAGTTGAGGATGTTGAGTTATAATTCTCGATATATTTATCCCACTCAAAATTATCTTTAGAGTTATCAATAATATCTGGACCAGAAAAGTCGTCAGCTTGCTTTTCTTTCGTATCTTGATTTCTTGTTTCAAGCTCTTGTCTAGTGGACTCTCCGCCTGTTTCTTCCAGCATTGGATTCTCAACCATTTCTTTAGCAATAACACTCGTCATTTCTAAATGGGTAAGAGTCAGAAGTTTAATTGCTTGCTGCAATTGAGGCGTCATCATCAAACTTTGAGTTTGTTTCAGGTTCATCGACATCTTTTGTGCCATACGATACTCCAGTAAGTTTAACTTCCAATGTTTTGATTATTTTAAAGGTCTAGACCATCAGACCTTTCTATTTAACGAATTTCTTTACTTCTATTTACAACTTAAATTCTTCACCTAAATAAAATTTACGAGCTATTTCCGAATCTACAATCTCATCAGGTGTTCCACTAACAAGAAGCTCTCCGGCACTCATAATAAATGCTCGATCAACAATTCCTAGAGTTTCTCTAACATTGTGATCTGTAATTAGGACTCCAATATTTCTTTTCTTCAAGTCTCTAATTATTTTTTGAATATCACTTACAGCTAAGGGATCGACTCCCGCAAAAGGTTCATCAAGAAGTACAAAACTTGGATCTAGTGCCAAACATCTTGCAATCTCAACTCGTCTTCTTTCACCTCCGGATAACTCTCTTCCTTTGGATTTTCTAATATGATTTAATCCAAAATCCTTTATCAATCTTTCGAGTAAATTCTTTTTTTCATTTTTGAAGAGTTTTCTAATCTCCAGAACTGAATAAATATTTTCCTCGACACTTAATTCCCTAAATACTGAAGCTTCCTGAGGAAGATAACCAACTCCTTTCTTTGCTCTTTCGTGCAAAGGAAGTTTTGTGACATCCTCTCCGTTTAATTGAATGCTTCCTTTATCAGCTTTTACTAAACCAACCATCATATAAAATGAGGTGGTTTTTCCAGCTCCGTTTGGACCTAATAACCCAACGACTTCGCCTCTATTCACGTCAATACTGACTTCTTTTACAACAGTCCTACTTCCGTATATTTTCATCAGCTCTCTTGCTTGAAAACTTGTCTCTGTCATTTTTTATCCTTTTTTAAGCTGAAGCTTGATTGTGAATCATCAACTTCTACCAACTCTACGTTTTCCCTTAACGTAATTTGATATCCTTTGATAATATCATTCCCTTGCTCAACTCGTGGAGCCCCTGTCAGAATTATTTTTCCAGTTCTCTGGTGTCCTTCCAACTTTTCAGCAAAAGCTCTTCTTGTCTGATTCTTCCCAGATTTAAGCTTCAACTTCTCCTCTAGTTTCACATCGTCATAAAGCGCATAATACTTGAGCTTTTTATTAAAGTTTTCCAAGAATATTTCGGCGCTTCCGGCGGTTAAATAGTAATTATTTCTATGTAATTTCACAGACTTGTTAAGTTCTAGACGAGATTCTAATGAGTTAAGTACCGCTGTCTCTGAACGAAATTTCATGTCCCCTTCATAGCGACGCTTACGAATTATTCTTCCCTGCACATCGCCCACCAAATCTAGCTTTTTAAGCTTCATATATGAGGTCATACTCTCAGATCTAACTTTTATAATATCCAAGGTTTTCTCATCTACAATTTGAGTAGACACTCCACCCTTTGCATAAATAATCCCAGTTGATCCATTATAAGTTAATTCACTACTCATATAATCTGATGTTTTATCGTACAGATGAACATCGCCAACGAGATTAAGAAGTTTAGTTTCTTGATCTAATTTCCCCTGATTTGCCTTATAGCGAATATCACGGCTTCCTGAGACTAAAAGGCCTGTTGGCTTCTTAAAGTCCAAATGACGGTTATTTAGAATTTCTAGCTCTGTTGACTTCAGTTCAAGTGTTGGTTTCAAATCTTCAGATTTAAAGTAATGAACATTCTTGAAGTAAGAGCGTTCCACAGAAGCTACGGAATTTCGTTTAAGACTGTTTAAGTTCTTCCTCTCAGAGGTAAATGCGCTGATTAGAACAACCAAAGTGAGGCCAGTAAAACCAATTAATATAGATAAACTTTTTTTATTGTACATTAAAAAAATGCCTTTTATTTTTAGTAATTATTTCAAAGTGTTAACTGTTTTAAAAGAAATTAATTCACCGCAAATCTTTGACTATATTTCTCAGATTATGATATTAACTCCCAATATATTATATCAAATCTCTCACACACAAGGGAAGTAAATGGCCATTAATTCCGAAACAACTCGTCTACCTGAGTTAAGTTTAGAAGAAATTATCGCAAAAGGCGTAAAACTTACGCCAATGATGGATCAATACTATGAGATAAAAAAGAATTATCCAGGCATTATTATGATGTTTAGAATGGGTGATTTTTATGAATTATTTTTTGATGATGCCCGTGTTGCTTCAAAAATTTTAAATATATCACTTACTCAAAGAGGTAAACTTGGTGGATACCCAATTCCTATGGCCGGAATTCCTCACCACGCTGCCAGTACATACGTAGATAGAATAACAGCTCAAGGCCAAAAAGTTGCTATCTGTGAACAAGTTGAAGATCCTAAATCAGCAAAAGGCATTGTTAAACGTGCAGTTACTCAAGTTGTAAGTCCAGGAATGCCTTATGATTTGGACAAAAGTGAGTCTGAAAGTCATAGCTATATGGCGAGTTCTTTTAAAACTGAGAACGGTTATTACTTAATTCTAATTGATTATACTACTGGAGATTTTTTTGGAATTGATGTTGAATCAATTCAAGATGTGATTGAAAAGCTTCAGATCTTTAAACCAAAAGAGCTTATTTCATATCTAGGCCAGTGGGATGATAATAAAGAAATGAAAAATTTCTTAGATAAGTCACCTATTCTTAGTACACACTTATCTGAAGAATACTTCGCTGAAAAATATACAGCTATCTATATTGAAAAGTTGATCCCTACTTACAAGAGAGATCAAATTATAAGCTTACATAAAAATATCCTATCACCAATCGGTGCACTTAGTTACTATATTTGCTCAACCCAATCATTAGAAAGCATTTCACATATGCGTCCTTTTCAAATGATTAGTTTTGAGCGAGATATGAAAATCACTTACCCAACTTTAATTGGTCTTGAGATTTTTCCTAAAACCAAAGAGAGCTACAAAGATTCTATTCTCGGACATATTGATGTAACAAAAACAGCAATGGGAGCAAGAAAACTAAAAACAATTTTTCAATCCCCCTTAAGGGATTTAGAGCTTATTCAGAAAAGACTGGATACAGTTCAATACTTAATGAGTGATATTGATACTCTAAAAGATGTAAGATCAATTCTTTTTGAAATTAGAGATATTGAAAGAATTATGGCAAAGGTTTCAACAGGAAAAGTTAATGGACCTGACCTTATTAATCTTGGAAATTCATATATCGCTTATATCGAAATTTTAGCTAAGCTCAAAAAATTTCCTAAGTCTGTGCTATATTCAATTTCAAAAGATGAATTACAAAATTTATCAGGGCTTCAAGATCAAATTGCTCTTACAATTAATGATAAAATAGGTGCAACTCTTGAAAAAGGTAATCTAATAAGAGAAGGCTGTAACACGAAAAGAGATAAACTCTCTAAACTAAGTGAAAATGCAGCAGAATCACTTCTTGAACTAGAAGCAAAGTATCGCTCAGAGACTGGTATTCCAAATCTTAAAATTAAATCAAATAATGTTGCCGGTTACTTTATTGAAATCAGTAAATCACATACGAAGAAAGTACCAGAGTACTTTGTAAGAAGACAAACTCTTGTAAATAGCGAGAGATACCAAAGTCCAGAACTAGCTGATTTTGAAAAAGAAGTTTTATCTGCAAAAGATAAACTTTATAAACTAGAAAAGAAAATCTTCGACGACTTAATTCTAGAAGTTAAGAGCAACGCTAAAGAGATTCTAAAACTTGCAAATAACATCTCCATGGTTGATGTTTTTCAAAGTTTTGCTTGGATTTCTTTTCAAGATGGTTTTACAAGACCAGATATTAAAAACAAAAAAATACTTGATATAAAACAAGGTTGGCACCCACTAATAAAAACATCTATTAAAGATCAGTTCGTAAATCACGACTTAAAGCTTGATAAGGATGTTTTCTTTGGTTTGATTACAGGTCCAAATATGGCCGGTAAAACAACAGTAATGAGAGAGATGGCCATCATTCAATTCTTGGCACAAGTCGGTTGTTATGTACCTGCTGAGTCTGCAACTGTTGGACTTACTGATTATATTTTCTCAAGACTTGGTGCCAGTGATGACATCATTAAGGGTCAATCAACCTTTATGGTTGAGATGAGTGAAACAGCTGAGATCATTCGACACGCTACTGAGAACTCTTTAATTATCCTAGATGAGATTGGACGAGGAACTTCAACTTACGACGGGATGAGTATAGCTTGGTCATTAGTTGAATATTTTGTAAATAACACCAAGGCCTTAACTCTTTTCTCAACCCATTATCATGAGTTAATTGAATTAGTTGATAGCTTGGAAGGTTCTAAGAACCTAACTGTAAAAACTGTTAATGAAAACGGGGACGTTCAATTCTTATATAAATTAATCGAAGAAGGAGCCGCTCAAAGTTTTGGTATTCATGTAGCGAAACTCGCTGGCTTACCTACTGAGATATTAAATCGCTCAAGCCAAATTCTAGCACAGCTTGAATCAGAGCATAGCTCCAATCCAGTAACTACCGAAGGATGTAATTTAAATCAATTAGATATGTTTGCAGCAAGTCCTCAGATTGTTTTTGAAGACACATCTCATCCATTTTTAGATGAACTAGAAACTCTCGATCCTATGAATATGACACCCATTGAAGCCCTTCTTAAGCTTCAAGACTTAAAAGCTAATTTCTTAAATTAATTTTTAAATAAAAAGGGCCAGTTTTTAGAACTGGCCCTCAAGAAATATTTTTTCTATTCAAATTGTTAAACTCTAAAAGTATCTGAACTCGCTTCATCCCAAATTTTTCTCCAACGACCAGAATAAGTTCCATCAATAAGTGAATTCATTACTAGTTTTGGGTATAGCTCTTCATAGTTCATAACTTTACCAGGACCTATACGTCTTTTAATATGAGATTTTTTTATATCTCTTATTCTTGTTACACCAGATGCAGTAATAAGATGCTCCATCTCTTCTAGTGTTTTCCTATGGTAGTTAGCAACACGTTTTGACTTACTATCAACATCAACAAGCTTATAAAGTTTAGGGTCCTGTGTGGCAACACCTGCTGGACAATTATTTGAATTACAACGAAGTGCTTGAATACACCCAATAGCGAACATCATTCCACGGGCACTATTACAAATATCAGCTCCAAGAGAGAATTTACTAACAAGGTTAAAAGCATCTACAACTTTTCCTGAACAGATAAGGACAATTTTCTCTCTAATTCCAGTTGCCACAAGTGCATTGTGGACAAAGTTTAACCCATCATTTAATGGAGTACCTAAAGAGTTAGAAAACTCCCTAGGAGCAGCACCTGTTCCACCTTCTGCTCCATCAACTGTTATAAAGTCAGGGTAGATATCCAATTCAATCATCGCCTTACATACTGAGAAAAACTCATGTTTTTTCCCAAGACATAATTTAAAGCCAACTGGCTTACCACCACTCAGCTCTCGTAGGTGTTGAATAAATCGGACGAGTCCTTTGGGTCCACTAAAAGCAGAGTGGGTTGGAGGTGAATTAACATCTTTACCAACTTCTACTGCTCTAATATCTGCAACCTCTTGATTAACTTTTGCTCCGGGTAACATTCCACCATGTCCTGGTTTGGCCCCTTGAGATAGTTTTAATTCAATAAGCTTTACTTGTTCATCTCGAGATTTTTCTTCAAACATTTTTTCATTAAAAGTTCCATCAGCATTACGACATCCAAAATATCCTGTACCTATTTGCCAACACAAATCTCCACCATGTTTTTTATGGTAAGGAGAAATTCCACCTTCACCGGTATTGTGAAAGAATCCACCTAATTTTGCACCCCAGTTTAAAGATTCAATAGCTGTTTTACTCATTGATCCATAGCTCATAGCAGAGATATTAAACCTAGATGCATTGTAAGGCTGTTTACACTGATGGTTACCAATCTTAATTCTATTTTCACCTTCATCCAGATGTTTTGGAACATCTATTGAGTGCTCTAGCCACTCTGCCCCCGCTAGGTAAACATCATGTTGCGTACCAAAAGCAGAAGTATCTAATTCGCCTTTTGCTCTTTGATAAACAATACTTCTTTGTTCTCTTGAAAAAGGCCTTCCATCATCAAATCGCTCTACAAAATACTGTTGAATTTCTGGGCGAATAGATTCTAATAAATATCTAAAGTGACCAGCTATTGGATAGTTCCTAAGGATTGTATGTTTTCTTTGGAAAACATCTCTTAAACCAATCAAAGTTAGTGGAACAGTAATAATATAAAAATTAAAAAAACCGTTACCATAGTATCTAGCTAAAAAATAAATTCCAATGTGAATTGGAAGAATCGACCATAAAAAATGACTTCTCATAATATAAATCTCCTATAGATTTCATTATATTACTTTTTGAGTTTCAAACTACTGGTAAATAGGTCCGTTACCTGAGAAAACAAGTTCACTCAATCGTGTGATTTGGAAATTTCTGCCCTCACCTTCAATGGCCTTAACAAACCTAATCGATAGCACGACAAGTATAGTGATGGAAAAAGAAAACAAGGTTGTCTACCTAACAGACTATATTGAAACTAATCAAAAAATCAAAACCCTCTCAAGTAAAATTGAGCTAATTGAACCACAGGGACATTTATTTAAAAGGATAATAGCCTTTGGGGTTGATATTGCGGCGATAGGTTTAATCAAAATGAGTCTACAAGGTGCATACGCTATTTTTATAAATCAATTCTTTAGTCCTCTTAATTTTCAACAAAGAGCCGGCTTAATTAATGGAAATCTTTTTTTACATGCAGTTATTTTTGTTGCCATCTACACAACTTACTTTCTTTATTCCTCATTTGTTTTAGATGGAAAAACTCTCGGAAAATTCACAATGGGTCTAAGAGTTGTAGATGAAGGATTCATTCAGGATCTCGAGCAAATGACTTATAATATTTCTCTGAAAAATTCATTTCGAAGATCAATGGGATATCTCTTATGCTATCTTTCATTCGGAACATTTTTCGTTTTTAATTTTTCTAGTGAAGACAGACGAGGTCTTCCCGATTACTTATCAAGTTCTAGAACTGTTAGTGATGAATGGTTAAAAAATATGCTTGAGCATAAGCAATACAGTGCCGAACAAATTAATATTGATATCCAATCACTTGAAGTACTAAAAGCATCTTAGAGTAAATCTAGAAGCTATTTTTTACTTTTAAGCTCAACACCTAATTCATTTAACTGAACTTGATCCGGAATACTTGGAGCGCTACACATTATGTCTGTTGCTGCATTTGTTTTTGGAAAAGCAATAACGTCTCTAATATTATCTGTTTGTGCCATTAACATAACAGTTCTATCGAAACCAAATGCAATTCCTGCATGTGGAGGTGTTCCATATTTAAGAGCTTCAATAAAGAAACCAAACTTAAGGTTTACTTCTTCCTCTCCCATTCCAAGTACTTTAAACATTTGTTCTTGTACATCTGCTTGATAAATTCGTAATGAACCACCGCCCATTTCATATCCATTACAAACAAGGTCATAAGCTTCAGCTTCAAGGTTTTGAAGATCTTCCTTATTACCGGCCATAAAGACATCCATCTTATCAATTTTTGGCATTGTAAATGGATGGTGACAAGCATAGAAGCGACCATCTTCATCATCGTAATCAAGAAGTGGAAAGTCATTTACCCATAAAAATTTATAATCCCCAGTTTTAATTAACCCAAGGGAATGACCAAAGTGACGTCTAAGAGTATCTGCACATGCATGAACAACAGAGTGTTTAGTATCTGCACAGAAAAAGAATGTTCCATCTTCAGAAACATCGGCCATCTTTTTTAATTCAGCTAAGGTCTCTGGTGTTATGAATTTTGAAATCCCACCTGATACGGCATCACCTTTTAACTTAAACCAAGCAACCCCCCTACCACCGACTGGCTTTACAATATCAACTAACGCATCCACTTCTTTTCTTGAAAATTCTTTAACAGAAGCAGGAACAAACATCATTTTATTTAAGCCAGAGCCAATAATTGATTCAAAAACACTAAATCCACTTCCCTTAAACAGGTCAGTTACAATATGATGCTCAAGACCAAATCTAGCATCTGGTTTATCTGATCCATAAATCCTCATTGCATCTTTATAACTCATAACTGGAACTTCAAAACTATCGTCAAACTTAAATAGCTTTCTTACAATCTTAGTTGCAAGATTTTTTAAATATTCCTGAGTTGCAAAACTAACCTCAATATCGATTTGAGAAAATTCTGGCTGTCTATCTGCTCTTAAGTCTTCATCTCTAAAGCACTTACAAATTTGGAAATATTTATCTGTATTTCCAATCATTAAAAGTTGCTTTAATGTTTGAGGTGATTGAGGAAGGGCATAAACTTTCCCTGGGTGAACTCTTGAGGGTACAATATAATCTCTAGCTCCCTCAGGTGTTGTTTTATATAAAATCGGTGTTTCAACTTCAGTAAAACCTTCCGAATAAAGTGCTTGTCTTGTAATTTGCATTGCATTCGATCTAATAGATAAAATATTTTGAAGTTTATCCCCTCTTAAATCAAGGTATCGATACTTAAGTCTTAAGTCTTCAGTAGCTTGAACTTTTCCGTGAGGTAAAAATGGCACTTCTTCTGCGTGAGATAACTCTGAAATTTCTAAAACGCTAACCTCGACTTCACCAGTATCCATACTTTTATTTTTAGCTGAATCTGGTCTTGCACGAACAATTCCCTTCGCCATAATAACAGATTCAAGTGACAGTCCTTTCAGGACACTAAAGTCACCTTTAAATTCATCAAAAGCTAATTGAGTCAGACCATGCTTATCTCTAATATCAATAAAATGTAACCCGCCTAAATCTCTATACTTATTATTCCAACCACAAAGAGTTATTTCTTTTCCAATATCAGAAGCTCTTAATTCCGCACAATGATGTGTCTTCATAAGGCCTGCGATGTTTGTACTTTCTTGGTTGTGGTTTCCCATTTCATTCTCCGTATATTAGAATTTATCGTATGATTGAATATATACCCCAAAGAGCATCAAATCTCATTATTTTTCTTAGCTATTTACTGGTTTTTGGTGCTTGCAATGCGTCTACTTCTGATCATTTAAAATCCTATAAAACACAAACCTTCAAACTCTCCAGTGGTGAAGAGTTTAGTGTTTATATTGCAGAAACTTATGAACAACAAAAAAGAGGATTAAGTGGAATTAAACCTGAAGACTTCCCACTTAACAAAGGGATGCTTTTCCCTGAAACAGAAATGAGAGTTAGACAGTTCTGGATGCCTGAAACACATTTTGACTTAGATTTATTTTTTATGAGTGCTAATTATTACATTCTGGACATCCACCGAGGGCTTAAACACTACCCCAAAAAAGGTGATCGCTCGGAAGTTCCACTTTCAAAAGAAGTTTTCTCACAACACGTACTAGAATTAAAAGCTAATTCTCCCCTGGCAAAAAAACTAAAACATGGAATGTTACTTAAATTGAAGAAATAGCAGATTCTTTTGAAAATAAAATTAAGTATTCATCTTTTGCAATAACACCTAGATGATCCCTTGCTAATTTCTTTTGATATGAAGGTGATGTTTTAATCTTGTGAATTTCACCAATAAGATCAGCATTTTCCTGCCTCAACATCAATAAGTCATTCTCTCTATTCTCTAAAGTTTGATTCATTGAATTATAATCAATGATCCCACTTTCCATAAAAAAAAGTCTAAGCACCAAAGCACCACAGGCCATCCAACCTAACTTAGTCCAAGACCATTCAAAAGATTTAGTAGTTTTTCTTTTTTGCTTTTTTACAGATTTTACGTAATTGACCTTTGGTCCAGTAGTTCTCTTTCGAGCTTTTCTAGAAGGTTCGTTAAATTCAATATCCGAGAAATTCTTGGGTAGAGTTCTTCTAGTATTTCGCCTAGCTGACTTCTCTGCCCTTCCAAACGAGCCATCGGCTTGTCCAAAGTTATTATCCACTGGAGTAATTATATCTAGATTGCTATCTGCAGCATTATTATTTTTATCGTTTTCAAAAACAAATTCCAACTTTAACTTCCCTGTTTTAAGTCGCTGATTTTATTGTACTTTCTATACTATTTTAATCGAATTACTTTATCAACACAATGAACAAATAAAACCGAAAAAAATGCCTAGTCATTTTTCAAAAATTTGACAAAAAAATGCCAGAACTACCTCCCCCCACAGTGTGTCATCTTTTAAACGACGTCCCATAAGGAAAAATGGTCCTGGCACTCTTGAAATTATAAACTATCTTCTAAAAGATTTTTTATTTCCGTCAGCTTCTTGGCGGTTACCAAATGATCTATTCCCACTTGATTCACTTCTAGTTGAACTAGCTTCTCTTCTTGGACTGTTTCCAGTTCTTTCCGAAGCGGCTCTAGAAGTATAGCTTCTATTTCCATTTCCTTCAGAAGATCGACTTCCTTCGGATCTATTATAAGTTCTTGTACGGTTTTCTCCGCCTTCTGATCTAGTTGAGTAAGTTCTTGTACGGTTTTCACCACCTTCTGATCTACCACCATAGCTTCTTGAAGAAGAACGACCTTCACCACCGTTTCTTGACCGAGAAAAACCTCCGCCCCCACCACGATTACCGCCGCCTCTTCTTGGGCCACTATCTGATCTACCTTTTGCTACTTGAACTTTAAAGCTTTCACCATTAAATGAAGCTTCGTTTAAGTTTAAAGAAACATCTTTATGAGCATCTGGTAATTCGAAGAAAGAGAAATCATCCATTACGCTAATTTTTCCAATGTCACCACCACTTATTGATAGGTTTTGAGACACTAATTTAATTAGATCACCTGCTCCAAGACCAACTTTTCTACCAAGTGTAATATGGTATCTTTGGTATCCAGATTGAGCTCCATTTGTTCCACGCTCTCCTCTCTCACTTCGCTCACCAGGTACTCTAGCTGCAACGTCGATTGAGTATGCTTTCTTGTAACGCTTAAGTGATTGCTCAAAAATATATGCGTAAAGACCCTTCATTATATCTTCTTGAGATTTTTCAGCAAAACGAGTTTTAAATGCTGCGTAGTTTTCATCGGCCTCTTCGTTAAATCCTTCAATCATTCCTTCAAATTGAGAGAATGCTTTTTCAGTTAAGATTGAAACGATATCTGCAACAGTTGGAAGATCGATTTTTTCGATTTTCGCTTTTGTAATTCTCTCAATTTGAGAAATTCTTCTTACTTCATTTGATTCGATGATTGAAAGAGCGATACCTTTGTTCCCACCTCTACCTGTTCTACCAATTCTGTGAACATAAGACTCGTTGTCTTGCGGAAGAGAAAAGTTTACAACGTGGGTAAGATCAGTAACGTCGATTCCTCTTGCTGCAACATCTGTACAAATAAGAAGGCTAATTTTCTTCTCTTTGAATTTTTTCATTGTAAGGTCACGTTGATCTTGTGACATATCACCGTGAAGTGCATCTGATGCAAATCCACGAGCGTTTAATTCGTCAGTAAGTTCCTTACATCCAACTCTTGTTCTACAAAATACGATTGCATACATATTTTGGTTGAAGTCTAGGTAACGACATAAAGCTTCTGCTTGATTTCTTCTCTGAACAATACAAAATTGTTGAGTTACATTATCTGCAGTTAAAATTTTCTTAGTTGTTTTAACTAGTTCAGGATTACAAAAATGCTTGTTAATCATAGAAAGGATTTGTTTTGGCATAGTTGCAGAAAACATCCAAATTTTCTTTTCTGGAACTTCAGCAAGAATTTCTTGAACGTCATCAAAAAATCCCATATCAAGCATCTCATCTGCTTCATCTAAAATAACATATTTACACTTTAGAAGGTCAAAAGCCCCTCTTTTCATAACGTCTAAAAGACGTCCTGGAGTACCAACAATGATTTGTGGCTTATTTCTTCTTAGATCTGATAATTGGTTTCCAATAGATACACCACCGTAAACAGCTAGTGTTCTAACAGGATCAAATTTTGAAAGTTTATCAATTTCTGTACAGATTTGATTTGCTAATTCTCTTGTTGGAGCAATAACCATTGCTTGAATATGCTTTGCTTTGTAATCAATTTTTTCTAATAAAGGTAGTGTAAAGGCTGCAGTTTTACCTGTTCCCGTTTGCGCTTGTCCGATAAAATCAATTTCTTCTTCTGCCATAAGCTTAGGAATAGATTTCTCTTGGATTTCTGAAGGTTCCGTAAAACCAAGCGCTTCGACTGCTTTCATTGAAGCAGACCTCAAATTAAGTTCTGAAAATAACATTAAATGTCCTTGTAAGTTGACTGAGTTCTTGTCTCAGTGGTTTTGTTTGTACCACTGGAGTCCGTCTTTTATATAGATAGGGCACAATCATCGTGAGTGCCTCGGGCCGTAGTGGTAAACTTTCGTTTCGTAGGGTCTTTCTACCACAATAATAGATAAACTCAAGTTATCCTTAAGAATAGTGTAATAAATGACCCAATTCCCCATAAAAAAGGTTATTTATCTTTACCATTTCACGGTTTAAAGCTAAATATACTCCCCATGACTGAACAAGATAAAGACAAATTAGTGGCCTACTTTGAAGGACTTAAAAAACTTAACGCTGACCAATTAATGGCAAATGTTGAGAATTACCTTGATGATGAGGCGATTGAAATCTTCGTTGAACATTTGGAAGATTTCTACGGTGTTGAAGATGATGAAGAGCTAGGAATGCTTGCCCAAATCATGGTTTCAGGCTTTATTGCAGCAAGCGAACTTCAAAAATAATTCGATAGATATTCTAGAGTTACCAGGTCGCAACTCCTTTTAGAGTTGCCGGGTCGCAACTCCTTTTAGAGTTGCTCCTCAATGGTTTTCCAAAAACTTCGTGTAAAGCCGAGTTCCATTAAGAAGTAATTTGCTTTTTGAAGGGATTCTAAAATTGGCTTATCCTGTGAATTCATTTCTAATTGACGTAAATATTCCCAAAATTCATGAGAAGTCTCTCCTGTTTGAAAAAGTAACTTTAAGTTTTCAAAATGAAGGTGTTGATCTTCAGCACAAGTCATACAAACTTGACCATATCCACTAGAGTAATCTTCAACAGGAAATATCATTTTAAAATATCCGAATAACTGTTTAAAAATCTCTAAACTTTTCTTTGCATCACCAAGCGGCCCTAACTTTATAAGGCTTCCAATATCTTCGGTGTGAGACAGCTTAAACAATAACGTCATTTTATTTTCATCACATTTCAACCACCAGCTATCTCCTGGATCACTCACATTGAAAATTCTTTCCTCAAACATAGGAAAACGTTTATTCCCTAGGTGAGACTTAATATTTGTAGCAACTTCAAAACGATCACACTCAAAGTAGGATAATTTTTCTGATAGCTCGCCCTCACCTTCTTGCAGTCGAAGTGTTGGATAAAGATCTGGGTGCTTATTAATATTTTTAAAATCAGTTTTTAGATTTACTGAAGGGTGAATTCTAATTACAAAAGTAGATGATTTTTTCTGTAAATGATAAAAGAAGCCTGGAACCTCATCTGGTGTTTCAACTTCTCTACTGAAAAAATTAGAAAGAAAACCTTTACCAGAAGGGCTTTGTTTTTCCGCGTCGTTGAGAGTTTCTTGCACTAAAAAACTAATATCATCAAACATTAAACATCCTTGTTTATATCGTCTTAACTACCAAAGTGATGGTAGTAGCTGTAATATGATAAGTACTACTACCGGACTGAAATCAAAAGGGAGGTCAGCAGGCAATAGTTTTCTAACTGGGTTAAGTGAATAGCCAGCTATTTTCTTAACAGTTTTGGCCCATTGTTGATTTTGATATTGGGGCACATAACTTAGCAGAACATCTGCTAATACAATCCATGTATAAATATTTATTAGAAAACGTATCATTATAATATGTTAAAAATTTTAACATATGATGGCAAAAGAATTATTCCAATTATATTTTATAATTTGCTAAATAACTCGCAAGTGTCAAAAGTCCGACAGAAGCCCAGAAGGATTTCACAGCAAATTGAGGACATCTCTTAATTACAACATGTCCAACAACACCAACAAGCAACCAAATGCCCATTTTAATATTAAGCCACATTGGCCAAACACCTGGAGCTGCAAATTTCTTAAGTCCCATTCCACCGACTAATATACAGAAAAGCATGATTCCTGTGATTATTTTTCCTTTCTTAGAATTTTCGCCAGAATAAGCTGCTACTGCAAACATCGCAAAGAAAACGACAATTGAGATAATGTGAAGCATTTTGTAAAATTGGTAACTCATAATTTTTCCTTATATTTTGATTAATACGTTTTTAAATAATTCCCAAAATTTTTCAACACTTGGGATATGTACTCTTTCATCAGGAGAATGTGCACCTGTAATTGTTGGACCAAATGATAATACATCAATTGGACCAATCTTATCTCTTAAAATACCACATTCCAAGCCCGCATGGATGGCCGTAACATTAGGAAACTCGCCATAAAGCTCTTTATAGATGTTTTTAACCAAATCCAAGATCGAATTCTCCCAAACTGGCTTCCAACTTGGGTATTCGGAGTGTTTTTCAACCTTCATTCCAAACATTTTTCCAAGAATCTGAACTTCTTTCTCGAGAGATTTGACTTCTTCACGGTCAAAAAAACGTAATGATGACTGCGTATAGACTTTTCCATTAACAAGTAAGAACCTTGCGAAGTTATTACTCATTGAAACTAAATCTCTATTTTCTAAATCGTATGAATGAGCCCCGTGGGGAAAAAGAATCATATAATCGATGATGGCCTGGGAGTCTACTTTTGAGAGAACTTTTCCGCTAAAGTTGTCTAATTCATCAAAAGAGAATGTAAAATCGTGGTCCTTTTTAGGAAGAAATGAGCGCCACTTCTTAATTAATTCATTTCCAATTAATTTTGCTCTGTCTAAATCAGACGAATTCAGACAAATATAAGCAAAAGCATCTCTTGGTATTATGTTATGGGCCTTTCCTGCTCTTATTTCACTAAGTTCGAAATTAAAGCTTGAATTCATTTTTTCTAAGAATTCCGCAAGAAATTTAATCGCATTCCCTCTTTGTTCGTGAATATCAACACCAGAGTGTCCGCCAATAAAGCCTTCTATTTGTAATTTATAAGCCACTAATTCAGAAGCGACATGAACTAATTCAACTTCTTTATTCAACTCATAATCAATACCACCGGCGCATCCAATATAAAGACTACCCCACTCTTCAGTATCTAAGTTCAACATTTTTTTTGATTTAATATATTTCTGCTCCAAACCTAGAGCACCATTTAATCCCGTTTCTTCATCTACGGTAAATAAGAGTTCAAGGGGTGGGTGTATTAAAGTTTCATCAAAGATAGTTGCTAAGCCAGCAGCACATCCAATTCCATTATCTGCTCCTAAAGTTGTGCCAACAGCCTTTAACCACTCGCCATCAACTTCCGTCTGAATCACATCCTTTGCAAAGTCTATCTTCACATCATGTAATGCATCCGTGACCATATCAATATGGTTTTGAATTAGTAGAGGTTCATCATTTTCTCTTCCATTTTTTCCAGGAACATAAATAATAACGTTTTGAACTTTATCAACTACGTATTTAAGATTATTTTCTTTAGCGAGGTTAACTAAGTATTCAACAATTTTATCTTCTTTCTTACTTGGTCTTGGTGTTTGGGTGAAATCGTAGAAAATATTCCATAAGTGTTCTGGTTCATTAGGATAATTAGAAGGTTTCATGGTTTTAATCTCCAAAATTGTTCATTTTGCTAATTATTATAACGATTACAGCTAATTGTCACTTTTTATGAACTCCTATCAAATCCATTTATTTTTAGTTATGATACTTAAATGCTTCAAAAAACGATTTTACTTATTTTTACGTTTTCACTTATTTCTTGTTCGATTTTTCCTCAAAGGGTTCGAGAAAGAAAAATTCAATCAGAAATTATTTCTAAAATTTCGGTAAAGGCACCGAACCTTTCAAACTGCGCTAGTGACCATAAGATTTTCGCTCACTTTAAAGAAGACAGAATTAGAGTAGTACTCTCAATTTCGATCAATAATAAAGGCCTTGTAGAAAAGTTTAAACTGGATGATAAACCGTATAATGAAGATTTTGTAGAATGTATGTTCAAAGTTATTGATCTCATAAGTTTCCCAAAGATCAAGAACCATGAACTAATTGAGCTTGAACAACCGTTTATATTTTCGAAAAAATAATAAGGTCTTTAGCCTTATCCACAATTTCTAAATTATAATTTAAAGCAATCCAATTAATCGTTTGATCTGTAACAAGATTGATATGAGTATCATCTTGAAGGTAGTGCCAAGTTTTTAGTGCATTATCAGAAATTTTAATTCCGGTACTGATAACTAACAAACCACCGGATCGCAATAATCCAACAATACGATCCATTTCAAACTTAACATCATAAACATGTTCAAATACTTCACACATGGTAATAAAGTCGTACTTATCAGAGAATACACTTTCATCATTATGATAAATTGGATCCCAACCTTTAATATTTTTAAATCCCTCCTCCTTAAAGATCTCTATGAGCATTGGGTATGGACCACACCCAAAGTCTAAACCATTAGAATCATTTGATATTTTATCAAGAATAGGATTTATTAATCTTCTTAGAAACTTTTCATATCCCGCAGATCGAATATCATTTTGATGTAAATCGTATCTCTCTTTTTCTGTTTCAATTGTTAATAACTGATTTCGATTAACAAAACATAGAAAACAGCTCTCACAGTTATAAAAATCCCTCTTATACTGTTCCTGATAAAAAACATGATTGGTTAATTGTGATTTACACAGAGGGCATTTAAAGGGCATTCTTATCCGCTTTTATCCATCCTGTGATTGCGAGCTTAATTGCTTTTTCAACAGGAATATCGACTTCTCTAACACTAGTTCTCGGAAGAATTGCAGTAAAGCCACCTAACATATAGCTCATAGGTATATAAACAGCGATAGTATCTTTCTCAAAAATACCTTCGGATAGATCATCAAATTCTTCACGAGTAACCAATCCCAAACTTTGAAATCCAAGCTTTTCAAAGTTAACCATAACAACTTTCTTCATACTATCAGGTCCACCACCACCAAAAAGTGAGATCAAATCTCTAAGCGGACTATAAATTGCTTTGATAAAGGGTGTTTTTTCGAATGTATTTATAAAGAATTTAATAATACTTCCAGTAATAAAGTTACTAACAAGAAGCCCTACTAGAACCATTAATACAATTGTGACGAAAATGCCCAAACCTGGAATATAAAGTGAGGGTCCGATAATGCTTTTAATCAGATTAGCGAAAAGGCTCTCTGCTTTATTCAGAATGATAAGTAACAAATAAATAGTTAAGGTAATTGGTGTTACAACAATTAAACCTTTCCAAAAAAGCCTATTGATCACATTCATAAGATATCTCCTTGATTCAAGAAGTAGTATATGGATTTAGTTTAGAAATGAGTAGGAATATAAATTTTTGACAAAAAAAAGGCCCTCAAAAGAGGGCCCAATATGAAGAATTACTAATTACTTCTTCTTAGCAACTGCTTTTTTCTTAGCAGGAGCTTTCTTCGTAGCTTTTTTAGCTACTTTTTTCGTAGCTTTCTTAGCAACTGTCTTCTTAGCTGCTTTTTTTGCTACTTTTTTTGTAGCTTTCTTAGCAACTTTCTTCTTAGTTGCTTTTTTTGCTACTTTTTTTGTAGCTTTCTTAGCAACTTTCTTCTTAGTTGCTTTTTTTGCTACTTTTTTCTTAGTGGCTTTCTTAGCAACTGTCTTCTTAGTTGCTTTTTTAGCTACTTTCTTCTTTGTAGCTTTCTTAGCAACTTTCTTCTTAGTTGCTTTTTTTGCTACTTTTTTTGTAGCTTTTTTAGCTACTTTTTTTGTAGCTTTTTTTGCTACCTTTTTTGTAGCTTTTTTAGCTACCTTTTTTGTCGCTTTTTTAACGGCCATAAATTTCCTCCCAGAAATAAATGTTTACTTTATACAATCCTTTTTAGGATAATCAGTTTTTTATTTTAACGCAAATAAAAAATATAGATTTTGTTTTTATTTCGGATTTTTTTTATAAAGACTTAAGTTTTATTTTTCGAGGTCGATGCTAGGAAAAAGGATAAAAAAAAGCCGAACACTTGTGTCTATCGTCGTTTCGGCTTTTTTAACATATGTTTTTTCTTTGAAAAATAATTATTTATTTTTAAAAAAAATAATTGATTTTTTTTTTTACCAACTAAGAAGTTTCTTCCACTTTTTCAACGATAAAATCGAATTTAACATCGTCTTTCACTAATTTTGCTAGTGCTTTTCCACCATTTTCTAATTTTCCGAAAAGAAGTTCATTCGCCAATGGCTTCCTAAGTTTATCGTCTATAAGCCTTCCTATAGGGCGTGCACCCATTTTGGGATCATAGCCATTTTTAACAAACCAGCTCATTAATTCATCAGAAACTTCTAAATAGACAGATTTTTCTGCCAATTGGCTCTCAAGTTCAATTACAAATTTATCAACGATGCTTTTTATGTTTTCTTCGCCAAGATGATTAAAATTAATAACTGCATCCAATCTATTTCTAAATTCAGGGGTAAAATAGTTCTTAAGTGCCTGATCTCGTTTAGAAATATTCATATTTTTACTTCCACCAAGACCAATACTTCCAGATTCTAACTCTGTTGCACCAGCATTTGATGTCATTATTAGGATGACATTTCTAAAATCTGTTACTTTTCCATTCGAATCAGTGAGCTTTCCATGATCCATAACTTGGAGAAGAATGTTAAAAACATCAGGATGAGCTTTTTCGATTTCATCTAAAAGTAGAACGGAATAAGGGTTTTTATTAATTTTATCTGTTAAAATTCCACCTTGATCAAAACCAACATAACCCGGAGGAGCCCCTATAAGCTTACTTATAGCGTGTTTCTCCATGTACTCTGACATGTCAATTCTCTCAAAATTAATTCCCATCGTACTTGATAATTGCTTGGCAAGTTCTGTCTTCCCAACACCTGTTGGCCCTGCAAATAGAAAATTTGCAATGGGCTTAATTTCATTTCCGAGACCAGATCGAGATAAAATAATCGCATTTGAAACTTTTTCGATTGCTTCATTTTGGCCAAAGATAAGTAGTTTTAAATCTCGTGCCAAGTTTTTGAGTCTATCTTTCTCACTAACCGAGATACTTTTTTCTGGGATACGGGCAATTTTTGCAACAATATGTTCTATATCGATCATTTGAACAGGAACTCTATCGATTATTTCTTTATCAACGTTCTTAATTCTAAGATAGGCACCTACTTCATCAATTACATCAATTGCCTTATCAGGCATTTTTCTTTCTGTTATATGCTTATTCGCCAATTTTACTGAGCTTTCAATTATTTCTTTTGAATAACTAACATTATGATGATCCTCAAATTTTGACTTGAGTCCTTCTAATATTAGAATTGTATCGCCTACTGAAGGTTCAGTAATATCAATCTTTTGAAATCTTCTTGTTAATGCTTGGTCTTTTTCAAAGAACTTTCTATATTCATCATATGTCGTCGACCCCATACATCTGATTAAACCTCTACTTAAAGCAGGTTTGAGTAAGTTTGAAGCATCCATACTTCCAGCATTTGTAGATCCTGCACCAATTATATTGTGTATTTCATCTATAAATAGAATACATCCGTGTTTTTCGTTTTTCTCTTCAATAGCTTTTAAAACAGATTTCAATCTTTCTTCAAAATCGCCTCTAAACTTAGTTCCGGCCAATAGTCCTGCCATATCAAGGCTAAAAATTTCCATATCCTTAATGATTGTTGGAACTTTTCCTTCAACTATTAACTGCGCAAGACCTTCCGCAATTGCTGTTTTACCAACACCAGAGTCACCTACCAAAATTGGATTGTTTTTCCTACGTCTACAAAGAATCTGAATAACTCTATTTAATTCTTCGCTCCTTCCAATAATCGGATCTAATTTACCTAACCTTGCTTCATCATTAAGATTAGAAGTGAACTCTTCTAAGATTCGAACGTCTTTACTTACCCCATCACCCTCTAATGGATCAGCTCCATTTGGATTCGCTCCAGATATGTTTTGACTAGAAGTAGGCTTATCTTCAGTATGAGCAATTCTATCTACGAGTTTAAATCTCTCAAGACCATTCTTCTGAAGAAAATAAACAGTATGACTATTCTTTGCTGAGAACATCGCAACTAGAAGATGAACTGGAAGTATTGAACTCTTTCCAGAACTTTGCACGTGAAGAGCTGCTCTTTGGATGACTCTTTGAAGTGAAAGACTTATTTCTGGTTGATAATAGATACCATTGCTGTTTGCAATTTTTTTCATCTCTTTATCGTCAAATTGCTCATCAGACAGCTCTTGAATCTCTTCTTCGGTTAATAAACTATAATTTTCTGAGTTTTTAAGGAATAACTGAATATCCTCTTCTAAACCTGAAATATTACCGCCACAGTCTTTTATAATTGTGGAAATTTTTTCATCGCTTAGGAGCGCCAAGAGTACGTTTTCTAAAGTTAAGAACTCATGTTTGAGTTCATTAGCTCTTTTTATGGCCTTATTTAATAAAATTTCTAATTGTGCACTTATCATATTTACCTCACCCACTTAATATGGGGTTTTATTCATTAATCGCAAGGTTCAACTGAACTTTTTAAAGGATGTCCCTTGCCTCTTGAGTATCTATTTACTTTAGCTGACTTAGATTCAGCAACTTCAAAGGTATAAATTCCACAAATACCTACCCCATCATGATGAACTTTCAACATGACACCATGAGCTTCTTCTTGGTTTTTACCAAAAAACTTCATAAGAATGTGAATAACAAACTCCATAGTTGTGTAATCATCGTTGTGCATGAGTACTTTATACATTTTTGGTTGTTCTAATTTTGTTTCATCTGCAACAGCAATTCCAGGATCCTGTGACCCTGTATCTGAATCTGCCATCATTTTAACTTCAAACATCGCAATACCTTTCTTATTTTCCCGACTAATATTATTTGGTTTAATTAACATCTAAAATGATTATAATACGAATTATGAAAGATTCTTCAATTATTCTCAATCGTCTTAGAAAAAACCTAAAAAATCGAAAAAATTTAGTGAAAAATTCTAAATTAACTGCGTATCGTCTTTATGAAAAAGATATACCTGAGTATCCTTATATCATAGATATCTACAACGAGTATGCAGTTGTTTATGAAAAAGGAAAGCGAATCGATGAAGACGACGAAGAAATTCTAGCCTTACAAAGAGAACATCAAAAGCATATTGAAGAAGCTTTGGACGAGGTGCTTAATATTCCTATGCTAAAAGTTATTTTTAAAAAACGGCAAAAGCAAAAAGGGAGTTCACAGTACAATAAAATTTGTAAGAAAGATGAGTACTTTCCTGTAAACGAAAATGGTATGAAATTTTTGGTAAATCTTTTTGACTACCTAGATACTGGCCTATTTCTAGATCACAGACCCCTTAGAAAAATGATTAAGGACTCATCTTTAAAAAAGAAGGTTCTTAACCTTTTTTCTTACACAGGTAGTATTTCAGTTGCTGCAGCAATGGGTGGTGGAAAAGTAACAACTATAGATATGTCTAAAACTTATATGGATTGGGCAGTTGAGAATTTCTGGGAAAACCAAATTGATCCTGAAATGCATACTTTTATACAAACAGATGTCATCCAATACTTGGAAGCTCCATTAAAAGAAAAATATGACATCATCATTCTCGATCCACCAAGTTTTTCTAATTCAAAAAGAATGCAAGATGTTTTCGACATACAAGAAGATCATGGCTGGATGATTAGAAACCTAATGAAGTCCTTAACTCCAACTGGTGTTCTGTATTTTTCAAATAATTTTAGAAAATTTAAACTTGATGAAGAGATCCTAACAAGTTTTGAGATTAAAGATATCACTAAGAAGTCTATTCCAATGGATTTTAGAGACCTCAAAATTCATGTTTGTTTTGAATTACGTAATAAATAGAAATAAAAAAACCTGGTGGGGGAAACACCAGGTCTTTTAATCATTATTCATCCAAAATCGGGGGAACTACCATTTGGATGACATAGTACTGTCACTAACTTAGGGGGAACTTAGTTTATGACAGCATTTCCTTTTCTAATAATTTTTGTCTGATCAAACTCTCCAGTAAAAAGCTTTTCTTTCTTTTTAGGTTCATTGTCTCTTTTTATAATTTCATTTTCTTCAACTTCTGCTATTTCCTCTTCTTCAGGTAGACTAAAGTTACACTCAACTTTCACCTTACTTTTATGAACTTTCTGTTTAGCTTCTTTTGCTTCTAGTTCTGTAATATCGCCTTTAAAGACACTCCAAAAACCATCGCCAGGAAGACCTTTATATACAAAAGGTATCTCATATTCCATTTCTATACTTTTAGTTCCGTCGTTATCAAATTTTTCTTTAAAAGGTCTATTAAAACCATTCTTAATACCTTTAACAGATACACTCACTTGGGGTGCACCTTCAGAGTTCATCGCTTTATACATTAACTCTCTAGAGTTCATTTTTTTTCTATCGCGATTTGAGATATAAGTTTCTCCCTTGCCACCATAAGAGATATGAACATTTGTATTTCCATTAATTTCCATCGGAACATATGGAACATCATTATTAAATACTTCAATTTTAGCCTGAGAATCATCTTTAAATAGGATAACTTGGTAATCTTTATACTTATTAGGATTATCAGCAAAAGGAATAATTCTCTCAAATTCATGAGTTAGATTAATAGAGCTTAATGCGCCTACTTTGAAGTCTCTTTTATAGACAATACTTTCTTCTAGTGCCTCTATCTTATCATCATCACTTGAGAAAAAAGAGCTCGTAACATCATTTCCAGTTAACTTGAATTCACAAGAACCAATTATATAATCATCTCCTGCAAATACGGCCATTGGCGTAGTAGCTAATACTGATAATGTTAAAAGAAGTGTTGTGTACTTCATACTCTCTCCTAGTAATCGTTTTACACAAATGTATTTTGCAAAAGGTGTACCAAGTTTTCTCACGTAATTCCAGATAACTAGGGTCTTATTATTGTCCAAATTTTAAACACCGTCGTAAGTATGAACAATTTCAGAAGCAAAGGTTCCATTTCTACTAACTATTTTCTAATTAAAACTGTCTAATACTTAGACAGTAAAGTTGTAATTACTTCAACTCCCTTTAGATTCTTTAGCCATTCCCTCTATACTTTAAAAATGAAAAAACTTATATTCGTTACATTTACTCTTTTTACAACCTTCTGTTTCGCAGGATCCAAGGAGATTAAATTAAAAAATTATGAAAGTAATTATAAAGATGTCTCTGTCAAAGCAAACACTCTCTACTATAAGTCTGGTGTTTATAATTTGGAACAATTTTCTAAACTTCCAATTGCCGGACTAAACCAAAATCATAACTATGAGGGAGCCCCTTTTAGTGTAGTCGTGGCCAAGGCTTATTTTCTAGTAGACCCACAAATAAATAATATGAGTGTTGAAGATCTAAACTCGGTAGAGTTTCTAAAGCAAATGTACAATGCAAAGTTAAAGGCCACCTACTCTCAAAACGAATATGACTTAGAGAAATCTAAAATGTTATTGAAAATAAAATTTAATATAAAAACGGATATTGCATATAACCTAACCTTTACTTCCCCTAAGGCACAAACATTACTTGAAACAAGTTTACATCTAGATGGGCTGACAAGTAAGCATCTCAAAAGTGCTTACCATGAACTTTCTGATTTCAGTCGAATATTTAATGATGGAATGATGGTCGCAAATTTTTATGAATATAAAGATGGTCAAATATTAGTCTCGGCCTACGCCACATTAAATATTAGAAATTCGGCCCTTAAATCAATTGATAGATTTCTTTTATTCAGTTCTGCTGAAAAAAGTTTAAAGGGAGAGATTTATCAAACACTGAAAACAATATTTAAAAAGTCCCAGGGTAAGAAATAATGAAAAAGTATATTATTTTAATCGTTATTTCTATTTTCGTATTCGGCAGAAATTTAAATGCCGCAGAATATGAACACTCTATCCTCTCAAAAATTATAAAATCCATAGGTGGCGAAAGAATAACTGATCAAATGGCAGGTATCCTCGCAAAAAAGCCACTTGGGGCCGTGTATTTAAAAGATGCATCCGATAAAGCAAACCTCTATTCAATGGTTATTTGTGATGTACTAGGTGAAAAAAGACATACTCGAGATGAGGTAGATGCTGCTAGACACTTTATTTGGTCTTCAATTCTAACTGCATACTTTGGCGATGAATTCGCAAGAGAACTACTAACTGCACATGAAAGTAGAACTGATAGTTTTAACGATGAAAATTATATGGATCTTAGAAATAATGAGGTTGGTTTCAATTTTGGAAGTAAGATCCCCCTAGTTATGAAAACAAGAAGAGTAAAAGTAGCAGGACAACAGAGGTTTAAAAAAGTTCGTTACAAGGTACTTGATACCTCTGTGGATTTCTTTAGAATAGCCGTTAAAAATAAACTTGAGATGGGTGAGCTAACTACACTAGATACAAGTAGTTCAAGTTGTGCAAGACCGGATATCTACCCTAACTTTTAAAAAAAGGGGAAACCGAAGTCTCCCCTATATCTATGAAAATAAATTCAATAAATTAATACTATTCTTTAACGTTAAAACCTTTAAGTTTTTCAGCTAAAGATGAAGTAGTTGCACTCTCTTGAGAGTAAGATCCAAGATCAGCATTTTCAGCATTTTTCTTAGATAAAGCAATTTTCTTTTCAGATTTGTCGATAGACATAACTCTTGCTTTAACTTTCTCACCAACTTTAACAACGTCTTCAGGTTTCTCAACTCTCTCTTCAGATAGTTCAGAAATATGAATTAGACCTTCAATCCCAGTTTCAAGTTCAACGAAAGCACCAAAGTCAGTAACTCTCATGATTTCACCTTCAACTACAGAACCAACAGGAAGTCTTTCTTCAATTTTCTTCCAAGGATCTTCAGCTAATTGCTTAATACCAAGACAGAATTTAGAGTTATCAGCATCAACAGTTAAAACAGCTGCTTTAATTGAATCACCAACTTTAAATTCGTTTGCTACGTTTACATTTTTCTTAGTCCAAGAAATATCAGAAACGTGGATTAAAGCATCAATAGATTCACCAAGGTCAATAAATACACCAAAGTCTACGATTGCTTTAATTTTACCTTCAACTTCTTTACCTAGAGGGTATGCCTCAGCTAAAGCGTTCCAAGGGTTATCTAGTAATTGCTTAAGCCCAAGAGAGATTCTCTTGTTCTCAACATCTACTTCAAGTACTTGTGCTTCTAGAGTATCACCAACGTTATGACCTTTGATTGGTCCTTTGTTGTTTGTCCAAGATACTTCTGACACGTGAACTAGACCTTCAATACCATCACTTAATTCAACAAAGATTCCGTAATCTTTAACAGAAACGATTTCACCTGAAACTTTTGTTCCTGGTAAGTAATTATCTTTTGCTGTTTCCCAAGGGTTAGGAAGAACTTGTTTAAGACCTAGAGATACTCTTTCTTTAGCAGAATCGTACTTAAGGATCTTAACATTGATTTCATCACCAACTGCAAGTAGGTTAGATGGATGTTTAACTCTTCCCCATGACATATCTGTAATGTGAAGTAATCCGTCTACACCACCAAGGTCGATGAATGCACCGTAATCTGTGATATTTTTAACAATACCTTTAACAACCATTCCTTCTTGGATTTGACCAAGAGTCTCATCTCTAAGCTTCCCTCTTTCTTCTGCAAGGATAGCTCTTCTTGAAAGAACAATGTTTC
Source organism: Bacteriovoracaceae bacterium (assembly GCA_047634375.1). GTDB lineage: Bacteria > Bdellovibrionota > Bacteriovoracia > Bacteriovoracales > Bacteriovoracaceae. Next base: position 122,649 of record JBLIAG010000006.1, read on the forward strand.
CACGTTTTTTGTTAAATTTAATAACTTTGAATTCCATCTTTTTACCGATGAATTTATCAAGGTTTTTAGTTGGTCTAATATCAATTTGTGATCCAGGTAAGAATGCCTTAACACCGATATCAACTGATAATCCACCTTTAACTTTAGCGATAACAGTACCTTGTACTGGATCACCTTTCTCACATGCTTCCGAGATTTTATCCCATGCTTGTAAGATTTCTGCTTTATCTTTAGATAAAACTAAGTTTCCTAGGTGTGATTCAAGTTTTTCAAGGTAAACTTCAATTTCGTCCCCTACTTTAACTTTTAAGCTTCCGTCATAGTTTCTAAATTCTTTAGCGAAAACTAATCCTTCTTGCTTGTAACCAATGTCGATCATTACGAAATCATCTGTAACAGAGATTACTTGACCTTTGTAACATTCACCTTCTATGAAGCTGCCTGCTTTTGTTTCACTTAGTAGTGTTTCGAATTCCGAAGCTACTTTTGTTGTTGCTGAATCGTCTAGATCTCCAGCGAATTCTTTTGCCCAATCTGGGAGTTGTGTTGTTGACATAATATTGTCCACCTTAATTTTTTTATATCCTCGTATCAACCATCAAAGATGGATCAACAAGTGATTCTCAAACAAAGTTTGAAGAGCAACTTTTATAATCTTTTCAGTAATTTATGTCAATCCAATTTAGACTTACTGCTTCCTGAAACGACTTCTTTTTTGGAAACTTTTTTCGTAGAAATTTTGAAATTCTTCAGCATAAATATCAAGACCATGAGCTTGAATAATTTCTTCTGAATAATCCTCTAAAGCATTCCTATATACCTGATAATTCGTAACTATTTTTGCTAGCTTAGTTTTTGCTTCTCTAATATCACCTTCATAATAAGACTCTCCAACCCAGGCATAGCGATACAGTAGATTTTGACGCACAGCAGTTCTTGGAAATAAAACAGGTATTTCATTCATCATTGAGACAATTTCAAAATCATTTAGCGGCTCATCGAAAGCAAGTCCAATAAAAATATCTAGATCTTTCAATAACTCAGATTTGGCTTCGAGATTATAAAGTAGAATATCACCTTCATAAAACTCGTAGTCTAGTTCTGTTAAAACTTTCTTGGCCTTATCTTTTTGGTAAATTCTTGGACCTAAGAAAATATGTAGCTGTAGATGTCCAAAAGATATTTCACTATGGCTCTTTAGGACACGAAACACCTTTATTATATATTTTAGCCGCTTCAACTCATTTATATTATTTATAACGCAACCAAGATTTTTAACTTCTTCTTTACCTGACGATTTTTTTATAACTTCAAGACCACCACCAATATTTTTTATTTTTCGAGGATGTACTGGAAATGTTTCTTCCGCAAATTCCCTAACTTCATCTGATAACGTAAAAATACAATCAACTCTCCTCAAAAGCCACTTAGCAACCATATTATGGTAAAACGAATTGAGGTTCTGATTTAGGGTGAAAAACAGAGGAATATTTTGGTGGGATTTTAAAATAAAAGCTGCAACCCAAGTAGATGATAATGAATAACAATGAATTATATCAAATCTAGTTTCCTTAATTAAGTTTCGTAGCTCAAGTAGAAACTGAAACCCCATATAAAGGTTGATCTTTTTCTTGTTCACATAAAGCCTTGGAATATCTTCAGCCTCAGCAGCTTTATCAATTTGAGAGTTTTTAAGACAAAGAATCACTGGATTACAACCCATATTCCTTAAGAAAGTACTGTCAAACAAAACCCTTCTTTCTATGGTCGACCACTTAATACTTGTACATACAAGTAATACTGTGAAGTCTTGTAAAATTACCTTTTCACGCATTATATCTCTTTATAACTTTCGATTTCGCCACTTACAGTTCCAATTTTAATCTTTGCTGAAAACTTTAAGAAAACTCTTCTATCATCAGCAGAGAACCAAAAAATCATATCCCCACCTTCAATAGTTTTGCCTTTATGCTTAGTACTGATTTTAATTCTGTAGGCATTTTTATTTCCGAGGGCAGTTTTAATCATTTCCGTTTTTTCAAATGTCGCTTTTAAGACCTCTACCTTTCCTTGATTAACTAATGGAATGACATAAGTTTTATTAGTAATCATAGGTAGTCCGCGGATAAAATAAAGGACTGATAATGGATCTTGAAAGAACTTTGGAATATCTTTTACTTTCTTTTCCTTCTTCTCTTTTTCTTTAGTAACTCTTTTATAAAATGAATATGTTTTCATTTTGGTGTGATCAAATAACTGTAAATCATCTATATCTTGTGAGCTTTGTCGCTGAATTAAACTAAACTTAAGTGGCGTAAAATTTGTTTTAGAAACATATGAATCACAGTAATCATCAATTTCATAAAGATATGAATAGAAATCAGCAGTCTTCACCCTAGCATTAATATGAAAAGTATCCACATCACCTAATCTCGTATCTTCTTTAGTACTAATCGTAATTTTTCCAGTGGAAACTCCCATATAACTTATATTAAGAACAGTCCTCTCCCCGCTAAATAGAATAGGTTGAAAGCTTTTCCAAAATGTAGAACTTACTTCATCTAAGTCGATTAATTTTGGCGGAAAGTCTTCACGATAAATGCTCTTAGATTTTACTGCCTTGAATGTTGCTTTTTTAAGTTTTTTGGGTTTTGGCCTGATTGCCCTTCGTTTATTTTCTACTTTTTTTTCCGTAATTTTTGTTGGAGATTTTTTTGTAATTTTGTTATTGGTTTTATTTGTTATAACTTCGATGGGTTTTGTTTTCTTAATATTTTCTTTAAACTGATTTAAAACATCTTCTTCTACTTTGAAATCCTCTTTCATGAGTTTTTCATTTCTTTTTGTCGCAATATCATCACTCTTGAAGAAATTTTTTAATGTCGTCGAACATGATGAAAATATAAATAGAGTTGAAAGTAAAATTAGGGGTTTCAAAAAAAATCCTTTATAAATAGCTGTTAATACTATTGTATAACGGATTTAGTTATAATCAAGATTAAGGATGCTTCTCACTTTATTTAATAAGGCTTCTTCACCGCTTAGAAATTTAATCTCTATATTGATAGACACTATTCTTGAGTCTTTAGTTACCTTTCTTAACTTAACCATATCCTTTTCACTAGTCACCACAATAGCATTTTGCTTGACGCATTCGATAAGGATTTCATTGATATCTTCGTGATTAAAGAAGTAGTGATCAGCGAAGGTTAACTTATTTACAATTTCGGCTCCATAGCTTTCAATCAAATGATAAAAAGAGTCAGGTGAAGCAATGGCCGTTAAAGCAATAACCTTCTTTCCTTTTAAGTCAGATAATTCCATCACTGGTTTATCAAAACAGTCAACTATCCCAGTTGGAACATAAGAAAACCTTCCGATGGGAATTCCCTTACGGTGATGTTTTCCTAATAACTGTAAAAGTGATTCTATTTTTTCTTCTTCAACTTGGTCAGAGCGACTAATTAAAATGGCATCAGCATCTTTTAATGCTGTTAAGCCTTCTCTCAAGTATCCCATTGGTGCTGTTTTATAACTTTCTAAGGGAAGTAAAGCATCGAACAAGACAATATTAAAAGAGCGATAAAGTTGAATATGCTGAAAGCCATCATCAAGTAACACGACATCTGGCTGAATTTCTGGAAAATATTTTTTTAAATTCTGGGATCTTCTTTTTCCAACAATGACCGCACCCTTCTTCATACTTTTTGAAATAAGTAGTGGTTCGTCACCAAACTCGTGTGGATTAGAAAGAAACCTCTGTCCACCTTTAATGACACCAGATTTATGTTCAAGCTTGCCCTTGTACCCACGAGTAAGAATCACATTATCAAACCCATAACTTTCAAGCTTTTTTACAAGCCAAATAATCATGGGTGTTTTTCCGGTTCCACCGAAAGTTATATTTCCAACAGAAATTATTGGAACCTTAAAATACTCTTTTTTCAAAAGTCCATATTCATACAAAGATCGACGAATTTTATAAACAGATTCCCATAAAGTTGATAGTGGTTTAAGAAAAATATGTTTTACTAAATTATTTTTCATTGCTGTCCCCCAAATCCCCATTAATAACATTCGCCATATAATCGGAAACTGAAAAGTCATCACCTGTTAACTTATGCACAGTTTCCCTCAGTGTCGAAACCATTTCATCAAATTCATGTGGGTTATCAATCCAGTTATTTATATTTTTTGCGATATTATATCGATCAGAATGATGTTGAATTAGCTCGGGGAAAATCATTTTTTCATGAATAATATTGGTTAAACTAGCAGGTCCATCATATGGCACAAGCATAGTCAGTATAGCTTCAGTAAATAAAGATACCTTATAACAAACAACTGTTGGAACTTGAAATAATCCAGTGGCCAGAGTCACAGTACCACTTGCAGCGATACTCATATCGGCCCAATTAAGTGCCTCCGCTAGCATATTTGATGTCCAAACTTTGGTATAATTCAAATCTGTTTTATAATGTTCCTGTCTTACCGATTCAGTTTTAACAATTCCAAATTCAACATTATGTTTTTCACTTATGAGTGCTGCCCCTCTCTCAAAGATAGGCAAAAGTGTTGAAACCTCCACATTACGACTTCCAGGTAAAATTAAAATCTTAAGTTTTCGATTCTCCCAATCTTTCGAGTCTCTTTGAGTGATGCTCTCTAAACAATCACCATACTCAGTAATTAAGGGATGTATAACTGACTTGACGTTAGTTACTCCGCGATCTTGAAACCATTTTTTTTCAAATGGTAAAATGGTAAAGAGCGTATGAACATTACTTTCGAGAACTTTGGCACGCCAAGGCTTCCAAACCCAAGCTTGAGGAGCAACGTAGTACAATACATTAACACCAAGTTTTTTTAATTTACGAGCTAGTTTTAAATTAAAGCCCTGAAAATCAATTAGAATTGCTGTTTTTGTATTTCTTTTTTTTACCTCATCAACAAGATGATCAAGTGCTCTATAGTAGAATGGTATTTTTGATAAAACTTCTGATATACCAATTCCGGAGAAATCTTTTAAATGGTACTTTAGGTCAACACCAAGTTCTTCTAAACGAGAACCACCAACACCATAATATTCACAATTAGGAGTAAGTTCTTTCAATTGAGGAAAGAAAGTCATCGCATGATCTTCGCCAGACTTTTCTCCTGCAATAATGAGACAACTTTCCTTATGTGTCATTTACAGTTCTAACCTCTTACCAGAGTCAAGACTCTCGTTAACTTTCGTTACAAGATAAACTGCATTTACGCCATCTTCGTAAGTCACCATAGGTGTCGTGTTATTTATAATTGAGTTATAGAAATTTTCTTGTTCAATAAACAAGTGATCTCTTTTTTCGTAAGTTTCTTCTTTAACAAAAGTTCCATCTTCAAATTGAGAATTTGTTCCTCTATGAATGGTATTGGTAAACAGATCGACGTAATGACAGCCAGAAGAGCTCATAACTTCAAGCTCCCTAACTTCTTTGACATGATTACGGCCCGAAGTAATTATAACTTCATCGCCGGTCGCGAAGAAAAAGTGACTTGTTACGTGATCCCACTTATCTGTTCTTATTTTGTGACCAATAGAATTAACACCTATTGGCTTTTGACCGAACAAATGAAGCATCAAATCGATGTCATGGATCATTAAATCCTGAACAACATCAACATCGGTTGCTCTTCCTTTAAAAGGGGCAAATCTTGTGATCTTGATTGTCTTCTTTCCCGTAATTTGTGAAAATTCATCTTTTAATTTTTCCCAAGCTTGGTGACATCTTTCACTATGCCCTACTTGTAGAACTCTATTTCCTAAATACTGTTCAAGATCTTTTGCTTCTTCGAAAGTTGAACAAAGAGGTTTCTCACAAAAAACATGTTTTTTATTTTGTAGAAGCTGTTTAGTCAGTTCATAGTGAGTTGATGTTGGAGTCACTATTATGGCAGCATCAATTTCATCAATTACATCTTCAATTTTATCTACGATTTTAGCGTGTGGGTAGGCTTGTGCAGCTGCCTTTTTATTCGCTTCAAAAGGTTCAATAATTGCCACTAAATTTGATCCTTCTAACTGATCAGCTTTTTGTGTATGCCACTTACCCAAGTGACCAAAACCTATTACTGCTACATTTACTTTATTCATCATTTATCCTCTATGAAGTGAATGGTTATGACATGAATGGTTATGACATGAATGGTGGTAGACCAATTTCACTTTTCTCAATGAATTTTACTATTTCTTGTATCGTCGGATTATTTAAATAGTCTTCCATATTTTCAGGATGGTTAACAAATGCCCTTGGAGATAAAGCTGAAGCTTCCATCATTCTATAAAAGTCTACGACCTCAGAGATCTCATCCTTGCTATGGCCTCTTCGTTTCATACCAATAATATTTACACCCTTAAGTTTTATTCTATTCCCAAAGGCGGCACAAAAGTGTGGAACGTCTTTATCAATTGCACTCGCTGCTCCAATAAATGCTCCCCGACCTACACTGCAAAAAGGAGTGACACCGCAAGCCCCACCCATTTGAACATAATCACCAATAGTAACATGACCAGCGCACATAGTTCCGTTAGCTAGGGTTACATTATTTCCAATATTACAATCATGAGCAAAGTGAACACCTGTCATAAAATAACCATTATCGCCAATTTTGGTAACATGATCCTGTTTTGTTGTTGCTCTATGAACTGTACATCCCTCACGAAATAAATTGCCATCTCCAATAATTGTTTGAGTTGGTTCATTAGCGTAAGCTCTATCTTGTGGTGGAACACCTATAGAAGAGAACTGATGAAATTCATTATTCTTACCAATTTTTGTGTGACCTTCCACAACGACATGTGAAATTAGTTTTGTTCCGTCACCTATTTCAACATTTGGTCCAATTAAACAATATGGACCTATCTCTACATTTTCACCTAATTTTGCACCTTCTTCGATGATCGCAGTTGGGTGTATTATTGAACTCATTTTTTACTTCCTTTTACTTATATCTAATTTTGCTAAAATTTTTGCTTCAGAGATTTTCACACCATCACAATAAATTTCACACTTATAATGTGCTATAGGACCTCTCGATTTATCCATCTTTGCATGAATTTCTAATTCCATTCCAGGAAGAACTGGTTTTCTAAACTTTGAAGATTCAACTCCTAAAAGAAGTGTTTCAACTTTGAACTCATCATTGCTAACACCATTTAATCCAAGTGAAACAAATGCTGAAGCCTGTGCCATCATCTCAACTTGTACAACTCCAGGAAGTATCGGATTTCCTGGGAAGTGACCTTTTAAAATTTCAAGGTCCTCTCTTACTGTAAAGTTTGCAATAACTAAAGAACCAACAAGGTCTTTACTTGTAACAACTTCTTTTCCTTGAGCGGTTTCAGCGATATCCACCTTGCTTACAGTATCTATAAATAAGAATGGTGGTCTATGCGGCATAAAATTTAATACTTGTTCTTTGTTCATTAACATAAGTTTTCCTAGTTTTATTTCTTTGAGAGCCTTCTAAGGGTTGCTTGAGATCTCATCCAATCTTTTAGTGGTCTAGCAGGATGCCCGGCCATAACTTCGCCCGGTGGAACAACAGCATTTTCACTTACTACTGCCCTAGCAGCCACTTGGGCTCCTTTACCTATTTTTGCAGCCGGTGCAACACCAGCTCCCGCACCAAAGGCACAGTAATCATTTATTTCAACGCTTCCTGCAATTCCAGTCGTACCGCAAATAATAACATGTTCATGAATTTTTACGTTATGTGAAATTTGAACAGCATTATCAATTTTAGAACCGTTACCAATGAAGGTAGGCGTAAAGGCTCCAGCATCAATCATTGCATTACAACCAATTTCAACATCATTTAAAATTTCCACTCCAGCTAGGTGCCAAATTTTTTGATGTTTTCCATCAAAGAAATTGTATCCAAAACCATCAGTTCCAATTGAGGTACCAGCGTGAATTCGACATCTCTCCCCAATACTAGTGAAAGGATAAAGACTGACATTAGGAAAAATTATTGAATCATCACCAATGGTTACATTTGGCATAAGAACACAGCCAGGCAGAATTTTAACGTTCTTTCCTATTTTTGCTCCTTCACCGATGAAGACATTCTGTGCTATTTCGGCCGATGGATCAATCTCAACATCATTTAATTGCCTTCCATCTACTTGGTAATTTAGTTGTCCAAATAAAATATCGTAAAAAGGTTTCGAAAGAATACACATTCCTTCATTCACACTTTTTAGAGTTGCAACCCAGCCGAATTGAGACTTTAACTTTTCACTTACTTCTTTATCTACTGAATCCCAATATTCTTTTTCAACCATTAATCCACTCTTGAGAAAAACATTAAATTCGCTTTTACACCCGAGTGCATTTAAAAAGCGTTTATTTTTCAAAAAGACAAAAGTGCTTTCTTTGGGTTCATCAGAATGAGAAATCCCGATGACATCAAATGTCTCGGGATTTCCACTTATAAGTTCAATAGATTTATCTATTAATTTTAATTCAGAGAAGTTCATATTACTTCTTATTTTGAATGTTTTTTATCGTAGGCCTGAATAACTTTCTCAGTAAGGTCAACCTTGTTAGAAGCATATACAACTGGAGATTGGCTAATCTCAAAAGTTAAGGCAACTTTTTCAGAAGCTGAAATTGCATCAATAATTGGCTTAAGCTTATCAAGAATTGGCTTCTTAAGCTCAGCTTCTTCTTTTTGAATATCTTTTTGAAATTGCATCATCTTAGCTCTTACTGCATCAATTTTACCTTTGATCTCAGCACCTTTCTTAGCTTTAGCAGCATCAGTAAGTACAGCTGTTTGCTTTTGAAATTTTTCTTGAAGCTTTCTAATTCCTGCTTCCTCCGATTTAATTAGCTCTTGTTTCTTTTTAAAAGATTTCTCAAGAGTTTTATTAACCGTTTTCCCTTCTTTAATGGTAACGATGATTTTTTGAATATTCACGATTCCAACTTTAACTTCTGCTATCGCAGAGAAAGAAAGTAATAGTGCTGCGATTAATACTAAATTTTTCATTTTATATCTCCTAATTTGATACTTAAAATAATTGTCCAATATCGAAATGGAATTGTTGTCCGTCTTCACCCTCTTCTGGATCAATTGGGTAACCAAACTCAAATCTTAGAACACCAATTGGTGAGAACCATCTAAAACCAAAACCATAGTCTTGTCTTAGTGTTAACTTATCTGCGTTAAATTCTTCTTCGTAAACATTACCAGCATCATAAAATAATACCCATTTTAATCCTGCTTCTTTTATCAGAGGATGTTCTAATTCAAATTGGCCTAACACTGAGAAAAGTCCCCCCGTGTTAAATTTAGTTAGAACATTTGGATCATCTTCATCTTTTGCCTGTAATAAAGCTTGTGGTCCAATATCTTCGTAATTATACCCTCTCATATTCCTTGAACCACCCATTTGGAATTGTTCGGTTCTTGGGATATTTTTATTATCAACTGTTTTCATGATTTGATCAAACTTAACTCTAGATCTAAATATCAACTCTTCATAAACTGGTTTATAAAATCTACCTTCAACAGAACCTTTCAACCAATGTTGATCTCCATAGAAACCTGCATTTTCAAAAGAAATACTTCCGTAAAATCCTTCCGTTGGTTCAAATATATTATTTCTTTTATCGTACCTTAATGTTGTCTTAATAGAGGCAGCTGTTCCATTCTCATCCTCAACAACAACAGTAGGATTTCTAACATCTTTAATATCTGTAACTTCATGTCTAACTGTTACAAAAAATCTTGTGTATTCAAATATTGGATATCCAACTCTAACATCTCCACCATACTTCTCAGATGCAAATGAACTGATTAAACCATTTTGAGTTTTGTAAACGTCTGCTCCGGCCGTCCATTTTGTATCCATAAAATACGGCTCAGTAAAACCAAGGTTATATGTTTTTTGATTTTCTGATAACGAAACATTTAGGTTTAAGTTTTGCCCTAATCCTCTAAAGTTATTTTGTGCAATACTAGCTTGAAAGAAACCTTTCGTTGCAGTTGAATAACCGGCTCCTAAAGAAATTTGGCCAGTTTGTCTCTCTTTTACAGAAATTTCAACATCGAGAACATCGTCTTTTCCACGAGGAGATACTGTATTAAAAATAACTGAACCAGGTTCAAAAAATCCAAGTCTGTTTACATTTTCTTTAGATTTTCTTAAAAGGCTTCCAGAATATTTCATTCCTTCGTAAACTCTTAGCTCTCGTCTTACTACTTTATCTCTTGTTTTCGTATTACCTTTGACAATTACCTTTCCAAAATAAGCGACTTTCCCTTTTTCAAAAGAATAATGAATATCGACTTTATTTTCACCAGGAACAATTTGTAGCCTTCTTAAAACGTTAGCAAACGCATAACCTTTATCTTGGTACATTTCTGTTAAGGCTTGAATATCTTTTCTAAGAGTTTCCTCAGAATAGACTTCACCTTTAATCAGTTTAATTTTGTCTTTCATTTCATTTTCTGTAAATAAAAGTTCACCGTTAAAGAAGATGTCATTAACATCAAACTTAGGGCCCTCTTTTACATCAATTGTAATGAAAATCCATTTCTTATCTTCTGATACAGTTATAATTGGGTTACCAATATTAACTTGAAGGTACCCTCTAGTTTTATATAAATATTTAAGTTTCTCTACATCTGTTTTGAAGTAAAACTCCTTAAAACTACCAGATCCACTCATTCCAGAAAAAAGAGTTTCTTCCTGAGTGTGCATAAATGCTTTTAACTCTTCATCTGGTATTTCATGATTTCCTAAGAACATAATTTTCTTAACTGTCACTTTATCAAATTCTTTAATTTGAAAGATTAAATCTAAGCCCCCAAATTCATTCTTAACAAGGTCGTAAGATATATTCGCAAGGTAAAAACCTTTTTCCTCGTAGAACTTTTGAAGGATTACAATGTCACCCTTAATCGTGTTAACATCCAGAATATTATATTCTCTTGTCTTTAATTGTTCAGATAAGTCATCTGAAGAAACCTCATCATTTCCTGAAAAGGAAATTTTACTAATAATTGGTTTTTCGACAATTTTTAATACGAGGTGATTTTTGCCACCAACGACTTTTTTATGAGCTTCAACAGAATCAAAGTATTTCATATCAAAGATTTTCTTTATATCATTTCTTAAAGTGTAATTATCAAGAGTCATTCCTGGTTTTAAGTTCATCTTTTCAAGGATGGCCTCAACTTCGACTTTCTTACTACCTTCAACAGTAATTTTATCTACTTTAAAAAGGGACTTATGATCTCCAAGTGAGACTTCCGAAAATGAAGCACTTGAAAACGAAAAAAAACACAGTAAAAAAATTAATCTTATTATCATTAAATGACCTTATATCTTTTAAAAACTAGGCTCTATCCAGTTAA
>JBLIAG010000007.1:0-129459 GCA_047634375.1 Bacteriovoracaceae bacterium
GTTGGGCGCAACGGGAATTGATGTCATCAAATTTCATGTCCCCACTGCGGTACGCGCGGGTGCAACCCGAGACCAGATTTTCGGCGTTCTTACCCAGGTAGCGATTGTTGCAGGTGTTCCCACAGCACTCGCCGCAATTTCGGCGGCGGCACAAGTCTTGGGGCCACACTCTCAGGTCGCTGATGATTCCAGCGTCGCTTTGCCTGCTGAGGTCTCAAAGGACCGTTTCGCCAGGGGATCTGCTACATTCGCCGCAGTCACCGGCATTCCCACGGAGGCATACCTTGATGGATTTAAGGATAGCTCGCCTGATTTTGGTCGCTATGTGATTGAGTGGGTCTTCGGCGATGTATACAGCCGCACCGATTTGGATTTGAAAACCCGGGAACTCGTTATCATCGCAGCCGGCGCGGCGTTGGGCGCAACGGGAATTGATGTCATCAAATTTCATGTCCCCACTGCGGTACGCGCGGGTGCAACCCGAGACCAGATTTTCGGCGTTCTTACCCAGGTAGCGATTGTTGCAGGTGTTCCCACAGCAATCGCCGCAATTTCGGCGGCGGCACAAGTCTTGGGGCCACACTCTCAGGTCGCTGATCCTCTCTTATTCACCGGGCTGCTGCGTGATGGAATTCCCCAAAAAAAGTAGACATATTGTACAGAGCAAGTTAACTCATAACGCAAGGAGAAAACAAAATGAGTCAACGAACTTACACTACTGAATTTAAAATTGAAGCTGTTAATCTGGCCAATAAAATTGGAGGTGCAAAAGCAGCTGAACAGTTGGGAATTTCATCAAAAAATGTTTATAGATGGACAAAGGAACTCTCTGTAAAGGATAGCAAAAAAGTTCATACAAATGATCTTTCTCAAGAACAAATGAAAAGAAAAATTAAAAAGCTAGAAAAAGAACTCTTGTATATGAAGAAGATAAATGAGGTTCTAAAAAAAAGCACAGCGATCTTTTCAAACGATCAGATGCCCCGTTTATAGTCATGGATAAGCTTCAAGGACAAGTTCCTATAACTTTTATGAGCTATTACTTTAATAAAAGTAGAAGTGGTTTCTATGCTTGGAAAAATAGACAAAACATTTATCATTTAAATAAAAAACAAATTGTTTTATCTAAAATTGAAACAATATTTGAAGATAGCTTTGAGACTTATGGCTCTCCTAGAGTGACTTTAGAGCTAATTGAACAAGGTATAAATATCAGCTTAAACACTGTCGCTAAATATATGAAAGAATTAAACCTAGACGCAAGACTTAAGAAAAAGTTTAAAGTTCAAACGACAGATTCAAATCATATTTTACCTATAGCTCCAAGGTTGTTTAAGTCTGAAGAAGAATTACCAGAAGCTCCAGGAGAAGTATTAGCTGGTGATATTACTTATATCAAAACACCAAGTGGATTTATGTATTTATCCGTCGTAATGGATTTATTTAATCGTGAAATTATTGGGTGGTCCCTTGATCATGATCTTTCTAAAGATGGAGTAATAAAAGCTTTAAACCTAGCGATAAAGAAAAGCTCTCCAGACGCGCAGGTGATTTTTCATTCGGATAGAGGTAGTCAGTATGCAAGTGAAGCTTTTAGAAAATTATTAAAACAAAAAAATATAGTTCCAAGTATGAGTAGAAAAGGAAATTGTTATGATAATTGTTATGTTGAATCGTTCTTTAAAACATTAAAAAGTGAATGGATTTATAGACATGATATATTTGATTCAAAACATTTAAGATCATTAATTTTTGAATATATTGAAGCTTGGTATAATACAAAAAGAAAACATTCTTCACTTGATAATTTAAGTCCAAGAATGTACAAACAAAAGTATCTTGCCTCTTAAGAAAAAGTGTCTACTTTTTTTGGGGAATTCCAACCTCTCCTTCAATAGGTGACTTGTTATGAGGAAGAAGTTCTCTTTGAGTCTCTCGTCTGGGACGGTGCTTATTTAAAGACTCAGATCCACCAAAGGTGTGCTTATTAAGCATGGCGATCTTATCTTTCAGCTCAATTAGTTCACTTTGTGAACTATTTTGAAGTAATTCCAATAAGGTTTTATTTTCTTCTTTAAGAGCTACAATTGAAGAGTCCATCACCTTAATAACTTCATTAAGGTAATCAGGGTTTGTTTTTAAGTCCTCTCTTAGATTCACCATGGATATACTTCCTCCCACGTTTTTGAATTCTAAGACTAGCACCATCAAGAATCAAGGCCAATTCGCTCACTGTTATTTTTTGTACTTTTCCGAAGGCAAGAAAGTTCATGATACTTCCCACCTCCATCCTTTTGTGAATAATCACGAGACCTGAGCCATCAAAGTAGATTGCCTTGCAAAGCCTTCTCGTTTTATTGACGAATAAAAAGATGGAGCCTGATAAAAGCTCAAGATTCATCTCAGACTCGACGATTCCAGCGAGTCCATCATGACCTTTACGCATGTCCACAGGTTCGCGATAAATATAAACCTCTGTTTGAGAGCTAAAGAACATGAGAGCTTACTGAAGCAGCCCTTTAAGATCAGATAGTTTAAGCCCTGTGACAACAGTAACTTTAATCTCGGGGTTGTCGTCAACGATAATGGCCTTGGAGAAAGAGGTTTCTTTTTTACGCCGACCATTTTTCCAGCCTGAAAGAGTCGTTGGGTGAATGTTGAGCTTCTCTAGAAGTTCTTGTCGTGGGACGCCTTCTTTAAGAAGCTCTACTGTTCGCTCCTTAAGCTCTTTGGGATAGTGCTTGGTGGTGTTAGTTTTTCGAAACTTTTTGAAGTCTGCGACGAGTTCATTGAGCTGTGACATCCGTGTCCTCCTATTTTGAATGTTTGCTTCAAGTCTAGGAGGTGGGGTAAATGACTTCAAGAACCTGCTTCACGCCTGACGTACTTAATATCTACAGATGCAATAACTTTAGTTTTACCAAGGTAAGTTAGAGCATAGTGAATGACTTCAGAAGCCACTTCTGTTGCGTAACCTCGTCCCCAATAGGAGCGACATAGCATAAAACCAATTTCAGGGTGAACATCAGAAATTGTGTTTTTTAGCATAAACCAACCCACAAAATCACTGCTCTCTTTATCGAAAACTAGCCATACACCTCTATCTAACTGCCATTTTTCAACTAGCTTTATTATCTCATGCTCTGATTGAATACGCTTAAAGCCTGTTTTAGCCATTACTTGTTCATCTTGAAGTAACGGCCTTATCAAACTTAAGTCTGTTGACTTGATTCCTCTTAATGCAGTTCTTTCAGTTTCTATCTTGTTCAAGTGCTACTTCTTTCCGACACCTTCAGGTTCCGTAATATCATCAATATTAACAACTGTAATTGGAAGCCCTTCATTTCTAAAAATTCTAAGATTTTTGCGAGGATAATCACCTACGTCATGTTGGAGCCTTTGCCCTACGACAATACATTTTAGAACATGCTTACCTGTGTTAACCATAGTATGAGGCTCCCCTCCTGCTGGATAACCAACAAAGTCCCCTTCAGATATTTCGTAGTCAACATCACCAATGGTTACGGTGCCCTTGCCACTTAGAACATATGTGCACTCATCTTCGTGGAAATGTTTATGATACTCTGTAGATTCATCCCCAGGATTGATCTCAATTATATGAAAACCAATTCCTTTTAAACCAACCATATCTCCCAATGACTTGTTTATTCTTTTCGCATTACCATTTAAAAAGTGAATTTTATTTGTACCTTTCAATTCTTCAATTTCATTTTTCTTAATAACCTTTTTCATCTTCTCCCTTTCCATAAATACTATTTTATAATCAACCCTATTTAATGCAACTCAAATATTAAGCTAATTTTTCTGCTGTCACGTTTAAATTTCCTAAGTTAAAAGAGGAAGACCATTCTAGCCTTTTTGCTCATCCTTGAACTTCCTCTTTTTACATTTTCACCCAGAAAAGTGACATTTTATAGCTTAAATCCCCAAATTCTGGAGGTCTGCTTTGTTTTTCTCTAAGAAGTCGAAATAATCAGATGACATGGTGATTCCAATAAACTCATCTTCAGAGACTTTTTTCACCTTCTTGCAGTAAAACTGATGAACTATAGCCTGACGATCTTTATTTCGTAGAGATTTCCTTTGTAACAATTCAATATCCTCTTTTGTCACATTCTCTAAAGCTTTTGTGACAAGATCATCTATAGACACTTTACGGCCAAAATCCTTCTTATTGATTGTATCTAGGATTTTTAAGGCATTATCCTTAGTCCCCTTTTTCACTCTTAGAGAAGAGAAAAAGTTAGTATTTTTGTTTTTATTTGTTTCATTCTGCTTTTTCATTATTAACGATCCTTGTTTTAAAGTTACTTAATCATTGCTTTTAAAAGGTTAAAGGCCTTCATTATTTGTGCATCATCCATTTTATGAATGAAGTTAATCAAATCTTCCTTGTAATCAACAAATAGAGTTTCATCTGAAGCCATAAACAAATTAAAATCTTCCATTGTGTAGCCATAAGCTGTTACAAGTCTTTCAATCAATTTGTTATGAAGATCAACTCTTCCATGTTCAGTATGAGAAATAAGAGTGTCTGACTTATCAATAAGAAGTGCAGCACTTCTCATTGATAGATTTTTAGACTTTCTCATAAACCTTAATACCTGTGCTTCCTTAGTAATAACCTTGGAATCACTTCTTCTTTTTCGTTTTTTTGTTTTTTCCAAAACAGCCTCCTTTAAAAGTGTAAAGATGCTCTTTGGACAATGAAACATGGTTAAGTGGTTGACTACACTATGTAGGCCAAGAGATTGTTGCTAAAAAAATCACTTAGCCAAAATAAAGCCAAACTTAGCCAACGAGTGTCACTTCGTGACATGTCCGGAGTGATGAAGCCGCTAACCTTGATGCTAACTGCTTGAGAATTCTTTCAATGATTTAAAAATGTTATCCATAAACTTAGGGGGTCACCATCGAAAACAAGAGTTCGATGGTGGAGGTGGTCGGAATCGAACCGACGTCCAAAGTTACATCCAAAAGAGGGCACTACGTGTGTAGTCACATTAGAGCAAGTGACGGCTGTGAGAATTTTGTATCATTCACAAACCTCAGTGAGTTTTTAGCGAGGCTACCTGACTCCCTCGTTGGGATTATTTTTCGGATCTCCCCAGAGATCTTTACCTATCTTTTGTTATCGGTATAGGCCCCTCAAATGTTGCTATAAAACTTAGTCTTATGCAGCCATTGCGTATTCTACATTGCTGTCGAATGAGTTCGGTCTGCTTTTTACAAGGCCTGCTGACCAACCTTGACACGCACCCAATCCTTCAATAACCCTGTCGAAACCAGTGCACCCCCAGATTGTGAGGTATTCAGTATAACAAAGAATTTTACTCAAGGGAATACATTCATTTAAGGGTTTTCATGTCATTACGCATTATGAATAAAATTAAAACTATCAATTAATGGTCATTCATTCCTAAAGTTCCAAGCACAGGGATTTTCGATATAATATACTTATGAAAAAACGAACTTACTTGCCTCTGATATTCTTATTGGCCCCTACTGCATTTGCACAAGATCTAGCAATGTCGAATCCGAATCTATACGACCTCTCTATTGAACAACTTTTACAAATAGATGTCTCTGCTGGTACCAATGTTAAAAAGTCATACTCTGAGTCCCCTGCTTCTCTTTACGTATATACAAAACAAATGCTTGAGGAGATGGATTATTACACAATTTCCGATCTAGCAGAAATCACTCCAGGCTATAGCTCATATTTAGGCTTTGGTGAGCGAACTCTCATCAGTCGAGGTCAAAAAGCATCTGGTTTTGATAATAATCATCATCTCGTTTTAATTGATGGAATTAAAGTAAATCATTCAAGGAATGACAGGGTTCTTATGGAAGAAGAGCTCTCATTGTTTGGAGCATCACAAGTTGAATTTTTGAACGGTCCGGCCTCTGCTTTATACGGAACAGGAGCTTTTTCTGGGGTTATCAATATTATTAGTGAACAAGCAAAGTCTGGTGAGGTACTCTCAAAGCAGCGTGCAGGTATTGGCTCAAATAATACCCTCAATGCTTATAGTGCTTTCTCAAGAAATAGTGATACCGGTTTATTCAATCTTCAATTTAGCTACTTTCAAAGAGACTCAGAAAATAAAGATGTGGGAACCAAGACAACAGGTTGGCAAAATCAAGATGATCGAAAAAGTACCTATCTAAACCTGTCTTACAAATTAAAAACCTCTGCAGCTAAAGGTCTGGGCCTTGGTGCAATAGTTATGAATCGAAATAGTGGAATGGGACCAGGCTTCTTTGGAAGTTCTGCAGGCTACCATGAAAGTAATCAGCTTATTTGGAATACCACTGTTACTTATCTAAAATACGATAAAGAATTTTCAAATAATAAAAGACTAGAATCAAAAATTACAAGTAATAGATCTCGTGAGAAATCTTATTTTTCGGTAACTTCTCTTGATGAATTTAGAAATTACGATATCACAACCCAGCTCTACTCTTTTCAATCAGATTTTATTAATCAGTTTAGTAATGATAGCTCCCTACTTATAGGAGTGGAGTTTGATACAAGATGGAGAGAGGGACAACCTGATAGTTATGAATATATTGGAAGTCCAAGTAACTTTTCGAATAAGTTTTTTAAAAGTGATTCTGATAAACTAAATAATCAATCTGCTTACGCGCAGTATAGTTTAAAGCAAAAGATTTTTGTTCCAATAGATTTTACCATTGGGCTAAGATCGGATACGGTGGACTCTCCTGCATCCAACTTTAATCAACTATCACCAAGAGTTGCAGCGGTCGCAAGTTTAACTCCTAATCTAAAACTAAAATTGCTACATTCAAAAGCACTCAAGGCTCCAAATTTAAAAAATATTCTTCTTAACCAGCAGGCCATAGAAGAAAATAAAGATGCCTCAGTTGCATACGATGATATTCCCGATGATTTAGTTGCAGAGAAAATTGAAAATAATGAAATTGGTGTAGTTTACTTTACAGGTAACTATAGCCTTAGCACTTCGCTTTTTAGAAATTTTAGAACAGATTCTATTGGCGGTGCAACTTTAAATGGCAAGGCAGTCTCAGTTAATAATAAGGGTGTCACAGAGGCATATGGAGCGGAGATTCAAGTAAAGTATCAAAACGATGATCTAAAAGCTTTCGCTAACACTTCTTGGGCCCATTCAAATACTCCTGATTCAAATCACTTTACAGATGTTCCGGAGATGACGACCAATATTGGTCTTATGCTGACACCACCTCAATCGAATTGGTCTTATGGAATGGTAGTTAAGAATACTTCTAAGTTTAAAACCAGTGATGGTCAAGATCAACCTTCTGGATTCTTTTTAGTGGATTTCAATTTAGAGTATAAGGCCGATAGATATTATACTTACGACCTTAAAATAAAAAATCTTACGGATGCTGACGAGTTTCACCCGTTTAATGGAGAGGAAGCTGATCCTCTCCCGGGCAGGTCTATTATTTTGAGTTTAAACCTTATTTAAATTTCTTAAGAATACATCCAGGGAAGCCATCAACTGACTTTCCTTTTGAATCATAACCAAAGTCATAGTTCTCTCTAGTAGAAGCGTCCTTAACAAATACTGGTGCATAAAAAGCATCAGTAAGGGTCTGAGGAACTTCCCCCTTAAAGGTATTAAACTTATCCCAATTCGTACAATAAACAGCGTCTGCAGTTTTTATCGATTGGTTAAATGAACTATTTGGATTCTTTAAATTATAAAGCTTATTCCATGGTGAGTTCTCTTCTTCTTCAGTAAGATCACCCCATCCCTTTCTGTTTCCAGACTTAATATCTTTCCAAAATCTAATTTTATCTGTGTAACCTGTAAGACGAATAAAGATCTGTTGTCCAAATACAGACTCTCCACCTTGTCTTGTTACATATACGATATCCTCACAACCACTCGCTTTTAGAACAAGTGTTGGGTGCAGGTCTGACCATCCACCAGCTGAATAGATATTTTCTCTAAATGGAACAGTTCCTGTTGTTGGATTAGCTTCATCAAACCAGCTGATTGCATTCAAAGTTGGAAATATTTTTAGGAACTTTTTAAAGTACTTTTTATTGATAACGCTTTCAGGGTTAAGTAAGTTTCCATCAGGAATTCTTGCGATATTTGATAATCCAGGCTCTGCTGGAGAAGTTGCTAGAACTTCAAACCAACTTCCGCCCTCTAGTCCCATAAATTGCTTACTTTTAGCATCGTTTGGAAAAAGAGTTTTAAGGTTTTCTGAAACATTTGCTAGAGACTCTGAGCTTCCCCAGTATCCATATTTTAACTCTGATTCGAAATCTAGAGAAAAGCTTTTAACACCTATTGCACTTTTCATTTCATATTCTTCAAGACGCTTACCATATCTCTCAGCAGCTGAACCAACCACAATTGAAGTTGTCGGAAAGGCCTTAATCCCAGATCCAACTTTTGAGAAAATCATTTTGTTAGGGAAAACACGTTTTCCTTTTTTGTAAATGACACGCTTATGTCTTCCGTGCCCTACTGTATGACTCTTAAGTGGTTGTTCATAATAAGCATTGAGAGCTTTATATAAGGAAGTTCTACATTCTGGATTAGACTTAACTAAATCTTTCCACTCAATACCTTCTGAGGCCTGAGCACATTGATCTAGGAAACTTGTAAGGTTTGTATTTGTTTGAACAGAACCATACCCGGCATAAAAATCGGCCACACGACCAAATAAGAAACCTAAGAACTTAAAGTCCACAAGTCCTTCTCTATAGAATATATTTTTATCATTTTGTGCATCAAAAGATCCAAAGACTTTTACAGCTTCAGAGATTTGAGCTTTATAAAATGTAAAATTTCTTTTTAATCCCTTTGCAAGTTCTGGGTTTAGAAGTGGCCCATACTCACCTAGGATTTTCATAAACTGAGGAAGATCTTTTGCAATCTTAACTGCCGTTCTCACTCTTTCTAAGAAACCAGCATCTCCCATTCCTGTAAGATTACTTACTAGTCTCATAATAGTCGGAGCATTTACATCTTCTTCGTATAAATAAAGAATATGAGGAACAAGAGTTTTTAATAAGAGTGCTTGTTCATTTCGTTTTTTATCTTCCATTCTGGAAAGGTTTTCGTTTCTTGATAAAGCGTCTAAAAGAAAAATACTAATGGCCGCAGAGCTTCCTCCAGCGACTGTACTTGGCATCCCCTTATTTTCAACTATTCTGGCCATACTGGACCAGTGGGCAGGTGCTAATTCACCATTTCCTCTTACTCCGGCACAGTAATTAGCTGCAAACGTTGGAGTGAGTACAGTAGAACTTAACAGAATTGCAGATATTGCGACTTTAATCTTTTTCATAACCGACCTTTTTTAATTTTTATCAGTATATCCTTAAGATCTGGCCCACTAAAGCTTGAGTGCCCAAATCAGGGAATCTTTATATGTTAATAGTTTAGACACTTTTGGAATTTTATTATCAAAATTAGCCTTAAGTTATGGAGATTCTATAAGATTTAGAAAAGTTACACCGATAAGAAACTGTATTGTATAAAAGGAGAAGTAATTAATTTTCACTTTAAAAAATCTATTACCGTTCAAATAACGAAGGCCATTCTAGGTTATTACCTAGCTGTTGCTGCAATCGTAACCGGTGGCCAGATTTACTTTCAATACTCTGCAGCTCAATCAAAGACAAATAAAGATCTTATCAGCTTGGGAAATTCATCTTCAAAATCCTTACGAACAGCAGTATTTAATCTTGATACCCAACTCCTAAATGCAAATCTTCAAGGGATTCTTGAGAATCCATCAATTGCTGGAGTTGAAATTTTTGATGAACTGGGAACGGAAATTGGAAGCTTAGGAATTGTTGATATAACGAATAAGAACACACCTTTTCACACGAAATTTAATGTACTTCACCCAGATGAAAAAACAATAATTGCGAAGGGTCATCTCTACTCTGACCATAGTATTTTACTAGAAAGTATCGCCAGTGATATAACTTATACTTTGATAAATAATTTTATTACTTTCAGCACTATTCTTTTAGTGACATTTCTTTTACTAAGAAAGTTTCTAGCTGAACCCATTACAGAATATTCAAAACAAATTGATGCTCTTGATATTAACAATCTACAAATGGTTAAATTTAAATATCCTTATGAAAATGAGTTCAGAAAACTCCATGAAACAATCAACTTTCTTATTTCGAATGTTAAGATGTCTAACAAAAGGCTCGTTGATTATCATGCCAATTTAGAAAAACTAGTTGAAGAAAGAACAAAAGAAATAAGTGTTGCAAACTTAAAAACAACACAGGCACTAAATGCAAAATCTCAATTCCTAGCAAATATGTCTCATGAGATAAGAACTCCTATGAACGGTATCCTTGGTATGGTTCACCTTCTTGATGGTAAGGAACTAGACCCTGAAGCACAGGACTGTGTCCAGACTATAAAAGGATCTTCTGAGGTTCTCTTAAAAATAATTAATGATATTCTAGACTACTCAAAGCTTGAGGCCGGAAAGGTTATTGTAGAATATGCTCCAATGGACTTACATAGAACTATTGAAGACGTCGTAAATCTATTTAGAGAAAGTATCAATTCAGAACATGTAAAATTAGAACTATCTATAGATGAGAGTGTTCCTAATTTCATTTCCTCTGACGATGTAAGGATTAAACAAATACTAAGTAATCTATTAAGTAATGCCATTAAGTTTACACGGAAAGGAAAGATTGAGGTCAATGTATTTGCTGAGGTAGATAACGGCATATCCAACCTTAATTTCGAAGTTTCTGATACAGGGATTGGTATTGATTCTTCAGTTATGAACAAACTCTTTAAATCCTTTACTCAAGCAGATAGTTCGACCACAAGACGTTTTGGTGGCTCAGGACTGGGGCTAAGTATCTCCAAATCTCTTGTTGAGATGTTAGGTGGAAAAATTTATGCAATGAGTGAGCTCTTAAAAGGAAGTCAATTTATATTTAATATCGAAGCAGTTGTCATAGAAAAAGAAGATATGGAAAAGATCTCACCTCTTGTTGCGCCTTCTTCTAACCTTTTAAGTGCTACAAAGCCATTAAAGGTTCTTCTTGTTGAAGATAATAAAATCAATCAGAAGCTGGCCTTTAAATTCCTTGAGAAACTAGGATATGATGCAGACCTTGCTGAAGATGGAATCGAAGCAGTCATTGCAGTTAAAGAAGAAAACTACGATCTCATATTTATGGATATGCAAATGCCTAATATGGACGGTATTGAAGCAACAAAAGAAATAAGACAAATCTTTTCAACAGACGAGTTAAAAATAGTTGCAATGACCGCCAATGTATTTAAAGAGGATAAACAAAAGTGTCTTGACTCTGGGATGGACGACTTTATTCCAAAGCCTATTAATTTAAATTTGTTAGCAACAATAATTGGTCGCTCTTATGATGAACTTGAAGCCACAAAGTATAAAGTCAAAAAAGTTGTTTAATTTCTAATTTTTCTTATTTTTTTGAGCAGGATTCATTTATGACTCTCGGTGAACTTGAGAAATAGATCCTTGATAAGTTGGAAAAACAACTAACTCTTGAATAGATACATGATCTGGTCTTTTAAGAGTCCAAATGATACATTCTGCTATGTCTTCCGGGTGAAGAGGTTTTGTATCAGCATAAACGGATTTTGCTTTTTCTTCGTTCTCAAGTCTAACTTTACTAAATTCTGTTTCAACCAGACCAGGTTCAATACAGCAAACTTTGACATTGGTTCCACATAGATCCTGTCTTAACCCTTCAGAGATCGCCCTTACAGCGTGTTTCGTACCACAATACACAGCTCCACCTGGATAAGTCCAACGCCCAGATACTGAACCAATATTAATGATATCGGCACGTGGTTGTTTCTTTAACAAAGGAAGCATATACCTTGTGATATAGAGAAGTCCCTTAATATTCGTATCAATCATTTGTTCCCAATCATCAATATTGGCTACATCAACGGGATCAACACCTCTTGCAAGTCCTGCATTATTAATCACCATTGTTACTTTTTCTAAGTCTTCTTTATGTTGGTCAAATAGCGACCAAATATTTTCTTTATTTTGAATATCAAAGCAAAGACTTATAACCTTAACCTCATAATCCTTTTCTAGTTTATTTTTAAGTTCAGTTAATCTCTCTTCTCTTCTTCCACAGATAAAAAGGTTCGATCCTTCCTTTGCCATTTGAATCGCCAAGGCATTTCCGATACCAGCAGTTGCTCCTGTAATAAATCCCCATTGGTTTTTCATATGACTTCCTTTTGTAATTAACTGATCTCTATTCAGATAATTAGAACATGTTTAAAAAATAAAGTGAATTTTTTTATAGATATTGTGATGAAAATTTAAGTGTAAAAGCGACCGATATTATTCAGTGGCCACTTCTTCGTTTATAACTTCTGGCAATTCAACAAAGCGTTTAAAATAAACTGTGTCAAACTCCGGGCATTTAGCTGAATACAGAACATGATTTTTAAATGCAATATCACACAGAGGATTCAAATCAAGTCCATCAAGTTTTATATTCTCGCTTAACTTCATTTTATGAAGGACGTTGGGTGGGAAGTTTTCTTTTTCTATAATTCCATTACTCTCAAATTTAATTTGAGAAAATAAAAATGGAGCTTTGGCCTCAATATGAATAACTTCATCTCCGCTAAAAAAGAATCGACTACCAGTTGTCCACTCTCCGTTTAAAATCTTAAAGTCTTCATTAAGTTCAATAATAATATCACCATCAGGTGTTAACTCGTAGTAACTACCTTTTGGCCAAAGAGCTCCTCCAAATTCACGGGTATCAGCAAATTGTTCTCTTGTCTCTCGTAAATAATTATAATAATAAGCAAAAATACCTACAAGAATTAATGGAAGAAATATTATAAATTTTCTCATAATAACTTTATCGGATAATTTTAGACTTAATGAAGAAGTTTCGGCGCATCTTCTTCAGGAATAGGCTCATCTAATTGATAGGCTTCAATCTCTTCAGCTGTCGGTGGGTGGATAAGTTTAAAGTCCCAAACTTCGAAGCTTAAAATCTTACTATAGTTAAGACCATAGTAGATTAGTCCGTTAACCATTCCAATTATGAGTCCCACATAGTGGGCCATATAACTTGTATTAGGACTATAGGTCGTCGGTATGAGGAGTATGAAAAAAATACCCATAACCCTCACAAGTCTTCTAATAAGACTCATCTGTTTTTCAATACAGACATATAATATAAGCCAAAATCCCCATAAAAAATAGACAATACCAGAGGCTCCAACTAGGGTTGTGTCCTGATTATATTGAGAGATGGTAATGAAATTTATAAGCATGCCCATAGAGAAACTCACACCAATTGAAGTCAGAACACCATAGAAGGAGGTTACGAAATACGTCAGTATAAAGAGCATAAGGCTATTGGAAAGAAAGTGTTCAAGGTCCCCGTGAACAAAGCTAGTTGTAAATAAACGCCAATACTCCCCTTTCTCAAATACAAGACTCTGTGAAGCACTTAAGTAAGAAGATAATACATGAGACTTATCCCAATAAAAATTACTGAGAACAAGGCAAATACCTATAATTGAAAAGGCCGCCAGCTTTCCATAGCTAAATTTTCGTTTGGTTAGGTAATTTCGTTTGAACTTTTTCTCAACTTCCATAATAGCTAATATGGTATCACAAGTGAAAGTGTCAATGGTAAGCAATGCTCCTAAGGCCTATAGATATTACAAAAGGGGTGGCAAAATATTCGAAATTAAACTAAATACAATGAGTAAATCAAGGATTCAAATTGAAGTTATTATTCGCCTTATTCATTCTCAGTATCTCAAATGCTTATGCCATTAGAAATGGTCTTGAAGAGAATAAAAACGTTCACCATGTTCATATAACTTTACCAACTGGAATTTGTTCCGGTGTAAGAATTAGTACAGATTTTGTCCTCTCAGTTGGTCATTGTTTTAACAATACCTCTGATACTGCATTTTTAAGTTTTTATGAAGATTCTGAACTCGTAACTCAAACAGTTCCAGTTAAAGACATAATCATTAAAGGAAAAGATTTAAGCGAAGAACTGGCCATCATCCCTATACGCTCAACAAATACAAATTATATCGGTCCTAAGATCAGTTTAAAAAAAAGATTTAGAACGAGAGATATTTTCAAAGCTTCAGGCTATGGTTTAAAACTTGATGGGACATATGGAAAACTGAATAAAGGCTACCTTAACTTTGAAGCATATTACCGACCTCTAGGAAGAGTTAACATGCTTATTATGGTTCCTAGTTCAAGAGATCAATTACCTTGCGCTGGCGATAGCGGAGGTGCTTTATTCTCAGTAAAAAATAATGAACTCGTAGGTCTTGCAAGCTTTATTAATCATACTTTTACTTCAATGAAAGGTATGACTGCTTTAGAGAAGTGTTCAGCAGCTAACACAGCTTACTATATTCAACTAAATCAGCACCTACCCTTTTTAAGCCGTTACCTTGATACAACAAACCGACCTTGAAAAACAACGTTTGCTACTTTTGAGTCACCAACTTTAATTTCTGACTTCACAGTAATTCTCCCCACACCTTTTTTATCGATCAACTTAACTAAGAGATCAACATCTCGAGTCTCAACCCTAGATTTTGCCTTAAAATCTTCGTGAACTGGAGAGAGATACTTAATAGAACTATCTTGGATAACTAAAGAGTTAAACGGAATTTTTTTAGATTTAAGCGCATGATGAACTAATAAATAGGAGGATAAGATACAAAGGGTATTTAAACTACCACCAAAAGCAGTTCCTTCGTAATTGATATTGGTATTAAGAGGGGCCGTTAAAGTGATACTTTGATCCTCAATTTTTATAATATCAACGTCCATACCCGAGATAACTGGTATAGAATTTAATAACTCTTCTTTATATGACTGCTGTAAACCCACGCCTAACCTCACTTTCTACACTCAATAGCTACTATTTAAGATTTTAAAGTTTTTAATTCAATAAATATTTGAATTTATTATAAAACATATCATAAATCCCTAAAACCTCATCAATTATTTCCGATCAGTAATATATGAAAGCAGAATTGATTAGAGGATTGAATAGATACTTTTTAGTCTTACATATCTTAATGGGGATATTGTATGCTTGTATTCATATAATGAGAGGAATTCAATACACTCCGTTCGTAATTGTTCTAAGTTGTGTAGTGGCCGTTGTTCTTCTAAAAAAAATAAAAAACATAAGAGATATTACTCTTTCATTAATTCAAAGTTCAAATATTGCATTCCTATTATTGTCTATCGTTTTCTTAACTGGTGGGAGTGCTGCAACTTGTACTATTTGGATTTTCCCAGTTCTCTTTTACGTTTTCATAGTAAACGAGGAAAAACATTCAACAGTCTTTTTTATAATATTAACAATATGCCTTGGGATCATTTTTGCTCTCGAATCACAAAACTTACTCCCTATAAATGAAATACCTATAGCAGAAAGGAAATTCTTAACGAGTCTAAATCTCATACTATCTCTCTTAGTTTGTTATTATTTGTTAAGAAAAAATGGAAGACTTGTTAATATACATGCCAATGAAGTTCTCGAGATTCATAAAAGAAATGACATGATTATTGAAGGCGGTGGTACTGCCGTCTATGACTGGGGAAATACCTCTTCAGATGAGGTTTACTGGTCACCTAAACTTTATGAAATCCTAGGTTATAAAGATGGTGAAATCCCACCTTCTGCAGCCTTTTTTACTTCACAAATATTTAAAGAAGACTTAATTGGCAACGAAACAAAAATTGCAGAGCAGCTAAAAGTTGGAAATACTTTTTCAACAGAGTTTCGCTTATTACAAAAAAATGGAACTATCCTCTGGGTAAAATCCTATGCGATAGTAACAAAGGATGAGAATGGATTTCCAATAAGAATTGTCGGTGCCGTCCATAATAATGATGAATTAATAAGAAATAGAAAGAAACTTGAAGAGTCGACAATAAAGCTAGATGTAATCAACAGCTCTCTCCAAAACTTCATTGATCGCCACCCTATAGAAGATATCTTTAAAGAAATGCTCATTGCTATTACCAAACTAGCTGAATGTGACCTTGGAATAATTGTGGAAGTCATGAGTTCAAAGCAATTAAAAACTCTCGCTACGGTTTCAAAAGATAATCAACATGGACTAGAGTCCCACGACTTAAACAAAATTTTCTCAAGTGTTTTAGCAATATCAAAACCATTTATTGCAAATGAAGATGCTAAAAACTGGAATCCCAACGAAAAAGAAGAAAGTATCAAAATAAATAATTTTCTAGCGATTCCAATCCAATATGGAAATTCTCTCATCGGAATTATTGGTCTCGCCAATTGTAATGAAGGTTTCAGCTTAAGTGATAAAAAGAAGTTACACTCTTTTACCAAAACGATTTCAATTCTTATAAATGCCTATAGAGAGCTTGAAGAAAAAAAGGCTTACGAAAAAGAATTAAGAGAACAAAAAGATGCTGCTGAAGTTGCATCAAAGGCAAAATCAAATTTTCTTGCAAATATGACTCACGAGATACGAACTCCCTTAAACGGGATAATAGGTCTAACAGATGTTCTGGCATCTAGACTCGTTGATTCTGAGCATAATGAGATTTTAAAAGATATTGAGCGCTCTGGTACTCACCTTCTTGATGTTATTACTGACATTCTTGATTTTAGTAAAATTGAACATGATAAGATTGTAATCGTTAGGTCCCATGAGTGCGTAGTAACCCTTCTTCAGGAATTAAATTCAATCTACTTTGAACTTTGTAAGAAGAAAGGAATTCACTTTTCATTAGATACAAGTAAAATTCCAGATCTTTTCTTTTATCTAGATAAAATCAGAGTTAAGCAAGTGCTGAATAACCTATTAAGTAATTCCTTAAAATTCACACATGAAGGTAGTATTAAATTAGAAGCGGTTTATTCGAATAATAAACTTAGTTTTATTGTTAGCGATACAGGTATTGGAATTGCAAAAGACGAATTCAAAACTATATTCCATGCCTTTCATCAGACTGACCTCACTCTCCAAAAATCGTATACTGGAACAGGGCTTGGTCTAACTATTTCTAAAGAACTGGTTGCTCTAATGGATGGTGAGTTTTCCATTGATAGTGAATTAGGAAAAGGTAGTTCTTTTAAAATCAATTTAACGATTGATGAACCTATGAGCAAAGAACAATTACCGACTCAATCTAGTGTTATCGAAGTTGATTTCGATATAAAACCTTTTCAAAAATACAAGTACCTTGTTGTGGAAGATATTCCTCTTAATTTAAAAGTTTTATCAAGTTTTTTAAATGGCTTTGGTTTGACGTTTGATACCGCTGTAAACGGTTTAGAGGCCATTGAAAAACTACAAAAAAATCATTATGATTTTATTTTCATGGATATACAAATGCCCAAGCTTGATGGAATATCAGCAACAACAAGAATAAGAAAGTTCAATGAAGATGTATTTATTGTTGCCCTCACGGCCAATGCCTTTGACGAGGCCAAAGAATCTGCACTAAAAAGTGGAATGAATTACTTCCTCTCAAAACCAATTAAAAGAAAAGATATTACAGTATCACTTAACGAATTTAAAAAGTTTTTGAATAAAGGTGATATGTGAAAACCCTTCTTATATCGGACAATAAAAGTGATTGGGAGCTTATAAGAAAGCTTCTCAGGGCCCATTACAAAGAGATTCAACTTGTATGTGCCATTAACAAGAGTGATGCCATGAACTGTGCTTCCGCTGATGGTCCATTCGGTTTCTTTATTCTCGATTGTAATATGCGTGAAGTTGATCCTGATGAATTATGTCTTCAATTACTAGATTTCACAGGAGATAGACCAATTATCTTCATTGGTCATGAGGCCATTATTAAAGATAGAATCTCACAAGAACTCTTTACATCCAATCAATTTAACGAACAAATCCTTCGTCCCCTAGACCGGGAAGATTTTTTAATGGAATTCAGAGAAAAGATAAACAATGCCCTTCGCTGGGCAAAAGATGAAGAGTTTGAACAGTCCCTTGAGGAAGTTAATCCAGACGATTATATCAAAATGAAGATTAAAGCTTTCTTTCTTTATAATAATTTCCCATATGATATTTACTTGGCCATTACTCCCAGTACCTATATTAAAATAATAAGTGCTAATAAACCTTATAGTCACTCGACTTTGGCAACATACGCAAAAAAGAATATAAAGTTCCTATACATTAGGAAAGATGAACAATTAAAATACCTAGAAAATGAAACAATGAAATGTCTAAAGGCGCTAAAATCAATGGAGCCAATTCATAAAGATATTTACCTACTTCAATTACGGTCTGTCACAATTCTTCATCAGTACGTTCTTGCTCTTGGCATAACGACAAGTGTTTTAACATTAACAAATGCAATAATAGAATCAATTATAAAGACCTATACATCTAAACAAAGTCTCTCAACTGTACTTATGGAATACCCTCTTTTTTATGAAGGCATTGCAAGTAAGAGTTTACTCACAGGTTATATTACTTCCGGAATTGCACAAAAATTAGGTTGGGATAGTGAAACCACCAAAGGGAAACTCGCAATCTGCTCCCTACTTCAAGATATTACTTTACCAGAAGACAGGATGGGGAAAATAAACTCTGCAAAATCTCCTATGCTAAAAGATTATAAAGAAGAAGAGGTGGAAGATTTTTTAAATCATCCTATCGCCGCGACTCAACTTGCCCAACAATTTACTTCCTATTCAGATATAGATTATATCGTTGAGTGTCATCACGAGCTTCCAAACAGAAAGGGTTTTCCTAATAGGCCTAGTAGTTCTAAACTTACTCAAATCTGTGCTGTTTTTAATACCGCCCAATTTATTGCCGCTGAAATTGATGGCGAAGAATTATCAAACACTTTCTTATCAAAAGTACTTAAATCAATGTCTAGAGATTATGGACATGGGGTCTTTAAAGAAATTCTAAAACTCACAAAAACAATTTTAAAAGTTAAAGACTAAAGCTTAGTTTCGTTGAAGGCTTCAATAACCTTTCTATAGGTATGATTACGATACTTTTCAGTTAGACGCTTAGTTATTGTTTTCTTATTAATAGTAACTTTTCCATTTTCATTTTGATTAACTAAAAGTCCTGTTCCAATATCTTCGGCAATTATCATTATTTTTGATAACGGAGAGATATCATCTTTAAAATTAACCGCGAATCCTTGACCACTAGTCATCCCATGATGCTGACTAATAATCATATCGGCTCCCATAGGACACCTTGGAAAGGTTTTTACTAGATCTCCGGCCATTTTTGCGTGATCAATAACAATTTGCTTATCTTCATCAGATACGTCATCCATAAATAATAGATCTTCTTCGACAATAGCATCTGGATGCCTGCGATATATAGGTACTAAATAAATATCATGAAAAAAAAGCGAGAAAGCGACTTTATTTTGTTGTTCACTACTACCCCATGAGATTTTTCCAATAATTTTATTAGCTATATATGTTGTTAGTACTGAGTGTTTATAACAATAATCCGAAGGATTTTCTAAAAGCATATCTAATAAATTTTTAATAGATGGTATCTCAACGCAAACCTTATTGATTGATTCAATACAGGCCTTAGAAACTTCGGCGACTTCCTGAGAGATTTGATTACTTTCAAAAACATCTTCTGCAACAATTCCCATTCCTTGTTGAGTTATTTCAATCCGCTCCTCACTAGTAAGGTCACTTCTTTCTAGTTCTCCAACAACCGCTTTTGAAGTTCTATTAATGAATCTCAGTCTCTCATTGGCATCGATATAAAGGTGTTCAACCCCTTCATGAATATACTTCTGCAGAGTATCTCCAATCGGAATATCTTTTTCTAATATTTGAAAGTAATCGTATTCAAAATCATCTTTAGAACTTCTAAAAAATATATCACAATGACTTGAATCGATTTGTGAGAATAGCTTTAGGGGTATAGGAAAAAATTTAGGAACTTGCATTGACGCCATTTCTTTAGCACCAACTTCTAAGATTTTTGCCATCGCCTGAAGAATACTTTTTATATCGTAGCGATTTGTTATATGAATCGAGTTTGCAATACTTACTGTCGAATCCCCTAAAATAAGAATAGGTATATTTAAATTTTTCTCTGAGAGAAATTGTTCAAATTCCTGAAGGGCCATTTGTTTTTTTTTATTTTCAGCAAAACAAATAATGGCATCGATATTAGGGCTATGTTCAATAAGTTCTTTTGCTGATTCTAAATTTTTCTTTATAGTTACATTTGTTGCTACGTAGGCACGTAAGTTCACTTCATATAATGAATTTATAACTTCATTCTTTGATATTAATATTGCCTGACTCATAGCATCCTTTCAATTGTATCTACAGGAAATTATAACATAAACTGAAAATTTTAATTAAATTTTTATTAATGAGCTTGATAGTTTTAGTGGAGTTTACTGTCGAGAAAATTTTTTAAATATTGAACTGCAAGGTCTAGTGCTTCCCGTGGCTCTGGTTCACCATAAAGACTTCGCACATGATTATAAATCTTACCCGACTCATTTTGTATTATATCAATTTCAACATTGAAGAGACTTTCTTGTTTAAAGATTGTGATCCGTCCCACCAAAAATGGTGAGAGGCCTTTTAGTTCTATCATATGTTCGATTGGGTATTGATCTTTCATCGAGATGGATACTAGCTCTATTTCTTATAATTTGCAATTTTGTCCACCCCTTTTATCCATGACAAATTGATATATTCGGATTAAAATATCAGTATATTATTACATTCATAAGTGTGTAACACAGGAAGTTATTAACAGGGAGTTTATTAATGATCAAATCCCATAATTATTTTACCTCTTCCGTAGGGAAGAAGCAGATTATGGCCCTAACTGGTTTCGGTCTCGTAGGATTTACGGCGGCCCATCTTTTAGGAAATTTACTAATTCTTGTAGGACCAGATGCATTCAATATGTATGCTTACAAGCTAACAAGTAACCCACTCATCTATGTGGCCGAAGCCGGTCTCGTAGGTATGTTTATGCTACATTTATTCTTAGCAGTTATTTTAAAATTGCAGAATATGGCAGCAAGACCTCAAGGTTATTTCGTGAAAACCAAAACAGGTAGAGGTGAAACATTTGCTTCATCGACTATGCCATACACTGGTATGATCATTCTTGTATTTGTTGTTATTCACTTACTTAACTTTAAGTACGGTTCAAACTACCCTACAACAGTTGATGGAACCCAAATGCGAGACGTTTACAGAACTGTAATTGAGTATTTTGCAGATCCTCTTTATGTTGTTTGGTATGTATTTGCAATGTTGACTCTAGGGCTTCATACAAGTCATGGTGTCCAATCAATGTTTCAATCTTGGGGATTTAACCACTCAAAGTATACTCCGATTATTCAAACTGGTGCATTAGCTTACGGGCTATTTGTAGGTGTTGGATTTTCAATATTGGCCATCTTCTGTCACTTTCAGTCGTAATGCCACGTACAAAACTAATGAGGAGATTTTAAAATGGGATTTAAATTAGATTCAAAAATACCCGATGGACCAATACAAGAAAAATGGGAAAACCATAAGTTCAAATGTAAACTTGTAAACCCTTCGAATAAAAGAAAATATTCAGTTATCGTTGTTGGAACTGGACTGGCCGGTGGTTCAGCCGCTTCTACTCTTGCAGAGCTAGGATATAATGTTAAGTCATTCTGTATTCAAGATTCACCAAGACGTGCCCATTCAATTGCTGCACAAGGTGGTATCAATGCTGCTAAGAATTATCCAAATGATGGTGATTCTGTTTGGAGACTATTTTACGACACTGTTAAAGGTGGAGACTATAGAGCGAGAGAAGCTAACGTTTATAGACTTGCTCAAGTTTCAAACAATATTATTGACCAAGCAACTGCACAAGGTGTTCCTTTCGCAAGAGATTACGGTGGATACCTAGCAAACAGATCATTCGGTGGAGCTCAAGTTTCAAGAACGTTCTATGCTAAAGGTCAAACAGGTCAACAGCTTTTACTAGGTGCTTATCAGTCAATGATGAGACAAGTGAGTAAAGGAAATATCGATCTTTATACAAGAAGAGAAATTCTAGATATCGTTATCATAGATGGTAAGGCCAGAGGAGTTATCGTTAGAGATATCGTTACTGGTGATATTGAAAGACATGTTGCTGATGCAGTTGTTCTTGGTTCTGGTGGTTACGGAAACGTATTCTTCCTATCTACAAATGCCATGGCATCAAATGTTGGAGCTTCTTGGAAAGCTTATAAAAAAGGTGCTGGATTTGCGAACCCATGTTTCACTCAAATCCACCCTACTTGTATTCCTGTTTCAGGTGATCATCAATCAAAGCTAACTCTTATGTCAGAGTCACTAAGAAATGATGGTCGTGTTTGGGTTCCAAAAGAAAAGGGTGATAATAGACATCCAAATGAAATTCCAGAAGAAGAAAGAGATTACTACCTAGAGAGAATTTACCCATCATTTGGAAACTTAGTTCCAAGAGATGTCGCTTCTAGAAATGCTAAGCTTCAAGCTGATAACGGTAAAGGTGTTGGATCAACAGGCGTAGCCGTTTATCTAGACTTTGCAGCTGCTATTAACCGTGAAGGTAAAGATGCAATTGAAGCTAAATACGGTAACCTTTTTGAAATGTATCAAAGAATTACTGACGAATCACCATACGAACAACCAATGAAGATCTACCCTGCTGTTCATTACACAATGGGTGGATTATGGGTTGATTATAATCTTCAAAGTACAATCCCAGGACTACATGTCCTTGGAGAAGCAAACTTTTCAGATCACGGTGCTAACCGACTTGGAGCTTCTGCATTAATGCAAGGTCTAGCGGATGGTTACTTTGTAATTCCATATACTCTTGGAAACTACTTTGGAACAAATGAAATATCTAAAGCGGATACAACTCACCCTGAATTTCAAAAATGTGAAGACGAAGCGAAAGCAAGACTTAACAAATTCCTTGAGATTAACGGCACGAGAACGAGTGATGATTTTCATAAGTCTCTTGGTAAGATCATGTGGGAACATGTTGGTATGGCCAGAAATGAAGCTGGATTAAAAACAGCGATATCTCAAATCCAAGACCTACAAAAAGAATTTTGGAAAGACCTTAAAGTTACCGGAACAAACGAAGGTGTTAACACCGAACTTGAAAAAGCTGGAAGAGTAGCTGACTTCTTAGAGCTTGGTGAGTTAATGGCAAGAGATGCCTTAATGAGACCAGAGTCTTGTGGTGGACACTTTAGAGAAGAGTCTCAAACTGATGAAAATGAAGCGTTACGTGATGACGAAAACTATGCTCACTCTGCTGTATGGGAATTTACTGGACAAGGTAGTGAACCAAACAGACATAAAGAAGAGCTTAAGTTTGAGCACGTTCCTCTAACCCAAAGAAGTTACAAGTAAGGAGATATCATGAGTGGAAATGGTAAAATGATAACAGTACATTTAAAAATTTGGAGACAAGAGAATAGGAAAGATTCTGGAAGTTTCGAAGATTATACACTGAATGATGTCTCTCAAGATATGTCATTCTTAGAAATGCTTGATGTTCTTAATGAACAATTAGTTAGAGATAGCAAAGACCCAGTAGCTTTCGACCATGATTGTCGTGAAGGTATTTGTGGAATGTGTTCTCTTATGATTAATGGCCAAGCACATGGTCCTCAAAGAGCAACGACAACATGTCAATTGCATATGAGATCGTTCAAAGACAAAGAAACAATTGTAATTGAACCATTTAGAGCAAGAGCTTTCCCAGTAATTAAAGACCTTATGACTGATAGAGCGTCATTTGATAAAATTATTGGTGCAGGTGGATATGTTTCAGTTAACACTGGTAATGCACAGGATGCAAATGCTATTCCTGTAAATAAAGATGATGCTGATTTAGCAATGGACGCTGCTGCTTGTATTGGATGTGGAGCTTGTGTAGCAAGTTGTCCAAATGCAAGTGCTATGCTTTTTGCTTCAGCTAAAATTTCCCAACTTGCACTTCTTCCTCAAGGAAAGATTGAAGCCCAAACAAGAGCTATTGAAATGGTTAAGACAATGGACGAAGAAGGTTTCGGAAACTGTACTAACCACGGTGAGTGTGAAGCTAGTTGTCCTAAGGATATTAATCTTTCAAATATCGCGAGAATGAATAGAGAGTTTTTTAAATCAAAAATTTCTTCTAAATAAGAAGATTAAAATAAGAAAGCCACCTTTAATCGGGTGGCTTTTTTTTATCTCAAATTTCTGACTAATTCTAAATATTTCGAATGCAAATGATATAAGGAAAATCAAATTCGTAAAAAGAAGCAATACCATCACTAGAAAATCCATCAATACAGGTATTCTTCTCATAAGTGCTGTAAATTTCTTCTAGAGTAGATTTATGCATACATGTCTTATAGTGAAAACCATTACTAGAAAAGTTCCACTCACCTTCTGCATAATTTGTAGCGCATTTTGATCCAACATCAGCTTCATAGGTTTTTGGAAGATTACGTTTATTTAAACACTCCCTAACAACCTGGCCGTTTGGTCTTTCCTTACGAACACCTTCAACATATTTATGACCACAAACTTGTGATAAAACTTTAGCTGGGAAAGCGAAGCTCTGACTGGTCGTAAGTACCAGTAAAAGCGTAATAACTATTTTCATTTATGCCTCAATTAGATTTTCGCGCGGAATATACATGTGTAATTCGTTTCGCACAACACAAATTGTAAGTATTACCCATGCTATTTTTAGTATTTCTTAAGATAATTTTAAAACCGAAATCTTATTTTTTCACATATTTAACTTATCTTGATAGATTGATTTCAATGAAAATCTATTCGGATACAACATTCAGTTTTGCTAGTAAATGTGAGCTCCTTTTAAAGGAGATTATTCGATCTGAGACTGGCCTTAACCTACGGAAATCACGCTTTGAATTCAATAAGTATTCCTATCCTATTCATATCGTTATTTTCACAAACTCAAAAAATTTAGGTTATTTCGATCCAGCGACATTTCAAATAGGTCTCCATATGGGACTTATGTATCAGGCCAAGGAACACGTTTTAAAAAACATTTTAAGACATGAGCTAGCACATTATATTTGTTTTATTAAAAACCCTAAAAATGATCAAACAGCGCATGGAGAACTCTTTAAAGCTGTATGTCTAGAACATAATTGGCCAGAAGCTATCTCTAAAGCAAGTATGGATATAACAGTATCCAATCAATACGATGGTGACTTAAAAAGCGAAAAAGTCTTTACCAAAATAAAGGCCCTTTTAAAGCTTGCTGAAAGCGATAACGAGCATGAATCCCAATTAGCGACTCTCAAGGCTAATCAACTCTTATTAAAACATAATATCTCCTCACTTAGCACAGAGACTAGCTTCACACTCTATGTTCAATCTGTTTACACGGCTAAAAGACGAAATGCTAAGATGGCGGCCATATATGAAATCCTTAAACACTTCTTAGTGAAGCCGGTGTTTATCTATGGAAATAAGCAAACATCCCTCGAAGTCAGTGGCAGTAAGGAAAATATTGAACTAGCAGAATACATAACTCAATTTCTTGATCGCGAATTAGAAAGACTTTGGCTTGATGCAGATCATTTAAAAGGACAAAGAGCAAAGAACTCCTTTTTCCATGGTATCGCGAGAGGCTATGATGAAAAAATATCAGACCTTGCAACAAGTTTTTCTAAAGATGAACAAAAATCTCTTATTACAATAACAAAAAATTTAGACGAGCAAGTATCAAAAATTTACAGAAGACTATCTTCGACAAATAGTGGTGCTAGTACTGATAAAAATGCCTATTCTAATGGAAAAGAAAAAGGTAAAAACTTAACCATAAATACAGCAATAAAGAATAAATCTAAAACCTTCTTACTCAACTGGAGATCATAATATGAATAACTTTGAATTTTTTAACCCTGTAAAAGTTGTCTTTGGAAAAGGGCAAATAGAAGCTTTATCAAAACTAATTCCAACTGATAAAAAGGTTCTCCTTACCTACGGTGGTGGATCAATAAAGAAGAATGGTGTTTACGAGCAAGCCCAAAAAGCTTTATCTAATCACACAGTAGTTGAGTTTGGTGGCATTCAGCCTAACCCACAATACGATACACTCATGGAAGCTGTTGAGGTTGCTCGAACTGAGAAGGTTGATTTTGTTCTTGCAATCGGTGGTGGTTCAGTTGTTGATGGATCTAAATTTATCGCTTCAGCAATTCATCATAATGATGAGCCCTGGAAAATACTCTCAGAGAGACAAGCTATTCAAAATATAATTCCAATTGGATGTGTTCTAACTCTACCTGCAACTGGAAGTGAGATGAATTCATTCTCTGTCGTTTCCCGTGGAAAGGATAAACTAAGCTTTGGAGGAGATCCAAGACTCTTTCCTCAGTTTTCAATCCTAGATCCTGAGATTACATATTCTCTACCCGAAAGACAGCTTGGGAATGGAATTGTGGACGCATTTGTTCATGTTTTAGAGCAGTACTTAACAAAGAATATCAATACAGCAATTCAAGATAGATTTGCAGAAGGAATCCTACTTACTCTTATTGAAGAAGCACCAAAAGTTATTCAATTAAAAGATGACTATGATTCACGTGCAAATTTTATGTGGGCGGCGACTCAGGCACTCAACGGTCTTATTGGTTCAGGAGTTGTTCACGATTGGTCTACCCATATGATAGGTCATGAATTAACGGCCCTTCACGGTATTGATCATGCGAGATCTCTAGCTGTTGTTTTACCTAGTCTACTTCGTTCACAAAAAGAAAATAAAAGACAAAAACTCCTACAATTTGCGCAAAGGGTTTGGGATATAAAAGGAACGACTCCAGAAGAAAGAATTGAGTTGGCCATTTCTAAAACAGAAGATTTCTTTAATTCAGTTGGAGTTCCTACAAAGTTAAAAGTATATAGTATTGAAGAAAAAGATATCGACACAATTGTTGAATCACTAAGATCTCATATACCTTCTAACTTAGGTGAAAATCAAAATATTGATGCTGCGATGGTAAAAGACATTTTACTGCAGGCACTTTAAATGAGCTCAGCTAAAAAGTCCCTACTCTTTGGTGCACTATTCATGGCTTTCGCCGTATGCATTGGAGCCTTTGGAGCACATGGACTTAAGGAAATTGTCACAGGAAAGTACTTAGAGACCTTTAAAACAGGGGTTACCTACCATTATTACCACGCTTTTGGCCTTCTGTTTTTAGGACTTATTAAGACACAGTTTACAGAGATAAAAATTGAGAGAAGTTTATGGTCATTCCTTATTGGTATTCTTTTATTCTCTTTTAATTGCTACTTCTATGCTATAACTCAAATCAAAACTTTTGCCATGGTGGTTCCTCTTGGAGGAGTTCTCTTTATTATTGGCTGGATCTCATTAAGCTATGAGATATTTAGGAAATTAAAATGAAAGTAATTTTACTTGCGCTACTTCTTATAGGTTGTACTCAAAAATACCAAACTTACCATGTCATCGATAAGTATAATTTTGACAAAGATGATCCACAAACACCTATCACTCCCAAAATGAGACCTGGATTAAAAACAACAAATAACTACTGCGAAGGACAAATATTCTTTGCAAGTAACGCTAAAACAAATACCGATCGTTACGTAAAAAACATGGTTAAATCAATGTGTCCTGAATCAGACTTTCTATTAAATTCAAAGCTAACGGAAACTTGGTGGACAACAATAATTTACTCGAGATCTTGTGTTGAATTAGAGGCGCATTGTCCTCTTAAATTAAAGAATAACTAGAATTTCATACCTATGCTCACACCACCACCGGTTGTTGTGAGTGTACGTACATTATTATTAAGATGCTGCTGATAAAATCCATTTCCCTTAAGAAAGTAAGTATCGTGAAAGTGCCAATAGGCCCCACCTTGAAACTCGACACCTTGAAACTTCAAACTAACTGTTGAAAACTGATAATCCCTTGTACTCGCTCCTACGTAAACATAAGGTGCAATACTCGGAGATGTATCTATCTGACTCCCCATGAAACTGATATCTTTGGAAGTACCATTATTTAATGGGTAGTATTGTAAACCAATATCAAATCCATTTATTTCAGCGTCAATATCTAATACCAAAGCAAAGTAATACCCACCAACAACTGAAAAAGAATCATTGATAAAGTATTCACCAGTGATAGTTTGTGAAATAATTGAAAAGTCAGATTCACTTTCTACACTTGTTGCAGAAGCTTCACTTGATATACTTGTGTTATGTACTTGAGCCGTAGTCATAACATGAAATTTATTTCGTTCTTTATTAAATAAGAATGTTTTGTTATCTGCACCTTTTGCCTGAGCACAAATCACCAGAGACATTATTAGAAATTTAAGCAACTTCATCATCCTCGGCCTTATCTGAATCAATAACAATATCGTTCTTATTCTCAGCTTCAAGGCCATCTGTAATAGCAGCTTGTTGTTCAATTTTACTATACTCTTCATCAATCAAATTTATCTGACTATTTAACAACTCCACATTTTCTTTTTGTTTTTTAAGATGAAGCGTTTTAATTCTTTCATAAAGATCAATCTTTAATACAAAAGAGTTTTCAGAAAGTTTGAAAGAACGACTCGATAATCTCTCAGCTACAATTTCTGGCATAACAGAGATAATAGACTTTTGTTCTTCTTCATTAAACAAAGCTAAAATATCATTGATATCATCAAATTCTAATTCTTTTATATATTCTTGAACATACTCAATATTACTACCAACAAGGTTCTTAAAGCTTAACTCTGTTGATATTCCCATTTTTTCGATATATTTTGCTTCCATAGCATGGCTGAGATGCGGAATCAAATTGGCCTTTGAATTCCCATCTATAAGAGCATCTTTTGCATAAATAAACTTAGCGAGCTTATGAACAAAGTTCTTTGTTTCTTCAGTCGTAAGTTCTTCGCTTTGCTCATGAAATTCTATATCGCTAAGGTCATGAGTTGCACTAACAAATGCTAATTTAACCCCGTCTACATTTTCTAAGAAATACATTAACTCTTTTGATGTGCAAGCACGAATAACACTCACAACTTCAGCAGCTGATAATGAAAGTATGATTTTTTTTAAATAAATCTGATAAAAACTTTCTGGTTTTACATTCGCAATACTTATAACTCGAAAGATCTCTCGAGCAATTTCATTTAACTTCTTTTCATCTTGATAAAGTATGTCTCCATCATTAACAACAAAATTCTTCAAATCCTTAATATGCCTTGCAGAAAGCAGTGTATAAAGCTCTTCTCTTTCAATTGGTTCTAAGATATTAAGAAGAATCATAATCTTATGAACTTCACCAATATGAAAGTGAAGTGTAATCATCTCCATAACAAGTTCTTTATTCTTTTTAACCAAGTAGCGTATTCTATCAACAAGTTCTATATAAGATGAAATGTCTTCTTTACCATTACTAGAACGATCTTGAAGCTCTTGATTCATTCTACCTTTATCAAGAGTTAATTCTTTTGATTTAGGTTGCGCTATACTTGCTGTCAGATTACCGGAAACTTCAATATCATCGAGTGCATTTGTCATTTTATGCATTGATCTCTTAAACATCCATAAAAACATTAAGAAGCCAAGAAAGATGATTCCGATTCCACCAAAAACATAAGGACTGAGTTTTTTCAGATCACTTACAACATGAGTATAATTTGGAGTCGTAAGACTGCTTGCACGATTATCAACAAGAAAGTCTTGTGTTTTACTAAAAGTAATTTCAATTTTTATTTCTTTTGCACGACTATAGTTAGATGCAAGAATAGTTTTAATCTTTTCTTTCATCTTTACTTGATCAACAATGTCATATGGTGATGAAATAGTTAATTTCATTGTTCTTATATGAGAGAGAACATTTTCAACTGTAATACTCTTTACTTCTTTAAGTTTGTTCTGTTGATTTGCATCGATAAATAGACTTGGAAGTTGAAGTTTTTCAATTTCTTTCCATTTCTCATCTATGCTTGCCACTTCATTGTAAATTCGAGTTTTATTAACATCTATTTGGACGTCCACTAAAAGTTCTTTAACACCAATGGCAGATTTTAAATCTTTTGTTATGACACTTTTTAAATGTTGCTCTGTCTTAAATATTTTTCTATTAAGCTCAGATTTTTGAGCTTTATTAAAATACGCGCTCCCACTCAGTGGAAACAAAAACAACGTAATAAATAGGATTTTCAAACTACTTCTTAACATCTAACACCGGTTCGAATTTAATACTGATTCTTCTTTGCATATCAGCATTTTGGTTAGAGAGCGGTTTATTTGCCCCAAAACCTGTTACACTCAAAATCCTTTTATCGACACCTTTTTTCAAAAAATGTTCGTAAACTTCAAGTGATCTCACGATTGAGAGTTCCATATTATTCTTCCACCATCTTCCAGATAAATCCCTGACAGATGAATTGTCTGTATAACCTTGTATTTGAAGGATATAACCTGACTTAATATTCTTTAAAGGTTCAATTATTTTATTAATAACTGCCGTTCCCTCAGAAGTTAATTTTGTCTCACCACTAGCAAAAAACATTTCAGGTGGAAAATGAACCTCTAAAAATTGCTCTTTATTAATCACTGAAACTTCTGGTAGTAGCTTCATTGTTTCAATCAATGAGAGTACTTCTGGAGCTTCCATTTTTGCTTTATAAGCTTGCACAGTCCCTATATTTGGTCCAAATCCAACACTCTTGTCCAATTGTTTCTCAAGCATATAGAAAATAATAAAGAAACATAATAGAACGGTCACAACATCTGCGAAACTCATAACCCATCCATCCCCAGATGATTTTCTAGATCTTTTTCTTGAAGGATTAATTTGAATCTCTTCTTGAAAATGTAGTTTATGTACAGTCATTACGCAGCTTCCTTTTGAGTCCCAGAATTAGAATTATTACCTACCTGTTTCTCAAAAACAAATCTTTCTGCTGGAAGTAAATAACCAAGGAGAACTTCTCTTACGTAGATAGGATCCTCTTTTTTATTTAATAGTAAAATTCCTTCCGCTATAATTCGCCTAACTTTTAAATCTTTTTGTGATCTTGAATATAAATTGTCACTTATTGGGTGAATAATATAATTAGCTATAAAAATACCATAAAGAGTTGTGATTAATGCTACGGCCATATTCGGACCAACAGTTTCAATTCCATTATCCGCACCTAATTGTTTAAGTACGGCGATTAGACCGATAATTGTCCCCATCATTCCAAATGCTGGTGGGTACTTACCAAGAACTTCTAGTTGGTCAATACTTTCTTCATAATAAGCGATTCTCTCATTAAGCATTGTTCTACTTATATTGATGATTTTTTCGTCACTAAATTTATTATATATAAGGCGAAGCCCATCTTTAATATATGGATGTGTGTGAAGGTCTTGCAAACTTTCAATACTTGCACCATCATTTAATTTTTTAGAAATATCAACGATCTCTTGAACGATAGATACATTATTATATTTTGAAGTACTAAATGCTTTAAAAAACATTAAGAATATTTCATATAGTTTAGATAAACCGTGAGTAATAATTGCAGCGGAAAGAGTTCCTCCGAAAACAATTATCAATGAAAGTAAGTTTAAATATGCAGCTACATCATCGCTCGTTTGCGTAACTGCATAACCAACAATAAAAACTCCTGCTACTAAACCAATTACGGAGGACTTCATTGACTACCTCCAGCTAATACTTTCAAAATATTTTCAGTCTCGATATTATCTGGATTAAGAGATAACGATTTTTTTAAACTTACAATGGCTTCTTTTTTATTACCTTTAAGTAAATGAATACTTCCTTTGATATCAAAAAAGATATAAGCCTTTGGATATTGCTC
The DNA here is from genome assembly GCA_047634375.1 of Bacteriovoracaceae bacterium. Classification (GTDB taxonomy): domain Bacteria; phylum Bdellovibrionota; class Bacteriovoracia; order Bacteriovoracales; family Bacteriovoracaceae. The sequence continues at coordinate 31,936 of JBLIAG010000007.1, forward strand.
ATTAAGCTCCATTGTAACCACTAATGCCTCAGATAGTTTCTTAGTTAGAATATACCTATTTAATTGTTGAACCTTCTTAGCGATATCATTTGCAAGCTTACTTGAAAGTTCTGCATCGGTATCACTCCAAATTTCAATTTGCTTTAGCTGTAACAAGTAATTTATTTTCTTCTTAGTTTTTAAATCATAGATGATATGTTCAACAACAAAACCTGGTCTCTCTATCTTAAAGGCGACAAAAGTATTATCAGATTTTATGATTTCATCTTTCTTCTTTTGGTTTAAAACAAAAGGAGTCTCTCCTACCGGCACGAACTTTTTTTGTTCATCATCATAAACCAAAACTTTGGCCTTAGGCGGATTTGTTTCTATTGTTACGGGCTTAAAACTCGCGCAACTAATAGAGAAAATAAATAGTAATAAGTATAAATTCTTCATATCAATTAACTTCTCGGCATAAATTAAATAGAACTTAATAAATCTTTTAAATCAAATATTTAAGCCAGCCCTCAATTAAAGTTCTCTTAATAAAGTTCCGAAAAAGAAGTGAATCGGTTAATTAAGCTCAAAAAGGGCATATTCTTGGCAGTTTTAATCGCTTTCAAAGCTAGAGGCCCTTTTAAGTACCTGAAATATAGTAGGCACCTAAGTTGAGAGATAATAGACAAGTAAATAACATAAAAATGGAGAACAAATTAAAAAGAAATTAACACTATATTTTTTTCTAACTCTTCTTATAGCTCTAACTGGTTGTAAAGGTGATGGAAGTTCAGCTCAGGATGCTTTCGGCGTAAAAATCACACCGGATATAAATATCAATCTGATGTCAGTGAGCCCGGCTAACAAAACCTTATTTGTTGGTGAATCTGTACAGTTTAGTGTCAGCGGTGGAAAAGCTCCCTATGTTTTTGTCATTGCTTCTGGAATCGGTTCGGTTAGTAGTAATGGTTTTTATACAGCGCCAGGTGTTCCTGGAGCCTCGGTTATAAAGGCAACTGATTCATTAGGAGAAGAGGCCTATGCAACAGTTAGTGTTGCAGTTCAAATTTCATTAAGCCCTACAAGTGCCACTATTAATGAAGGTGATACTGTAAATATGTCCGGCTCAGGTGGAATTCCACCTTATACATACTCTATAGTCGCTGGTGATGGTTCAATTAATTCTCTCACAGGTTTATATGATGCAACTGGTGTAACTTCAGGGAGTGCTGTTATCGAAGTCAGAGATTCATCAGCAAATGCTGCTTTCGCTGCCATTACGATAAATGCAAGTTTGATCATTTCACCGCAAGTTCAAACCATTGGTTATAGTGAACAAATATCATTTTCTGCTACTGGTGGAGATATACCTTATACCTACTCTATCCTAACTGGGTCTGGAACAATCAATTCATCAACAGGTCAGTTTGTTGGTCCATCAACTATTGGATCAACAGTTGTTCGTGTAACGGATAATTCAGGAAATTCAGTTGATGCAATAATCTCAATAATAGATAGTCCACAAATTGATAGACCAAGAGACAAGGTCGCCATTAATAGAACAGTTACCTTTACTGCAACTAATGGATCTCCTGGATATACCTTTTCAATAGTTTCAGGTGCAGGATCGATTCATCCAATAACTGGTGTTTTTACTGCACCATCTGATACAGCAACAACAGTTGTCCAAGTTAAAGATGTAAATAACTATACTGATTCAACAAGTATCACGACTTTTGTACCTAAAAAATTAGGTACTGGAGATGGCCATACATGTGTCATAGACTTTAGCGACGTTAATACTTCAATATCTAAATGTTGGGGACGTTCTAGTTATGGCCTTGGAAATGGAGGCCATGCTGGTCCAGAAAAAAACTATTTCTTAATGGATGAAGTTTCTGAATTTGGAGACAATCTTCCTGCAGTCGATCTTGGATCAGGTGTTCAAGTGAGAGGGGTAAAAGTTGGAAGATACTCCACTTGTGCCGTAACAACCGATGATAAAATGAAATGTTTTGGATACAATAACTATGGACAACTAGGTCTTGGTGATCGTATTTATAGAGGATTTGCAAAATCCCATATGGGTAGCTCTCTTGAGTTTGTTGATCTAGGTACGGGAAGAAAGGTTAATAACACTCTCCCTTTTGAACATGTCCTCTCTGTAAACTACCACTCTGTTTGTGTAATACTTGATGATAACTCAACCAAATGTTGGGGTATAGGTAACAAAGGAAAAACAGGCCATGCAAATACCGCTACTCGGGGTGATGGTGCAACAGAGGTGGGAGATGGTATACCAGTTCTCGACTTTGGTGGTGATAATGCAATTCAAATTAGCGTAGGTCTTGAACATACATGTGCAGTTCTTCAAAATAATAATGTTAAATGTTGGGGAGAATCTGGTTATGGTGAGCTTGGAAGAAACTCTACAACAGATCAAATTAAAGCTCCAAAAGATATTACTCCAATAGATCTTGGTACAGGTCATACGGCCACGAAAGTATCAACGGGCTATTATCATACATGTGCTGTTCTAGATGATGGTAATGTAAAGTGTTGGGGAAGAAATAACTACGGTCAGCTAGGATACGGTAGCACAACAACTTTAGGCGATGGCCCATCAGAAATGGGTGATAACTTAGGTTATGTTGACCTAGGAACATCAAAAACTGCATTAGATATTGAACTCCAAGGATATTCAAGTTGTGCTCTACTCAATGATAATACTGTCAAATGTTGGGGCTATAACGGTTATGGAAATCTTGGAATAGGAAGTAATGCCAACACAGGTGATGCATCTTCAGAAATGGGTGACGCTTTAATTACTGTTGATCTAGGTGCGGGTAGAACAGCAACCAAAATATTTTCTGGTATAAACCAAACATGTGCAAAACTTGATAACGGTGATGTAAAATGTTGGGGAAGAAACAATACAGCTCAACTTGGGCAGGGTCACACATTCGACATTGGAAAAAGTGCCCTTTCTCTAGGTGATAATTTAGATCCAATAAACCTAAGCTCTACCGCTTCTATTAATACAATTCAATCAAATGAGTACACCACTTGTGCTGTACTTTCTAATAATACCTTAAAGTGTTTCGGAGCTGATTATTATGGTTCTCGTGGAACAGGAAGTTCAATCATTGGCGATGAAAGTTCCGATATGGGTAGTAATCTTCCAGCATTAAATCTTGGTACAAATAATCCATTTAAAGATATTAGATCTGAACAATTCCTAACCTGTGGTCAAACCACAGATAATAAGCTTGCTTGTTGGGGTTATGCTGGTGAGGGTTCCCGTGGTTCTGGTAATAGTACCAATAAAGGTTATATCTCAGATCACTGGGGTGATAATTTAGAATTCGTAAACTTCGGATCTGGTGGATTAACTGTAAAAACATTTGATGTCGGTTACCGCGGAGCTTGTGCAATCTTGAGTGACGATTCTCTCGCTTGTTGGGGTAGAAATGATAACGGTGCAGGTGGACATGGCACCACTGCAGATAAAGGTGATGCTGCCAATGAAATTGGAGATAACTTTCTTTTTACTGACCTTGGAAATGTATCTACACCTGTAGAAGTTTCAAGATCAATTTATAATACCTGTGTTCGATTTGCTAACGGTGGAATTAAATGTTGGGGCCTTGGATCTCATGGTCAAAATGGAATTGGTAATACTGCTCAAAAAGGTGATGGTGGTGGAGAGATGGGCAATTCACTCCCCTTTATAAATTATGGAACTGGTATTTCATCAACTGGCCTATGTGGTGGAGAGCGATTCAACTGTTCATTATTTAATAATGGCGGTGTAAAATGTTGGGGGCGAAATGATCGTGGTCAACTAGGGATTGGAAATACAAATTCGATTGGTGATAGTGCATCAGAACTTGGTGATAACTTAGCTTTTGTAGATCTTGGTACAGGAAGAACCGCAACAAAAATTGCTTGTGGAAGGTATCACACCTGTGCCCTGCTCGATAATGAAAAATTAAAATGTTGGGGGGAAGCTGACCAAGGTCAACTAGGTAACGGCTCTACCGCAGATATAGGAAATGCTCCTGGTGAAATGGGTGACAACCTTCCTGAGATAAATGTTGGTACAGATAGACTGGTACTCGATATTTCAGCAGGTGAACAATTCACTTGTGCAGTTCTTGATGATAATTCTGTAAAATGTTGGGGAAGAAATAGCGAGGGTCAGTTAGGCCTTGGTCACCTAACTAATATAGGTACATTAGACGTTACAATGGGAGACAGCTTACCCGCTGTAGATACAGAATAATGAAGAATCTAATCATTTTAACATTCATTATGCTACTCACCTCTTGTCTTTCAAAGGGAACTCAAAACGTTTCCGGAGAACAAGCTCCTCAAGATATAACAATTAGTTTATTAAAAGTTTCACCTCCAAGTGTTGTTATCGCACCAAGTGAGACGACTCAATTTACTGCAATTGGCGGGAATGCTCCTTATACTTTTAAGGTCTCTTCTGGTTTTGGTGCCGTTGATAATAATGGTCTGTATAACGCTCCTTCAACTTTAGGAAATAACACTATTCAAGTTACTGATGCAGGTGGAAATACTGTTTTTGCAGTAGTGACTGTTGGAAGTTCACTTCAAGTCTCACCTACTACTAAAACGGTAGGGACTTCTCAAACTTTTACTTTTTCAGCTCTAGGCGGAGTTGCTCCATATACATACACAATAGTTTCAGGTGGAGGAACAATCAACGCATCAACTGGGGAATACACATCCGGCAACATCCCTGAAACAGTAACGATTGAACTCAAAGATACCAATAAGGAAGTGGCCTACTCAACCATAACTGTTGTCGACTCTTTAACCATTACACCAAGTTCAGTAACCGTTGAGGATAATACTGTTTATAATTTTAGTACCGCAGGTGGTGCCGCTCCCTATACTTATCAAGTTTATGCGGGTTCTGGAACAATAGATTCTGCAGGAAATTACAACTCTCCTCCTGGAGCTGGAACTGAGATCATTCGTGTAACAGATAGTAATTCTAGTTTCGTTGAAGCAACTGTAAATGTAGAACTAGGTCCAACGATAATTGTTTCAGATCTTAGTTTAGCACCAGGACAAAAAGTAACACTTTCAAGTTCCGAAGGTACAGCTCCTTTTGTATACACAGTGGAAGCTGGAACAGGATCTATAAACGGATCAACCGGTGAATTTACGGCACCAGCTATTGCAGACGCCACAACAATACGTGCAACGGATGCCAATGGTTTTTATGATGAAATAATTATTCAAACTTTTAATTTAAAAAAGATGGCCCTAGGGGATAACTTTAGTTGTATGGTTCATGTTCAAAATGACAATACAACGAGTGAACTTAAATGTTGGGGACGAAAAGAAAATGGTGAAATTGGAAATAGTAACTCTCATATTGGTGATGCCCCAAGTGAAATGGGTGATAACTTACCCACAATAAATTTTGGTTCAGGCAACATTCCTATTGGAGTATATTCCGGAATTTATAGCCATAAATGTTCACTCTTTTCAAATGGAAAAGCAAAGTGTTGGGGTTATAGTAACTCCGGAAGAACTGGAATTGGAAGCCAAACGAATAAGGGTGAATTTGCAAACTCGATGGGAACATACCTTCCTTTTATTCAAATTGGAGATGGTGCTACTATCGACACAGTCCTTGATGTTACAAAGAGAATTTCTGTTGGATCAGAACATACATGTGTCATGATTGATACAGATAGTGTTAAGTGTTTTGGAAATGGTGCAGAAGGTAGGTCAGGAAATGGTAATCAAACAGACTACTGTAATACTAGTGGTAACTGTAATAATAACCTTCCGGAACTTGACCTTGGCCCTGGAAAATCAATTGTACAATTAGCAGCTAGCCACCAACATTCTTGTGCCATTATAGCACCAGAGAATAGAGTAAAATGTTGGGGAGATAATGGTTACGGTCAACTTGGTATTGAATCAACTACAGATCAAGTTGTGACTCCAAACTCTGCAGCCTTTGTAGACTTAGGAGCAGGAAGAACCGCAACTTATATCGCGACAGGATATTTTCATACATGTGCTCTACTAGATGACAGTAGTATAAAGTGTTGGGGTAGAAATAATACTGGTCAACTTGGTATTGGAACAACTGCAACTATTGGTGACCAGGGCGGTGAAATGGGAGCAGCATTAGTTGTTGCAGATATGGGCACGACCTCATTCCCTATTTCAATCCATTCTAAGGGTTATCATAATTGTGCAATATTCAATGACGGTGGACTTAAATGTTGGGGACAGAATAACTATGGCCAACTAGGAATAGGAAATACAACTCAAAAAGGTGACGGCGGATCGGAGATGGGAGATTTTCTTCCATTCATAGATGTTGGAACTGGTGAGACTGTGGTCTCTATAGATATGAGTGATAGAACAACGTGTGTGATAACAAGTGCCAGTGAATTAAAATGTTGGGGAGAGAATGGTTACGGTCAACTGGGTATTGGATCCATTGATAGAATTGGAAATGGCCCTAGTGAGATGGGAGACAATCTTATCCCAGTTAGTCTTGGAACTGGAAAAACTCCCCTACAAGTTATGGTTGCAAACAATTCTTCATGTGCCCTACTTAATGATAATACTGTTAAGTGTTGGGGAGCTGATGAATCAGGAAGTCTAGGAATAGAAATGAACTCTCATGGTGATCACGCAGGTGAAACCGTTGCAAGTTTATCTAATATAGATTTAGGAACTGGAAATTATGCAAAGGATATCTTCGCAGGAAGATATCATGTATGTGCCATTCTAATGGACAATAGTATGAAATGTTTCGGTTACGGAAATAGTGGACGTCTTGGTGTTGGCAATACAGCCAATCAAGGAGATGGACCGAATGAGATGGGTGATAACCTGGCCTTTACAGATTTAGGTACAGGTCTTTACGCTACAAACGGAGATGGTTGGTCTTCGCATACATGTGCAGTCTTGAACTCTGGGGATATTAAATGCTGGGGTGATGGAAATAACGGTCGACGTGGAAGTGGAAATCAAACTGATCGCGGTGATGGTGCTTCAGAGATGGGCGATAACCTGGCAACAGTAAATCTAGGAGCAGGTCGAACTGCAAAGGTAGTAGAAACCGGAGATAATTTCACCTGTACAATCTTGGATAACGATCAAGTTAAGTGTTGGGGAAATGGCGGACAAGGACGACTTGGAATTGGAAATGGCTCTCAAAAAGGTCATAACGGATCTACAACTCCAGATACCTATACAACAGTTAATTTCGGAACAGGAAGAACAGCAAAAGATATTAAACTTGGCCATCAACACTCTTGTGTCCTGATGGATAATGATCAAATAAAATGTTGGGGTGAAGGAAATTATGGTCGTCTAGGCCGTGGCTCCACTACAGATATTGGAGACTCAGCAGGTGAACTTGGGGATGCCATGGTTCAAGTTGATCTTGGAACAGGAAGGTCTGCACGGGCGATAGCGGCAGGTATTTATCACACTTGTGCCCTTACTGATAACTATAAAATCAAATGTTGGGGATATGGTTCCTATGGACAATTAGGCATGGGCGTCGCTACTTATATTGGTGATGTTGGAAACGAAATGGGTGATAACTTTACCGATGTTATTCTCCCTTCTACTGATAAGCCTTTAGCAATCTATGCAGCTGGTTATCATACCTGTGCTGTTATGGAGAGCAATGATATAAAATGTTGGGGAAGAAATAATGCTGGTCAATTAGGCCATGGGCATATTTTTGATGTTGGAACAGATGCACTCAGTATGGGATCAAACCTACCTGTTACCTATTAATCAATTGAAAGATTTTTTTAAACGTTGCGTTTATTTGGACCGTGGATCCATTTATGTTGTTGCCCAATAACTCTAAATGGAGATCCAAAGGACTGATTTAAATTTATAATTTCTACAAATCTATCTTTAGGAAATTCTTCATCAGGCTCATAACATGGAGTTAAAACCCAAGGGGTATCCATTTTATAGTCAAATTTCTCAAGCATAGCTTTATAAGTATCATAAACAAATTCGAAATCTTTCTTATCCGCAATCACTGCTTTAATTTGACTCTTCTTATTGTATTGCTTTAAAAGTTTTTCAACTAATTTTAAATTTGTAGTCACTCCAGTTGAGGGAGTTTTTAAATCAAAACTAATAAAGTCGATACTATCAAAAATAGAATCCACAACTCTTGAACCAGCAGCTTCAATATTAACAAAATATCCCCGCTTCTTTAACTCAATCGCTAAGGCCTCTACTCCTGGAGTATGCTTAGGGTGAAGTGGATCGCCACCAGTTATTGAAATTCTTTTAATACGATGTGGGTACTTTCCTGCCTCTTCTTCAACAGTAATTATCGCTTTATCAAGTGCAGTTGTATTATCCGTAAACTCCCAAGTTTCCTTAGAATCACAATTTAAACAACCGATAGTACAGCCCTGAAAACGCACGAATATTTGAGGAGTTCCAATATGAATCCCTTCGCCTTCGGTGGCCATATAAATAGAATTTATGCCTAACTGTGTCATTACTACCTTTTTAATGTACGCTTTATAACATGGGTTTACTGATTATTAAATACTTAAGGGATCCATTCTGAAGATTTTTCAGTGTTTTACAAAGTGGGTGTTTTACTGGCAAAATTAATGTAAATACAAAGCGTTATCCGAGGAATTAATATATGAAAAAGTACCTATTTGGAATTATCGCTCTAACGTTTCTACAATCTTGTGTTGAAGCTCCAAGTAATGGAAGAAATAGTACTTCAAAAGACCCTACTCGTAATGAAGAAGGTGATACCTGTACCAATTGTGTTCAAGCAACTCCAGAAGTCTATAGATCACAAATGTTTAGATCTCGAGGCTCTGAACAATTCAGTTTGTCGACCCTTCAAAAAGCGATAGCCGTGGGAAAACTTCCTGAAACATATTATATAATTACAAAACCTGAATTAAATAATGAGACACAAATCATTCGCCACAATCAAAGTTTTAAAGTTTGTGGGGTTTCAGAAGACCACACAACTACCAAAAAAAGAATTGAACACTGTAAAAAACTAAACCCTTCAAACTATCTTTGGAGTGGAAAAGTAAATGGGATTTCTGGAGAAGGAAATTGGCAACTGATTGCCAAGACTGACGAAAGTTCTGATTCAGTAATTTGGCTGGATACAACTACAAATCTACTCTGGTCCCCTCTTTTAAAATCACAAGACTGGGAAATTGCGAGTGGTGTAAATGCTGAGAAGACTACTTATTGTGCTTCCCTAGATTCTATTACGAAAGATCAAGTTAGTTGGAGACTTCCAAATAGAAATGAATACCTCCAAGCAGATGTGAATGGCTCAAGATTTGTTTTAACTCAGACTGATAATATTTTTTGGACAGCAAGTTCAGACTCTAGTGATTATAAAAACTACGCTTGGGCGATCAGACAAAGTACTGGGGTCCTACAATTAGTGGATAAAAACATGCCGCATGAAGTTCGTTGTATTGGTGTTATTAAAAAGTAAATTTTGTTATTATAATAAGTAGAAAGGATTCTATATGAAATTTGACTCCATCAGGGAAGAGCAAGTCAAACGAACTCTCGAAAAAATCAACTCCATAGAAAATATGGTGGATAAGCCTTTATTTAATACCCAAAAAGAAGAAACAACTGAAATTGAAATTAAAGTTGATAATACTGTCGCCCATGGTTTATTCATCCCTAGTAAAGTTTTTATTGGACAGTGGCGCGCAAGTGAGCAAACTTTTAGAGCAATGAAAAAGGATATTTTCACTCTCGGAGGTTCCTTAGATGAAATCACTGAGCCTTATCAGTGTGAATCATGTAAATCAAATTTAGATAAACAATTTTGGAACTTTTGCCCGTTTTGCGGTGAAAGATTTTTGGAGTAACCAATAATGATTATTACTCAAAAGTACAATACTGTTAAAGATATCGATAAAGAATTTATTCCGTCTTTAGAGGAATTACTCTCTAATAGCATTCCAACATTTCAATACATAACAAACCATGAAGAAAATGCTCCAGATGATATCAACTTCGCTTATTATCTCTTTTTTGGAAATCAAACAAATGCCCCAATAGGTTTTGCTCAATTAGAAATGAAAAATGAAAAACTAATCAAGCCAAAACTCTTAAAACGAATTTTCAAAAAAAAAGAAGAAGAGCAGCAATATGAAAAATCTGTTCGCTGGACAATTCCCGGAAGCTTAAAGGAAGGACTTGTCTTTAAACCTCAATACATAAAGCATGCAACCGAAACAGCGGCTCTCATTTTAAAAGACCTTACAGAGCGTGAAGATATTCTTTCCCAAGAGGTTATTTGTTCAGAGGCTTATAATGAAATTAGAACTCATCATCAACTTGTTAATTCAAAATTAACTCAAAGAAGTACTCCCGATACTTTGATTAAAAATCAAAGTGACTACCAAGGCTTCTTAGGATCATTAAAAGATGACATCCAATTAGATATAAAAAAAGGTTGGCGTGAAGTTCAAAAAAATCTCAATTTTAAGCTTGGTGAATATGATAGTTTTAAAACTTCTTTTGAATACAAAAAGAATGGTGCTGCTCAATACAAGCAATTAAAGAATAACCCTCTTTTAAAAAGTTATTTACAAGAAGGAAATCGGGTCGATTTTTTAACACTAGAAACGTCAGAAGAATTAAAAGCTCTCATTATTTTTGTATATGGAAATAATGGAAATGCCTTTTACGATATCATCCTTCAAGACGCTGAAGTTCCAAAAGTAATACCTCATCAAATGGCGATCATAAAGTTCTATGAAGCCCAGGATGCAAATAGATTACACTTTGCCGCTGAAATGGAAGAGTCTAATGATCTTATCTCTCTAGGATACACAGTTAGAGAGCAATTCTTACTATCAATTCAAAAAAGTAAATTATGATTGAATACGACCTTATTTTAAAAATAATCTACTCATTCTACGATAAGGCGAAAAGTGATGTCATGATTGGATATCACTTTAGAGTTATCGATGATTTTGATGAACATATCCCTAGAATCGCAGATTTTTGGAACTTACAAGTGAATGGTGAAATCAAAAATAGAGCAAACCTACCCTATAATTTATTTCATACGCATAAACCTTTAAAGATTAATACCGGAGAGATTTTTCGATGGAATAAACTATTTGAAGATACTTTAAATGAATATGAATTAAAGGGAGAAATAACCAAAGAACAAATCACTAATTGGATGGTTAAGGTCAAAATTTTTAAAGAAAGACTTGTTCAACTACTTTAGTTCTGATGCTTTTTTTGCTCCAAGATATTTTTTAACATACCTCTCTAAAATAGGTTCGCCAGTAACATCATCTAAAACCCAATTACGAGCTACATACCCTTTCATCCTAAGTCCAGCTTCAAGTGCATCTTTTTGATCATCAAAAAAGAGTGCTTTTAATTGAACATTCTTAACAATGACTTTTAGCCCATAACGGCAAGGCGGCGTGTAATCTGAGCATTGAACTAGAGTTTCTGAAATACTTGAAGGTATAATAACCTTAAGGTTGGGATCTCCCAATCTGGCCATCTTAAGAAACTCACCATTTGAATAGTTTGGTTTTAGTTCCTCTTCATCGGAACAAGATAGAGTCAAAAATAAAAAGAAGATGATAGATAAGTATTTCATAGTTTTATTATATATAAATTCTTACTGCCCCACAACCTGTTTAAGTGCACTTTCTAAGCTAGGGTATTCATACTTAAAATCCAGGCCCCTTAACGCTTCAGGCATAACTCTAGCACTTAAGAGGAGCATAGAGCTTAACTCTCCAAGGGCCAGTTTCAATGCAAAGCTAGGTACTGGAAATAGAACTGGTCTTCCCAATACTTTACCAAGAGTTTTTGTAAAATCCTTGTTATCAACAAGGTCTGGTGAAACAGCGTTTATAGGACCTTTCATACTATCATCACTTATTGCAAGGCCGATAATCCTTACAAGGTCGGATAAATGAATCCAAGGCATATACTGATTTCCATGCCCTAATCTTCCTCCAAGTCCCATTTTAAAAACTGGAAGGAGTTTTTCACAAGCACCACCATTCTTACCGATAACCATACTTGTTCTGATAATACACACTCTCGTAAATTGAACTCTACTCTCAGTCGCTATTTTTTCCCAATCAACACAAAGCTTGGCGAGGAAATCATTTCCAGCTGGTGATTCTTCAGTAAATTCTTTGAAGAGATCTCCGCCATAATAGCCAGTAGCACTCCCCTGAATTAAAGTTCCAACTTCTATATTGTTCTTACTTATTTGATTTAGTAGTGATTCGGTTCCATTCACTCTGGAATTGTATAGCTGAACTTTACGTTGAGCGCTCCAACGTTTTCCAGCTATATTCTCTCCCATAAGATTTATAAGGGCTGCGTACTCTTTTTTTGGAAGGGTGAATTCAGAATGAATTGTAGGCCAATGTACGTATTGAATATTTTTGTGATCAAATTTGGATTGAGCTCTAGGAATATCTCTTACAAGTGCGGTAACTTCATACCCATCATTCGTAAGAGATCTAATCAATTCTTGGCCGACAAAGCCCGTTGCACCTGTAATTAAAATATTCATCTAAATAGTATAGATGAAAAAGCTAGAAACGTGTTCTTTTTGTGACTTTAATTCGCTTAGATTTTACTTTAGTGGTCGCTTTTTTCTTTCTAACTTCACTCATATCCTTAGAAATGAGATCAATATCTAGAACTGACTGAGATTGAATTGACTCGTTAATAAGACGAATAATTTTTGAATCAAAGCTTGTTACTAGGTTATAAACAATTCCTGACTTACCAGCTCGTCCTGTTCTACCACATCTGTGAAGATAATAAATCGCACTTTTTGGTAATCCCCAGTTAAAAACCCATGCTAGATCTTTAATATCGATCCCTCTAGCTGCAACATCTGTTGCAAAAAGGATTTGTGCCTTTCCATCAACAAAAGCTTTATGGTTGGCCAATCTATCTTTTTGAGATAGACCTCCGTGAAGAATTTTATACCTAAGCTTTGGCATATGTTCTTGAAGAAATAAATCAACTTCATCAACTTGATTCTTTTGATTAATAAAAACGATCCCACGACCTTTCGCCGTTTTTTCAAGGAACATTTTCAACATAAGGTTCTTCTCTTTTACAGAAACAAAAATATTAAAAGTTTCGACCTTTTGCTGAACTCGGTGAGCTGCACTTAAAGTTACTTTTTGAAGATCTTTTTTCTCAAATTTTGTATTTAAGAAAGTATCAACTTCAGGTGGCATTGTTGCACTGAAAAAATGTATATCTGTTTTATCGTAAGAAACTTTATTAATCATTCCTTCAACATCTCTTTTAAACCCCATATCAAATAATTGGTCAGCTTCATCAAGGACTAGAAATTTAAGATTATCAAAAGAGATATCACCTTTATTAAGGGCACGATTTAGCTTTGAGGGTGTAGCAATTAAAATCTCATAACTTTGAGTCTTAAGAGACATTGCAGCTTTCGGAGTACCTACTAATGTTCTTACTCTTAGCTTTACATGGTGAGATAATTGTTTAAAGACACTTTGAATTTGTATTGCAAGTTCTTTAGTTGGTGAAACAATTACTGCATAAGGTTTGGACTTTCTTTGAGATAAGCCTTCTTCATCTTCGAATTGTTTTACTAACTCACTGATTGGAAGCGCATAAGTAAGAGTCTTACCAGTACCAGTTTGTGAAACACAAACAACGGATTCATTATTCATGATTTTTGGAATTACTTCTCTTTGAACTTCAGTGGGAGTTACTATCCCTTGTTCTTCATAAAAAGGATTGAAATCCTCATCTATTCCCATTTTTTCAAATTCATTCATAACTTACTCGCATTTTTCTTTAATTTTAGATTCTATTACTCAGGTTATGTAGTCTTTTTAGATACTTATGTAAAGGAATATTGAAGTTTTTACCGGTGGTAAGTATTACATATTATTGAAAAATCTACGAAATCACTTAAAATAAGTGGGTAATTCGTAATCCAAAAAATTAACCAAAGGAAAGGAAAATGAAAAAACTCTTGATGGGTGCCCTACTTGGCGCGTCCCTAAGCGCATCAGCTGTGACAGTAACAATAACCCAAACATCTTGTACACTTGGCAGTACACAAGCATGTAATGCAGCCGATCAGGCAATGCAAGATTTTGTTGATGAAGATCTTCCAGATGTCTCTCTTGGAGATTACGGTGGTGGAATCGCCAACAGTACAAACTTTGCTTACAAAGGTTTAAACTCTGATTACTCTGATATTTTTGATTACTTTATGTTTAGAGTTGGTGGTGGTATTGCTGTTCAAGGACAGATTGACGAACCAGAAAAAGCAGAAGGAATTGGTCTTGGTGCTTCAGTAACCGTAGGTGTTAACCTCGATCTTTTACCGGTAAGTAAAATTGGTCCGATTGATTTATCTAAAATGGATCTATTTGTAAGTTTTGCAAGTTTGGATCAAGAACAAGATCTTGAAGATACAAATACTGATGTTGAACTTAGTCACTTTGCAGTAAGTGCTAGATACCAAATCATTGATGAAAAAGATATTATCCCAGGAACTTTACTTCAATGGGGTGGAGTTCACCTACATACAGGTTTTCAAAAATCTTCAATTAAGGGAACAATCACTCAAAAATTTGATGATCAAGTTGTTGATCTTGGATCAGGACAAACAGCTACTTTTGGTAACTCAAGTGCAAAGTTTGAATTAGAATCTTCTACTTTTAGTATTCCAATTGAAGTTTCAACTTTTCTAAGAGCTGGTTATGTATTCACATTTTTTGGTGGAGCTGGCCTTGATATCGTTTCAGGGTCTACTGACGTTTCAATCGGTGCCAATGGTACTGCAACTGGTACTGGCTATACGGCGAATATTAGTGCAGATGAAAGTGATTCAGGAGAAGCAGAAGCTACTAATATGAGAGCATTCGGCGGACTACAATTTAATATTCCATTCGTTAGGATGGCAATTCAAATGAACAAAGGGTTAGGAAATGATCTACTCGGTGTTAATTTTGGTGCAAAAATTCTTTGGTAATTAAAAAAATATAATAAAGTACGAAGGTCACTCAAATGAGTGACCTTTTTTATGGAGCTAAATTGACTTGAGAATCAAACTTCGTAAAACTTAAATAGCCATCTACATCAACAACTTCAAACGTAATATTTAAAACGTCTCCTGGACTGTAGCTAAGTGCCCCAAGACTTGTTAAAGATACCTTAAATTTATTCTTAGATCTTAATGTTATTTTTGAGTCACCAGTAAAAGGATCACAACTTGGTCCACTTGTTTCATTACAAAAATAAAGTGTTCCAACTGAATTAAGATTAATATCATTCGAATAACTAATCTCTACGTCAAAAGAGCTCTGCGTAATGTTATTAACAACCATACCTAAAAGTTCAACTTTTTCACTATCTCCGATTGTTTTTTCTGAAAGACTTTCAGCAACTACCTCACTATTGCAAGATTGAGATAAAAATTGAAAAAGAAAAAGAACTAAGTACTTCATAACTAATCCATTTCAATCGTAATAGCTTCCATTCCACCACAAGCTAAGAACAATTTATTTGTCCCATCATTTATAATGGCGATGTCTCTTATACTACAAGACAACGTCGATGAATAATCTGCTAAATTGATTTCTGCCCAAGAGGTACCACCGTCAAGAGTGTAAGCAACTCTTGACCCACCAGCACAGCCAGTTGCAATAACATTTCCAGGGTCTGAAGCTAAAGCTTTTAAAAATCTTGCGCTACAGCTTGTTAAAGCTGGGTTTGCAGCATAGGCACTAAATGAGCCTGCACTATTAGACGAGATATCGATTTGCCCCGTTCGAGACATGACATAAACACTACCATCTGGAAACCCTTCTATAGCTGCTGGATCACTCATAACAAGTGAACTTGTTATATCTGTTTTACTCGTTCCAGAGAGACTTATCTCATAAAGTTTTCCACCAACTGCGTTGTATAAAAAGTTATTATCAAGATTACTCATGTATCCATCATAACCATGACCATTATTGGAAATATTTGTTACAGTAGTTTGAGTAACTCCAGTATAGAAATCACTTGAAGATCTAATAGTTTGACTTGCAATTACGGCAATAGCGTTTTCATCCGTAGGATCCATAACAAGAGTCGGCTGTGTTGCAGAAGTAAAAGATGGTGTAATCCCCTGACCAGATGCAAATCCATCTTTCGTTGAATACCCGGATGCACATGAACCAGATGCATCTTCAGCATAAGCGATAACATAATTATTATTTGCCTTAGAAGTTCTCAATCTTGGAGCGAGAGAACAACCTGCACTATTTGAATCAGCATAACTCCACGCTGTTCCTGAATTTGTAGTTTTAAGAAAGTTCCAACTTTCATCCACAACATAAGCTACAGAGTTATCCTCAGATGTAATACTTGAAATTTCCATTTTTACAACAGGAGTGAAGACTTCAATGAAAGCTGCATTATCTAAAGAAATAAACATTTGTTTATCGGCGACAACCACCACAGTACTTCCATCAAATGAAGTTGAAACTGTTCTATTTAAAATACCTGCTGTTACGCTAGATATAGACTTATCCACAGAGAAACTAACAATGGACATATCATTGGATTTTTCAAAATCAATATTGGAACCATTTTGAACTAATCGGTACCCAACTCCATTATTATCAATATCCCAACGAGAGAAGTCATCTACATAATTACTTGTACCGTCATATAGATCGTCTAAATTATCTGAAGAGTAGTAACCATTATTAGCGTACAAGTAACCAGCATTCACAGGATCAAACTTAAAGTCGATCTGAATATTTTGAATAAGAGAAACATCTTTATTAGGCGTACTTGGCTTTACACCATAGAAAGTTTCTCCACCATTTTTCGAGATTATATATTTATTAGTAAAGCTGGTTGAAGCCCCTTCATAAACTAAAAAGATATTCTCTGTATGAGGATCAATATTAACTGTTACATTTTTAAAGTTCTCAGTAAATGATTTAACAAGAGTCCACGACTCCCCGAGAGTACTTGATCTGTATAAATCAGATTGAGTAGGACTAACCTCGTCAACGACATAGATATCCCCTTTATTATTAAAGGCCACAGGTGCTCTTTGATATGTTGAAACAACACTTGTAAACGATGTAGAGATGTCTCTACATTCTTCTCCATTCAATGAATCAATTCTATACAATTTATTATTGGCCGTAGCAAATGCTCCATGACCTATCAAATTTGAAATGATTAACCTTGATTCGGAATCATGTGGAACTCGACATTGCGAAGTAAATGTCACCCCTCTATCAATACTCAAAAAGATATTACCATCAAAGTCTCTGGCATAGATATGCGCCATGCCACTCCATTTGGCCACTTCAACATCAAACCAGTTACGAGAAAAACCATTTGCATTAAATTTTGCAAAATCAATGGTAACATTTGTTTTTTCCCAAGTGTACTTTGTAGCTTGGTAGAAAAGTTGATCCTCTTGATTAGTATTATCAATCCCTCTAACACAAATATCGACATTCCCATCAGCGATCCCTGATATATTATCAGTAATCAATGTTGAAATAAGTATTTCACTGGAGTAACTAGCGCTAGAAGCACAATCAAGTGGCGATGCTCCTACTTTATATTGGTAGGCATCTACATTTGTCCCACCTACTGTAATATTTAAAACTAAATCACCAGAAACTTTTGCAGGAGCTCCGGATAGTGTTGCAAAGACTTGCTTTTTAGAAAATGTAAAACTACTACTTTCACCAAACGCCGGAGTATTAACACCGTCTGATAGAGCAACACAAACTTTATAAGTTCCCTCTACAGTAAAGTATTCTGAATTAGATCTAGGAGCGGCTGTTGAATAGTTTAGCGAACCGTCACAAGTAGTCGCTGCAGAGACAAGAGCATATCTAGCAATATCATAGTTGGACCCGACGAGATTATTTACAATAAGATTACTCTTTTCAAGATAGTCTGTTAGTTGAACACCATCCACTGCTTCGTTTGCAAGATCAATTGAAGCAAAGCTCGGAGCGGAACCTTTATACAAAATCTCAGTGGATGTCTTATAAGAAACCGAACCATTATCAAGTTTAATACATACTTGGTATGCACCATCACCTAAACCTGAGATATCAGAATCAAGAGGAACTGTTGTAGTGAACCCAGGGCTTGCCGCATTACAACTTGCACCCGAATTGATAACTGTATACTCTATATTCGAGTACTCACTAGGGAAATCTACCTTAACAATGGCAGTACCAGTAATTTCACCGGCAGTTAGAACATTGTCTTTTGCCCCTGCAAGTAAATTGGCTGGAGTATAAAAGAATCTCATTCCATCAAATCCAGATTTACAAGAGAACATGATTTCTGAGTTATTCATAACAATACCTGTTAAAGAACAATTCATTCCAAAGTAAGAGTTAAGATCTAGTCTTGTCCAGCTACCTCCTCTATTAAGAGTCCAGGCCAGTTCAGTTCCGCCATTACATGCAGTTACCATCATTTTATTATTATTTGGGTAAACATAAAATAATCTCTCTCCACAAGTGGCCATCCCAGTTGAACCAGTACCAATTGAAGAGAATGTTTTTCCATCATCATAACTAATATTTAATAAACCATTTTCAGATACAACTAGATGATTGAGATCCAATTTATCTCTATCATAATCCATAGCTACCGTTGCAGGAGTTCCAAACGTTAATCTTGAACTAATATTAACAATTTCAATATCATTTTTAGTTCTGGCCTCATTCAATGTATTATCAGACTTAATGAAAAGGTATGTATCAGGCTCATCAAATTTAGAATAACTTATTGGCCCTTCAAATTGATTATACCCACTAAAGTAACCAGTAAGTTCATCTTTATTAGTATTTGTAGACCAATTATCATTCGTTATCATAAAACCATAAGCACCGTAGGTTTCCGCCATCATATAGCGTCCAGGAAAAGTTGAATTAACAAAGAATCCAAAACTATTTGAGGTTGTACCACCACCACCATAGTAATTTGCAGAAGCAAAACCATCAGAGGTTGCGATACCTCTTCTATGACAGCCTTCAGAGTAAATCCAAACATGATCTGAATCTAGATGATGATTGTAAACTCTTGCATCGTTTTCACAACTTTGATTAAAGTATTGAGTATGGTAGTTCCAATTTTCAGCCGCATCACCGGATGAGAAAACGTTCCAAGACTTAGCGACTGCATAAATTTTCTCACCATCTGCTGAGGCGATACCATTTAATCTAAGGTTTCTACCTGGCCAAAAGACTTCAGTAAATGCAACGCCGGCATTTGTGGAGACAAACATTCTCTTACCAATAATAACCGCTATCGTATTGGCCGTTGCAGAGACCTGGTCTGTTAAAATATTTGTTGATTGAATACCACTAAAAATATAGTGAGATGTAAATGAGGCAGGGTTTAGAGTATTCGATCTATAAAGGACCGTATCAGAAGCTACCTGCTCTACTCTATAGCCTTTCCCACTTCCATCAACCCACCATCGTCCACCGGAAGAATCGAATTCTGCGTTTGTCGACCAAGTACTTCCATTATCTGTTGATAGGTACTGATTGTTTCCATAAACACGATTTACAACGACAGGATCATAGAACATATTTTGTGAACCTGTAAATCCCGTTGCCTGTACAAAACTCCAGCTAACTCCACCATTAGAGGACTTATAAAGACCTCTTGCTCCAGTTCCAGAGTTATCTGTTCTCGTACTAAGTAACATATCTGAATTATTCTGAGGGTTAATAGTAATTTGACCATCAAGACCGGAGTTTAGTAGCTGAGAAACAAAAATCCAATTCCGTCCCTGGTCAGATGATTTTCTAACAACTATTGAATCATATTGGTTTTCTGCATGATAAATTGTTCCTGTAGAGTTAATAGCGAACGATGTATGTATAAATGTTGATTCACTTACACCGCGGAATGTACTAATTAGATCAGTACAATCAGCTCCATTAAAATCATCTACTCTATAAAGATATGAATAATCAGTTGGAGTTGACCCAGCAACATAGTGATGCGAAACATAAGCCGTAGCATCTGCCCCCGGGGAAACTTTCAAATGCATAGCATTTCTATAAGCAGGAGTTCGACATTGCAAGTTCCAATTAGAACCTTTATCTTCTGATTTCCAAACTTCACCCATATTATTTAATGCAAAAATTATATTTTCATTTCCAGGATGAATTGCCACCTGTTTCCAGTCAGTCATCGTTGTAACAGAGCCAAAATCAATTGGATCAATTCTATAATTTGTTGAATAAATCCACTGATGAATAGTCGCTCTTTCTACAGCTTGGAAATAGTTTGAAGAATCTCCGGCGACAACACATAGTTTAAGATTATCTCCAGAAGAAAAACCTGTTAAATCATCAGAAATCTTAGTTCCAATTGGAGTCGCAGCAGAATAGCCAGTAATATCAGAACATGTATTTGATGCTAAAATAACTTTATGCTTATACTGAGTAACATTAGTTCCCCCGACAGTAATATCAAGAGCATTATCTATAGAAACATAAGCTTCAGGAACCCCCGAAAGTGTTGCAAAAACCTGAGTAGGAACATATGTAAAATTTGCAGACTGTCCATAAGTCTGGACCGCTCCACCTCTTGTATCTAGTTCAACACAGACTTTATAAGTTGTATTAGTAGTAAAGATGTCATTATTTGATTTTGGAATTTCATAACTATAAACCACACTACTATCACAAGTAGTTGCACTTTGTACTACTGCGTATTTCACAAAGTCATGATCGGAAGAAGATAGGTTCCCTACAAGAAGGTCATTATTATAATGCTCGACATATGTAAGTTCATTGTCAGCAACATCGTTTATTAAATCAATACTAGTAAAGACCGGAGAACCATCATCATAAAAAATAGTTGATGTTGTAGTATAAGAAGTATCAGATGCTAAATCTATCTGCTTAATACAAATTTTATATTCACCACGGCCAGTAAATCCTGCATCACTTGACTTAGGTACTGTAGAAGAGAAAGTTACAGTCCCATCACATACAGCATTTGCAGGAATAACAGCATATTCTAAAGAGCTATAATTGATTGGAAAGATATGAACTAATAAGTCATTAGCATTTCCATTCTCGACCGTTGTTAAAATAGAATCGGCAACATCATTCAAAAGAGTTGCAAACGAATAATTAAAAATCATCGTATCAGACTTACGACACCCTAAGTACATTTTGGAAGAACTAACAGCAACACCAGTTAATTCACAATCAATTGTATATTCACTTAAAAGATTTGTTTCATCCCAGCTAACACCAGAGTCTTTAGAGATACCAACTGTATTCCCTTCGACACAAGCAGTAACGACTAAATTTCTATCTTTTGGATGGTGATATAAAAATCTTTTATTACAAGATGTAAGTGGCGACCCAGTTGTACCTTCATTTGAGAATGTTGCCCCGTAATCACTAGAAACTTTCATCCTACCAGTACGGTCCATAACTCTTAAGAAGTACTGTCCTTTGTCTCCGGTATAGACATCGAACCCGGCAATAGTTGTAAGACCAGTCCTGGCCGAAATATCCGTCCTTGACCCTTGATCTAGATCGTACTCATACAAAATCCCACTACCTGTATTGTCAGCAATCCAAACAACTGAGTCATTATGGGGGTGAATAAAGCTATCTGGCATTGGGTCAGAAAATTCATTCCCAGCACTTTCTTTTAAAGTTGTTTCAAAAGCTGAATTTGAAGTTCTATTAAAAGTAAATGGTTCATCAGTGACTTTACCACCTAAGTAATATTTTTTCGGGTCATAAGGAGACATGGCCACTGCAATTTTAGGAGCAACCATAGAGAAGCTATTTCTTTCTACTATTGAATTCATTGCATCAACTGAATAATTAAAATTATTACAGTCAACAGTACCGTAATTTTCAGTCCACATGAGAATATTATCAGTATCAATTTGATTTACTTGAAGTCTTGGTGGTTTTCCTAAACAGTGATAATAATCCCCAGTCTTATAAGTCCAAGACCCGCCATTATCTGTAGTCTTTACTACAAACCAATCTTTTGTAGCACCGTAAATTGCATCATCTCCAGATCCAGCGATAGTTAATAGTTTTAATTCTTCAGGTGCAAATCTTTCCGTAAAAGTTGTCCCTCCATCAGATGAAGTCCACATTCTATTTAAAATATTCACCGAGATCGAAGGTTCTGCAGGAGTTCCAATATTTCCAGCTACAGAGACGTTTAATGAGTCAATTCCTCGTCCAACAATACTTGTGAATGTGTAAACATCACTCCAGGATACTGTTCCACTAGAAAGTATATCTGTTGCTTTTTGTAATTTAGTATCACTGCCAGATATTATTAGCCTATAAGCGATACCTGTTATTTTATCAATATCAAAACGTACATCTCTGAAAGTTGTTCCATAAACACTACCGCTTTCCCCGGCAGATTCCCAAGTAGTTCCTCCATCAAGGGACTTCTCTGAAAAAGCTCTATAAGTTGAGTACACTAAATTAGAATTAGTTGGATGCCAGTGCAATCTTGGACCTCTTCGAGCCCCAATTTTTGTATAAGTTGCACCACCATCTGTTGATTCATATAAACCTTGTGTTGGATCAACCGTTCCCGTTAATTTGGTGTAAAGAATATGGGACACATCATTTGGATCAAGAACAAATCCAAAATAATCATTATAGGTCACTGGAGATAAAGTTGAGTAGTGTGACCAGTTACCACCTTGATCGAAAGATCTATAAATTTGAGCTCCGCCGAAGGCATTCGTAACAAGGTAAATATCACCATTCGAAGCAAATCTTACGTCTCTTCTTCCATATGTTGTCTTTGTATCTCCTGAAAGACCACTTCCAACTAATAAATCGTTACAGTCTCCACCGTCAAGGTCTTCAATCTTATAGATGGTTCCATCTTGAAAGGCATAAGGTGTTCTATCTGGTCCTGGAGAAACTTCCATTGAAGTGTTGTATGTTTGAGGTAAATTACACTGACTGTTCCAAGTAGCTCCATAATCAATTGACTTATAGATTTCCCCTAATAGATTTCTTGCATAAACAATATTTTTATTATCCGGGTCAATTTCTGAATCTTGCCAGTTTGGTAGATTATTAATTGATCCAAAATTTACTTTTTCAACAGAGTTTACATCCTTACTCCATACATATTCAAACGCATCAACATAAGGCTCAACGATGGACTGGGCAGTGACACCAACTGTACAAATTCGAATTTGAGAACCAAGTGTGAACCCAACTAATGAATCAGTAATCTTCGTTCCAACGGCTATATTAGCTGAATATCCTACAGGGTCAGCACATGTATCATTAGCAGAACCTACTTGTTTTAATTTATACTGATACTCTACAACTCCACCACCAGCGACTGTAACATCTAAAACAAGGTCAGGTGAAACTAATGTTGGAAGACCACTTAATTGTGCATCTGCCACAGAGCCATCAATATTTAAATTTCTTCTTTCAGATAACGAGTTTCCTGTTGTATCTGCAGGTTTAGGGATAGCAAAGTTTGGTAATGTATTACTTGAATCATCAGTAATAGTTGCACCTGCTAAATCCAGGTAACTAACAGTATTATGAACTTCTAAATCAGTTGTTAAATCATCTTTTCCAACCGTATATGTAAAAATTAACTCTGTTCGATCAACTGACTGACTTGAATAAACGGCTTCCCTATCAATGACTCCTGTCTCTAAGAAAATTCTTGGCGATCCACTAGTTGTATTTACAACAACAGGTTCATCAAACTTAACTGTTACATTTACGTCTTGATATAAATAATATGTTCCGTCTGCTGTGATTGAGTCAATATTTAAAATAACAGGTGGAACTTGATCGACAACGTTAACGTCAAACTCAAAAGTTACTGCATTATTATTTGTAGTATTTTGATCATCAAAATCAAGAGCAATCTTACAGGTCCCAACAAATTTATCATTCGGAAGAAAACTGACCTCCCCAGTCGCTGTATTTAGAGTATGTGTATCAGCGACAGCCGAACATGGATTTGAACTTGGAGTTCCAAATGCAAAAACACCGTAGGTTTCATCTGTAGAAGTTGTATTAAACACAGATAAAGTATTCTTGATAACTCCTGCATACTCTACCGGTGCTGTCGTATGATGCATATTAATCGTAATAGGATTTGTTCCAGTGATTACTGGTTGAACATTAGTAACACTAAAGTTTGCCGTTAAAGTAGAAGTTACTAATGCATCCTGATCTCCAGTAGCTTTAATTGTAAAAGTACATGCTCCTACTTGGTTATCATTTGCTGTACCAGACATAACCCCAGTCGCAGCTGTTATTCCACTAATAAAGGCACAAGTATTGGTATCAATCGTCCATGTATGAGTATCACCAGTATCTGGATCTGTTATAGTTGGTGTACAGTTATAAATAACATCTTCAGCAACATCTGCATCACAGGCAGCAGGTAACCCTACTACTGCATTATCAGGACTAGGAATCATCACAACTGCGAATTCATCTGTTCCTAAGTTATTAGTTGGTTGGCCGTCATCAAATTGAACTTTAATATTACATGTTCGATCATAATCTGCGGCCGGGGTAAAACTAATTGCACCCGTTGTTGCGTTTATTGAAACAGAACCGTTCGACTGACAGTCATTAGCACTTGCAGTTACTATCGAATATGTTCCGTAGCCTTCATCACTTGAAGCGACATCACCGTCCGCTTTAATCTCTGTAATCGATGCATCTTCAGCAAGACTCGTATCAGCTATTGTAAAAGAAGGTGCGACATTATTTACTGTTAAATTATAAGTTCTATCGGTATCAACTGTTCCATCATTTGCTGTTATGATTAAATCACAACTACCAACTTGGGCCCTTGTCGGGGTTCCAGTAATATCCCCAGTTGTGGAGTTGATGCTTGCCCATGCACATGTATTTGACGCATTTAATGACCATGTTACCGGATTACTTTCGACGTCTGTAAAAGCACCAGCACAACTGTAGGCGGTAAGTTCATTAGCAGTGGTTGGACATGCACTCGTAATAACGGCAGCATCATTTATAGATGAAACTCCAATCGTGGCTTCTTGGAAGTGAGTATTACCACTAGCATTTTGATCATCAAAAACGACTCTGATATTACAATTTCCATAATAATCTGCAGCTGGAGCAAAAGTAACTTCTCCGTTTGCTGTGTTAATTGCTACCGTTCCATTATCCGAACATTTTGTACCTGTTGTATTCGCATTATCTACAGAATAAACACCAAATCCCTCTTCACTAGACACAACATCAGCATCTAGAATTACAACGGTAGCCGCAGCATCTTCTGCTATTGCCTGAACAGTAGAAAGAGCACTTATTACTGGTGTAACATTTGTTACAGTGATTGATTTAGTATAAATATTTGAATCTAGATTCCCATCATTAGAAAGAACTGCAAGAGTACAAACTCCAACTTGATCATCTGTTGGTGTTCCTGATATAACTCCGGTAGTAGAAGCGATAGATGCCCACGCACATGTATGAGTTGCATCAAAAGACCAAGTTTGAGTATCGCTAACCTCACTATCTGAAACACTCAGAGAGGAACAAGAATAGGCCACATCTTGAGCAATAGTTCCCACTGAACAACTTCCTGAAACCACAGGTGCATCATTAACAGCATTAACTGTAATTGAGAACTCATCACTAACTATATTATTAGTACTGTTTCCATCATCAAAGCGAACCATAACATTACAGATTCCATTATAATTACTTGCCGGTGCAAATTGTACCTCTCCTGTTAAAGAGTTAATTGAAAGGCTCCCGTTACTAGAGCACTTTGTTCCTGTTGTGTTAGCATTATCTAAAGAGTACACACCATATCCTTCCTCAGAACTGGCAACTTCGATATTTGTTTTTACAATCCCCATTGCTGCATCTTCAGTGATTGATGTATCGTTAACTGTTAATGTTGGGGCAATATTATCAATTTGTACTGTTGCTTTATAAACAGTTATCTTATTCACTAGCCTTGCTTGAACATATAAAAGACAAGTTCCTACATCATCATCATTTGGCTTACCAGCAAGAAATTTTGAACTATTAATAGAAACAAAATCACAAGTATTTTGACTATTGATACTCCACTCTTTTCCATCATCCTTAGCTGTCTCAGAAAAAATCTTTGAACAGTCCGTTGAAAGAACTTCGTTTATATCCGTATCTTCTTGATTAAGAGTTATATTACATCTTAATAAGCTGGCAGCTGACTCAATCCCAGTTCCAGTCGCTCCAGAGCCACCGCCACCACCTCCGCCTCCGCCACCACAGGCAGCTAAAACAGTAGTGAGAAATGAAAAAATGAGTACTTTTGTATTCAATTCGTCTCCTAATTTTTTATTGGTATCTTAATTATCGACCATTTATTTAGTAATCTTAGAAGTTTCCATGACATACTAAAGTAGTTTCTCGTAACCTATTGATTATATTGATATTTTTGAACATTAATTTTTGTTAAGTTTTAAGGGCTTTTTAACACCTTTTTGGGTTTTCTTAAGAAATGCCAAGAAAAAGACCCAAAAACAGTCATTTTTACTAATTTTTCACATTTTCCAGAAATAATATAAAGAAAGCCTTAATTAACCAATGACATAATTTCCATAACTTGAGTTATAGGTGAGATGCACTAAAATTAACTAATGATTAGATACCTTTTAATTCTTGTATGCATATTTATGAGTTTGTCGGTGAGGGCAAAAGGACAATTCCATATTTTAAAGGAAGAAAGTATCTCATTCCAATCCCAATTAAACTCTGTCTTTTTAAGTGAAGAATTGAATTCTTCTAAGATCCTTAAGAAAGTTTTTGTTTTAAATAAAGTGAATTCAAAAAATCAACTAAATAAACTAAGACAAATTAAAATCCCTTCACCACTTAAACAAAAATCCTGTAACTACTCTAGATCTCAATCTGGCCTTGTTATTTTTAAAACTCTTATTTCAAAAGAAGATCAAAGAAAAAATGAGCTTAAATTAAAAAAAGGTTCATGCAACTATTATAAGGTCTATCAAAACTATATAACTAAAAAACAAGAGACTCCCCTCAGTTCAATCCTCTATTCAATTTTTCTAACCCCTGTTTGGGAAAAGAACGGACTCATAAATTCAGTAAAAAGAATAAATGGGATTAATGATAATAAAGACCTAGAAAAAAGAACAAATCTTTTTATTCCACGAATCTCAACTTCTAAGGGCTGTAATTATTATGAAACACCAAATGGTAAGGTATTACCCCTAAAACTCATCTTGTCTTCACAAGAAAAAGAAGAATTTGCAGTTGCCTTTAGGTGTGCACAACCAATTGGACTTGCAAAAAAGAAAGTTAAAAATAAAGAGCCCCATACACCCATACCACCACCTGAAGAGAAAAAAATAGTCCATTTCTTTGAAATACATGCTGTTTCAAACATTATGTACGAGAAGAGTGATGTTTCAGATGTTGAGGTTGATATTGTTAGTGCATATGGAATTGGACTCAATTATCACTATATCATTGGTCCAAAAACAAGAATAAATCTTAATACACAATTGGAGTATTATTCAGAAGTTAAAAACAGAGAACTTTCTAATAATTTTACGTGGAAGAAAAATTTAAACTATGAATACTTACTTTCTAAATCAAATCAATTCGGTGTAACGGCTGGTCTCTATGAACAATGGTATTTTGATAATATTGAAGTAGATATTTTTAGTTTTACAAGTTCGCTCCTTCCCTATGCTGGATTAACTTATCACACGTCTATATATAAAATATTTCAATTTGATAGTGAGTTTGGCCTTTTTCCTTCCCTAGATATTCTCCAGAAAGAAAAAGTCAAACAAGGTGCTTTTTCCTACTCCACAATCAAGTTTCCCATCTACGGATATAGAGCGTCACTCGGGCTTAATATTGATTACACTGTCTATGAGAGATCAACAGCGAGGAATATTTCACTAATTGGTGGGCTTAGCTTTTCCTATTAGCCTCCTTTTTTTTGAACGAAACACAGCTGGCCTACTAAAACCAACAGTTTTAAAAATCCCTTTCCTATTTAGTTTTGCAGTATACTCTAAAGCGATTTGATCCAAGGAGACTCCATCCCCATAGACCAAGGCCATTCCTTTCTCTAGAAGCTCATTATTTATGTTTTTATCATCAATCCAAATACTTCCTATAACTCTGCCATACCTACCTCTGAGAAAGTACTTAACAACTACGAATTTACCTTGAATTCTTCGGGTCAAGAAGTCAGTACTCATCTCTCCAATCGGAATTCCGTCAAAAGAGTACTGTGAACTTTCAGGTGCATCAATATTGGCCAACCTTATTCTCTGGCCATTAACAATTACAGTGTCACCATCTAACACCCTGGAGCAGACACCTGATATAGATTTCTCTATTGAAAAGCTCTCATTTATCAGTAAAAACAAGAGTGGAATTCCTAAAAATATTACTGATTTAACTTTTATTACTTTCATACTCCCCCTAATTTCGCTATAACCTCCATACAAATTATTAAACCGTTACCAAAGTTGTAAGTTATGGATATCAGACAAGAAGTAAAGAAGCATTTTAAGTATACCCTGGTTCACAAGGACAAAAATTCCAATGCCCGAGCAGGAATTATCCATACACCACATGGGGATATACCCACACCTGTATTCATGCCAGTCGGAACACACGGCGCGATAAAAGCACTTCAGCCAAACCAACTTACAGATATGAATGTTCCTATTATTTTATCAAATACTTACCACCTTCACTTAACTCCAGGTAGTGACCTTGTTGCTAAGGCCGGTGGACTTCATAAATTTATGGGCTGGGACAGACCAATACTAACTGACTCAGGTGGGTTTCAAGTTTTTTCGTTACAGGGAAACTCTATAACTGAAGAAGGTTCGAAGTTTAAAGGTCCTAAAGGCCAAGATATTCTTTTAACTCCTGAGACATCAATAAAGATCCAACAAAACCTTGGTTCAGATATTATGATGGCCTTTGATGAGTGTATTCCGTATCCAGCTAATGAAGAATATGTAAAAAACAGTATCGACAGAACTCATAGATGGTTAGATCGTTGTATCGACACATGGGACAATCCGAAACAAGCTCTCTTTGGAATCGTTCAGGGTTCTACTTTTGATAAATATAGAAAAGAGTGTATTAAAGAATTAATCAAAAGAGATCTACCAGGCTATGCCATAGGTGGTGTCTCTGTTGGGGAGGGTTCTGACTTAATGGAGAAAGCCGTGAAATTCACAGCTCCACTAATGCCAGAAGATAAACCAAGATATGTTATGGGTGTTGGTATGCCAGAGGATCTTATGATGATTTGGGAGAACGGCGTAGATATGAGCGATTGTATCATCCCAACGAAATTTGCCCGTGGTGGAACACTATTCACTAATAGAGGGAAAATGAGAATTACCCACAAGAACTACAGAAGAGATTTCTTTCCAATTGAGCCAAATTTAGATGACTATGTTAATCAGAATTTTTCTAGGGCCTATATAAAACATCTTTTTGATTCCAATGAAATTTTAGGTCAGATTCTAGCAACGGCCCATAATATTGCCTTTTACAAATCTTTGGCAGATAGAGCAAGAGAAGCTATACTTGAAGATAGATTTTTAGAATTTAAACAAGAATTTTTAAGAGGATATCTCAAAGATGATGGCAATAAATCAAGGAATAAGAAGAAGTAGTTACCTAATAGTTTTAGCACTCGTTTTCACGTCATGTGCAAAAATAAAAATAAATACACCCAGCTCAAGGTTCATTTCACCTGAAGCTAATGGAAATCTATTAGATGGATCAGCCCGCCTTTCCGGAAGTTCTGCAACTGAAGGTACACTCAATTTTGATAATGATAAAACTGATAATCCCCTAGAGCTTAGAAATAATGTTACAGGACTTGGACTTGACTTAGATCTTGGGATTGTAGAGAAACTTGATTTCATTATCAAAGGAAGTGCCAGTGCTCCAGGTGTTTATACTATTAAGTATCAAATCCTTGGTGATCCAAGAAGTACCGCACAGATTGGAAATCAATCCCTCGCCGTTACTGTTGGTTATGGAACACAACTAGAAAGCCAGTCAGAAAATGATTCTGGAATCTTTGATGACTCAAGTGATAATACCAGTGCAGATATTGAGCAATCACTCATGGAATTCTCAATAATTTACGGAATAAGACCTCAAAGCTTAAAAAAAGAAGGTCTTTTTTATGGATCTATTCAAGCATCAAAACATGATATCAATTTTGAGATAACTAAGAGTGATAATATAGCCCTAGACGGAAAAGCTTTTTCTCTTAACTCTTGGAGTTACGGCGCTTCTCTGGGTGCTATTAGATACTTTGATAAGTACTATGCAAATATTGAAATGAGTGCACAAAGAACTGATTGGACTAATAATGATCCCATGACTTATGCTTTTCTAAGCATGGCCATGGGTTATAAATGGGACTAAGTTATAGGACTTAGTCTCTAACAGAGTACTTTCCACCACCAGTTATAGTTAAGACGAGAAAAACAACACCAAATAATATGGCCTTCTCTTTTTTCATCCATGGATCATTTCCATGAATAACAAAGGCTGCGACTAACATCGTAAAAAGGGCCGGAACAGAGAACCATCTTGTCTTGATTCCTAGAATGATCATTACAGAACAAACAACTTCAGAAAAAACTGCTCCACTCAATGACATAAATGAACCAATTCCCAATGGATCAGGGAAGTTTTTGGCACTAGAACTAAAGTTAAGTAGCTTTCCAAGGCCGTGGGGAAAGATCATTAATAAAGAAACACAAACTCTTAATACTAATAAACCTAAGTCTCTACTAATTCCTAAATAAAAAGATTTCATGATTGCTCCTCAATTGCGAGTGAAATAATTTGCGTAAGTTTTTTTACATTTTCAATTGTTATATTGTGAAAGAGTGAAATTCGAAATTGATTGCGCCCCAATTTTCTATAAGCATCAATATCATAAACAACACCTAATTCTCTTAATCTATTACTTAAATCTATTGCTGAAAACTTATCATCAAGATCAATTGTTGCAACTGCGGTAGAACGGAATTCTTTTGTTGCGACAAAACAAGATAAATAATTTTTTGAATCAACCCAATCATAAATTAATTTAGCCTTCTCTTCTGCCATTTTTATGACCGTAGCCTCTCCTAGCTCATTCATTCTTTTAATTTGTTCATTCAATAAAAAAATTGTTGAAATAGCTGGGGTATTATAAGTCTGATTTTGAAGCGAGTTTGTAATCGCATGCTTCCAACTCATAACTTCAGGCCGATATTCTTTTCTTCCATATAGGTCTTCAGCACGCTTAAGGGCTTTAGGTGACATGATGGCCACATAAAATCCACCTTCACTTGCGAAAACTTTTTGTGGAGAGAAAAAATACAGGTCAACTTTATCAAAATCTATTTTGATTTGACCGGCGCCACTGGTTGCATCAACGGCCAAGATTGTGTCAGCATCAACAGTAGGAATTTGGTTTATTTTTACTCCTGTAGAAGTTTCATTTAATGTACAGCAGATCATATCATGCCCATCTAAAACTTCTGGGTTTACATTCTCACCGTAGGGTACCTCATGTTTTGTGACTTCAAGCCAAGGAATATTTTCGTGAGAGTTATACCATTTATTCGAAAACTCTCCGGATACAAAATGAGTCGAAGATTTTTTAACAAGTCCAAGACCGATCATATCAAATAAAAAAGTTGCTCCGCCATTACCAATAATAACTTCATAACCATCTGGTAAATTAAAATATTTTTTTAATCCATCCTGAACTTCCCGGCATAATTCTTTTATTGCGGGTTTTCTATGGCTAGTTCCGAGTAAAGAAGTTCCCGATTTTGCCAGTTTCTCTAAATGCTCAACAGGTACTAAAGAGGGACCAACACCAAAGCGAGGATCACTAGGAATAAGTTCTTTTGGAACTGAGAAAGTCTCAAACATTAAACACTCCGTGTTATTAAGATCTATTTTCTTAGATTTTACCCAAGTATTGATAAAAAGTAAGGACAAAACTTTGATAAAGCCCTACTTTTTCCTTATTCTTTTTAAATGAAAAAGATTTTGATAGCAATACTAATTCTTAGCTTTAACGGCAATAATGCATTTGCATTTGGTCTTAAATCTTTTGATAAATTAAACCTCCAAATTGGAACATGGATGGAAAATTATCAACAAGTTCAAGGAACCCAAGATGGGGATAAGAATGGCTTTCAATTTGCTCCTTATATAGGAGTCGGACTTGAGTACAAATTGAAGCCTCAATACCTCCTCACTCCAGAGATTGGTTATATAATCCAAAGAACAAGTGATGAAATAAAAAAGAACCAATTCTTTTTACGCGCTGACTTTGCCTATCTTCCAAATGATTGGCTAAGGCTAAAAGTAGGAAGTAGTCTTATGATCTTGATGATCTCTGGGGATGGTGGAGAGGATACTCTACCTAACGGAAACTCAACGGAAACTTATTATATACCAGAGGAGAGACGAACTGCTTATAATCAGACTCTTGATTTTGGCCTAGAAGTTTTCAATGATAATATGAGTGCAAGGTTCCAAAGTTTTATTTACGCATGGAATGAAAGCGAGGAGAGACTAATTTCTTACGCTCTTTCTTATAATTATTTTATCCCAATTAAGGATTTTCTATGAAGTCCCTTTTAATACTTTTTCTTCTCTTTTCTCAAACTGCTCTAGCATTTCGTCTAAATACTAATGTAAGTGCAGCTTTTGACGATAAAGATGTGAAGATCTCTGTAACCTCTAATAGCCTTTGTTCAAATGCAGGCATAACAAACTCCGAACTTTTAAGTATTGCAATGGATGGTGCAGATGAATTTTGGAATAAAGTACCTACTTCAAATTTAAACTTGGAAAACGGTGGAATTTTAGAAACAACCGATTCAAAGTATTTAACGGAAAAACTCTGTGCAGAAGACTCTGAAACAATTTGTGATTCAACCACGACAGTTCCCATTGTCTCAGAAATAGTTATTGCATGTAATAGTAACGCTACAAACTTTCCAACTGGAGACTATCTTGCCTTAAGCGCACCAGTTAAATTATCCGGTAGTAAAATTAAGGGCAGTATTATTTTAATAAATGATTCCTCAAACTCGATTTTTCCAACTCTTTCACGTAAAGAAAAAGTCAGTGTCCTTGCCCACGAAATTGGACATGCCATAGGGCTTGGACATTCAAATAAAGACGAAGCCCTTATGCATTACAAGAATTCGGATTCTTTATTTTCTCTTTCTCAAGACGATATAGATGGAGTGACTTATCTCTACCCTAATAAGCTTGATGGTCTTACAGATTGTTCTGGAATTTTTGCTGGAACTTTAAGTTTTGATGATGATAGCACTCCACCGACTAGGTTTTTATTCAGTCTGTTCTTTGGAATTATGCTTATCTTTTTAACATTAAGAATCACTAAAATTATCCAGCTCCCAAAAACTATTCTTGGACTTTTGTCTCGTTTTTAAGTAAAAAGCTGCATGCAAATTAAATCAAAAAAACCTTTAATATATATATTAGTTGGTATTGGAATGATGGCCTTAAACACTATCTTTATTTCATTACTAACAAATTAACTCTTTTATACTCAAGACTATTATTCGTACTTTCACATCAATATTTTAAAACCTGTATTGCCCTTATTTTCCTGCCAAAAGTTACAATAAATCGACATATTAGTATAAACGGGGTACTTTTAGGCGCATATAACACAGAACGTAAAAGGATTAGCAATCATGAAACATGAACCAATTTATTATGGAGAATACCTACAACTCGATAAAGTCCTTGGTGCACAGACCTTGAAATCTAAAGAGAACGGAAAAGAAGCCCACGATGAAACTCTTTTTATAATTATTCATCAAACCTACGAGCTATGGTTTAAACAAATAATTCACGAACTTGATTCTGTATACGAACTCTTTAATACAGACCGTGTAAAGCCAAACTCTTTAGGAACAGTTAATCATAGATTGAATAGAATTGTTGAAATACAACGAGTTCTCAATGACCAACTTTCAATTATCGAAACAATGACTCCAATGGATTTCATGGAATTTAGAGATTACCTTCTACCAGCTTCTGGTTTTCAAAGTATTCAATTTAGAATGGTTGAAATTAAATTAGGTTTAAGACAAAAATATAGACTTGGAATCGATAAAGAATTTTTTAATTCAAGACTCAAAGAAGACGATAGAAACTTTTTAACAAAACTAGAAGAACAACCTACCCTTCTTGAGTTAATCGACGGATGGCTCAGTAGAATGCCTTTTGGAAAAACAACAGATTATAATTTTTGGGAAGAATACCTTAAAGAAATAAATATAATGTTAGATGCAGATAAGGCCATTATTGAGGAGAATACAACTCTTAGCGAAAAAGAAAGAAGATTCGAAGTTGCAAATCTAGAGATGACTCGTGCTAATTACGATAACCTTTTTGATGAAGAAAAATACCAACAGCTTCTGGACGACGGTATTGTCAGACTCTCGAGAGAGGCGAAACTATCAGCTATCTTCATTAGATTATTTAGAGATGAACCCATCCTACAAGTTCCAAATAGATTACTTGAACTCTTACTCGATATAGATGAAATGTTTACGACTTGGAGATATCGTCACGCAATTATGGCACAAAGAATGCTTGGTACGAAGATTGGGACAGGTGGTTCATCTGGTCATGACTATTTAAAGAACTCCTCAGATAATAATCGGATCTTCACAGATCTTTTTAACCTGGCAACATTTCTACTACCTAAAAATAATCTACCAAAGCTACCTAAAGAACTTAGAAAAGAGCTTGGATTTATTCACGAGGAATAAATGTATAAAAAATATTATAAAGAATTTTTGCATTCTCACTCAGACAAAATACACATGGCAGCACATAGTCACCACTTCTGGCCAGATATTGCCAAACAAGGACACATGGAGTCCTACCAAAAATCAATTGAATTAAGTGATGATAAATGGGGCTATATTTTTGAGGAACTTGTACCAGATGTTCAAAACCTCATTAGTGGACTTCTCAAATTTTCACGCCCTAAAGATATTGCATTTGCTCCAAATACTCACGACTTAACGTCAAAGCTCATAAGTTGTTTTTTTGGAAGAGATAAAATTAATATCCTGACAACTAACTGTGAATTTCACTCCCTTAGTCGTCAATTAAAAAGAATGGAAGAAGAGGATCAATTCAATATCATTTATGTTGACCCTGAATCTCAAAACTTTGAGGATGATTTAAAAAGAAATTTAGAAAACCAAAATTTTGACCTCATTTTCCTAAGCCAGGTCTTTTTTAATTCCGGTACACTTCTTAAAAATGAAATTATAGAAAAAGTTATTGAGCTCAAAGGGGAAGCGGTTTTTGCTTTGGATGCTTATCACGGTTTTTGCGCTGTTCCTTTCGACATAAGTCCATACGAGGACGATATTTACTATCTTGCAGGTGGATATAAATATGCACAGGCAGGAGCTGGTGTATGCTTTATGACCCTTCCAAAAAATTGTAACCTAAGACCCCTCATAACTGGATGGTTTGCCTCATTCGCTACTCTAGAGGATAATTCAACTAATTTGGTGGCCTATGAGGAGAGCGGGATGAGATTCTGGGGATCAACAATCGATTTTACTCCGTTTTTCAGATTCAGAGCTGTTTGGAACTTCTTCAATAATCAAGGTATCAGTATAGAAATTATTGACCAATACATCAAAAAACTTCAAACAGAATTTATTACTAATAATCCTTTAAATAAATTATTCACAAATACAGATCTCTCCTCCCAAGGACATTTTTTAACTTTAAAATTTGAATCAGCTGACTTAGCATTAAAGAAGAGTAAAGAATTAAGGGAATTTGGAATTTTGACAGATTTTCGTGGCAATAGACTTCGTTTTGGCTTCGCACCCTACCTTAACCTAGATGAAGTAAATAAGGCCAAACAACTGCTATCTCATTGAAATCCTCTTTATATTGATAAAACTACTAAAGTTTTCTAATAAATGTTCGATAATAATTATTGTTAATTATATAGTAACTTGTTTAGGGGAAAATAATGAGTATAAAGTTCGGATCAATAATCGTTATCATTGTTGCAATGTTTGTAGCTAAAATCTCAATTGAGAATTTTAACTCTGCACAAGCAAATGATATTACCGTTACTAAGCTAAGATAAGTTTTTTACCAACCGCTCAAAGTCTCTGCCTCTTTCAACGTAGTTGGTATATTGATCAAACGATGGAAAAGCCGGACTAAACAACACAATATCAAATTTATCCATTTCCACCTTCCCTAAAGCTATTTCTATATTTTCTGATTCAATTGTTCCTTTAACCTTTTCTCCAATATAAGTACTAGCATCTCCAAAACTAAAAACTTGTACACTTTTATTTCCACAATGATTAATATCAGATAAATCTTGGGTTTTATCTCTTAGTTTTCCACCTAGTAAAAGTGCGACTTTCATTTTTGGAAAAGATTTAAGCGCTGAAACTGTTGATGCAGAATTTGTACTTTTTCCATCATTATAAATTTGAGTCTTTCCAATATGAGTTAGGTACTCCAATCGAAACTGAACACCTTTAAAACTATCAACAAGGTTTTGTACGACTTCTTTTCTATTCTTAATATTTAAAAATTCGAGGATGGAATCCACTACGTTTATATTCTGTTTATTATGATCTCCCACCATCTTAGATTTAGTAAAACTATAATCAATATCTTCGGTAATCATTTTTTTAGCCGCTTGAGTATTTGTTTTAAAAAGATCGGGATGACAGATAAAAAGATCGTCCTTAGTTTGATTATTTAGAATATTCAATTTTGCCAAAGCATAATCTTCAACTCTTGAATACCTCTCCATATGGCTTTTTGTAATATTTAAAATAACTGAAATTTTAGGATGAAAAGTTTCCATTAGCTCTAATTGGAAACTGGATAACTCGAGAACAGCGTAATCATATTTTTTATCATCTAATAACATTTCACAAAATGGTGTTCCAATATTTCCACCTAAAAAGACCTCTTTTCCTGCATCTCTAAGGGCCTGTGTTATCAAGGTAACTGTTGAAGTTTTTCCATTTGTTCCTGTAACTGCAATCACTGGAATTTCTGTTTTAAGGAAAGCCAACTCAACTTCACAGATTTTCTTAACTTCTTTAAATAATGCTAGTTCTGGTATTGTTGGTGGTATACCTGGACTTAGAATAATTAAATCTAGTTCACTGGCAAGTTTGTGAGAATCAGACTGATCAACACATCTTGATTCCGGTAAAATACCTAGAATTATACCTAGGTCCCCCCAATCTTTGACATGACCTTTATTAATAATAAAGATCTCATGTTCAGGACAAGTACTAAGGTATTTTAATGTCGAAAGTCCGGAAACTCCCATTCCCCAAATAGCTATTTTCATTGTCCTAGTATATACTGCCCAAATGAATCTTGAAAAGCGGTTTATCGAAATTAAAGAATTTTTAGCTGAACACCAAACTCTCCTTGATACTGAAGTATTGGAGCTTTTCCCATTCGACAATCTCCCTTATACAACTTGGATTTCTGAGTTAATTCAGCTTTCTCAAGAAGATCTCATAAACTTGGAAAATAACTTAGATCATTCTTTGATAAATTCCTCTCATTACAAATCCTTTTTAATGAAGATCCAAGAATTAACTCAGATTGAAATGGTGCCCCCTAGTGATGAAAGCATTCCAAATCATTTAAAAAGAAAGCTTTCTTTAAAAAAACAACATGAAATAAAGCAAATCAAAAAATTGTTAAATACTAACGATTCAGAAAATATCATAGATATTGGAAGTGGTGCCGGCCACTTAAGTTCACTTCTCCTGCTCGGTAACAATAAAACAAGTCTCTGTATCGATTGTGAAGAGAAATATCAACAAATTGGCATAGACAAACTAAAGCGTGAAGCCCCCGAAATTCTAGAAAGAATTCAATTTAAAACATCCCTAATAAATGAAAATTTTAAAGTACCTCAAGTTTCACAAGCTCTACTGATAGGGCTACATGCCTGTGGAGATTTATCTGTGAATATCATAAAAGGTTTTTCAAAATCTTCCACGGAGGAGCTTTTAAGCTTTGGGTGTTGTTATCATAAATTAAGCCCCAGCCAAGTTAATATAAGTAAACTATCAAAGGTTCATTATATTAAGCTTACTAATCACGCCCTAACCATGGCTTCAAAGTCTTTTAAAAGCTTAAATTATAAAGATTTTATGACGAGGGAAAAAGTTAAGAAGTTTCGATATACCATTCACCTTTTTATGCATGAGAAACTTAAACTTGGTTTCAAGACACTTGGAAATGCTAAAGCTGAAGACTATAATGGCACTTTTAGTGACTATGTGAAAAAATATCTCATTGAAGCTAAGAACATCAAGAGTGAAGAGATTGAAACTTACTTTACAGAAAAAGAACCTGAGGTTAGTACAATTATTTCCCTGGGGATTATTCGATCACATCTAAGTCGACTCGTAGAACTTTATCTTATTCTAGATAGGGCCATTTATTTAAAAGAAAAAAACTGTGAAGTTCAGATTAAGGAAGTATTTAATAAAAGTTTATCACCAAGAAATATAGGAATTCAGGCCAAGCGAATCTAAGCTAATTTACTTGCAGGAATCATATGCTCCATAACATAACCAAGACAATCTTCTTTCATAACATAAATATCTTTGGTAAACATTGATGGAATGAAAACTCTGGTTGTAATGAGTTCACCATTTTCAATTTTTAGAAATTGATCAGTAATATCTTTACCATCATTATTTTCAACCCAAATGAGCTTTAAGTCTTTTGCGAAGCCCATATGCGAATTTTTATGAACAATATCAAAGTTTCTACTATCTAAATTTGAAACAAATGAGAGGTCAGCCTCACTATCTGCATTATCATCAAAATCAACTCGTGCCTCAGGGTTAACCTTTAATCTCGCCATTGTATGAAAAACTTCAGGTATTTGCCTGTCAGGATTTGGTGTGAGTTCATCTAGGTTAAAAATCTTATCAACAAAGTTTAATGATGCTTCCACGCCCTTAGGTTCTCCCGGAAGACCACACTCAATTGTTATACTTGTGCAAAATTTTGAAAAGGCCATCGACTGAACATTATGGGGTTCCGTAAAGAAAACTGTATGTTCACCAAAATGACTTGCAAGGTTTAAGAATTGAGGTGCCATAACATTGACACAGCCGTAATGAGGGTTCTTTCCAGTATTATTATGAACATCGATACTTGCGAAAAGATTTGAGGACTCTGCATATTTAATAACATCAAGTGCTAACTGATTTTCAGCTGCTTCACCATTTTCCCAAATTCGATTAAAGTCTGCTTGCCCGGGAAGATGTCTCATCCCTTCCTCTGCTGCATATGTATTTCCAACAAAAATAATTAAATCACGGGGTAACTCTTGACCTGCATATTTTTTAATCAATTTTTGCAACATCATAAAACTTGTTGTTTCATTTGCATGCAAGAGTGTCGATAGAAATAAAGCGTCCTTACGCTTTCCTTTGAGATGAAAAAGAGTTGGACCACCAAGAACTTCATGGACTTCTCGGACATCTACATTGAGTAATTCTTTTGGAAATTCAGTTAAAATATTAAGGTTCACTATAGCTCCCACTCATGGACAGGTTTTCCAGAGTATTGATTTTTGATGTATGCTTCCATGAGTTCTTGAAATCGTTTTCCATGCATGTGAATAAAAGCTTTTTGCCAAACAGCACCGTTCACACCTTTCTTAATACGAGGTAGAATAACACCATCTAAGAAGTGCTCTACTTCCGATTTATCAATTCCCCTCTTAAGTAATGCATGCCTTACATGAGGGTATATTTCGAACTCTAGGAGATCTTTAATATCATGAAGCTTGCCATCAATCCATCTAACTTTACAGAAAAAACTAAGTCTAGAAGCTTTATAAAAATTATGAATCGCTTCATCAAAGCTAATCACTTCTTCTGGTACAACCTCATTATTTGCTAAAAAATCCACTAGACCAATATAGAACATTGAATTAGCAATGGAATCGATAATTGTTGGTCCAGCACTCGGTGTTCTTTGCTCTATACGTAAATGTGGTGTTCCATCCTTACCAACACCTACTATTGGTCTATTCCATCTCCAAATAGTACCGTTATGAAGGTTAAGATGATTCAGTTCAACTGGATCACTTTCTTCATGTTCAGCAAGCAGGATTGGATAATCAGCTAAATTTTCTTCGAATAGTTCTAATAGTGATTCTTGCACATAACCATTACCAAGAGTCACTCTCTTAATGTCTTTTCCAGTACAAGTTCTTGCTTCTAAATCAACCGATTGCTCAAAAATGGCAATCCTTGATTCATCCCAAAGCTCCTTTCCAAAAAAATAAGGTGA
The DNA here is from genome assembly GCA_047634375.1 of Bacteriovoracaceae bacterium. Taxonomy (GTDB): domain Bacteria; phylum Bdellovibrionota; class Bacteriovoracia; order Bacteriovoracales; family Bacteriovoracaceae. The sequence continues at coordinate 72,471 of JBLIAG010000007.1, forward strand.
GTTCGCAGAAAGAGCAATTAAAAATGGTGAGGCAATCATTGATGCATTATAATATCTTTTGGCATTATCTTGATTTACACTTAGGTGAATCTGTAAGCTCGTTGCGGCACACTCGGCGATTACGCTATCCATGTACATATATAAATTATCTTTCCCCTCAAGTCTTATATAAAGTGGTTTCCCCTCTCTCATTTTCATCACTTGATTATTCATAACTGCGTAACGGTTCTGGGGTGATAAATATTCCATTGATAGCATTGCAGGTCTTAGTGAGGGAAGAGTACCTACAAGCATGGCGTGCTTACCTTCTTCTTTTGCGACTTTTTCACAATTGCCCCAAATCTTATTAAGCTCTTTTTCTAAAGCTGAAAAAACCTTTCCCTCAAGTTTGTATGGGGTGCTATTTATTTCAAAATTAAATCGAGCAATTTCAGGAACAACCTGTTCATCACTTAATTTCTCAAGGAACTCTGTAGAATAAGGATCAGGTAACATATTTTCATCAACTAGCCATGCTTCTAATTCGATACCAGTTTTATTCATATCCTTAGCAAAGCTATCATTTTTAAACCAATCCCTTAATATTTGGGTTTCAGCTTCTAGATTCTTTTTAAATTTTTTTACATCTTCTTCGGTATAACCATTTCCGAGAATTTCCTTTCCCATTCACTTCCCCTTGAGGGGAATATTTTATCAAAAAAATTTGATTTGTTTTAGAAAATACCTATCAAAACAAAATAAAAAGCATTTCCCTCCAGTACTTATTAGAGGAAAAGTTGTTTCTCCAATTCAATCTTATCTTCCTTCGATAGCTTAAATGGCCATGGCGGCATTTCACCAGAGCGAACCAGGTGAAGAATTGTGGTCTTCTGCTGTAACACTAAATTTTTACGACCAAGAAAGCTTTGTTCCGAATGACATAAACTACATGTTTTTAAATTTACCACTTTATTATCTACTCTTCCTTCATATTTAAGTGGAACCTTTCGATACTTAGCTCCTAATCTAATATTCTGTGGCGTTTCCACCGTTCCATAATGTTTAATTTTAAAATTCCAGGCAATCACTTGAGCTCGATCAAGAAAGCTATGATCTACAATCTTTGATTTTAAATTAGCTCGAATTGCCCGAGGTCCATTTGCATGACATTTATAGCAAGAAACACGGTACTCTACTTCTTTTCCATTTTTTAGCTGAGAGAAATATGCTTTATAAGGCTTAACTCTTTTATCAACTGTAATTTTTAATTGGTCCCAATCCCCTTTTAACTCATTATGATTCTGACTCATAAACCAGATATCTTTTTCTGGAAATACCTTCAATTTAATTTTATTAAAGACCTTCTTTCCATCAGAGGTATTTGACTCTAATGATTCAATTAAGATTTCGTTCTCAAATAGAATCAATGAGTGAAGTGACAGAATTCCTACCACTCCACTTATAGTAACTGCCATCATCAATTTTAAGGTGACTGACATCTCTACTCCCTACTAGTTACAGCTAAATGCGATATTAATTGCCTTACTCTTTAAACTTATATAAGTATTACTTGAGATCGGTGTATTGCAACTTGGTATTGGTGCACGTGTTTCATAGCAAGGAACTCTCGACTGAGCACCACCAAAGGTTTTTGTAATTATAAACTCAGAAGGCACCCCATTTTCATCAACAAGGTTGTAAATGGTTTCATTATTTAAGTTAAAAATAGGCGTTTCACTTTTTGTGTTTACCTTGTACCCAATTAACTCAAAATCAGTTAACCCCTCTTTCAGATAATTCACCTGATTAATAATTAAATAAACTTTTCCATTAGCTTCTTCTTTAAACTCAACATTAGTTGTTTCTACTCTTGTTGATGAAGTACATACTAAATCCTTTGCATAAACATTAAATGATAATAAACATAAAATAATTCCTAACGTCTTCATTTCAAACTCCTTTGTTTTGTTGTCCTAAAGTGTTATTGCAATTTAGAGAAGTTCATGTTATTCGTAAAATTAATAGATTTAATAAGCCTATAAGGATGACTTATGCATATAAATACAGATACTTTGGAAGCATTTTTACAGGTTCACCAGGAAGGAAGTTTCACAAAAGCTGCTGGAAAGCTTGGTATTTCTCAGTCCGCCCTTTCACAAAAAATGGCAAGACTTGAAACTCTACTTCATGCGACTTTATTTATAAGAGGAACAGGTGAGTTAAATTTAACAAACTCAGGAGAGAAGTTATTACTATTCGCTAAACAACAGTTAACTTTTGAAAAAGATTTTATCCACCAATTCAATCAATACCAAGCAGAGCCAGCTGGTATAATTAGAGTTGCAGGCTTTTCCTCAATTACAAGATCTGTTCTCATTCCGGCCCTGTCAGGAATCATTCGAAAATATCCAAATTGCCAGATTGAGTTTAGTTCTCACGAAGTTGTAGAACTTGAAGATATTTTAAAAAAGAATAAAGCGGATATTGTTATTACGGATTATAAGGTAACTCTCCCTGGAACAGAAACAATCGTTATCGGTGAGGAAGAGTATGTTGTTATTGAATCAAAAAAAGAAAAAAACATTCCTTTAATTTATCTTGATCATGGACCACATGACAATGCTACTGAGAGCTTTTTTAAGTTTCAAAATAAGAAGCTAGAGTATCGTCGCGGCTTTATGGGTGATGTCTACGGAATTATCGAAGGAGTTGAGCTTGGCCTTGGCCGTGCTGTGATGTCGAGACATCTCGTTAAGAGTCTTAAAAACATACAAACAAAAAAGCATGCTAAAAAATATTTTCGAGATATCCATATGAGTTATTTCAGCCAACATTACTATTCTCCTTTACATCAATTAGTGGTTGATAGCTTAAAAGCTAAAGCATCAAATTTTTTGTCCTGATTGGAACAATTTTTTTTTCTTAATTCACAGTCGACTCCTACCGAGCACTGATAATCATCATCGCAAAGGTTAGTTTGAGAGATACATTGAAACCCTTTACATGTTTCTCCTCTATTGCAGTCAATTTGCTTAAGGCAACTATTTGCAAAAATATGAAATGAAAAAAGTGGAAATAAAACTAATACATATAAAGAAATTCGCATATACATGGCCTCCTACTTTATTAAAGCAAGATATAGGCCAAAGCTATCTAAAGTAAAATCGGAGACAAGACTCAGGGCGCATAGTTTTTGATTTTGATTTGGGGACTAAGTGCCACTTAGCTAGTGTCAAATTATTGGGGTCTGACTGCTTCTTCTTAAAATAGTTTTTCACAGTTAGAAAAGGAAGAAAATGGGATCATCAGAGAAATAAAAGTTATTATCCTTAAGGCATACATTTGATTCATCGAATTCCCCATTTTGTATTTCCTAATTAATTTAAATGATAAACTTCTCTCATTTCATCATAAAGGTCGGCCATTTTTTTATCGATATCGGGATGATTTATATCTTTCTTTTTATAGACAAATCTCTCAGGTCCCATATTCTTAAGCATAAGTTTTGTTTGCCAGATATTATCCCGTGGCATATTTAAATCTGAGTGATACTCGTATAGATCCATAACTTCCGGTGCAATAAAATCTTGAATCGAATTAAAATATTCATCATTATAAATCTTTTTTCCGCTATCAAGGCGAGTATATCCTCTCACTACATAATCGACATAAACAACATCACATTCAAATGCTTTAAATAAATGATTAATGGCCCGAAGAGGAATAATATCTCCACATGTCGCAATATCAAAATCTACTCTATAGGTACAAATTCCGTTCGGTGCCGAAGCATCTGGATATGTATGACTTGTTAGGTGTGATTTTGTAAGGTGAGACTTTACTGCCGAACCATGAGAAACAGTTTCCCATTTCCCACCTTGAACATCACTCATAAGTGTCATAGTACTAGCACCAACTGGGTCATAATCCATTTTTGATTCACTAATTATATCCGACTGAATGATCTCACAAATTTCTCTTGAAATTTTTAATATCTTATCCGAAGAGTACTTTTCATTGATCCAATTTATATATTCTTCTTTTTGCTTATCATCAAAAGTGATGCAAAAGTCATATAAGTTGAAAGATAAAATTTTTGTTAAGTTATTAAACCCTGATAATTTAATTTTTTCCGCTGGAGAAACAAATCCCATGTTATTACCTCAAAAAAAGAGGGAACAATTAATGTTCCCCCACGTCTAATATTTTTAATTTTCTAGATTAAACCAAGTTCTTTTACAGTATCTCTTTCTGTTTTTAATTCATTTAATGTTGTTGTGAACTTCTCAGTACCAAATTCATTGTGAGTTTGCCCTTCAACAACTATTAATTTTCCAGCCTCAACTCTACATGGGTAAGAAAAAATCAGTCCTTCATCTACTCCGTATTGGCCGTTAGATGCTAAACACATTGAAAATGTTTCACCAGCAGGTGTATCGTGAGTTAAATTATAAACACCGTTTACACATGCGTTTGCAGCAGATGCAGCCGAAGATGCTCCCCTTGCTTTAATAATTGCAGCTCCACGTTTTTGAACAACTGATAAAAATTCACCTTGTAGCCATTCTGTATCAGTAATAACTTCAGCAGCAGATTTCCCACCAATTTTTGCATTATAAAAATCAGGATATTGAGTTGCAGAGTGATTTCCCCAAATTGTCATATTTGTAACTTCAGTTACATCAACACCAGCTTTTTGTGCTAATTGAGTCTTTGCTCTTTTTTCATCAAGAGTAGTCATGGCAAAGAATCTATCTTTAGGAAGACCTGAAGATTCCATTGCAATCAAACAGTTTGTATTACATGGGTTTCCAACAACAAATAATTTACAGTCGTCAGCACCATGAGCTGCCATAGCTTTTCCTAATGGTCCAAAAATACCACCATTCACTTTTAATAGATCCGCTCTTTCCATTCCATCTTTTCTTGGAACAGCACCAATTGCTAAAATCCAGTTTGCATCTTTAAACGCAACTTCCATTTTATCAGTACAAACAATATTTTTTAATAAAGGAAATGCACAGTCATCTAACTCCATCTTAACACCTTCAAGAGCACCAAGTGCTTGAGGTAATTCTAAAAGTTGTAGTTCAACCTCAGTTTCTGGTCCAAACATCTGCCCTGACGCAATTCTGAATAAGATTGCATAACCAATTTGTCCTGCAGGTCCTGTTACTGCTACTTTTACGCGCTTAGTTGCCATTTTTTTCTCCTCTAATGATTAATTTAATATACACCGAATTATAAAAGATTTCTGCTCAGTAGTAAATGGAGACATTGATCATGGACAAGAAATATAAAGAGTCCTATTATCTAAGTCGTATATTATAAAACAAGATACAATGAAGGAGCGAAGTGTCATGAGTGATACTCCTAATAAAGAAAATAAGCCTAGCGGTAATCCCAATAATCGAAATAGAAATCGAAACAGGAATAGAAACCGTAATAAGAATAAAAGCAATCCTAACGCAAAACCAGCGGCATCATCGCAGGCAGCAGGAAGTACGGCACAAAAGTCTGATGGACCGGCTAAGAAAAAGTATTCCAGTAATAAAAACCGAAGACCAAAGGCACTTACTCCTTCCAGAATCCTTCAAAAGTACGACAACCTATTAGAGCAATATATTGTTTCTCGAAGAAAATACTATGAAATTCATGGACGTGGAAAAGAAAAGCAAATTGATAAAGTTGAGCGAAACTATCAGACAGCTTTAAAGAACCTTAGAACTTTTGAAATAGGTCTACTTGACTGGCAAAAAGAAGTTCTTCAAGGAAAAATAAATGCATATCCTGAAGATAGACAGTTCACGAGTGAGCACGGAATTGAACCAAAGGGTGATGAAGTATCATTCGTTGGGGAATTTGATGACCCTCATCTTTTAACTACCCAGAAGGCCGAAGCTTGGTCTGAGGACACTGAGGAATCTGAAGGGACTATTGATGACTATAATAGTTTTAAAGGAATCACACCGACTCCTACACCCACTCCTCAATAAAACTTTTTAAATATTTACTTATTTGACATAAAAAAAGCCAGGAATTGATCCTGGCTTTTTTATTATTATTTGAATTTATAACCGTTTATGAATTCGATGACATCTTAAAAGATGGAGTTTCCGAAAACTCTGTATGTTTTGTTTCTGTGTTTGAGTGAAGCTCTTTTACTTCAGCTGTTTGTCCCAATTTTAAATAACTGTTTAAAGTTTCTTCGTGATCTTGAAGGATTGCAACTTTAATTTCTGCTGCTTCAATATCTAAAACCTCAGATACTTTAACTAACATTTTTAATGGAATATTACATAATGCTCTTTCAACATTACTAATAAACTGACCATTTTTGTACCCTAGCAAATGCGAAAGTTCTGACTGGGAATATGATTTTGGGTGCTGTAATCTTTTTGTGCGAATTAACTTAGCAATGTTCTTGAAACAACGCATGACATCTCCTACTTGGTGTAATTGGGTAAAACTATAATAATGATTTTTCTCAGAATGTCTTTAACAATCTTGAAAAAAACTATACAACTATACTGCTATAAAAATCGAAAAAAAAATATGAGAGGAAAATTTTGAAAAGACTTGTGTCGTGGAATGTCAATGGAATTAGGGCCTGCGTTAATAAGGGATTTGTTGAATGGGTTAACTCAAGTAACCCTGATATCATCTGCTTACAGGAAATTAAAGCCCTAGAAGAACAGTTTCCTGAATCTGTTTTAAATTTAAAAGAATATAATTTAATTATTAATTCTGCCCAAAAGAAAGGCTACTCCGGCGTTGCGGTACTTTCTAAAGAAAAGCCCCTTAAAGTTTTAAACGGAGTTGGTATTGAAAAATTTGACTCTGAAGGTAGAACTTTAATTCTAGAATATAAAAGTTTTGTTCTTTTTAATTGTTACTTTCCTAATGGTCAAAGAGACCACGGAAGGGTTCCCTATAAGTTAGAATTTTACGATGAAATTTTGAAACTATATCAAGCGTATGTGGACGAAGGAAAAAAAGTTATTATTACTGGTGACTTTAATACTTCACATCACCCTATAGATTTGGCAAATCCAAAGGCCAATAAAAAGTCGACAGGTTTCTTAGAAAATGAAAGAGCATGGTTAGATACATACCTTGAAGCTGGCATGATAGATTGTCTAAGGTTCTTTGAACCAGATACAGAAGGGCTTTATACATGGTGGACTTATAGAGGTGACTGCAGAGAAAGAAATATTGGTTGGCGACTTGATTACTTTATGGCCAGTTCAAATTTAAAGACTAAATTAAAGGCCTGCAAGCATCTTCCTGATGTTCTAGGAAGTGATCACTGTCCTATTGAGCTAACAATAAGCTAAGTCTAGTAAATACCTAGCTCTAAAAAGATTGGAGCATGATCTGAACCAAGGGTTTTGGTTACACGAGAGGATTGAATATTTAGTCCTCTCACCCATGCATGGTCTAATATATTTCCACGAAATCTTTTTCTTACATCATCTTTAAACTGAATACTTTCCATTCCTAATTTCTTAAAAATAGCATTCATATTATTAAGTTTGGTTTGGGTCCAAGTATTAAAGTCTCCAGCAAATAGAACTGGGCCCTTATGCTTACTAATAACTTCAGCTGCTTTCTCTAACATATGTCTTAACTTATACGCTTTCACAAAATTTATCGCGTGAATATTTCCCACAAGTAATTCTTCATTCGTTCCTGCCAATTTATACTTTGTAAATAATGTCATTTTTGGCGTTTTAAGATATGGTTCTCTATAATAGCTTCTCTGCCAATTCGTTTCAACAGACGTAGAGTTTGAAGCCGTTGCAATTCCTGATGCTGTATTTTTATCTTTTGTATCAATCCATGAAGTTGCAAAAATATAAGAAAAATCTTTGGTTTCAGAAAAAACACTAAGCATGTTTTGATTTAAATGAGCTTCTTGTAAAAGTAAGAGATCTTTTTTATAAGAATAATCCTTGTAATCTTTTTCCCAACTCTTATTTTCACCTTTATAAATATTCCATATAAGTACTTTAATATTCAAAGGGTAAATTTCTTTGGAAGAATCAAGATGATTGATGTTAATTAAAACATCCTTGTCTTGAGGCACTATATATCTTTTTGCAAATGCTTGAGTTGAGAATACAAGTGTAAAAAATAGGAAAATCTTCATTTTAAAACTCTGCGAAGTAGTGGGAATCACCGCTCTTAATTAGTTTCTTATTCGTATTCTGTCTAAATTTTATATATTGCGTGTAAGCCTCATCACCAAAAGAAATTTTTAGTTTTTTTAAATATTTCTCATTAATCTTACCAAGGGCCACGTTATCTTCGACAGTAAAAAGATATGGTCCATCATTCTCTTCACCTATTTTAGGGCTCATAAAACTAGAAATTTCCATCTCTCGCTGCTTTTCTAACTTAAAGTAACTCTCAATCTGCTCCACATCTAACTTTAGATCTAAATCAAGGAAACTAGTTACGTTCTCTTTCCATACTTCCTTGGATTTTTGATACTGATCTTGGTCATCCACAGGATACCTATCTTCTGTATACTCTGAAGCGTCACTTGCTTCACTGACTTTTTCAGGCATAAGGTCTTTAGATATTTTTTCAATATTTTTTTTATGATTCTTAATGACAATTCTAGGCTTTTTGACAGCGGATTGGGCAATCGTAATTTCATCATTCATTTCCATGAAATCTGAATCAAGATCATTTTTTACAATTACTTCGGTATTAATAAGATAAATATTTAAGGCCACTGACCCAACTAAAATACCACCAAAAATGAGTTTCTTCATTTATTTCGTCCTTGATAAAGAGCTCTAAATTAGAATTAACTATATAAAGAAAAAATCAAAAAGCGAAGAATTAATTTAACCCTTCGCAACAATGATTTAAATCTATGACTTTGAGAAGACCAGATGCCCTTTATAGAAAACTTTTTCTACAAGATTGTCGTAGCTTAAACGTTTCTTTCTTCCCTTATTAACATAACGTTCCATAAGTGCTTCCAGATTATCGGCCTCACTGTCTTTGATCTTCGGAAGAACAATAAAGTTTGCTTCTTTTCCGATGTCTAAATTACCTTTCTTTTTATCTAGTGATAATAGCTCGGCCCCAGCTAGAGTGGATCTATAAAGTGCTTTCTTATAAGTTGCACCTGTTACACCGGCTTTTTTATTCTGATCAACAAAAGATCTAATAACATCAAACATTGAAAGAACGGGTCCGCCACCAATATCTGAACCTAGTGCCCATCTTATTTTATTTTTTTCAATAAGTTTGAAATTGAAAAGTCCAGACCCAAGTCCTTTCTCCTTGATAGGTGCATTTGAAGTTGGGCAGTGAGCAATTGCTGTATCAGTTATACTAAGCATTTCTAATTCATCTTTTTGTAAATGAATTCCATGCCCCATAATTGAGCGCTTACCAAGCATGCCTACTTTTTTATAGATTTCAGTGTATGATTTTATTTTTTCAAAACCTTTCTTTTCTTTATACATATTTGTTACAAAATCAATTTCATTTTTAGTTTCACATAAGTGACTTTGCATAAAACATTTTTGTTTTTTAGCTATTTTACTTGTCTCAAGCATCGTTTCTGGGTCTGTAGCAATTGCGAAACGTGGTGTAAGTGCGTATCTCGTTTTATATTTAGCAGCAAGTTTTTTTACTAAATTAATAGCTTCGGTTTTAGTTTGAGTTAAAAATTTTGGTGAATTCATGGTCATAAGAACATTTCCTATAACAAAATCTCCAGTTACTGCGTTCATAGCATCATCAAGAGCATGCTCATGTATTGAAGAATAGCACGCACCACCAAGAGTCCCTACTCCTGTTAATCTTTCGAAGAAATGTTGTGATTTCGCTTTTGAGAACTTTTTATTTTGAAATTTTTTCTCTGTCGGAAAAGTATAATTATCTAGCCAGTCTAATAAGTTTGCTTTTGGCATTTCTCTTACATCATCTTGAACCCAGTGAAAGTGCATATCAAAAAAGGCTGGCATAATAGTACAGTCTTTATAATCGATTAGTTGAAAGCCATCTTTCAGTTTCTCGTCTTTAAGTTTCTTAAGGATTGCTTTTTCTTTCCCAATTTCTTCGACTTGGTACTGAGCCTCCCCTTTTACCGTTTTAGCTTTAAGAACGAGAGCACCATTTCTAATAAACTCACATTTTTTATCTGACTTTGGGTTAACAATATTACCTAATACAACTATTCTCGAACTATTCACTAAGCTTTCCTCTGTTTTGGTTACACATTTCAATTTACAAGAGGCCCAATATTAATCTATTTTTAGTATATGAAAAGAATATTTTTTTACGCACTATGTCTTTTACTTTATATACCCTTTGCAAGCTTTGGGGAGACTGTCTATCAAGTAAAAAAAATCACCAACCTGGAAGTCAATTCAAGTATCAATCCAGCAACGTTTAATTACCTAGAAACGAACCTTAGAAAACTATCAGCTAATAAAGGTGATCTAGCGATTATCAAGCTAGATACTCCCGGTGGGCTCGTTTCCACGACAAAAGACATTCTAACCCTAATAGGAAGTTTAGATTATCCAGTTGGTGTATGGGTTACCCCAGAAGGTGCAAGTGCAACTAGCGCCGGAGCTATTATTGCCAGTGGTGCTCATATTTTAGTCATGAGCGAAGGTACAAATATTGGAGCAGCTACCCCAATAAACATGGGAAAAGATATCGAGCAAAGTGATACAAAGTCTAAGGCCATAAATGACCTTGTTGCACTAGTCAGATCTCTATCCAAAGCTAGAGGAAGAAATCCTGACCATTTTGAAAAGATGATATCAAAGGCAGAAAGTTTAGATGCTAGAGATGCTCTTAAAAAGAAAGTTATAGATAAGATTATTAATAGTAATAGTGAACTTGTGGAGTTTTTAAACGACCGTCATCTTACAGTAAAGGGTGAAAAAATCTTAACCGAGGTGGCTCCTACTGTTATTACTGAAATAATTGAAATGGATCCGGGTCAACAAATTTTAAATATTTTTGCAAACCCCACTACTGCCTACGTACTTTTTGTTATCGGCGCAGCTTTAATTTACTTTGAACTACAGGCTGCTGGTGGTTTTATCGCTGGTGCTGTTGGGGTTGTCTTCTTGTGTCTTGCCGGAATAGGATTTCAAGTTCTTCCTTTAAATATTGGAGCAATGGGACTAATTGTTTTATCCTTTATTCTCTTTGTCTTAGAAGCCTATATAACCAGTTTTGGGATTCTAACTCTCGCGGGGCTCACCTCTCTTATTTTTGGATCCCTCTTTTTATTCAGAACAGATAATAGTTTTATTGAACTTGAAAGGGCAGTTGTATTTTCTGTTGTCGCCGCAATCGGTATCTATGTTAGTTTCCTTGGTTGGTTCTTTCTAAAGACCTACCGCAAACATAAAGACTATTACAGCGCAGAAACAAAAGAAGGTGTGATTTTAAAAGTTCAAAGTGAAGAAAATGGTATATATAAGTACCAAATAAGAGTCCATGGAGAAATTTGGAATGCACAATCAAGCGAAAATTTAACCATAAATGATAAAGTTCTCGTTAACAGCGCTGATGAAGATGAATTGATTTTAACAATTACAAAAATAAACAAGTAAATAACTATAGGAGTTTTTATGTTCGCTTTTTTACCCTTAGTCGTCATCCTTTTCTTACTGATCATAAGTTCAGTAAAAATATTAAATGAATTTGAAAGAGGTGTTGTATTTAGACTTGGTTCTTACGCTGGAGTAAGAGGTCCTGGATTAATTATCCTTATCCCCTTAGTTGAAAAAATGGTTAAAGTTGACCTAAGGGTTGTGACAATGGATATTCCATCACAAGATATTATTACCAAAGATAACGTTACATTAAAAGTGAATGGTGTAGTCTACTTTAGAGTTAACAACCCGCAAAAAGCAATTATCAAAGTAGAAAATTTCTATCACGCAACTTCGCAAATTGCTCAAACAACACTAAGATCAGTAATTGGTCAATACGAGTTAGATGGGGTTTTAGCACAACGTGATGATATTAACGGAAAGCTTCAAGTTATTCTTGATGAGCAAACAGAACCATGGGGAATCAAGGTTACAAACGTTGAACTTAAAGCAATCGATCTTCCAGAAAATATGCAAAGAGCAATGGCAAAACAAGCTGAAGCGGAAAGAGAAAAAAGAGCAAAAATTATTTCTGCTGCCGGTGAGTTTGAAGCTGCAAAAAAACTAGCTGAAGCTGCTGCTGTTTTAGGTTCAGAAAAAGACGCAATGACATTAAGATACCTTGATACAATGAGAGAAGTTGCTTCAGGTGCCAATAAATCCGCAGTTATTTTCCCAGTTCCACTTGATTTAGCTGGAGCCCTTGGAAAACTTTTTAAACAATAATTTAAATGACATTTCTTCATAAAAAAAGCCCTGTATAACTACAGGGCCTTTTTTTATTTTACTTTTTTAGTTTTGTGCTTTATTTACCACTTAATATGACTGTCAGCATGCTCATCGATTGCATCGAGCTTATCGGTAGACTCAGGCTCAATATAGTTAACAGATGCAGGTCTTCTCCCAATAGGAGCTGTTTCATACATTTGTGGGTTATCCTGAATAGTTTGATCAATATTTTCGTTAACGCTTTTATTAAAGGACTTAAAATCAACATCTGGCTTGGCCCAAGTTATTGTAACTCCAAGAATACATGTGACTAATAGAATATACTTCTTCATTTTTCCTCCAATCATAAGACTAATCGGTATATAGACAAAAAAACTTAAATCCGAGGGTACAATTAGTGTCTCTACCAAAAGCAAGAGTAGCCAGACTAGAAGTTATTGAATTTAAAAGGAAGCTCTAAACGAAGAAAGGCAACTTAGTTCAAATAAATGAATTAAGCTGCCCTGAAAATTATTTTGTAAGTAATCAAACAGTATACGTTAAAAAACTATCGCTTAACTGATCTCTCACTATTTTTAAGTACTTTCTTTCTGATTCTGATGTTTAGTGGAGTTACTTCAACCCACTCATCCTCATCAATCCAATCTAGTGCCCACTCTAAAGTTCTGTTTACAACAGGAGGTAGAACAATGTTTTCATCCTTACCAGCAGTTCTTACAGAAGTAAGATGCTTTTCACGACAAACATTTAATACAAGATCATTTGGTCTTGTACTCTCACCAACAACCATTCCTTCATAAACTTTTTCACCTGGCTTAATAAATTGCTCTCCAGAAGATAGAACATTAAATAGTGCGTATGGCGTACATTTACCTAATTTATCTGAAACAAGTGCTCCATTTTTTCTAGCAAGCATTTTACCAACGAATTCTCCGTATCCTAAGAAGTAAGAACTCATAAGGCCTTCACCACGAGTAGCAGTTAGGAATTCAGATCTAAATCCAATAAGTCCACGAGAAGGAACTTTAAATTCAATTCTTGTTCTCGTATCACCAATTGGTGTCATTGCTTCCATCAAACCTTTTCTTGTTCCCATTGCTTCTGTAACAACACCTGTTGATTCATTAGGCACATCAAAAACAACTTTTTCATATGGCTCTTGTTTTTTTCCATCAACTTCTTTCATAAGAACTTCTGGTCTTGCGATCATTAGTTCAAATCCAGCTCTTCTAATTTCTTCAAAAACGATTGCAACCTGTAATTCCCCTCTAGCTTTTAAAATAAATACTTTAGGATCTTCAGTTGCCTCATATTGTAGAGAAACGTTTTTTCTAATCGCTTCGTTTAAAAATTCTTCTAATTTTCTTGAAGTTAAGTACTCACCTTCTTGACCAGATAATGGTGAAGTAGAAACAGAAACTCTAACTGCAACAGTAGGAGGATCAACTTCGATTCTTGTAAGTGCAACAGGGTTATCCATTGAAGTAATTGTGTCCCCAATATGAGCATCATCAACACCGTTGATAATTACAATTTCACCAGCGTCAGCTGATTCAACTTCTTTAAATCCAAGTCCGTCGAATATCTGAATTTTTCCAACTTTAATTTGCTTAGGTTTTCCTGTTTCATTAATCCAGTTATATGGCTTATTAGCAATAAGAGTACCAGCAGAAATTCTACCAATCATAAGAGTACCGAGGTACTTTGAATAATCTAAGTTTGAAACTAATAATTGAAAGTTAGCATCTTTATCAAGTTGAGCTTCTGGGAAGTAATCACCAATAAAGAAATCTAATAATGGCGTTAAAGTTCCATCTCTTGCAGCAGGGTCGTCTGATGCATAACCATCACGCCCTGAACCAAAGAAGAATGCTATATCTAAATCAAAGTCTTCAACTCCTGAAAGATCAACTAACTCTAAAAGTAAGTCTTCAATCTCAGCTTGAACTTCTACATGTCTTTCATCGTGTCTATCGATTTTATTAATCATTACACCGATTTTAATTCCTTGCTCAATCGCTTTTTGAAGAACAAATCTTGTTTGCGGTAATGGACCTTCAGCTGCATCAACTAATAATACAATTCCATCAACCATCATTAATGATCTTTCAACTTCTCCACCAAAGTCAGCATGGCCTGGAGTATCTAATAAATTAATTTTATAATCTTTCCATGTGAAAGCACAGTTTTTGGCAGAAATCGTGATTCCTCTCTCTTTCTCTAATTCACCTGAGTCCATTACTCTTTCAGCAACCTGCTCATGTGCAGCGAAAAGTCCTGATTGTTTTAGTAATTCATCAACAAGAGTCGTTTTCCCATGGTCAACGTGGGCAACGATAGCTACATTCTTTAGTTTCATCTATTCTCCAAAAGTGTTCAATAATATAATAATTTGGAAGACTATGGCACAGAAAGTAAGAATTGACTAAAGTTAAGTTGCGTTAATGCAAAGATAAATGCATGGCATTACCAATATATGGTAAAAATGGCCACTGTTTAATTCTTAGATTCACTTAAAATGGCCTCAACAATTTTAATTCCATCAACCGCTGCAGAGGTAATTCCACCAGCGTAACCGGCTCCCTCTCCACATGGGTAGAGCCCAGAGTGAGAAGTTGATTCAAAAGTGACCTTATGACGTCTTACTGTCAGAGGTGCAGATGTTCGTGACTCAGGAGCAATTAATAAAGCATTATCAAAGGCAAAACCCTTAAGTTTTTGATTAAACTCAATAAGACCTTTTTCTAGATGTTCATTTATAAATTCAGGAAAGATTTTTCTTATATCCGTCTTAAAAATCCCACTGGGACTAGAAGTTTTAGGTAGTTCATTACTGTTAAGTTTTCGGTCTAGGAACTCTCTCACTGTTACCGCGGGAAGCATCCTTCCATCCGCTTCTTCTTTGGATACCTGAAAAGCTTTTCGTTCAATACTGTGCTGAAAGTCCATTCCAGCAAGTAGGTCATCTGCAGGAAAATCGATCCCCTTATTAACAGTCACTACTAGCGCCGAATTAGACCATCTTGAATTTCTAGCATAGTTACTCATTCCATTTACAACAATCCCGTCAGCCTCAGTTCCGGAAGAAAGAACATAGCCTCCAGGACACATACAAAAACTATAAGTTCCCTTATTTGAGTCAGAATTATGGTGAGAAAGTCTATATCTTGCTGCACCTAAGAAATCACTTTCAAAGAATTTTCCATGCTGCATTTGATCGATAATAATTCTTGGATGTTCAATCCGAACACCTACAGCGAAGTCTTTTTGATCCATATCCACATCATTTTCATGCAAATGGTGATAGACTTCGCCAGCTGAGTGTCCTGTTGCAAGGATGATATGCTCAGAGAAAAGCTTCTCTCCATCACCAAGCTCAACCCCAATGACAGACTGTTCTTTATAAATCAACTTCACTACTTTTTGGTTATACCGAATCTCATGCCCGTTTAGTTTTAAATGGTCAGAGATTTTGGTTATGATTTTTCGAATTTTATTAGATCCTAAATGCGGGTTCGACAAGTAACCAACCTCTTCAGGGGCCCCAAACTCTACAAATTTCTGCATAACGTATTTAATAAAGCTGGATTTGACTCTCGTGATTAATTTTCCATCTGAAAATAAACCCGCTCCACCTTCACCAAAGCAAACATTACTTTCAGTGTCCAAAATACCTTTTTTCCAATATTTTGAAATATGAAGCATTCTTTTACCTGCTTCATCCCCACGCTCGATAATAATTGTTGGAACTCCGTAATCTGCAAACCTTAATGCTGCGAATAGACCACCAGGACCAGCTCCAATGATAATTGGCTTAGACTTCAAATCTATATTTTGATTTATTTTTTCCTTATCATCTTCAAAGCTCTGACCTGATTCAATGGCCAAAACAATATAATGATAAATTGGTTTCTTGCCACGGGGTGCGCCCCTTGCGTCTAGACTTTTAGAAAGGATCCTAAAATCAATAACTTCTGGGTATTTAGAACTAATATAAGCATCAAGATCAGTATCAAAGTCTAATTTAAATTGTAATTTTTTGGCCATGGAAACTAAATATAGCAATTCAAACACATTGCCTATCAAATAATAGACATATAAAATAATTACCTAAATTCAAATGCTTACTTTATAAAGCCTGGAGAAAATATTTAATGAAAGTTGATCTTATAATTATAGGAAATGAACTTCTAAATGGTAAAATTCAAGATTTAAACACCCATTTTTTAGCAAAAGAACTTCATAAAAACGGCCATACCTTAAGAAAGGTGCATATTATTGCAGACCATAAGAATGATTTCAATGAAGCAATAGAAACTGCTCTTTCAAAAGCAGACGTGATCATTACTTCTGGTGGCCTAGGCCCAACAAAAGACGACCTAACCAAAACCATGTTAGCCGCTCACTTTAATAAAGAAATCAAATTTAATCAAGAAGCTTACGATATTACAATTTCTCAATATCAAAGAGGGAAAAGAGAATATAATAAAGAAGCATCTCACTATCATAATCTACCAAATGATTTCAAAGCTATTTATAATCCATCAGGTTATGCACCAGGACTATATTTTCAAATTAATGATAAAAAGATATTTGCCACACCTGGAGTTCCAACAGAGTTCCAATCAATGTTTACTGAAGAAATCGAACCTAAGTATATTGAAAAAAATGATATTCTTATGAAACATATTATTATTAAAACGTGGAAACTTCCTGAAGCAAAAATTTTTCATACAATTGCCCAAGGTCTATGGGAAAAACTAGAAGAATTTGGAGAAGTAAGCTCTCTTCCCCATCGTCTAGGTGTTGATATTGGTGTTCAAATTTCGGCAAATAGTAACGAAGAACTTTTAGAAAAAGAGAAGAAGGTTCTATGTATTTTTAATCAATCACCACTAAAAGATTTTATCTGGCACATAGGTCCTGAATTATTAGAAGAACTCATCGTTAAGAAAGCCAAAGAAAAAGGCTTAACCATAGGTTTTGCTGAAAGTTGTACTGGCGGTCTTTGTGCAAGTCGTATTACTGATGTTAGCGGCTCATCTTCCGTTTTTTGGGGAAGTATAGTTAGTTATGCAAATGAAGTGAAACAAAAATCCCTCAACGTACAGCAGGAAACACTAAAAATTCACGGTGCTGTTTCAGAGGAAACGGCCCTTGAAATGGCAATCGGGGCCAGAGAACAACTAGAAGTTGATATTGCCATTACAACCACTGGTATTGCTGGACCAGGTGGTGGTAGTGATTTAAAACCTGTTGGCACAGTAGGAATTGGTGTTTCAACTAAATATAAGAGTTCAAGTGAACTGCTTTATTTTAATGGAGACAGAAAAGCTTTAAAACATACGTTTTCACAAGCTGCCCTATTTAAATTATTAGAAACGATAGTTAGTTATCAGGATAAATAGAATTTTATACATCGGGTTTGAGAGGATCAGTGACTTCACTCTCCTTTCCCTTATCATCTTTAGTATCTTCATCAACATGCTTTCTTGTAATTTTTTTATTAGCTCCCCTAAGGCGCTGGGACATTGTTTGCATTAATGAGCGAAACCATCGTGGCTGGTTATCAAGAACATCAATAAACTTTTTATGAGGAATAACTAGGATTTCTGACTCTTCTGTGGCCCTTACACTTGCTGACCTCGGAAGATTATCAAGAAAACTCATCTCTCCTACCAACTCTCCCGGATATACTTTACCAATGATTACGTTTTGATCATCTTGGTTCATTTTAGTTATAACAAATTTGCCCGAAAGAATCCAAAACATTTCGTGGCTTGTTCCACCTTCAGTTATGAGATACTCATCTTTCTTTATTGTTTTGGTATTATTTGAAATAACATCCGAGTGTCCTGTAAATGTAAGTAATTTCTTCTTCAATTCTATTTTGGTAAATGGTGCTTCTAGATATTTGATATTATCTATTAAAGAAAATTCTTCTGTAAATTTATCTGCTTTTTCAGCAATAACTAGAATGGGAATATTATCTTTAATATTTTTGAGGTCTTCTTTTCTTCGAATACTCCCAACAAAATCATTGGCCTTAAAACCCTTAAGGTCCATATCAATAATTACCATATGAAACTCTTCGTTTGAGTATTTCAAACGTGCTTCATTAGAATTTGTTGCAATTACGACACGGTACTTTTGTTCAACAAGTACTTCTTGAGCAATAGATTTCTTTTCATCCTCACCGATAACAACGAGAACAGTATTTGAGTCTTTCATATGAATATTTATCGTCTAATTCATAACTCTTCTTTAGTTAACGCCAATAAATAATGTCATTTAATCTCACTTAATAAAACTTCATTCTTCTAAGTAATTGAAAGGCTGAATATTTTAAGAATACCTTATAATTTACCAGAGAACTTACCGATAGGTGGAATATGAAAATACTTGGATTAATATCACTTTTATTTATTTATACATCCTGTTCCCCAGCGCCAGAACAAACTAAAGCTAAAATTTCTTTTGGAGCCAGTTACGCGAGTGATAACTTCCCAGGTGGTCTATTTCTACTAGCTCACAATATCTCTGAAAGTAAAATTTCTATGGTAAGAATTGTAAATCAAAATCATGAATTCATGTTAGATAACGGTAAGTGGGAATTTGCCTCAATGGGCTGGGAAGGAGTTAAACCCCTTTCCGGAAATATTAAATGTTTTATGAGTTCTAAATACGAGTTAGATGGAAATAATACAGATATTGAATTTACTCTTAGTGATGAAGGCTGTTCTCATGAATTCTTTACTCCAAAAGATTTTTCAAGCGGGGCGCCTAAGAAACCTAATCCCATAACAGTTACTTCATGTGCCTTTATGGATCGAAAAAACAAAGAAGATTACAAAAGTGATTATAACTGCGAGGACACACCAGGTTTAGAGAAATCTTACAAATTAAAACTATACAATGTGCCACTGACAAATAAAGAAGAACGAGATTCGCAGAAATTTGCTCCCTATGAATCAGGTTGTTTTAATTTAGATAGCATAAATTACAGCACAACAGGCCCGTCAGTTCCAGCATTTAACGATTTTCCAATGACAATTGAGACCTTCTCATCTGTAGGTTGTACCGGTGAAAAAACGGTCCATCATTTTCCTAAGGGTATTCGCCCTGATGAGAATTCCAATTCAGGAAATACTACAGACGGTGTAGCAAGTAATTCAAACCCACTCGCCTTTTCTGATTCAGGGGATGGAACAAAAACCAAAGTCTTTCTAAATGACGAAATTTGTTCAAGTCCAGGTTTTCAATCTCAATCTTTTTCAGATCAGACAAGTATCCACAGCCTTGATGGAAGTTCAAGACCTTTCTACATTTGTAATGAAACCCAATTTGGAAATATTAATAATAATCCTGGGGATACATTTCTTATTGCCCACGACATTGACTTTAATAATGATAGTAATAATTATATATCAGGAAGTTTTTATGGGAACTTGGACGGTCAAAACTTTGCCTTAAAAAATTATCAAGTTACCGATAGCTTTGCTTCTCCATTTGGATTATTCGAGAATGTTATTTCCGGGGCCGTTATTAAGAACCTTTATATTGAAAATTTTGATATGAGCTTAACAGGAACCTCAGAGTATGGGCTTCTTGCTGGTAGTGTTAGTTCTACCACAGCATCCATCACGATATCTAATATAACAATAGACGACTCATCAACAATTACCAGTAATCTTGGGACTGTCGGTGGTGTCATTGGGAAAGTTTATAGCTCTTCTTCAAATTCTGTTTCTATATCAAACATCTTCTCCTCTGCCGATGTCTCTATAACAGATGCTACGACCAAATCAACAGGGGGACTTTTCGGCGAGCTTAATAATGCGAGTGCTCCCACAAGTAAAATAATTATTTCGGATTCAAGTCTATCAAATAGTATTATTAACGTAGATAATAGCGCAACGAGCTCCCAAGGTACTGGTGGTATAGTTGGAAAATCAAAGGCCTCACATTTCATCCGAGTTAATAATGACTTTATCAGTACCATTACAGGGCCTAATTATCTTGGTGGTATAATCGGGCTTTCTACAGCGGATCTAATATCTCAAGCAAGAGTAGATACATCCATTTTTAACAATTCATTTAGCCAAGAATACTTTGGAGGTGTTATAGGAAAGGCGACACTTTCAACATCTAATACATTTACTGCTATTGCTGACTCAATTATTACTGTTGCTATTTCAGATGCTGCTGGAGGTTTTCCCGCCAACAAAGTTGGTGGTGTTATTGGTGGAACTTATTTTCCAGGAGGAACAACAAATGCGAGCTTCCTAGTAAAAAATAATAAAGTAAAAATAACAACTCTACTCAATGGATCTAATCATGGTGGACTCCTTGGAAATGAGAGTCCAATTCAGTCAGGAGCTGGAAATTTTAGCTTATTTGTAAATAATATTGTTAATGCTAATCTCATTGCATTCAATCCACAAAATTCAATTCAAAATTCATTTAAGGGAGGTCTATTTGGCACCCTTAGCGGAGGTCAGGTAAAAAGAAATATCGTCATTTCAAAATTAATGAGTGTTGGACCAATTGGTGGTCTTGCAGGTCATGTTTCTTACAATGGTGGTGGTGGACCTCAATCTAATATCCAAGAAAATTATATTCATTCAAGAATTACAACACACAACGACGGAACTTATATTCAAGCTGGTGGTGCTGTAGGTATTTTTGCCTCTAGTGGACCAATTATGAGTGATACAAAAGTTGAAGGTTATGTCTTTATTCTCGATTCAGGAACCAACTGTGATGGCACGGGTGGAATTGCTGATCAGTGTGGTAGATTTATTGGAAATAATCAATCTTCTAGTGGGGTAAGTAAAGCTGTAATCAACAATCGCTTATTTGTCGATACTAATGGAAGTTCGACTATTGATATAGGCACAGATACTGAAATGCTTCCATCCTTCTTGGCATGGGGAAATCTGCCAGCTCCTTATGTCTTTCAAAACGACAGTTTAGGAACAGTACCAAACCTTGTATCTATAGGTTCTGGACCCTGGGACGGTAGTTGGAACGCAGCTGGTACCTCTACCAACTCTGTAGGATTAACCTTTTACAATAATCACCTTTTCAACGCTTCTATTCCAAACGTATATGATTTAGATAGCGAAGTAACAGGAAGTACTTTACCTGAGTTCCCAGAATTTAAAGCTGGAAATAGACTTGATCCGATCTCCATAGCAAATAAAGAAGATTGGAATGCTGTAGGTAGTAATGCTTATCTTTTATCAAAGTCATTTCAATTATTAAGTAATATATCATTTAATAATAATTCAGATGACTTTGTTCCCTTTGGTGGAAAAGGAAATATGGGGAATGACCACCGCTTTACTGGACAACTCTATTCTAACGGATACAAATTAGAAAATATTTATATAAAAGCATCAGACTATACGGCCAATCATCCCATAGGGATAATTAGGGCCTTAGGTTTAAGTAATATAGACAACGGTGAAATTGGTGAATTCCAAGATCCACTTTATGTTAATAATTTGCATATTGAAGTCGATCAAGATCAAAATTCTAATGTCGGTGGTCTTGTAGGTTCTTTTGAAGGAGGCTCAGTTTGGGCAAGGCTTACAAATGTAAAAATTGAAACAACAGGTTCTGGCGAAATACACAATGCGGGTGGTTTGGTTGGAAGTATATCGAGTCAAAGTAAGACTGAAATATATAATTCTCTCTTTCAAGGAACTATTGAAAATAATGGAACAAGTATTAATATCGCTGGTGGACTTATAGGTAAGGTTGATGCAGTAGCATTTGATCAAGTTACGATTAAAAACTCTGCAGTTCATTCAAAAAAAATAAGTGCCAGTGGTGCAAGTCAAGTTGGTGGGTTTATAGGTTATCTAACACACCCTGCAGGGGCTTACGCTTATATTGATTCCAATTATGTATTCTTTAATCAACCTGGTTCAGTACTGAGTGGAGGAACTGAGATGGGCGGCTTTATAGCTGCAATGCAAGTAAATGGCACAAATGAAATTCATAATAACTTTGTCGATCTCTCAAATGTCCCGGCACCACCAAGTGCTATTGAGATGTTCTCTGAAGATGGTAGTGCTTCTGGTGGCGGTTTAGTTGAAAACTACGTCATCAAGGGGATCCACTCTAACGCTGGTAATGCGGCCATGGTTGGAAATTCTTATGGCAAATACATTGATATGTATAATGATGGGGAAGATAATAATTTAGGATTATTTAGTACTACTGCTAAGAATGCATTCTATTATGACATCGGTAATCCAACTGATTTAACTGATGACCGTGTGAAGTTATACTGGGAATACAAACCATAAACGAATTAATTACCACCAACTTTTTCTTTTTGCTTTTGATACACTTCAAGTGCTTTCTTTTGAACTGCAGGATCATTAGCTTTTTCTTTTGCTGAGTTTAAAAGTGAATTATATTTTGCTTTATCCATCCCCATCAATTGCTTTTTTGCAGCTTCAATTTGTGCAGCAGTAAACATTCCAGAAGATTTCATTTTATCCAAGGCATCGGATACCTCTTGTTGGCTTTGTGATAAAACATTGCCAGAAAAACATAATAAACAACTTAAAATTAGTACTCTCATAAAACTCCTTAATTTTTTTCTATATTAACATGAGCTAGTTGGAATTAAAAAAACATACACTTATAACCTCATTATTACCTCCATAAATAGGCAATATTTTCTCGCAGCCTTTAGCATTGACCAGTAATTTCAAGCAGATAAGACATTACCCGAGTAATCCATTTTTCACGTGAGATAATTTACTCATTAGTAACTATGAAATGGACGAAAAGCCCTTGTAATGAAGTTTATAAAAAACATAAAACATATTCTCAGCTTAAGTATCATGGCCCTATTCATGGTCTCATGTCTACCTGAACAACAAGTTAGAACAAGTGTTCCTACCGCCAACTCAGGTCAGACAAGTAATAATGAAACTGATGATACGACAGAGACTGAAACTCTTAGTTTGCCTGAGTTAACAAACTTCCTTCAACTTGGTACAACTAAATCGACTTCTACCCTTAATGTTTTCAGTGATTATTCTGACACATTCTTAGTGCGTGGAAACAAAGTTATTTCCTTTCTAAAAGATAAAACGCAAACGAGCCAAACAAACTTTTGTTTAATTTCAAACTTTCCAGGATCATCAGGGGTTAGTTCAAAAAATATTCTTGTTACCTCTGCTAGAATTCGGTCTTACTATAATAATATTATTAAAGGTAAAGAATACTTTTTACAGATTGAACCTAATAATGAAACTATTAATCAAGGTGACTGTCTTACTGTAAGCCTTGCTGCTAAATTACAAACAGTCTTTAGCACAAGTAACTTCGCATTTAAACTTTCAGATATATGCCCTAACTGTAATACAAATATTCAATCAACAAGCTTACGATTATTTAATACTTCAGGAATTGAAGAAACAACTTCTGAAATCTCTTATTTATACTTAAATATTATACCAAGTGTAGGAACACCCAATGACACTTCACCAGTATGTTCTGTAAATGCCAATTGTACTTCGATTGGGTTTAATTGTTGTCTTGCCGGCCAATGTGTTAACCACGGGGAAGTAAGATCTGAAGTAGATACTAATAGTGATAAATATAAAATTGCCAAACAAATTATATCTGCAAGACCAGAACTCATCACAAATTATGAGGACGTATTTTATGCATGTCCGCTTATGGTTCCAAAAGACGGTGATAATGACCAAGGCGATGATGTTGATCCAGTTCAGCAGGCAAGTGATTTATTTACTGAATTGCAAAACCTCTACAATTGTACAACTCCACAGGTTGATGAATTTTCTGTCTGTGTCAACGAATATCCTAATGCTTCAACATTAATGGCGAGTGCACCTTACGCATTCCCGGCCAATAATGATGATATTACTTTTAGTACATTTACCCCTACTGGAGCACTAAATAATATCGTACAAGTTGATTATGCAGGCACAACCTTATTTAAAGAAAAATTACTAAGTACTGATTCTGCTGTAGCGATTGATCCTCTAGCAACCCTTAGTACTAGGAATGATAATTTAACAAGTCCACAAACATTTACCATTCAAAAGTCAGTCCCAGGAAATGCTATCAACGATGTCATGAGCGTTTACTTTAAAGTTGATGGGACTTGTGAAAAGCTTGGAACAAGTTTAGCAAGATGTACGAAATACTACACCCAAGGACAAGCATCTTCCCCAGGTAGATCAAGTGATCACTCAAGTGGAAATCAAACCTTCACCCTACCTCCTTATGCTGATACAAGCTTTAATGTCATTGTTAATATAGGAGGAAGTCCAGTTCCCGAAGGTTCTGATACCTGGAGTCTTTCAGGAAAATCAGTCATATTTAATTCAAGTGAATTTCCAGTTTTTGATAATCAAAAGTTAGAGATTGTTTATTTTGTTAGTAATAATGTTTCTGCCTTAACAGAATCAAAAGAAGCAGCGCAAACAAAAATTGATAGTCACTGTAAATGTGATCCAAATAAAGATGCATGTACCCTTACTCCAGTAACAACTAAAGTTTCAGGGGTTGATAAAGTAACAAGTTTTATTTGTACCTACCCTCAACCAGACATACCAGAAGCACCTCTACAAACAACAGTTTTTCTGAATTCAAAAACTGTTCCTCATAAATTTTTTGATGTAAATGGCATCAATTATGACTTAGGTACTAACTCTTCAGAAGATGCTCAGGAAGGTACGGCCTTTGAATATACAGATGGCCATAACCTAAAGCCAAATAACGTAGACAAACATATTGGATTTAATGAAATCTATGGAAGCATGAATGTAGATGCCGCTTCTCCACTTCCTCCTAAAGTCGTTAATGTCGATAAGGGAAAAACATATGATATTTTTATAGATCAAGGATCTTTCTCTACATGTTTAAATTGTGGATCTGATTACTTCTCTGGAATGCAAAAAGTATTTCCAAATAATTTTGAATACAATGGTGCTGGATACCTCCCAGACCTAGTCGAATCAAGAAGAAGATCAAACCAAGGTGACTACTCTGCCGATGACTTTAGATTCGGAAGGGCCTGTTTTGTCCCAGCAACAATGATTCCTTGGACTCATAGAGCTAATAGTGATTTAACAACCCAGAGAACTGATAGACAAAATGCACAGCATTTTCTTTTTTCAAATGGTTATAATAAAGACTGGTATGGATTTGATTATGGATCTGTCATTGGTTCATTTGATGGAATCAAGTGGTTTGCAATTGGTAATCAAAGAAAAATAAGGGCAACTTCCAAAAAGTTGTATCTTGCAGTTAACGCCTACTTTGGTGACCTGACAATAAATAATTCTTTTAAGGTGACTGTGAATGAAATGAACGCCGTCCTAAATTCAGGCTCTTTAGTAATACATGATTCAGATAGTGATGGCGCTCAATGCCAGAAAGCACATTATTGTGAAAGTGACTCAGATTGTATAACTCAAGTTGGATATGATTTCACCTGTCAAAATGTCTCCTCCCTACAAACACCATGGCCACAATTTGATGCCTCTGGTAATGAAGTTAGTGGTAGTACGCCAACAAGCCTTCTTAGTTTAGTTGGCGGCTCGAACGGGCAAGTGAAACGATGTGTTTATAGAGGTCAAGGTGCCCTTTGTGCCCAAAGAAATATGAATGTAAATGCTAACAACTCATACACCAACTCTACCCTACCTGCACTTCATACATGTTCTCAGAACTCATTTTGCGCCAATATAAATCAGTCAGAATTTAATACAAAAATAGCAAGATATGCTGAAAGTCCAGCAAGCCAAAATATCCAAACTTTTATTACAGATAAAGCAGATACTTTTGGCCTAGGTGCAAGAATTCTTGGCCGACCATTTAATTACTACGGTAGCGAAGGCTTAAGCTCTCCTCTTAGAGTCCATTTCTCATCTTTAAATGTAGAGGGTCTTTGTGTACCAGGTAAAGATATAGATTCTGTCTCCACTCTTGAAGAAATGAACTTTTTTAACACTACGACTAGAGAAGCTGACAAAATAACAAATGTCGGAAGAACGATCTCCTCGATAATTCAGCAAGATGAAAATTACTTAGCTGCTTGTCCAGCAACAGATGATGACGGTGATTTCACCCATTTCAAAGATCTAAGTTTAAATAGTACCGATCATAAGAGATTCGCAATTAAGAATAATATGTCTACAAACTCACTTATTCTTCCAAGCCTCTCAGCACAAAATATTTTCAACGATAATTCAAGCATAGTTCAAAGACTTGGATATCATAAAAATACTTGTTTAAGAGCTCCTGGTGCCAAGTGTTTCTCTGATTTTGAATGTTCACCTAATAGTTTTATATCTGGAAAGTTTAAAGCGATCTCAAATTTCAACGGTGATATAAGTACTGCTGAACAAAATTTTTGGGAAGAGGATCTTGTTTGTGCCAACTCACAACCGCGCTACCAAGAGAACTCAATTTACCCTAACCCGCTATATGAAACAAATGAACATAAGTGCTGTAGAGAGACTGCAAAAGATTTTACTTACTTTAGCCAACCTCACGAAAACAGTACCTTTAAAGTTGTTGATAATGTAGGAAACCCTTTAATACCCGGTGTAAATCAAGATTATAATGATCCTGAGCGATATTCAAGAACACACACCGTTTATGATAAGTTGATTGGAGATCCTACTAACTATCCGTCAATGGTTTCTGCGGCACCTCAACCATCTTCCCCACTTGTGATGACATTGTCGAAAATAAAACAATACAACACACTTCACTTAAATAATGAAAGAATGTGCTGTACGGGTCACTGGGTAAGAAAATTTGCTTCTGGTACAAATGGAAATAATGGTGGAACAAAACATACTAATACGACCCAACAAACAATTCCTATTGAGAGTTTCAAGTCTCTTAGTTGGAGTGCGAATAATGTTCCCGCTCTGAATAGTTTTCCGAGTAACTTTCCAAATCAAACAACGCCTTTTACTTGTACGACGGCAAATTATGTTACTACTGATTGTGAAATAAAAAATATAAACGAAGGCTCAGCAATAGAAACAAAATACCTTACATGGTTCTCAAAGTTTGAACTTATTGGGATCCCACAAGTTTTAATTGAAACGAATAATGAAGTAGAAAAACCAATCAGTACTGAGGATATGGACTTAGACAATGACGGAACCGATGATATTCTAGCACAACAAGATATCTCGGCCCTAAAACTTCCTATTAAAAACACTATTAAGGACGTCAATGTCGATGGTGTTGCTGATGCTACATATAATGGTAAAGAATACTATTCAGCGGCCTCATATGATAACTTTGAAATTGGAAATGGAAAGCTTAAAAAGGTTTTCTCTGAGAACGAATTTAAATGTTGTGTGCCCACTGGTGTTGAAATAGCAGGCACAGTTCCAGAGTCGTCTTGTTGTTCAGGAACTATCAATGGAACAACAGGTCCAAGAAGATGTTGTCTTGGAGACTTTACTGACTTATCTGTATATACAAATCGTTATGTTTCAAGTGAAGGTGCATTCTTCAACGGACAAAAGGTCAATGATTCAGATATTGATCCAACATCAGGATTTATCAAGAAAGAAGTTGTAGTTAAAATGGCCGGAAGCATGTGTTGTTCAGGTAAGGCGACAACTGGTTCGGTTATCAATCAATACTTGATCCCAATTGATTTTGAAAATAAATTTGCATGTGCCAAAACAAGACGATGGCTATACTTAGAAAATCTAGATGATGATGCTGACGTTGGTGGTGGAGTTAGTAAGTATAACTTTGGTCTTAAGTGGAATAATCATGTCTACTGCGTACCTGCAGACTTCGAAGAAGACTTTGGTAGCTGTGGTGGTTCAGGTAGTGGAAGCGGTGGAGCTGTTTCTAACTAGATGTATACGCCATATAGACAAGTAAAATCCCTACTAAAACCCTATATAAACTAAGATATCCAAGTCCTAACTTTGAAATAACTTTTAGAAAAAAGTGAATTGTAATAATTCCAAATAAAAAAGAACTGATAACGCCAATAATAATGATATTAAAGGATACTGGTGTGGCCTCCCCACTCATTATTTCTGGAAGTTTAAAAACTACACTCCCTAAAATAACAGGTAATGACAGTAAAAACGAAAAGCGACTTGCATCAACTCTGTTCATCCCTAAATACCTTGAAGTTGTAAGTGTTATTCCAGACCGGCTTACTCCAGGGAAAATAGCTAAACTTTGTGAAAGACCTATAATAATTGATTTCTTAACCCCACTCACTTTTGTTAAATCTAACTCTCCTCCTGGCTTTCGATCAGAAAAATACATTAGAATACTAAAGAAGATAAAGTTAAATCCTATAATTTTAGGAGCCCTACCATGGGTCAGAGCGAAATCCTTAATAAGGAGAATTAAAATAAATGAAAAGGCCGTTGCAATAAGGAAATTTTGGCAAAAGATAGTCCCTGTAATATCACGCTTAAATACAAGCCTAAGCCCCTCAGAGATCAACCTAGCGACTTCCTTTCTAAAATACAATATAACAGCGACAGCAGTCCCTACGTGCATTAGAAGGTCAAAGATAACACCCGGATCTTTTAATTCGAAAAAATAAGGAATAAGTGCTAAATGTCCACTCGAACTAATTGGAAGAAACTCTGAAACTCCCTGAATAAAACCATAAAATAATGCCCAGTATTCACTCATATAATCAAACCGTTGTCGTACGTTTAATATTAAAAAACTCATCATCTCTTTTCTTAAGTGCTTCTAGCAATTCTGATAAATTCAATAAGAGTTTCACATTTTTCATTTTATTTTCTTTAAGAACTTCAATCAAATTTCTAATATTTCTTTGAATTTTAAAAATTGTTTTATCGTTTCTAGACTTCAAAAAGATTTGAGATAATTCATGGTATCGAGCATAAACGGCCTGAGAAAGCTCTAAGTTCTCGAATGAAGAATCTAGCTTAAATCCATGTGCAAATTCTGCAATCGGGTCAATTCCTTGAATATCGTCATCCAGACCAAATTTAATTTGTTCAGAAATCAACTTTAGTCCCGGATTAGTGATATCTTCAGATAATATAAATAACTGCCCATCAACACTACCCAGCGGGAGAAAAGAGTAAAAATCTTTTTTCCCAACTAAATGTGACATAAGAACGCCCTCTCTACGTCCAAAAGGAGTAAAGGAAATTCTTTTTATCTTATCTTGAACTAGGTTCTCGATTTTCTCTCTAAAGTCACGATGTCCGGAAACAATAGGTCCATTTTCAATAACAAAGTCATATGTTTTTGAAAGATTAAACGTAAAGATGGATTCAATAACCCTTTTAGTTTCAACGATAAGACCTAACTTATTTACTTTAACAGTTTTAAAGTTGTCATTATTTATGGAAACATCATTAACAACACCATTTATAACGGGATAGAAATGTTCACTTAGTAGATTGAGTCTTACAAAATCTTTATAAACGGAAAACATAGAAAACTCTTTTATTTTTTTTATATCGAGAGATTTACCAGTCTCTTTATCTAAAAATAGAAGTCCTAGGGTGAGATAGCGTTTCTTATTTTTCTGATTTATTTGAAAGGAAGGTAAAGTTGTTAGGTGCCCACTTAAATCATATTGTAGATCTAAAAGCTTCGAATGTACTTTATTTTTATAAACCCATGGCTTTGTCTTGAGTGTAACTTCTTCAACCTGAATCCCAGGTAATACCTCTAGCCCCTTTATTATAGGAGATAAACAAGCTGCGATAGAGAGACTCGTAACAAAAAACACTGGTAATATTAGTGAAATTAAATTATTTTCATTATAGATATGGGTTTTAGTCACAATTTCTTTAAATGATCTTTTTCCAAAAAATGCAGGAAGGTCAAAAAAGATAAATGGAATTGTAATAACTCCAACTAGTTCCCTAAGTCCACCAAGTATTCTTTTATATGTACTATTTCCATAGGCCCTTATTCCAACCAAAGCTTGTCCAAGGGATACAGAAAAAATAAGTGTCGCCATAAATCGAAACAATACTAGTAAAAATACAAAGGAAGTCACCTTGGAAAAATGCTCATATCCCAAAATATCATTAACAAAACTATTTAATTCAGGAACAGAGGTTAAAACTTTATCAACATGAATCTTTAATAAGTCGTTATAAGATCCACTAAATATCTCTTTAATCACAACGGGACCATCTTTATAAAAATTCTGAAAGTCTAGAAATACATGAAAGATATTTATAATGATGATACAAAAAAGAGAATCAAGAACTATAGCAAAAAAGCGAAAGATGATATTTGCGGCCGGATCGACTGATACATTACTTGTTTTTTTCTGTTTACTTTTTTTGGATGGAGTCTTCACACCACCTTTTCGACTAGACCTTTTTCCAATATCTGATTTCTTGGCTTTAATATTTTTTTCATCTTCGGAAGGAAGAACATTCGGGTCGAGCTCAACTTCCTCAACGTCTATATCATTTAGATCTAATTCATGAATGGAATTAGAGTCATCAAAGTATTTAGATAATTCTTCATCATCCTCTTCCTCAAGAACAACACCGCTCTCAACTGCTTTTCGTTTTAATTCAGATTTATCAAGTTGCTTGATTAGGCCAGTGACACTTGTTCCATCACCTGCTTGTTGTGGTATTTCAATCCCAAGTCCAAGATCTGGAACCTCATCTAGCTCCTGTCCTTCGACTTCAAAACTATCGGCAGTAAGTTCATCTTCAGCTATCTGTCCTTCTTCAGCTGACTGCTCATCCACTACTTCTTCTTCACCTGGTACTTCAAGATATTCTAAGACGGCCTTCAAATTTCCAATCTTAATTTTATCATTCGCATTTATAATAAATGTACGCCCTGAATCTAGTTTTTTCTTATTTAAAAATGTTCCTTTGATACTAGAGTGATCTATCAGACAAATAACATTTTGATTTTTTATAAAAGTACAGTGTCTAGCGGAAACACTTTCATCCTCAATAATCAACTCACCAATTTCACTACCAATTGTGAGTTTTTGACCAATGGGTTCTGAGAAACCACCGTTATGATTAACAAAAGTAATATACGCAACTTCTTTTAATTGACCATTAGAAGCTTCCTGCCCCATAGAATTGCCAATATTCTCTGCCTTTTTATTTTTATTTAGTAGTTTATCAAACACGGGTAATATTTCCTAAAAATGCTTTAATTTCTTATATTTAGTTTAGCCTAACAGCACAAAAAGCCAAGTTTTCATCCATATTAATCCGTAAGATTTTGAGTATTTGACTCAAGAACTTATAATAGATTAAGGAAATTTATAAGACTTATTAAATTTTCAGTGAGTTAGAGCCGATAAATATATTGAAATAAAAGTAACAAAAGGTTTGGGCGTATGCTTAAAAAATTATTAAACAAAACTTATAAGACAACTTCGTTGATGATTATTTATCAACTGATTGCTATGCCTATCGGTTTCTCCGCAGATGGTGGCAAGGATGAATATAAGTGGAATAAAGTTGGTCAAGGTGCTCAATTTCTTGCTACCGCGATTAACGCCGGTGTTATGGGAATGAAGGAAAGTAACCAACAACCTCAAAATAATTACTCTATCTACAAACAACAATTACAACAGTCTTTGCAATTAACTCCAGTAGACCCTGCACAAGTCCCACCAGTATTCAGCGGTTGTCTTGTTTTGCCTGCCAGAGGAAATCAACTGACTAGTGGAACAATGTGTTCTCAAAAAAATCCACAAGAAATACAGGCCGGTTATGCAGCAGCAATGATTGAAACAGCTGAGTTCAACTATAATCAACTTGAAAACTTCACAACTAAAGGTAATGAACGCTTTACGGCCCAAGGGGTTGGTTGTTATGAGAAAAAATTAGAAGATTTCAATGGAATGCTTTTAGCCAGAGAAGAGGAATTAAATAAGTACCGCGAGAACCTAAAGAAAATGTTAGATAGTTTTAACTTAGCATCAAAACAAGATCTAGAAGGTATTAAGCAAGCTTCTTCATTACTAGATGGTGGAAGTTCACCAGAAAGTGAAAAGTTTTTAAAAGACTTTAAATTTGAAAATATTTTTCTTGGAACATCTGATCCAAATAATGTTTGTGGGTCTTTTATAGATTCAGAGGCATTTAGAAGTGATGGTCAAAAAGGCGGTTTAAGAGGTATTGAAGAGAATCTCTTTAAGACGATGAACAGTCCAGGTAAAGGTAGTATGTCAGCGACTGAAGTACTTACTAAATCAAGCCAAATTTCTAAAGAGATTGATACTTTTGCAGAAAAAATGTCTTCTCATATGCGTAATAGAAATGCAGATAATGTGAGCGTTAATGATATTTCTTTTAATGGAAGTATTCTTTCCAAGAGTAACAAAACACTTCAAAAGGTTATTGGAAATTTTAATGCCGATGTCAAAAACAAAATTGGAGATCTTGAAAACTCTACAAAGTTAAATAATGTATTAACAGGAAGTGGACTTGATAAAATCAAAACTCAAGTTCTTTCTAACGGCCTTAATGCAGACGAGCTAGACAAAGCCTTAGCAAACTACGAACTTAACGAAAAAAATAGTTGTTTAACAAAAACATTTGCTTCCTCCGGTTTTGGAGCGGCAAGCTCATTTGTTAAAAGATTTAAGAATCCAAACATTTCTAAAGGTCTATCTGATGATGCAGATAATCCAATGGCAAATGCAGTTGAAGCAATTCTAAGTGATTCTGACATGGATATTGATCAAAAGTTAAACCTAATAAAAAAAGAACAATCTAAGGGTGGTAATTCAAAGTATATAATGACAACAGGCAAAACTTTTAGTTTTAACGGAAAAACAATATATGCCTCTACCCCTTTACGTCCTTCACAGTTGGTAGAGATTTTTGTTCAAAGTTGTAATTCAAGCTTTGAGTCAGAAAATAAGTCCAACGGAAATGGTTACTCAAAACAAAATGCCATTGATACCCTCAAGAACTATGCTCTTCAAAGAGAGCAAATTAAAAAAGTAGCAAGTGCCGATATTGCAACACAAATAAAAAATGAAATGAAATCTTGTCCAAGTGACTCTACAACCGGAACAGCAGCAATGAGTTGTAGTGGTGCTCTTAATCTTGATAGTTCAAACTTCTGTGTTCGAACAGCTCAAACTTGTGCTTCAAATATGAAAGGTTGTTACGATAAGGCCCAGGCCCAAATATCAAAAGTAAAATCTGACCAACAGGCCCTTACTGCGAAATACAATGCAAATGTTCAAGGTTTTAAAGCTTCACTAAAACAAGAACTAACGGCCCTAAACGGTTTCTTAGAAAATCAAGCAAGAAGTCTAGACGCCCAACTTAGTATCGGTACTGTATTTCAAATACCAGGACTTGAGTTCAATGCTGCTGAAGAGTTCTTTCAAGGTCAAAAACAGGGAATCGACGAAAGCCTAGCACTAGAAGACCCTGCAAAATATCTTGAAAAAGTGACAAATGATATTACAAACCTAGAAAAAGGTTTAGCTAAACAACGACTAGAATTCGTTGGTAGTAATGGCCAAGGTGGAAAACTTGGAAAAATGAAAAATGATTATATCTCATCATATAAAACGGGAAAAAAAGATTGGAAAGCGATCATAGCTGATTGTCAAAAGGCCATGTCTGCTGTTCAAAAAAACCTACAAGAGCAACAAAAATCTACTTCTGAAAATAATGAATTAATCGCTGAGGCCTGTGGTGAGCTACAAGCCTTTAATAATGATCCATCAAAGAGTGAAGTTAATGAACTAGCAAGTAGTCTTGCCAAGGCCGTCCAACTTCAAGCTGGCTCCCCTATGGGGCAACAGTTCTCAGCTCAAGACAAGGCTGCCATTGCAGATATTCGCTCATTCTCTTCTTCGTGTGGCGGAGATGTTGGTGATGATTCAAACCCTTATATTGGTACTGGTGGGAAAAGTGGAAAATTAACAATTGCCGGCTTTTGCGGTGATAAAACTGCCAAAGAAACCTTTGGAAAGAGTGCAGAAAGTCTTTGTATAAAATTTAAAAATAACTCAGACGGGTGTTCTGAAGATACATATGAAAAGGAAGCTAATAACTTAAACCTTTGTTCTGCAGGAAATGAAATAGTACAACTTCCAGAAAGCCAAAACTGTAGTGGAGAAGATAACCAAATTGATGTTCTAAAGAAAAAAGACTACATACTAAAAACTTACGGGGATAAAGTCTGTACTCCTACTTCTCAAGTTTCTGAAAACACAGAAAGAGATTTAAAATACATGGTTCAGGCCTATAACTGTAACAAAGAAAGCCAAAGATCTGGCGAAATCGGTGTCTCAGTTTGTAACGCCAATATGGGTGGTAGTGATGTGAATGGAAAAGGCATCTATAACCAAATGGCAAGAGATATCGGTTCTGCAATTGGAAGCTCAAGAGCAATGAGTAATTAGATTTAAATAGTAAGAGAGGATAGAAAAATGGGCGAAAGGATTCGTGACAAAAAATTTACTCTAGGAATAAAATGGATTGCCATCCTAGTGGGATTCTCTGGTCTTCAATATGGATGTGTCGGCATTACCGAAGTTGATCCTGCAGACTCTGGAAGATCAGCTGTTAGTACTGCTCTTGCAGGTAGTAATCAGGCTTATATTTATCCTGATAATCCTATTGCTCTAACTGGAAAAAATGTTACAAAAGCTAATTTTTCAGGTTACCTTCTTGCACAATTTATCACAGCAAATAATTTACTTGAAACTAAATGTGGTCTTACAGAGTACTTTCCTGATCCATTTAATAACTCACAACTGATTCCTATGTCTGTAAATTCAAATGATGAGTGTCTTATCGTATTGAATGATGCAAATACATCAACTGAAGTTTTACAATCTAGTGATGAATCATGGGTTTTCACAACTGACTCGGATGAATTTTACCAGGTTAACACATTTTTTCATGTAAATTCAATTCTTGATCGCTACCTTGAATCCATGAGTTTTGCCCATAAGTATGTTCACCTTGAGAGTAATGGTTCATTACCTCCTGCAACGAAATATAAATTTTCAGAGACAGGTTCATACTGGTTCACAGACAGTGGATTAACTAAAGCATTAAAAGCTTACTCAAAATGTTACCTTGAACTCAACGCCTTCTTTAGCCCAGCATTGGACACTCTTTGTTTTGGCTACGATGATAGTGGTTTTAAACTTGTTCAAGATCCAAGTATTATCTATCATGAAGTAGGACATGCTATAGTAAAGTCCCTTATGAACCAAAGAAATGTCGAATACCAAGTAGACCCTAATACAAGCCTACCAGCTGCCATCTCTCATCCCTACCAATCAAGTTTGGGGGAATTATTTTATGATGAGGCCGGTGCAATAAATGAGGGAATCGCTGATTGGTTTTCATATTACATGAATCAAAGAACGAAAGTTGCCGAATTTGCTTTTACAGCAATTGGAAAAATAAACAATACAGATCTCGGGGGCTACCGTCCTATCGATGAAGATGAAGACATACATGCGACGGGAATTTCAACTGCTCAGGGGGAAAGAGTATCGTATCCAAAACTTCTCCACTATGATCCTGCTAATCCGACATTGAATATTGAAGATGTTCATTATGCCAGTGGAATTGTTTCTCATTACCTAGTTGCTCTAACTAAACAGTTAAAGACCTCTTGTAGTTATACGACAACAGATACGGACAAAATTCATGCAGAGGCAACAAATTTTGTGATGCTACTATTAAGTGAAACCCTTGGGGAGATCGGTGACCTAACAGCAAAAGGATCTGATTTCTTCTCCCAACATGCGACTGGAAATAATGCTCAAAAAAATGTGTACTTTACTAATCTAAATAAAGAAGAATCCTACCTTTGGACTCAAGTTGTAAACCCACCAAACTTCAGAAGATTTTTTAGAATTTTTGGTAAAAATATCTTACACCATATTTCAAGTGGATTATGTCCTCAATTCAGTATCGACGAATCAGAACAATTATTAGATGAATACGGACTTTTACTCTTTAAGTCATATGAAGATAGAGGAAATGGATTTAATACAGGTAGTTTAACAGACGAAGTATATTCAGGTTACTATGCTTCCTCTTTATTCGCGAGTCGTCCATTACTACCTGTCATTCAAAACTCTCAAGTAAACGAGAGTAA
This sequence comes from Bacteriovoracaceae bacterium, assembly GCA_047634375.1. GTDB lineage: Bacteria > Bdellovibrionota > Bacteriovoracia > Bacteriovoracales > Bacteriovoracaceae. The sequence goes on from JBLIAG010000007.1 coordinate 108,959, forward strand.
TAGAAGAAACTCTATATTAATTTCAAAAAGTTTTTTAGAAATAAGTTCTGATAGTGTGGCCTACGTTATTGATGGCCAAGCCGATATCAAGGCACTTCTTGCAAACTTAACCTTCGAAGGTGAAGATGTAACTACGAGTGTAAATATCGCAGGACCAGAATTTAATAATAATAATGTCAAAATCAGTCCCGGTGAAGTAGTGGCCCTTTCATTAAATTTATTCAATAACTCAAACTCAGCTATGGGTGGGGTTCAATTTTTAGCGAATGATTGGGATCATATGAAGCTTACAGATAATACTAAGCTCTATACAAACCGAACAAGTAATATAAATGGTCTCAACAGTAGTGATATAGCAGGAGGAATTGCAACTCACAGTCCTTGTACCTTTGACAACTTCCCTACTTCTTCAGAAGGTGGAGTTACCGATACAAGTACAACGACTCAAGGAAACTGTAGCTACTCATCTAAAACTAATACGGCCATAGATGAAACTGAAATTGTCAGTTCAGTAAGTTTCCCTAAATATGATCTTGATGCTCCTCAACCCATTTGCATGGTTCAATATAATGATGAGAGTGAAACAAAGTGGGTTTCACAAGATTTTTATAGAAATTATGAATTAGGCCTAGAAGATTCGGATTGTCTAAACAATCCCTCAATGTCTGGAAACGGATTTAATGGTAATGAGTGTCTCATGCGCATACTACCTGGTGCCGCTCAGGGGGTACTAGGTAAGATTGATCCTCAAAGTACATGGGCCGATACTATAAAAGGAGAAAACCAAACAAGTTTTTCTTTTGATGGTGGTCATGTTGTTTTAATGGAAGTTAATAAATGGATAAAACCAGGAACAAAATTTAACTGCCGTTTCAGAGCAAGGTTTTCTAATTGTAGTGATTGTTTTGATAGTTTTAAATTTGGAGATGCTGCGAGTACTCTCAAAGATTATTCTGATCATCAGTATAGTGGAAATATTCCTTACAAAGTTATTAACCTACAATTTACGGTATTGGACTAATGAAAAAAAATAATAAAATTACCCTAACACTCTTAAGTATATGTGCGGTAACTTCGTTCTTCTTAATCAATCCAAATAATGAAATAACTAAGAAGATTGTAGAATCTAAGAAATCTAAACAAATTACACCTAAGCTTAATGATAAAAAAGTGTCTAGAGCAATAGCCTCTATTCCAAAGGCTGTGAGTACTCCACCTATCGCTAGAAAAATTAAGCGTGAGTACAGAGGTAATTTTAGTAATTTGAATGATATTACAGTCGTCAACAAAGTCGATAAAGATTGGAAAGAGAAGTACCAGAAAAATTTCTTGCGTATGACTTCTAAAGAAAAAGTAAAAGACCTTAAAATAGAATTAAAAAAGTCTATGGTTCAGGTTAAAAATAATATCGGCAGAAACCTAGAGCATGTGGTTGTGAGCTATATAAAGCCCAATGGACAGCCATTTAGCTTTGAAGCATTAATTGATAGCGAAACAGGTCGTATTGTCCAAACTTGGAATAAGACCCGCTACGAGTTCAAAAAGCCCTTTAAAATTCAAGGGGATAAATACCTCTACAAAAAAGAAGTTTAAACTAGCTTTCTTGTTTAGCTTTTTCTTTTAATTCTTCAACTAGTTCTTTAATTCGATCATTCTCAATTTTTTGAACAAGGCCTTTTGGTTTCTTCTTCAAGGCAACACCACTCGATACAAAATCTTTAAGTAGAGAAAAGTCTCCGACATAGATATCTTTAATGAGCTCTTGATCTAACTCTCCAAAATACTCTTTAATTTTTCCAGAAAGAGTTGGAAGGTATGGTGTAAATAAACAAGCTAATGTTAGTGCATAGATCGCGGAATGTGCGATCGTCTCTTGAGCGGCATTATCATCTTCTTTAATCTGTGCCCAAGGTGCTCGGTCAGAAAAGAAAACATTCGCAACTTGACCTAAGGCCATAATTTGTTCTAACGCTTTTTTGATTTGAACTTTATCAAGGGAATTATTTATTTCTTTAACTCGTGTTTGCATATCGCTAAACGCTGTAGATTCAAAGAAGCTTAAAAATTTATCTCCCTCAATTCCATCAGTCCAGTTCTTGTAAAAGAATGTTAGACAACGATTTACAAAGTTTCCAATATTATTAGCGAGTTCATTATTAATCTTTGCCTCAAACCCTTCCCAAGTAAAACTTGAATCACTACTCTCAGGGATTAAAGTTGTAAGGTAGTATCTTAAAGCATCACTTCCAAATTCATTAACTGCTTTATCTGCATCAACATACCACCCCTTTGATTTTGAGAATTGCTTCCCTTCAAGGTTTACATATTGATTTGCAGGAAGTGATTTTACAGCGTGGGCCTTTCCAGATGCTAAGGACATCATTGGAAATATTATTGCATGGAAAATGATATTATCCTTACCAATAAAATTGGTAATTTGAGTATCATCTGATTCCCACCAATCTTTCAGGTAATCATCTGTAGATCCACTTTGCTTTAAAAATTCTTTAGTGTTCGATACATAACCGATTGGTGCATCAAACCATACATATAGTTTCTTACCTTTGGCCTCATCCAGAGGAACATCAATTCCCCAGTCAAGATCTCTTGTAATGGCCCTATCAACCATCTCTTCTTTCGTTAAAGAATCAACAAAGGACGAAACTGTTTTTCTCCAATCAGGACTAACAGTATCAAACCATTCTCTAAATTCTTTATGGTATTTTGAAAGGACTAGGTACCACTGATCTACTGACTTAACTTCTATATTTTTTGATTCACAAAATTTACAAGTTGGCTTAATTAGCTTAACAGCATTAATCCACTCTCCACAATTAGGACATTCATCCCCGCGTGCTTCTTCGTAGTCACAAACATAACAAGTTCCTTCAACATATCTATCTGGAAGGTAGTTATTACAATCCTGACATTGTAACTGATCTTCTGCACGTTTTTCAATGAAGCCTTTTTCATGAAGCACTTTAAACCAATCAAGGACTTCTTCTTTGTGATATTCAGCCGAAGTTTGGCCAAAGAAATCAAACTCAACACCATAACTTCCAAGAAGTTCAGCATGGTTCTTATGCCATTCATCAACGTACTCTTTATAAGTCTTTTTTGCCTTCTGAGCATTTTGCATAATAGCAACACCATGCTCATCAGAACCAGAGATATGCATGCACTGCTCACCCTTAAGCTTTCTATGCTTAGTATAGATATCTGCTGGCAGATAAACTCCAGCGATATGTCCAAAGTGAATGGGACCATTGGCGTATGGTAGAGCTGATGTAATTAGATGCTTCATATATTATCCTCTAGTATTATTAAGAAGATAATATACGAAAATTTATTTAAAATGTCAGGATATTATTAAGTCAGACTGACTGCATTAATCTTTAAATCCATACACTTCCCATGCTAGCTTTAAGAAAGCTCCATCCATTGCCCAGTCATCGTGGGAATCATTTTGCTTAAAGACACTTGTATCAAGTTCTTTAGGATGCCCAGTTGATCCAGTCGGACCTGCGAATGTGTCTGCGTATACGTACGAACCTGAATGTACGATGAATGTTTCACTAATATTTGTTGCTCCATTGGATGAAACCCCAGCAATTGAATCCACGCTTCCTCCATCATCTGAGTTTCTAGTATCAACATAAACAGTATTAGTATTTATCATCGTTCCAGCATTTGATACCCCTACAATCCCAGCAATATCTCCTGAGGAAACGCTACCAAAATCATAGTTTCCAAATTCGTTTTTGTAATCAATAATAGCGTAACTGCTAGATATTTTAAGATCTGCTCCAGGGCCAAATAATTGTCCAAGAAAGCCACCTATATAATCGTTACCAATAAGCTTTCTTGCCTTCACATAACTCTCTTCTATCGTTAAAGTTTCCCCCGAAACATTATGTTGCCCAACAAGTCCACCAATATAATCACCAGTCCCATTTATAATCCCTTCAAACCCTGATTGTGAAATAAAATTTCTACCTTCTGAATATCCAATCAATCCACCAATATTATCTGATGTACCTTCTATATTTCCATCACCAATAATCATTCTTAGATCAGTATTATTTGCTCTACCGATGGGACCACATTCACCATGAGATCCACAGTCCAGTGACGGTCTAATTAGAATTAAAGGATCAGTACTAACTCCTATTTTTGCACCATCAGTTTTTGGAAAAAAGCCCGGTGTATTGGTTTGTGCCACATGAGTTATATTTGAAATAGTTTTCCAATTAGGAATAATTCCACCCTTAAATGGGTTCGTTAAACTTCCAATTGGAATATAACTAGGACTAGAAAAATCTAGTGGCTGAGTCAAACTAAAAAACTTATCCATTAAAAATTTATTATCAGATATCTCATTCCAACTAGCTTCATCAGTAATAGTAAATGGCTCTATGAGGCCACCAGCTTTATAAAAGGAAGTATAATAAGCATCGTCTGTAGATTTACTTCCATATTTTCTCCACTGAACCTCAAGATCTAATTTACAATCCGTCACAGAGCTCACAAAGATATCAAGGGCCAACATCCCACATGAAGCATCTGAGTTATAAACTTCTTGATAGTGAGTTCCAGATACACAAAATTCACCAGCAGAACAAAGACTAGTAACATCACTAAGAGAGGAATCTTTCACTTCCCCTAAGGCAATTATGCTACTAAATTCCATAGCGTTAATACCATTCTTTCCAAAGAGTAATGAAGATGTTGATGCGCCTACTACTCCAGTTGTTTGAATATAACTATCAACAAAGATATTATTATATTTAAGCGTTCCTCCATTATGATCCCCAACAATTCCACCAGAAGCAACATTTGCACCTGTACTATTTGAGCTAAATATTTGACTGCGAATATATGATTTATCTATTCCATCATAAACTCCATTACCAATTCCACCACCCAGAAGACTGTCTCCTTGGATACGCTTCATATTTGAAATTGAATGGGAGACTTTTCCTTTTTCTAAGTGTCCTGCAAATCCGCCTTTTGGTTTATTATACGACTCAGGAGAGGCAACGGTCATTGTTCCTTGGGCCACTGAGTAACTAATCACTGGATTTGCCTGTGGGGAGGTAACAACGTTTCCAAATTTTCCAATGATACCTCCATGATCACTTCCATTTACAGCGACATCTAAAAAGGCACTTGAATTTAAGATTTGAATTGCTTTAACTTGTGAGGAAGCTCCTAGTGTAAAGCTCCCTAAAATCCCACCCATTTTATTAACTCTATCCGAAGTGGTTGTAGGTACAGGAATAGTGAATTTTGACACTACACCTGTAATATTAACTTGGAAGTCTCCTGCGATAGCTCCAATAACACCACCAACATTCGTACTTTGTCCATCCGTACCTGTGTGATGTTTAAAAATAGAATCGACATAAGAGTCGCTCACTTCTGTATTATGTCTTGCATCCCCTGCAATACCACCAATATTAGTATCACCTTGGACTTCTACAATAACTTTATTTCCTTCACGAATGCTTGTGTATTCAAACTTTCCTACAAATCCGCCGACATTCGTATGGCCTTGAACTAATACCCTCTTTGAAGTATTTTCTAAATCTTTACCGTCCGCCACACCAACTTGGTTATATTCAAAACCAATACTACCAGAGTCTGCATCACTTTTCGACTCACCAACTAACCCACCAGTTCTAACTTTATCAGACTGTGACCCATCAACATGAGCTTGTGAGTTAACATTTCTAATTTCGATTTCTTCTTCAATCCCACCACTTGTATTGTCAATATATCCAACTAGTCCACCTAGATATGTATCAACTGTAATTAAACCATCTGTTATTTTGATATTACTATTAGTGATGCTAATATCGTTAATCCTTACTTTTTTCCCTGGGCCATTACCTTTAATATGGTTAGCTAAAATCCCAAATCCATTTCCATAAAAACCAACGGTTGTATCAGAGATATCAATATTAAAACCTTTGATGTTTAAATCCTCAACTATAACTTCCCCAGCACTTGGAGCAGCAAGAACATCAAAAAGTGGATTTGTTCCACCAGAAATAGTATGCCCATCTCCATCAACTTTACCTTGAAAGATCCCAGAAATAGTCGTATTCCCACCGGTGAACTCAATATCTTTCCCTAACACAAAAGTACTCATAGGATTAGATGGTGACTGTCCAATTAATTCAAATTGCCCTGGAGAACAAACTAAATATGTACCAGAGCTCTCAGCAGGAAAACTAAAATCAGCAACTTGAGCAGGACTACAAATATCAGAATGAAGATAAACATTAAGAATTGAACTTGAACCATCAGGAACATCGATTCCAAGACCTTCACCTGCAGGGTCAACAAAGCCATTTAAAAATTTATAACTTGTTTGTATATCTCCATCGTTACAACCAACGTCAGAATAACCTTTTACCTCATATGGCAGTTGAACAAATGGACTACCATGAGGCAACCTAATCGCAGACAGCTCTTTTGCATCACTACCTGAATCATTTATACATCGACTTGAGAGCCCATCGTTAATAGAACCATCTTCTCTAACTTCTTTTAAACTAATTTTAAAACTCTTTAATCCTCCGCTAAACATTTCATCAGAATTTGTTGGTCCACATTCTAAATTAGGAGGAATTGTACTACCTTTTAAAATATGATCTTGAATATCGCCACAAGTATGAAACTGCAGTGGGTAGAAATTATTATTTGAAACTTGAGACCCAAAGATTTTATTATTACAATTCTCTTTTGTTGCCTTTAAATCTAGAGTGATATCACTCCCCTTTAACTCCATTCCTTGCTGTAAACCACAAAAAGAATTTCCTTCAAAATGTTGTGCTGTCGAATCCCAGCCCATAGAAGCAAAATCCCATTTTCCATTTTCTAATTCTAGCTCGATACTATCAGTCTCACGAACTACTCGAATGAACTTCTTCCCGCTATCATGTTTACCCATGAGGTAGAGACCACCAGGGAATTGAGCCGAGCCCGTAACGGCAGCAATGGAAACCTTCAACTTAGATGTTTCTGGCCCTTGAGCACAACCAACTAAACCGACTAGAGTAAAAAAACCAATAAATTTCATAATTTTTATCATAATAATATCTCGCTTCTAATAAGCTTTTCGGTAGCTAGTATCGTCTCTGTTAATTATACTTCACTGAATCTTAAAAAATTTGTATAAAAAGTGATAACTATCTGTAATTTCTATAAAAAATATTAATTTCACTGATTTACAAAATAAATAAGATATATTGATCTCAAAAAGATTGAACATAATTATTGGCAACTTTCTAAATCTCCCTAATAGAATCTTAATTTCCCTTTACTACTCTGCCCCAGCACTTTAAATTACATCCATGATCGACTTAAATGGCCTTAATCCACAGCAAAGACTTGCTGCTGAAACAATTACGGGTCCCGTACTAATTTTAGCGGGAGCAGGATCTGGCAAAACCAGAACCCTGACTTACCGAATTGGTCATATGATCGATAACTTAAGAATTCCGCCCACAGATATTCTCGCTGTTAGTTTTACAAATAAAGCTGCGATGGAAATGCATGAACGTGTTTCTAAACTCCTTGGATCTAGAAAGAAACGAGGAATAACTCTTTCAACTTATCACTCTCTTGGGATTAGAATTCTAAGAGAAGAAATCCATCATATTGGATATAACAAAGACTTCACCATTTATGACCAAGGTGATCAAATGGCCATCGTTCGCGAAGGCCTAAAGAAAATAAAACTTGATAAAGAATCATTTGATAAGAAAACGATTATGTCTAAGATTGGACGTTTAAAAAATGCAGGAATTTCAGCAGATCAATTTAGAGATACCGAATTCTATGATCCAGAAGATCCTTACGATGAAGCAACAGAATACGTTTATCACTTCTATCAAGACAAGCTTCAATTCTATAATGCTGTAGATTTTGATGATATTTTATTTTTATGTGTGCGTCTTTTTGAAGCAAGACCAGACGTCGCTGAGAAATATTCCAAGAAGTATAAATACATTATGATTGATGAGTACCAAGATACTAACAGCCTTCAATTCGATATGGTAAGAGCGCTCACAAGTACTCATAATAATATTTGTGTTGTTGGAGACGATGACCAATCTATCTATGCATTTCGTGGTGCAGATATTACCAATATCCTTAACTTTGAAAGACTTTATAAAAATACAACTGTCATAAAGTTAGAACAAAACTATAGGTCATCGGACAAAATTCTCCACCTGGCCAATGTCGTCATCAAAGATAATATTAAAAGAAAAGACAAGACCATGCGGACCGATAACAAAAACGGACTTGTTCCTATGTTATGGGCCGCTGCAAACGGTGACCATGAAGCACAAATTATCATTGATGAAATAATTGAAATTCAAAAGAAAGGACTCTTTCTTGGCGATGTAGCTATTTTATACCGAAGTAATATGCAAGTCCCACCAGTAGAAGATCAACTCAGACTGGCTCAAATCCCCTATACAATTATCGGTGGACAAAAATTCTATGAGAAGAAGGAAATTAAAGACCTTATTGCCTACCTCTCCGTTATATACAACCCAAAAGATGAATTAAGTCTTAGAAGAATATTAAATATCCCTAATCGTGGAATTGGTACTGTCACTCTAAAAAAATATCTAGAAATATCTGAACAAAAATCAATAACTTTATTTGAGGTCATTCAAGAAGAATGTCTAACAGATGAAAGTAAAAGAGGAAAATCCCTACAAGATTTCATGGCCATCATTAAAAAGTACAAATGGCTTTTTACAACAATGACCTTGACTCAGGCCCTAGCTGCTCTCATTAATGAAATCCACTATTACGATTTTATTGATAAGTCTTATGACTCTCCAAAAATTGCTGCAAGGAAAAGAGAAGATGTAAAAAACTTCCTTTTATCAACTGATCGATTTGTAGACCGCTTTGCAGAGGAAGCCAATCTTCAAACCTACCTAGAAAGACTTCTACTTGTAGATAACCAGGATAAAAAAAATGACGATTCCGATGTCATGAAAAATGAAGTTCAACTTATGACACTACACTCTTCAAAAGGTTTAGAGTTCGATACTTGCTTTCTTTTAGGAATGGAAGAAGAACTTCTCCCCCATAAGAATGTCATTAAGGAAAATGGTGATATCGATGAAGAAAGAAGACTATGTTATGTAGGTATTACAAGGGCCAAGAGAAGGCTTATAATGACTTATGCTAAAGAAAGGAAGATCTACGGGAAAAACATTCGAAGGTGCATGAGCCGCTTTCTAGTAGATCATACGGACCACTTTACAGAACAGGACAGAAACTCTTTTAGCCATCTGACTGACGAAGAAGAGCAAGACTACAAATCAAATTTCTTTAATGACTTACTTAGTTCTTTAGACGACTAGATACTTTAGGAAGTCTTTCGATCCTCCCAATCTTAAAATACAATATTTTTTTTGAGTTATATAAAAAGGTGGGCCATCCGTGGCCCATAAGCATCCATCCGTGGACACTATTTCAATTTACATTTGCAGTTAACTTAAAACTCTGTGGGTAGTACATTCCAAAAGTGAAGAACATCCATAAAGCCTTTTTATTATTTTCAATTTCATTAATACTTAAATCAGAGACTACTTTAAAACCCTTACTTACAAAAACTTTATCAACTTCTACGACTTGTTGTTTTGGAACAAGTCCCCACATATAAAAGGGTTTTGAAACGACAATTGATACTTCAGAACTTTTGTCATTACTATATTCAAAAGTTACAGGAATATTATTTGAGGAAGAGAACTTTATACTAGAGCAGCCTATTAGAATCGTTAAACTCAAAAAGATACTCAGTTTAATCATTCACTTTCCTATTTCAAAATTGTTATATTTTAATTTTGGGAAAATTGATGAGGAATGTCAAAAAAATTCGACAGTTTTATGAAGATTTATTTATGATTAAAGTTAGACTTTTCTTTTGTCAGTATTTTCTCTACTGATTCAAAGTGGTCCGACGTTCGTTGCGTGATCCCCTGGTAAGCTGAAAGTAGTTCTAAATTCGAGGCAAGATCACTACGGTAAGCTTGTACTATAGCTCGTTTCGCCATTTGAATAGCGATGGGAGCATTAGAATTTATTTTGTTTAAAAGTGACTGAGTAAATGAATTTAACTCGTCTGCCCCGACAACATAGTTAACTAGTCCGATATCTTTCGCTTCACTAGAATTTATCACTTCACATGTTAGTGTCAGCTCCATTGCCTTTGAAAAACCAATAACCCTTTGAAGAAAATATGTTCCCCCATCTCCAGGAATAAGCCCAAGTTTTGCAAAAGTTTCACCAAATTTAGCCTTCTCTGAAGCCACACGAATATCACACATACAACTTAGGTCAAGGCCTGCACCTATGGCCGCACCATTAATCATTGCAACAACTGGAGTTGAGAGTGTATTCATACAAATAGGAATTTGTTGAATACCCCTCTTATACCTTTCTCTTAATTCATTTGGATCACCTGAAAACATTCCAGACTTAGTTTGCATATCTTTAACATCACCACCGGCACAAAAATGTTTACCACTTCCTGTAATAACAATAGATCTAACATTATTATCTTCGTCAGCTTTGTACAATGTGCTCACAAGATTTTGTATCATTGCCATTGAAAAAGCATTGCTTTGATCTGGGCGCTCTAAAGTAATCCAAAGAGTATGCTCTTTGAAAGCTAACTGAAGATCTGTCATATTAACATAAGCCATTTTTTTTCCTATTTAGTAATAAGTGTTTGAAAGTATTTTGATGGACTTGTTTTCTGAACTTTCCCTAGAATAAATTGAGATGCCTCAACAACTTTTTTTAAATTAACACCAGTATCAATACCGAGAGAATTCGTTAGATAAAGTACATCTTCCGTTGCTATATTTCCCGTAGACCCTTTAGCATAAGGACATCCACCCAATCCACCAGAAGATGAATCAAAAATTGAGATACCTTTTTCTAAAGAAACTAATATATTGGAAAGTGCCATTCCTCGTGTATCATGAAAGTGCATAGCAACTTTGCTAATATCTATAATTTTTAAAACTTCTAATAAATAACTATTTACTTGTAATGGAGTTGCAACACCAATGGTATCCCCAATACTAATTTCGTAAACACCTAAACTCAAAAACTTTTCAATAACTGAAATTAATTTATTTACCGGCATGTCTCCAGCATAAGGACATCCAAATGCAGTTGAAATATAGCCTCGTATTCTGAGATTATTTTTATTAGCTTCAGCTGCAACCTCTTCCATCCGAGCAAAGCTTTCATCAATGGTGCAGTTTATATTTTTTTTCGTAAACTCATTACTAGTGGCCGAAAATAAAGAGATCTCTTTAACTCCTACATCAGAGGCAAGATTAAACCCTTTAATATTTGGAATTAGACATGGGAAATTTATTTCATTAAAGTTATTTAGTTTTTTTAATTCACGAAATAACGAACCTGCATCACCCATTTGAGGAATTTTATCGGGCCTTACAAAACTTGTGGCTTCAATCGTTTGAATTCCTGACAATGAAAGTAACCGTATATACTCCAACTTATCCTCAAGAGAAATGATTGTTTTTTCATTTTGTAAACCATCCCTAGGTCCAACTTCTACAATTTTAACTTTCTTTGGATTATTTTCGAACATAATTATTCTATCTCACAGAGAAGAACGCCGCCTTGGACTTGTTCTCCTTCTTTAAAAAAGATTTCTTTAATAGTCCCATCTTTAGGTGCTCTAATCATATGCTCCATTTTCATAGCTTCAACAATTAGAACAGGGTCTCCTGTTTTAACAACATCTCCTGAACCGAGGAGAATTTTAAATATTTTACCTGGCATTGGACTTTGGAGAGAACCTTCGGAAAGAGTTTTAACACCTGTCTTTCTTGCCGCCTTTGGAACAATCTTAACTACCGCTTCGTAATCTCCTGCAAATATTTGTTTATCACCAAATAAATTTATTGGAAAAGAAGATAATTTAATCATTTGCCCTTGATATTCCAAAACAATATTTCCAGGTTCCCAAAGTAAAGTTGTAAAACGATAAGTATCCCCTTCAAGGATAAAGCTAACTTGATTTCGGTTTAAATAAGTTAATTCAAAAGATATTTCTTGTTGATCAATCACAATCTGTTTTGATATCGCCTTAAATTGTTTATCCCAAATATTTCTAACATCTAAAGTATCAAAAATAAGTGCACCAGCTATAAAGGTCGCTTTTTCGTCATTATTAAAAACAATTGACTTCAATTGTTCTTTCTCTAACTCAATAAAATGGGTATGAAAGTTTCCTTCTATAAAAGAATCATGATTCAATACTCTTTTCAAGTAGTCCCTATTCGTTTTAGTTCCACCGAAAAGAATATCATTTAGGGCATCTTGCATTTTATCGATTGCAGAATATCGATCAAGGTCATGAACTACTAATTTTGCAAGCATTGGATCGTAGTTTGTAGAAATTTTATTACCATCTATATAGCCACAATCAAGCCTATAATCCACAGAAGTATCTGCTTGAATTTTTTGAATTCTCCCTGCTGTTGGCAAGAACTCATTATCAGGATCTTCTGCGTAAATACGACACTCAAATGAATGACCTGTTTGAGTTATATCTTCTTGCTTAAAATCAAATGCTTCACCACTTGCAGCTATAATTTGTAACTCAACTAAATCATGTCCTGTAACCATTTCAGTCACTGGATGCTCAACTTGAAGCCTTGTATTCATTTCTAAAAAATAAAATTCATTATTAGGAGCAAGAATATATTCAATTGTCCCAGCACCTCTGTAATCAATGCCTCTTGCAATTTCAACTGCTGTCTTACAAATAGATTCGCGCAACTTATCAGTTAAGGCCGGAGAAGGCGATTCTTCAATAACTTTTTGATATCTTCTTTGAATTGAACATTCCCTTTCAAAGAAATGAAAGTGATTCCCCTTTCCATCAGAAACAAGTTGAACTTCAATATGCCTTGGATTTGTTATATATTTTTCTAATAAAACGTTATCATTTGAAAATGCGTTCAGTGCTTCTCTTTTTGATGAATTTAGCGCATCTGTAAACTCTTCTTCAGAATTTACAATTCTCATTCCCTTACCACCACCACCAGCAGTTGCTTTAATAAGAACTGGGAAACCAATTTTTTGGGCTTCACCTAGAAGAACTTTTGGATCTTGATCAGTTCCATGGTACCCAGGAATTAATGGAATATTTATTTTTTCCATCTTTACTTTAGAGGTGGTTTTATCCCCCATCAGTTCTATGGCCTCGACACTTGGCCCGATAAAAATTAGCCCCGCTTCTTTAACTTTCTTACAAAAGTCAGTATTCTCTGATAAAAATCCATATCCAGGATGAATAGCATCAGAGTTTGTATCTTTAGCAATTTGAATGATTTTATCTTGATTTAAATAGGTTAAACTTAATTCTCCCGATCCTAAATTAAATGATTCATCAGATTCAAAAGCATGGGGTAAACTTGAATCGTCCTGTGCATAAATAGTGACAGTTTTGATTCCAATTCGCTTACACGTTTTAATTACACGAAGAGCAATCTCTCCTCTGTTAGCAATAAGAATTTTTTTAATCATGATTAATCCAGTTTGGTTTTCTTTTTTCTAAAAGAGCATTCATTCCTTCCTGCCCTTCTTCACTTGTTCTACAAGCAGCAATTGTACTACACGTATACTCTTCAACCTTATCTTTTGGTAAGGCCATAATACTTTTGATTAATAACTTAGCTTTACCTGTTGCTATTGGGCCTGCTTTTAGTTGAGAAACTACTAGTTCCTCAACTCTTTGATCGAGTTGATCCACCTCAACAACCTCGTGCACCAATCCCATCTCTTGAGCTTTCTTTCCTAAAAACATCTCGCCAGAAAGAAACCATGCTCTCGCGTTACTTTCACCAATTTTAGCCATACAAAATGGTGAGATCACTGCTGGAACTAATCCAAGCCTTGTTTCAGTAAAGCCAAACTTAGATTTATTATGAGTTACGGCAATATCACAAACTGCGACAAGCCCCACACCACCACCAAGTGCATGGCCATTTATTTTACCAATAACCGGCTTAGTACATTCATTAATAGTATCAAACATTTTAAATAGTTTTTTTGAGTCATTAATATTTTCTTTTTCAGAATAGTTAATCATAGACTTCATCCAGTTCAAATCTGCTCCAGCACAGAAAGACCTTCCCTCTCCTGTCAGAACAATAATGCGAACTTCATCATTTCGATCTAAGTCACTAAATAATTGAGTCAGTTTTATAATAAGCTCATCATTAAAAGCATTATGAATTTCGGGACGATTAAGTTTTACCTGTGCAACCCCGCGTTCATCTATATTACACTTATAAATTTCTTCCATTATTACATCCTAAAAACACCAAATTTAGTGTCCTCATATTTTTCATTGTGAGATATAGCTAGAGCAAGTCCAAGAGTTGTTCTTGTATCATGGGGTTGAATAATCCCATCATCCCAAATTCTAGCAGTACTATAGTAGGCACTTCCCTCTTTTTCATATTTATCTAAAATTGGTTTTTGAAAAGTTACAATTTCATCTTCTGTCATAACTTCTTTCCTACGATAACGTAAACCATCTTGCTTAACAGTTGTTAGGACTCCCGCTGCTTGCTCTCCACCCATTACGGAAATTTTAGAGTTTGGCCACATCCAAAGAAATCTAGGATCAAAGGCTCGTCCACACATTCCATAGTTTCCTGCTCCAAATGATCCACCAATCACAACAGTAAATTTTGGAACACTTGCAGTCGAAACTGCAGTTACGAGCTTAGCACCATGTTTGGCAATACCTTCTGATTCATATTTTTGACCAACCATAAAACCAGTTATATTTTGAAGGAATACTAATGGTATTTTTCGCTGACAACAGAGCTCAATAAAATGAGCTCCCTTAACGGCGCTCTCGGAAAATAGAATTCCATTATTTGCCAATATCCCCACTCTATATCCATGAATTTTTGCAAATCCACAAACAAGTGTTTCACCATAGTTCTTCTTAAATTCTTGAAATTTTGAACCATCGACAACTCTAGCAATGACCTCTCTAACATCAAATGGCTTTCTTGTATCTTTAGGAATAATCCCATAGATCTCCTCCGGGGAGAAGAATGTATCTTCTACATCAACTTTATTTTTTTCTGAATCATTAGCTTTATAATTTAAATTTTCAATAACATTTCTAGTAATATAAAGAGCATCCTCTTCGTCTTCAGCATAATGATCTGCGACTCCAGATACCCTGGTATGAACTTCCGCTCCACCTAAATCCTGAGCACTCACCTCTTCACCTGTAGCGGCTTTAACAAGTGGTGGTCCACCAAGAAAAATAGTTCCGTTCTCTTTAACTATTATTGTCTCATCACTCATTGCCGGAACATAAGCCCCACCAGCAGTACATGAACCTAGAACAACCGCAATTTGAGAAATCCCCTTTGCACTCATCTGGGCTTGATTAAAGAAAATTCGTCCAAAGTGTTCTCTATCCGGAAAGACTTCATCTTGCCTAGGAAGAAATGCTCCTCCTGAATCAACAAGATAAATACAAGGAAGGTGATTTTTTAGCGCTATCTCTTGTGCTCTTAAATGTTTTTTAACTGTTAATGGAAAATAAGTTCCACCTTTTACAGTTGCATCGTTTGCAACAAACATGCATTCAATACCATGAACTTTCCCAATACCAGTAACAACTCCAGCACTTGGTACTCCTTCAGGATAAACTTCATAAGCCGCTAAAGCTGATAACTCTAAAAAAGAAGAACCATCGTCAATAATTTTTTCTATTCTTTCTCTAGCAAGTAGCTTCCCCCGAGATCTATGTTTCTCGATATATTTTTCACCTCCACCAAGTTCGACTTCAGATAGCTTTGCTAAAAGCTCCTCCCTCAAACCTAAGTGAAATTTACTATTTTCCGAGAATTCAATAGAACTCGAATCAACATGAGAACCAATAATATCCATAATTCCTTCTTTTAATTCAACTATTTATGACAAGGTACTCTATCTTTCTGGAGTAAAACTGACAAGTACCAGTGAGGCTAAAATTTCATCGATTAGACCCGAAAAGAATAACACATCGCAAATGCTAACTTTTATCAGGAGTTTACAAAAAAACACCCAAATTTGCCCAATTTAGTTTTAACATATTTTTTAATTTTTTGTTATAATTATGGGTACTTACTAAGTTTTTTTAAAAGGAATCAAGTGCAAGAATTTGATCTGAAATTAGCAAAAACTATTAGCCTTATTGAAGAGTCTGAATTATTTGAAGACACTTCTGAAATCTGTCAGGGCTTTAAGGAAAGCCATCTGTTATTCCTTACAAGTTATTTTGGAATAACCGTTGCTGTTGCGGTTGCAGATGGAAAACTCTTTGAATCAGAAGTTGACTATATAGCGAATGGTATTCCACAAAGCATAAAATTAAGCGAAGAAATCAAGAGCTCTCTTGTTGAACTCAATTTATCTAAGGCTTTACTAGCAAACGGCTATAGCGTAACAATTCCTCATTATATCTCTTACCTAAAAAAAGTTATGTCCGAGGATGACATTATTAAGATAGTTAAATTACTCTTTTTCCTCGGATGTGCTGATGGCAACCTATCTCAAGAAGAAGAAAAGTTAATTATTCAGATGTCTAGAAGGTTTGGTCTATCAGATGGAAAGATAAAGCAAATCAGGGATTATAGTCTTAAAAGTAAAATCGAAAAACTGAAAGTAGATAAAGAGGTTACCTTTCTTAAGAAAGCTAAAAGCCTTGAACAAGTTTTTGATAAAAAAAGGTTTCTCAACAACTTAAGTGATGAGGATGCAATAGATTTTGATTTGAGGTTAAAGCAAAGTCCGTTATATTTCTCTATAAAGTAAATTTGTTCAACAATAAAGCTTGAGGACTTACTCTTTATCACCTCTTATCTTGGAACGGCTTTCTCACTAATCGCTTCAGACGGTGATATACACGAAAAAGAAGTTTCTTATATTAGAAGCCAGTTCACACTTTGGTACGCACTTGAAGAAGACACTATAAATACCTTATTTGATATCTCTATTTATCTCACAGAGAAAAAAGCACATACAGAAGCCTATAATTTAATTTATACAGAAATACTTTCAAAACTTTTTGATAAGCAAGAAAAAGAAACATTTACAATTATGTTACTTAACCTCGCTGAAAAGGATGATAATATTTCTCCCCTAGAACTGCTTATAGTAGATAAGATCTCAGAAACGTTTGATTTTGATAATGAGACCCTTGCAAATTTAAAAAATCAAGCAAACGGTATTGATGGGAGCTTTAAAATAATTAAAAGTGCAAGTTCGTGGGACATGTTAAAAAAATAAACAAGGAAAGTTAATGCGGGAATATGATTACAAGCTAGCAAGGACAATACAAACAATTCAAGATACTGAACTATATGAGAATACATCCGAAATTTGTTCAAATTTTTCGGAACATCAAAAGTTATATCTAACAAGTTACTTCGGACTCACAATTGCCGTCTCCCTCGCAGATGCAAAAGTATATAAATCAGAAATTGATTATATTAGTAATAGTCTTCCAAAAAGTTTAAAAATAGAACAAGATATTAAAAACTCCTTGGTAGAACTCAATGTATCACATGCTGTCCTTGCAAAGGGCTATAGCACGGCCCTTCCTCACTTTGTGAAATACTTAGACCAAAACATGGATGAGGAGGCAAAGCTCAAAGTAATAAGACTTCTATTTAATCTTTCCCTAGCTGATGGAGATATGGATCCTCTTGAAAATCAGCTTATAACGAATTTATCTAAGAGATTTTCAATTTCCGAGGATAAAATTTCGGTGATTCGAGCCCATTGCCAAAAAAGTGCACTTAGTATGGAGACGAAAGAAAATATTGAGGTGGAGTTCCTTAAGAATATTAGGAACGTTTACACTCAAAGCCCAATTCATAAAAAAGATCTAACACTTGTGACCCCAGAAGTAATGCAAGCACAAATGGAGATCTTCAAAGAGAATCCAATATGTTTTTTCATCAAAAAGATTTGTAAAAACTTACCAGAATCAGACCTATTATTTATAACATCATACCTGGGCCTTACATTTGCTCTAATTTCTTCAGATGGGGAAATACACGAAAAAGAAGTTAATTATATTAAACATGAATTTTCATGTTGGTTTGAATTTAATCCTAAAACTATTGATATGCTTATTGATCTTAATATTTATATTAGTGAAACAAAGAGACTTGGTGATGAATTAAACGAACACTATATTGATTTATTATGTCTATTCTTAGACATAGATGAGAAAAGAAATTTTGCCAAGATTCTAATGAATCTTGCTGCTACAGATTCACACCTATCACCATTTGAGCTAATGATTATAGATAAAACCACTAAGAAATTTAATTTAAAAGAAGATCAAATTAAAGACATAAAAGAAGTTGCTCTTGGTCTGGATGGTAGTTATAAAATAGTTAGAAGTTCAACAACCTGGAAAGGTAAATAAAATTAATTTTGAATATAAAGTTTATTTTTTATCATACCATTATTTGTATATTGAATTAACGCTTTTAGTTCATTGATATCCTCAATCTGGCCCTCATCTAATTTAGACTGAAGTACAAACTGACTATCATAGTAAAAAAATTTATTTCCTTGATATCGCAGAAAGAATTTATCAGATAGGTACATAAATTTCCCATTGATATAATTAATCGCTCTTCCTTCTCCATGAGAGAAGACACTTTTTCCAAAAAGTAAAAACTCTTTCATTTCAATATTAAGGAAATCTAGTATTGAAGGAAGAATATCTGCATGTTGAGTTACTTTATTATTAGAAAGTTCGCTTAAATCAAGTTTTGGATGATAAAATACTAACGGTACTCTATACTTTCCAATTTCGTTTTGAAATTTTTTGGAATTTAATTTTTGCGTATGGTCAGCTGTAATAATAAAAAGAGTATTATAGAACCACTCCTTATCCGAACTTTCTTCAAAAAACCTTTTTAAAGTATTATCGATATAACCTATACTTTCATGGATTTCTAAATCCCCCTTAGGGAATTTATCATAAAACTCTACTGGTATTGAGTAAGGCTGATGTGAGCTTAAACTAAAAATTGTAGAAAAGAATGGCTTATCAGTATGATCTAAATAATCAGAGAAGAATTTAAAAAAGTAACTGTCGTAAATTCCCCAGTGACCATCAAAGTGGTCTTGATTTGGATAATCTTCAAGACCAAAGTATTTGTCTACTCCAATAGATTTCGTATAAGAGTCAAAATCCATTGTTCCAGTTTTTCCACCATGAAAAAAAGAGACATCATACCCTTTGTCTTTTAATACCTTTGGCAGGCCGATAAATTTGTTGGTCTGAAATTGAGATTGATAAATTGGTTTTCCAATAATTGAAGGTACCCCTGCTAAAATAGATGGTAGTGCTTCAATACTTCTTCTTCCGTTCGCCATATTTTTTGAAAAATACAAACCATTTTTAGAGATCTCAGAAAAAAAAGGAGCATAACCTTCGTCAACATATTCTTGAGAAAGGCTTTCAAGAATAATTAAAACAACATTAGAGCCCTCTATCCCTTTAAATTTATTTTTTTCAAACATAGTTTTTTTTAATACTTGAATTGCCTCTTCATCTGTTTTGAAAAATGATACTTGAACTAAACTTTCTTGGTCTAACGATCTAACTAAAGTATAAACAGAGTTTATAGCAAGATTGCCTAGCTTATAATCTGAAAAAATAAAAGCCTGTTTAGCACTAATACTTCGCATTTGAATTCCACCACGAATTCCAACGAATGCGATAATTAAAAAGAATATTCCAATAATTGGAGTTAAGAATATATTTACTTTCTTCCAATCAAAGAATGGTTTTTCCTCTTCTGGATAAAATCTCCAAATAAATATAAGAGCAACTATGGATATTAAAGAAAGGTCCCAGTAATACATAAAAAGTTGAAACATCTGCTCAGAGGCATCATGTCCTAAATTTAAAATATCTAAGGTTAACTTTTTACCATTAAATTTAAAAAATTCGCTATCACCGATATTCAAACTAAAGGCGATAAAATTTGAAATCACAAAAGTTATTTTCAAAAGAGTTTTATAAGCTTTATATCTAACAGGGATTAATGATAAAAAAATAAATAAAATATTTACGATTAAAAGAGTTGAAAGATCAAACCTCACCCCATAAACAAAAGCTTTTAAGGATTGAAAGTCTAGCTCTCCAAAGTAAGTCGTATTGTAAAAGTAAAAAATAATTCTGGAAATGGGAAATAGCAGCAAAGCAAGAGCTAATCTTTTCACTATTAATTTATAATCACTTTTATACATATAGTTATCTTATGAACTTTTCAGTTTTTAGGCAAAAAAAAAGCCTTCTCGAAAGAAGGCTTTTTTAAAATATATAATGGGAGCATCTTGCTATTCTCACACTCAGTCGCCCGAGCACTACC
>JBLIAG010000008.1:0-126030 GCA_047634375.1 Bacteriovoracaceae bacterium
GAGATGAGCTTAATACTGAGCTTATCAAGAAATTAAATCGTGGGCAAAATGTTTACTTAATGAGCGACTGTGGACTGCCAGCATTTTGTGACCCAGGACAAGAATTAGTCAACTTATGCCATCAAAATAAAGTTAAAGTCACTTCAACACCATTTGCAAATTCTGTTTCTCTTGCAATTGCTTTAAGTGGATTACCCCATAATCGTTTTATCTTTGAAGGATTTATTCCAGTAAATAAAGAGTTGAGAACTAAGGCGATTAAGAGAATTATCAATCAACCTGAAATGTCCATTGTTATGGATACTCCTTATAGATTGGCAAGAATTTTAGATGAGCTTGATTTACATAACTGTAATAGGGAAATTTTTCTAGGATTAGATTTAAATCAGAAAACGGAAGAACTTTTCCGAGGTGATATTAAATCTATTAAGAGTCAGGTTACTGAATTAAAGAGAGAATTTATTTTAATAATTGGAAGCATTTAATGTCAGAGCAAAGAAAGAAGGACCATATCGAATTAACTTTCAAGTCTAGACCGAAACGGCAAATTGAACTTGGTGATCTAAAATATGAGCCCATCCTCTCTGCTCACCCAAGTGTTGAAGATAAGCTAACAACGAAATTTATGGGACATACATTGGAATTACCTTTATGGGTTTCAAGTATGACTGGTGGTACTGAGCAGGCCAGAACAATCAATCAAAACTTGGCCAAGGCCTGCGGGGAATTCAAATTTGGTATGGGACTTGGCTCTTGCCGTTCCCTCTTGAGTGACAATTCTAGATTTGAAGACTTTAATATTAGACCGTTTATGGGGGATGCTCCACTTTTTACAAATTTTGGAATTGCTCAACTAGAAGAACTGATAGATGAAAGTAAGTTAGATAAAGTGTCTGAAATTACGAAATCTCTTGAAGCGAATGGTGTTATTATCCATGTCAATCCCTTACAGGAGTGGATGCAACCAGAAGGGGATCGCTTTAAGAAAGCCCCACTTGAAACTATTAAGCGGTGTCTTGATGACTTAAATTTTCCAATTATTGTGAAAGAGGTAGGTCAGGGCTTTGGGCCGAAAAGTCTAAAGGCCCTAAGCGAATTACCGCTAGGCGCAATCGAGTTGGCAGGTTTTGGTGGAACAAACTTCACAATGCTAGAACAAGCTAGACTTTCCGGGGTAAATTCGGGTAAAAAGGCTGCTAAAAATAGTTTTACCGAGGTTGGTCATACTTGTATTCAAATGATTGATTGGATAAATGAATTCGATCAAAGCACAATGAAATGTCAAAACTTCATCATTTCTGGCGGAATTGTTGACCCAGTTCAAGGTTACGCTCTTATGAATAAATTAAAGCATAAGAGTATTTTTGGAATGGCTTCAAGTCTACTGAAGTATTCGATGAACGACTATGATGAATTAAAAGATTATATATTAGGCATTCAGGATGGTCTTAAAATGGCCCAAAGTTATTTAAGAGGTTAAGCGTGGAAATTGTAAATGGTTTCTCAAAATTAAGTAAAGAAGATAAGATTGAGTGGTTGGCCTCTCAGCTTCCCGTAGACGTACAAAAAAACCTACAAACTGTTGATCGCTTTTGGCTAAATGACTCATCAGAACAAAAAATATTTGACGACTTTAGTGAAAACACTATTTCAAACTTCTACTTCCCGTATGGAATCGCACCAAATTTTTCCATTAATGGAAAAATGCATTCAGTCCCGCTTGTTATAGAGGAAAGTTCTGTTGTAGCCGCAGCTTCGAAAAGCGCTAAATTTTGGTTAACAAGAGGTGGGTTCACAACAAAAGTCATCTCTACAACTAAGAAAGGTCAAGTTCACTTTGACTGGAAAGGTGAAAAAGAAAAACTATTTGATTTTTTCAGTGTCATCAAATCAGAGCTACTCATTTCAGTTAAAGAGCTTGTCAAAAATATGGAAGCTAGAGGCGGTGGGATCAAGGATCTAACCCTAATAGATAAAACAACGAGTTTAGATAATTATTACCAATTAGATGTTAAATTTGAAACGTGCGATGCTATGGGAGCCAATTTTATAAATTCAGTTCTTGAGGAACTTGGCCATACATTTAAAAATCTCGTTTTAGCTCATGAATCCTTCAATGATGCAGAGAAAGAAGTTGAAGTGATTATGTGTATTCTCTCAAACTATACACCAGAGTGTATTGTTAGAGCTCATGTTGAATGCCCTGTCAGTAAACTTGGGGCTTTTGCTGGTGGTATGTCAGGAGAAGAGTTCGCTAAAAGATTTGAGCGAGCAGTAAAAATTGCAAAAGTAGATGTTAATAGGGCCGTTACCCATAATAAAGGGATTTTCAACGGTATTGATGCTGTTATTTTAGCAACAGGAAATGATTTTAGAGCGATTGAAGCATGTGGACATGCCTATGCTGCAAGAGATGGACAATATAGAGGGCTTTCAAGTTGTTCAGTTAAAGATGGAATGTTTAGATTTGAATTAAGTATTCCTTTGGCCTTGGGTACAGTTGGTGGACTAACTAACCTTCATCCATTGGCAAAGACAACTTTAGACATTTTAGGACAACCAAATGCTAGTGAGCTGATGCAAATTGTAGCTTGTGTAGGTCTTGCTCAAAACTTTGGGGCTTTAAGGTCTTTAGTGACAACGGGAATTCAAAAAGGGCATATGAAGATGCATCTTTTAAATATTCTTAATCAGCTAGATGCAAATCAAGAACAAATTGAACATGCAAAGAAACACTTTGTGAATAAGACGGTATCATTTTCAGCCGTTAGAGAAGAGATCAATAGAGAGACACCATTTCACTAAGAGAGAATGGTTTCAATAAGATTGGAGTGTAAGAGAGATGAGCGAACAGTATTTTTATGGCCATGGGAAATTGCTTTTATCAGGTGAGTACTTTGTATTAGATGGCGCTAAGTCCATAGCATTACCAACTAAGCTTGGGCAAAAAATGCATGTGAAATACAGACCTTCACATAATCCTAAATTATATTGGAAGAGTTATGATGTTGATAATAAGTGTTGGCTTGAAACCTCATTTGAACTTTGGCGTTTTGGATGTTTAGGTAAAAATAAGGACGCACCAGAAATATTAAAACTACAAGAAATTCTTCTTCAAGCAAGAAAGCAAAATATACACTTTCTTCGTGACGATAATGATATCTATGTGGAAACAGTTCTAGAGTTCCCTATAACTTGGGGACTTGGTAGTAGTTCTACACTTGTGTACAATGTTGCACAATGGGCCTATGTAAGTCCTTTCGAGTTACAAGCAAAAACATTCAAAGGATCAGGTTATGATATTGCCTGTGCACAGTCTATGGGGCCAATATCCTATCAAGTACAAAGTAGAGGGCCACATTGGGAAACCTTAAATTTCGCTCCTCCTTTTAAAGATAAAATTTACTTTGTTTACTTAAATGAGAAGCAAGATACTAGAGCTGGAATTAAAAAATACAATGAAACTGAAGGTCTTAATAAAGATAAAATTATAAAAGATTTAAATAGTATAACTGAAAAGATGTTGGACGCAGTTGATTTAAAGGATTTTGAAAATCAAATCTTTGCCCACGAAAATATCATATCGAAAGCACTAAATCTTAAAAGAGTCTTTGATACCCATTTTTCTGATTATTGGGGAGCGGTTAAGTCCCTAGGTGCATGGGGAGGAGACTTTGTCCTTGTCACTAGTGATAAGACAGAAGAAGAAACATTTGATTATTTTAAAAAGAGGGGGCATGAGACTATTTTTACTTTTGATGACCTTATTCTTCAAAGTTTTCAAAAGTATGGAGACTCTGTACAGGAAATAGAGAATGTTACAGCACCAAACTAATAAGATTATATATTCAGCACCTTCTAATATAGCATTTGTTAAATACTGGGGGAAATACGGTCGGCAATTACCGATGAATCCTTCTATCAGTATGACTCTTTCCGGTTGCAAAACTATCTGTTCCGTAGAATATACAATAGATGAGGAATGTAGCGGTATTTCAGAGTTTTTATTTGAAGGACAGGAAAACCAAAAATTTAAAAATAGGCTACAAAACTTTTTAGATAATATTGAAGATGTTTACCCGTTGGCCAAAAAATTAAATTTAAAAGTATCGACAGAAAATACATTCCCTCACTCAGCTGGTATAGCCTCTTCAGCATCAGCAATGGCCGCCTTTACAGCCTGTTTAGCAGCAATAGAGTTTGAAATCCAAGAAAAAGATTGCGATGGTCCAATATTTCTCAATCGAGTAAGCTTCCTCGCAAGGTTAGCGTCTGGTAGTGCATGTCGAAGCGTATATCCGAGATTTGCGTCGTGGGGAGAACTTGAAACAGGTGAGGGAACAAACGAATTTGCACTTCCATTAGAGAAGATTCACGAAAACTTTAATGAAATGGGAGATGCAATTGTTATTGTCTCTGGAAAAGAGAAAGAAGTATCTAGTTCAGCTGGTCATGAATTAATGAATACTCACTTTTATAAAGATGTACGAAAAGATCAGGCCCAAGAAAATATGCGACAAATTCTAAACGCTTTAAAGATTGGTGATTATGATAGTTTTGGAGAGATACTAGAAAATGAAGCACTCACACTTCATGCTCTGATGATGACTTCATACCCGTCTTATATTTTATTAGAACCAAATTCACTCGAAGTTATTAAGCAGGTAAAAAGCTTTCGAAAAAAGACATGCCTACCGCTTTACTTCACAATAGATGCTGGACCAAATATTCATCTAATTTACCCCCTTTCAATTGAAGAAGAAGTTAAGACATTTCTTGAGGCGATGGCCAATGATATTTATGAATCAGTATTGTATGATAAAGTTGGAAATGGACTTCAAAGAATTCTTTTATGATACAAAACTTCTCATCAAAATTACTACTTTTTGGAGAGTATTCAATTATTAAGGGTTCCAAAGGTCTTGCAATTCCCTTTAATAAATTTTCTGGAAAGTTGGTAAAAGCAAAGAACGCCGATGATATTAAAGAAAGTTTGAAGTTGGATGATCTCTTTAACTTCGTTAAAGGCTCCGGAATCTTATCACGTGTTCTTGATATGAAGTCTTTTGAAGCGGACATTAAAGATGGATTATTTTTTGACTCTAATATTCCCTTAGGTCATGGGGTAGGAAGTTCCGGTGCATTATGTGCAAGCTTATATTATCGGTATGCTTATGACTTCGAAAGAAAAACAAAATTTAAGAAAGATGAACTAAAATGTCTTCAAGACTTTATGGCCTTAATGGAATCTTATTATCACGGTTCTTCATCCGGTCTAGATTGCCTTATCAGCTTGATTAATAGACCTATTTTAATTGAATCAAGAAATAATTTAAAAGAAATTGATGTGCCCGATCTAGACTACTTCGGTCACTTTTATTTATATGAAACAGATATCATCAGAAAGACAGGTCCTCTCGTACATGAATTTTTATCCGATTATGAAAACAATCAAGATTTTCGTCAGGGCTTTGAAGAATTTATGAGGTTAACAAATACGACAATTGATTCATTAGTGGGTAAAAATAAAGAGGAATTTGTAAATGGATTTAATCAAATCTCAAGAAACCAATATCTACACTTTAGCAAGATGATTCCTGATGGGATTAAGGAGTTCTGGCTTGAGGGGCTTGAAAAGAAGGATTTTTTTGTAAAGCTCTGTGGTGCAGGTGGGGGGGGATTCTTTCTTGTATATTCTCCTTATGAAAAGCTGAGTAAACCTAATTTAATTGAGATAAGATAACTGTATGAAAGATGAATTTAGATTAGCGGGAACATTAAAAGAATTTTACGGTGAGCTTGAAAATCAAAAAAAAGCAAAGAGCAAGATCCTACTATGGCAAACGGACGCCAATGGAAAGAGAAGTACTTGTGACGCTATTATGCAAGGTTACTTAGCAAATAAAGATCAAACCACTATCACGTTAAAACCAGAATCTGGTGAGAGCTTTGATCAAAAATTGCCATTTTTTATATATGAAGAAAAAAAAGGAATGTTATTCAAGGGACGTTACGAAAACTTTGTAAATGGTATTCTTAGAGTTTTGGCCGAAAATAAAGTTTTTTTAAAGGAGAAGCGACTAGTTTCTAGAGTTAACTTTCACTATACAAAAGTCTTTGTAAATATTCAGTATGGTAAGAAAATCGATTTACAACATATCAAACTAAAAGATATCTCTGAGTTTGGTTTTGGTCTTCTCTGCACTGAGAGTATGGCAAAAGCACTTACCTTGGGTGTCGAACTTGGAATTAAAAGTATAAATGGAATCGAAATGCCAAATGGTCTTGATGGAATCATAACTCACAAGACTTCTTCCAATAAGGTTAAAGGTACTAAAGGCGGGTTAAAACTTGTCGGTGTTAAGTTCGATAAGCAATCAAAACTCATTGGTAAAGTTATAAAGACTTTAAATGAATCTTCTTAATTTGGTAGATTATTATCAGACTTTATTAAACTTAGTTTAACGGCGGTTTTCATGTTCTTTGCTTTCATTGGCAGTGGATCATTATCATTCTTCCAATCTTCAGAGATCATTGCAGCTTTTGCTATTTGAGTTTCAAATGTCAGCATATTTTCAATATGAACACGAATATTTTCAACGACACCAAGTTTTGTTTGAATTCTTTGAACAGGGGACTGTTCTCTGATTGATTCTAGTAAATTTTGAATTGTTTTATCTCTTGTATCCATTGTGTACGCAATATAAACAAGTCCACTTGCTTCAAGCTTTCTTAGTGGAATATTATCACCAGTTAGAATCCAGTTTTTAGCGTTTGCATGTCCGACAATATGACTGAGTTGGGCCATTCCACCAGAGCAAGGCACAAGGCCAAGCTTTGAGTGGTTGAAATTAATTGAGCATGCTCTATTGGCGATTCTAATATCACAGGCCAGCGCAAGTTCACTCGCTATATTTTCAGTACCTAACTGCATATCAACTATAACTGTTTGCGGGAGGAGCATTATGGCCTGATTGATTTTTTGCAATTTTTGAGTGAACTTTTGTAGCTTTTCAATAGTCAATTTCTTTAAAATTTGTGGATTGTAACCAAGTGAAAAAGTACTAGTTGTGGATTGAAGAAAAATGGTTTGAATTTCAATTTTAGTTGTACACCAAGCTAGCAAAGACTCTAATTCAAATAAGGATTCCATCGTAAGGTAATTGGAATCAAGATCGCTTTTTAGAGTAATAAAAAGAGTACGTGTTGTCTTTTCTAAGCGTACTTTAAGTGTTTGGTAATTAAAAATTGAGCTCATTTTCCTTCCTTGGTAAATGATTTTGATTAAGCATCCTTGCTTAACTTATATAAATTTTTTCGCGAATTGGTTCGAATGTCAAACAAAGATATTGGATTGTTAGAATTGATGAGATTTTAGTTAGTTGATGAATGATATACAGACTAACTCGGTAAAGTTTTCTGTATATCATTCAGTATATTTAGTGTGCTTAGTTTAAAATTTTTTAAGCTCTTCCTGCTTCTTCAAGGAATTTTTCAGCTCGTATGGCCGCCATACAGCCAGTTCCAGCAGCAGAGATAGCCTGTCTATAATATGAGTCCTGAACGTCACCACAAGCAAAAACACCTGGAATATTTGTATCTGGGTGTTCACCTTTTGTAATAATGAACCCATGATCATCGATTGTTATTTGATCTTTTAAGAATTTAGTATTTGGAGTGTGGCCAATACCCATAAAAAGACCATCAGTATTTCGCTCTACTTCTTTACCAGTAGTTGAGTGTTTAACAACAATGCCAGTTACTCCGGTTGCATCAGCTTTTATTTCAGAAACAGCATGGTCCCATAGAATATCAATCTTAGGGTTATCAAATACTCTTTGTTGCATTGGTTTTGATGCTCTAAAACTATCTCTTCTGTGAACGATGGTTACTTTTTTTGCAAACTTAGTTAGAAACATTGCTTCTTCCATTGCGGTATCACCACCACCAACGATATGAACAATTTGATCTCTATAAAAGAATCCATCACAGGTTGCACACGCACTAACACCTTTTCCTATGAGTTCTTTCTCATTTGGAAGGCCTAAGTATTTCGCACTAGCGCCAGTTGAAATAACAACTGTTTGTGCTTCAAATTGGTCACCATTTTCGCATGTAATTTTGAAAGGTCTTTTTGATAGATCCACATCAGTAACATTTGTTGTTAAGTACTCCGT
Organism: Bacteriovoracaceae bacterium; assembly: GCA_047634375.1. Taxonomy (GTDB): domain Bacteria; phylum Bdellovibrionota; class Bacteriovoracia; order Bacteriovoracales; family Bacteriovoracaceae. The sequence goes on from JBLIAG010000008.1 coordinate 8,178, forward strand.
TCCAAATTTCTCTGCTTGAGCTTTCATGTTATTCATTAGGTCAGGGCCCATGATTCCATCAGGAAATCCTGGGAAGTTTTCTACATCTGTTGTTGTTGTTAATTGGCCACCTGGCTCATGACCCATTATCACTAGGGGTTTTAAATCTGCTCTTGAAGCATATAGAGCTGCAGTATAACCAGCAGGGCCGGATCCAATTATAATTATATCTCGTTTTTCCATGAGTATCCTTTTTAATTTTATTTTAAAAATTAGAATTATGAAATAGGTTTTTGAATTTGAAGCTTACTCCTCAGTAAGACCTAGACGTTTTTTAACATCTTCAGTTCTGTCGTCTCTATCTGGGTTAAGTTCATACCATGATTTAACACACATAAGATCATCTGGATTATCACATTTAGCAGTAAGCTTGTATGATTCTCCAGTAAGAGAACATTCATATTTATAGATTTTTTTTTCTTTTCTTCTTTTCGCCACGGTGATTTCCTCTTATTTAATTTATTATAAAGAATTTATAGTTTAATTTAGCTCAAAACTCAAGTTTCTGTTGTGATAATAACGGATTGATGCGGTGAGTATCAAGTGTTTTTCATAAAACTTAACGCAAAGCCTTTTCAAATGAAGTTCAAAGTATAAAAATAGAGTAAGTCATTATTTTATATAAGGTATAAATGAGAACAAACTTTCTAGTACTATTACCATTTTTGTTACTAACGCTTAGCAGCTTTTCTTGTTTTGCTATTGATGACGATATTGTAAGGGTGAAGCATATTTCTAGTAGTGGAAAAACCCTTTACTTGAATAGGGGGAAGTTCGATGATGTCGCTCAAGATGATTTTGGTGTCTTGTTAATTAAGAAAAAAATTGATGAGGACAAGTTTGTTTATGTTCCTGTGGCAAAAATAAAAAATGTTAAAATATTTGATCGTGAATCTGTTTGGATTACTTATAAAGTGTTCATTGAAAATTCATTAAAGAAGAATCAAAAATTAATTTTTCTAAGTGAATCTAGAATGCTTAAAGGTCGAGCTCCTTTGAAAATGAAAAGAACTAACGTCGTTGTTAACTCTAAAAATCGAAAATCTGAGATTGAAGATTTTATGTTAGAAGGCGATTCTTTGGCAAAAAAGAAAACAGATTATAAGGTCATTAGTGTAAATCACAAAAAAGAAAAACATTTTGATTCCGATATCGATTTAATAGATGTTGATCAGTGGGAAAGAAAACTAGGGGACGAGAAGCTTTTTGCTAGTGGATTTTACAGGAGTCCTTATGCTAAGGAATTCTCACAAAGGAAAAGAGTCCAGACATTTGAAAAAATGGTTGTGGCCTATTTGAATAAATACAACGACCCAAATTTTGAATATGAAAAATTTTATAAAGAGCAAAAAAGGTCTAGCGGTGGCTACTTATCTGCTAATACTGTTTTTGGAACCTATAAAGATAGATATGATGAGAAGCTGGTTAGTGAAGAAAATAATAAGAAAAAGTTATATGAAAATCTCAAGAAAAAAGGAGACGCTTGGTCTGAAAACTATACAGATGATCAGCTTAGCGAGCTACTCAGCTCAATGAGTGTGATTCGTGAGAAAGAGAGAAGATCGAACTTGATTGCTTATAGGTTTGATTACCAAGCTTTTGTGTCTTTTGGTGTGAATTTATTGAACAATGAAAATATCGAGGATGCTGAGACTACGGAGCAGAGTCGTTATGATGTAGAACTGGCTTTCGAAGGCTATTTCTTTAAGGATCTTAAGAGTTTGAAGAAGGTTACCCTTGAGTTCAGTGGGCGAAGAGCTGTTGATGGTTATTTCGGTGGGGATTTAAATGTTAGGAGTACTGAGTATAGTCTTGCTGCTCATTTGAATTGGTATCCATTTAGACGACCAAGCACAATAGATGCAAATATAATTTATATTGGGTTGTTAACACGTTATGGATTCGCAAGCCTATCCAATGTCACAGCAGATGAAATTGGAAATTATCAAGTTTTTACTTTGCCTGGGATTCGGGGAGGAGTTAAATATAATCTGGATAACTCGTACGGAATTAGGCTTGGACTTGGATATGAAAATATTCGCTCTGAACGTTTGGTGAGAAATGATGATAATGGTACTTTGCCGAATAGAGCTTCTTATAAGGAAGCAAAAGTAAGTATAGGAATAAGCAAGTTCTATTAAGGCTTGCACAAGGATAAAAATATGAAGTTTATATGGGTTATTGCAATTTTTCTTTTTTCAAATTTTGCACACTCTTTAGAGATCGACGAGAAGTTAACGTTAAGAATTGTGAGCACTTCTGAATCAAAGAAAACCATCTTAATTAACCGTGGGATCGAAGATGGAATTACTAAGGGCAATCATGCCAAGTTTTTCGTGTCCACAGGAGTTATAGGTCGAGCGGTTTGTATCAAACTTTCACCAACTAGATCTGTTTGGTCCGTATATAGAGTCGTTAATGCTGACTTTATTAGAGAAGATCAAGTAATGAAATTAAAAGTTACCCCAGCAGTTAAGATAACCAAAGATGATTCTAGAATGCTTGTTAGTGATGATTCTCCCTCTCTTGCTAAGGATCCTCGAGACCTTGGGATTCCACTTGCTGACGGAGCTGACGACATTGATCTCTCTAAAGTTAACCTATTAAAGAAGGATGGGATTTCTGACATGCAAAATGGAAGTCTTCTCTCCAGAAATAGGGAAATTTTTGGAATGTTTCATTATTCATCTTTTACGGAGAAAACAAGTCCTGATAATAACGGAAAAGATTATACTAATGAAGTGACCAATTTAATGCTAAAAATTGGAGCAGAATGGTATTTTAGAACAGAGGATAAGTGGTATAATAGATTCTCTTTTTTAGGTTCCTTTACTGTTGATAGACAGGCAGTAATGTCACACTTAGGAACGTTTGTAAGAGAAGAGAGTAGTGAATTTGGTTTTGGAATTAATCTATATCCTGGAGCAATGCCTTCAAAAACTCATAGATTAGTTCAGTACTTAAACTATACTTTTAGTTTAGGATCTACAAATTCAAGTTATGTTAAGGGCGGCGAGGAATCTGCAAGTCCATACCCAGATGAAAGCTTAGATGCATCAGTTCTGTCAAATACTTTTGGATATGGTTTGAAGTACTATACACCATCTGGTTTCGGTGCAAGATTGGAAATGTCTTACACTCTGAGGGGTGATACATATGGAGCTAATTCGACAAACATCTCCTATTTAAAAACAAGAGTTGGACCTAAATTTCAAATTGGCCTGGGATATCGTTTTTAAGTATAAGTTATTTAAAATCTAATTGAAGGATTAGACTTTCTAAGTCTTGATCATTAAAGTGTCTAAGTGTTGGTAGGGAAAGTCTTCTGTTTAAAAGATCTTCTTTTGTCCTCACATTTTCATTCTTAAGAATTAGTTTTAAGTCATCTAGTGATATTTTTCTATCAAATGGGTTCTCTACAATAGAGGTTGTCCTAAGTGGTTGTAGAGTTAGACTCTTATCATGTTTAATATTTAGCTGTTTAAATATTTTTTTGTTCAGGTCTTGTGCCATTTTTCTAAAAGTCGTGTACTTTCCTCCGACTAAAACATAGAGATTTTTTTGTGGATTAAAAACCTTATGGTTCCTGGAAGTTTTTGAACTTGAATTTTTAGCTTTTACTAATGGTCGTACTGCCGCAAAACTTGATAGTATGTTTTCATATTTTACATTTGATTCTGGAAAGTACTCGTTTACAACGTCAAGTAGGTATTGAATCTCTTCTTGAGTTGGTTTTATATTGAGCATTGGAGTTTTTGGGTCGATAGGAATTTCCGTTGTTCCCACAAGAATACTGTGTCTTTGTGGTATGACGAATATAATTCGCTGATCTTTGGTTTGAAGTACCATTGCCTCAGTAATGGGAAGTGAATTCTCCTCAAGCCATAAATGAGCACCTTTAGAGGGGAGTATGACAGGAGACCAAGGAATAGATAAGTTAGACATGGCCTGGTCAGTAAACGGACCAGTGGCCATGATTACAAACTGTGAAGTCGCCTTGGATTTATCTTTGTTTAAGGTATCTTGGAATTCTACAGTGTGTTGATCGTTTTCATCTTTAGTGATGCTTGTTACCTCTTGATAATTTAAGGCCTTACAATTTTTATTATTAAGTCCATCATAGATACATTCAAGACCAAGCTTTGCATCATCAACAATCCCATCATAATAAAGGCCTGCACCAACTAAGCCTTGGGTTTTTATTCCAGGCATTTCTTTAATGGTTTGTTTATAATTTAAAATTCGATGTGGAGAGTTTTTGAATAATGATAAGAAGTCGTAAAGGAAGAGACCAACTCTCATAAACATCAATGGCCATTTACTTTCTTTATAAATAGGTAAGTAGAATGGAACTTCTTTTGTAATATGTGGAGTTAATTTTAGCCAGAGGTTTTTTTCTCTTAAAGCTTCAAAGACTAGTGAGAAGTCCATGTTTTCGAGATACCTGATTCCGCCATGAAGCATTTTTGAGCTACCCTGACTTGTCTGGGAATTAAAGTCTGCCTGATCTAGTAAAAGTACTTTGAGACCATGAAGTGCTTGCTCTCTAAATAGGCCAGCACCTACAATACCTCCGCCTACAATTATAATGTCGTAGTGGCCCTCGTTTATTTGCTTCTTTAATTCTTCTCTAGCCAAACCATATTCCCTGTACATAATACTTGATATTGTGGCCCTGCTTCTAGGTATTGTTCCAGGGCAACCGGAGTTACTGAGAAGTTAATCCCAAGTACGCCATTGGCCTCATTTGTTAGGGCCTTCTGCTTTATTTTTTCTACTAAACTTTCGTAAATCTTGTCTAACTCATTATTGTTTTTAAATCGAGGATCGTTTTTATAAATTTCATCAATATTATGATAGATAGATTTTGAAGCGAGTTGATTTTCTCTTCTAAGGCGAATTTCTTCTATCTTCTTTTTTTCTTCATTTTCGACCCGGTTTAGTATTTCATCCTCAATTTCACTCTCTCTGAGTTTGAGGCTAGAAATGTTTTCAGAATGAGAAACGATACCAAGGTGTTGTTTGATTCTATAGCCTTCCATCGTAGGAAGAGTACTTGTTAATATATTTATATTTGTTAGATTTTCAGTATTCGTTTTATGAAAGCTTTTATTACTTAAAACAGTCGCTTTATTCGTAAGTCCTCTGTCATTAGATTGATAACTCTTGGGAGGACTGATTTCTTCAGTGAGTCCCATAAGGATTTCAACATCAAATGATCTTAATTTATGACAGAGGATGATAGCTGCATACTCACTAAGACGGGGAATAAGAAGTTGTCCTCTTTCTAAATTTGATTTAATCTCATCAATACTTTCATCTTTAATAATCTTAAGTTCCTGAAGAACCTGTGAAATGGAAATGATATCCTCGTAGTACTTTAACTCTTTGATAATAATACTATATGGAGGATTACCCTCTGTTGTAAAATTTCCATAGGAGAGATTGTTTCCGAATGAGTTTATTTCACCAAGGTTCTCGGGTTGATCCCACTCTTTTGGCTCCTCTCTTTGAATAACAGTTTTATGATCAGTTGTGTCTATTTCGAAATTTTCAATGAGTTCATCAGCTGACATGAGTTCCGAGCTAGTTGGAGGTGTTTCATTTTGTTCCTCTTCAGATTGTTTTTCTTCATTGTCGGAGGGGCTAACATCTTCTGCTATTCGACTTTGGATTTCTGCTGAAAGATTTATATTATCTACTGCAGTTCTATTTAAATCATCTGTGAGGCTTGCTGAGTCAACTTCGATTGTTGAACTAGAGTCAAAGATATTTTCTGAATTAAAACTATTCTCTGAGTCAAAACTATTCTCTGAATTAAAACTATTCTCTGAGTCAAAACTATTCTCTGAATCAAAACTATTCTCTGAATCAAAACTATTCTCTGAATCAAAACTATTCTCTGAATCAAAACTATTCTCTGAATCAAAACTGTTTTCTGAGTTAAAACTGTTTTCTGAGTCAAAACTGTTTTCTGAATCAAAACTGTTTTCTGAATCAAAACTGTTTTCTGGATTTAGTGATTGATCCTCTTTCAAGGAGCTTTCAGCTAGAAAGGCATCTTCTTCCTCAGAAATTTCTGAGTTAAGAGGATCATCTGGTAGTTCTGGTAAGTCTGATTGATTATTTTCTTCATCTTCTGGTACGTCATCATCAGTACTCAGGCCCATGTTTTTGGCCATAGCATCTAGGTCGGGGAAGTCTTCCTCGTCCTCCTCAGACCTGTTTAAGTCGGGGAGGTCCTCAATTCTTGTGATTTCGTCATCATCGTTACTCAAACTATCTCCTAAGCACCGTGACAGTGTTTGAACTTTTTACCTGATCCACAAGGACAAACATCATTTCTTCCGACTTTTACAGACGTTCTTTGTAAAGGAAGGTTTCTTGCTTCCTCTGCTCTTTCAGCTTCTTCCTGTGCTCTCTTGTGAGCTTGAAGTTGTGATTCCAGGGCTGCTTGTTGTTGTTTTTTTATTTCCTCAATTTCCTCAGGGCTATATAGTCTAACTGAATACATTCTTTCAACTACCGCCCTTCGAACTTCATCTTTCATTTGTTCATAAAGGGCGAAAGCTTCACGTTTATACTCAACAAGTGGATCTTTTTGACCGTAAGACCTTAGGTTAATACCTTCTTTGAGATGGTCCATATTTAATAAATGATCTTTCCAGTATTGATCGAAAGTTGAAAGTAGTACTTCCCTAAGAGTCACTTTAACCTGTTCTAGTTCATATTTAGAAAATTTTTCATCAAGAACTGAATTTGCTGCTGAGATAATATATTTTGTTAAATCAGAGTCATATTGACTTGAACAGTCTTGAATATTTAATTCGGTTTCTGTTGAGAAAACATTTTTAAACCCAATATTGATATTTTCCCAATCCCATTCGTTTAAAGGTGCTTTTTTGTCTTCAGGCTTGTTGGATTCAGTAAGTTGAAGTGCCACATCTTCAATCATTTCGCTAATAAGGTCTCTATTACCATCGTCATTTAAAATTTCTTTTCTCAGACGGTATATAACTTTTCTTTGATCGTTCATTACATTATCAAAGTCTAATAAGTGTTTTCTTATATCAAAGTTATGTCCCTCGACACGCTTTTGGGCCTTTGCAATTTGATTTGAAAGGATTTTGGCTTCGATTGGTTCATCTTCTTTGAGCCCCATTTTTTCCATTATTCCTTTTACTTTGTCAGAACCAAAAACTCGCATTAGGTCATCATCTAAAGAAAGAAAGAATTTGGATGCTCCAGGATCTCCTTGTCTACCAGATCTTCCTCGAAGCTGATTATCAATTCTTCTTGATTCGTGTCTTTCAGTCCCAATGATAAACAGACCACCTGCATCGACAGTGTCTTTTGTCAGTTTTATATCTGTTCCACGACCGGCCATATTTGTTGCTATTGTTACAGATCCAGGCTGACCAGCATTTGCAACAATATCTGCCTCTCTAGTATGTTGTTTTGCATTTAATACTTCGTGCTTAACGCCTTTTTCATTTAGATAGTTTGAAATTATTTCAGATTCATCAATTGTAATTGTTCCTACAAGAACTGGTTGATTCTTTTTGTGACATTCATTAATGAGTTCTGCTACAGCTTTGTATTTACCTTCTTTAGTTCCGTAAATAACATCAGGTTTATCCATTCTTGCGATAGGGACATTAGTTGGAATAACAACAACTTCTAAATTATAAATTTTTCCAAACTCTTCAGCTTCGGTATCTGCAGTACCAGTCATCCCTGAGAGTCTATTATAGAGCTTAAAGTAGTTTTGAAATGTTATAGAAGCGAGAGTTTGATTCTCTGACTTGATTTCAACGCCTTCTTTTGCTTCAATTGCTTGATGAAGTCCATCAGACCAACGGCTTCCTTCTTTTAGTCTCCCAGTAAACTCATCTACAATAATAACCTTTCCATCTTTTACAACATATTCTTTATCAAGGTGAAAAAGACTATGAGCGCGAAGGGCTTGGTTAATATGGTGAAGTTTTTCAATATTATTTACATCGAATAGGTTCGATATGTTTAAAAGTTCTTGAACTTTAACTACACCTGCATCACTTAGAACAGCTGTGTGTGATTTTTCTTCCACTGTGTAGTCAACGTCTTTGACTAGTTTAGGTATGAACTTATTCATATGTATATAGAGATCAGTGTTACTTTCACTTGGACCTGAGATAAGTAGAGGAGTTCTTGCTTCATCAATTAGAATTGAATCGACTTCATCGACAATACAGTAGTTGTGCTCTCTTTGCACATAATCTTCAAGATCAAACTTCATGTTGTCTCTAAGGTAATCAAATGCGAACTCATTATTTGTTCCATAGGTAACATCACACTTATAGGCTTCTTTTCTATCCTCATCTTCCATGTCATGAACGATACAACCAACCGTTAGTCCAAGCCAGTTGTATAGTTCTCCCATGTCTTTAGCATCTCTTGAAGCAAGATAGTCGTTAACAGTTACTAGGTGAGCACCTTTTTGAGTTAGACCATGGATATAAACTGGAAAAGCCGCTGTTAAGGTTTTTCCTTCACCAGTTTTCATCTCTGCAATCTTACCTTCGCTTAATACGAGTCCACCTACAATTTGAACATCATAAGGTCTCATCTTTAGAACTCTTTGACTGGCTTCTCTAACCGTTGCAAATGCTTCTGGCAAAATATCGTTGATTGTGGAACCATTCTTTAGAAGTTCCCTAAATTTGGGAGTCTGAGCTTGCAGTTCTTGATCACTCATTTTTGCCATTTGAGGCTCAAGTTTGTTTATTTCATTTAAGAGAGGACGTAGCGCCTTCATGTCTCTATCTTGTTTTGTACCAAATACTTTTTTAAGAACACTAATCATATTATTAACTCCATTTATTTAATCTAAAATAAAATATAGTGGATCTACTGCGATGCCGTTAACCCTTACTTCGTAGTGAAGATGTGGACCGGTTGAAGCTCCTGTGCTTCCGACTTTAGCAAGTAAATCACCTCTTTTTATTTTTTGGCCATTTTTAGCCAGTATTTTTTGTGAATGTGCATAAATTGTTTCAATCCCATATCCGTGATCTATTTGCACGAAGAGGCCGAATCCAGCTTTCTTACCTGCAAAGGTGATAACACCATCTGCTGGTGCTGTTATAGGAGTTCCATATCTTGCACCAACATCAAGACCTTCGTGCATTTTTCTAACTCCGGCCGTTGGTGATATTCGATGACCGAAATAACTTGTTATCCAACCATTTGCAGGCATCGTTGTGGGGGTTGATCTTAAAACAGATTCTTTGTCTAGAAGGTATTGATCGAGGTTATGAACCTGTTCTTCTAGATTAGAAGCCAGGGATTTAATACTTTTAAATTTATAGTCAAACTCTGCATAATCTTCTGCAAGTTCAAAACTCTTTTTAATTAAGTCTGAGAATTTACGAGTTATTTTATATTTTTGAGTTAGGCCAAAGTTTCCTGCAATTTTTTTATCATATGCATCTTTAAGTTCTAAGTAATCTGGCTGTTGAGAAAAATTATCAAACTTTTTTAAAAAATTTTGGTCAAGTTCTACTGAGTCTGCTTCGGGGACTTCGTTTCGAATAGATTGTGTCCCATGGTCATCCATCATCATTCCTTTATTGTCTTCTTCAGTTGGGACAATAGCTTTTGATTTGGTAACATCTTTTAGGCCAGTTATTATTCTTAATTTATTTTCAAAGGTCTTAATTCGTTGAAGATCATCACCCAATGAGTTTATCTTATTCTGGAATGATTGAATTTGACTTCTGAGTTGTCTGTTCTCGAGACTTAGGTGCTTATTTTCAGAAATTTGTTGAAGAATTTTCCAGTAGTCGTAAAGCAGTATACCGAAAAGTATTGATATAAGGACAACCACAAATGCGAGAGATCTAATAAAAATACCGGGTATTTTAAAAGATCTTACTCCCTTTTCTTTTTCAGGGACTACCATAATGGTGTAATGCTTATCCACTCAATCACTCCATGAATTGAACCATATTATATTGTCTGATGTATTGTAATTTGAGCAAAATGATAATGCAAATAATGAATATTATTAATTAGACAAAGATTGCAGTTATCTTAAGTTGTAATCGCGAGAATCACTGAAATATTATCTTGACCGCCATTATCATTGGCTTGATCGATCAATTGCTTAACTGCGTTATCTAGTTCTTCTTGTTTCGGATTGAATTGATCAGTTATGTTTAAGTTTACAATTTTTAATATATCTTCATCACAGACTTTGCCGTGAAGACCATCAGAGCAGATAAGAAATAGATCGCTTTTTGAAACACGGTATTTATAAACATCAACCTCAACTTCGGGCTCAAATCCAACGGTTCTAATTAAAACATTCTTTTGAGGATCTTCTTTTGCACCTTGTCTGTCATAAATTCCAAGGTTTAATTTCTCTTGAACAAGCGAGTGGTCTCTGGTCATTTGATAGAGTTTTTTATTGTGGATCATATAAACTCTTGAATCACCAATATTTGCAATATTAACAAATTTATCGGAGAACATTAGAGCACTAATCGTCGTTCCCATGCCACGTAGATCTTGATTTTTTTGACCATGATCAAAAATAGATCTATTAATAAATTTTATTGATTGATTTAAAAGCTCAGGAACTTCCATGTTAGATTTGTTTTGAGAAAGAAAATCTGGGAACAGCTTTACAGACATTTGAGATGCGATATCACCTCCGCTATGTCCACCCATTCCATCTGCTACTGCAAAAAAATTCTCATCTGTTAACAAACAAATTGAATCCTGGTTAGTTTTTCTTTTTTTACCGATATCAGAACTTCCACTAGATAAAATACTCACATTCGCTCCCAAATATATGAAATAATATATTTTATTATAGCGTTCTCTTTGAATAGAGCAAAATAAAAATTATTAACACGAAAATTATGCCCCTAATGGGGACTAAATGGCCCGGGTAATAAATATAGACAAATAGCCGAAATAACTTCCAATTAATTGTAATATGCGTGTAAAATATAAGAGGAGAATCATGGTGGATTCTGTTATTTGAATTTCTAGTTCTGGAGGACATAAAATGAGCATCGACATCCAAAATTTTATAGAAAAAAACTATTCCAAGGAAGATTTTTCACATCTAAATTGGGAAGGTAGTTTTCAAGATTATATAGATCTTGTAATGAAAAATCCTCATATTTGTAGAAACTCATTCCAAAGAGTTCATGACATGATTATGTCTTTTGGTACTTCAACATATACGGAGTATAAAAAAGAGATAACAAGGTATCATTTTTTTGATGATCCATTAGAAAACGGAAAAGATGCTATTTTTGGAATTGATGTCCACCTAATGAAACTGGTAAACTTTTTTAAGTCGGCGGCAAGAGGGTATGGAACAGAGAAAAGAGTACTTCTTCTACACGGTCCAGTAGGTTCTGCAAAATCATCTATATCTAGACTTTTAAAGAAAGGGCTTGAGCATTATTCAAAAACCGATGAAGGCGCACTATATACTTATGAATGGAATACAGCTGAAGAAACTGAAATTTTGGGGGGAGCAAAGCACTTTGATAGTCCCATGCATGAAGAACCTTTAAAGTTAATCCCACCAGAGGTTAGAAAGAAATTTTTAGAAGAATTAAATTCCCAAATAGATACACTTCATAAAATTAAGGTTAAAGGAGAAGTAAATCCAGCTTGTCGTTTTATTCTATCTGAATTTATGAAAAGTTATGATGGTGACTGGAATCAAGCCATGAGTCATATTAAGGTTAAGCGTTTAGTTCTTTCCGAGAAAGATAGAATTGGAATTGGTACTTTCCAACCAAAGGATGAAAAGAACCAAGACTCAACTGAGTTAACAGGTGATATTAATTATAGAAAAATTGCACTTTATGGATCAGATTCAGACCCTAGAGCATTTAATTTTGATGGAGAATTTAATATTGCTAACCGTGGTATTGTAGAGTTTATAGAGATGCTTAAATTAGATGTAGCTTTTTTATACGACTTATTAGGAGCCTCTCAAGAGCAATCAATTAAGCCTAAGAAATTTGCTCAAACAGACATCGATGAAGTCATTCTTGGCCATACAAACGAGCCTGAGTTTAGAAAATTGCAATCAAACGAATTTATGGAAGCTCTTAGAGATAGGACTGTGAAAATTGATGTTCCATATATAACACGTCTTGATCAAGAAGTAAGAATCTATAAAAAAGACTTTAATGAAACAACAATTCCTCATATGCATATTGCTCCCCAAACTCTTGAGATGGCCAGCTTATGGGCAATTTTAACACGATTAGAAGAACCAAAAAAAGCTGATTTAACAAGGCTTCAAAAACTGAAGTTGTATAATGGAAAAACCCTCCCAGGTTATAATGAAGACAACGTAAAAGAACTACGTAAAGAAGCGATTAGAGAAGGTCTTGATGGTATCTCTCCAAGATATATTCAAGATAAGATTTCTAATTCTCTTGTAAAGAACTCATCTTCAGGTTGTTTGAATCCATTTATGGTATTTAATGAACTTGAATCTGGTTTAAAGCATCATGGTTTGATTGGTTCTTCAGATCAACTTGATACATTTAGAGAAATGTTGGCCGTTGCAAGGCAAGAGTATGAAGATATTGTTAAAAATGACGTTCAGAAGGCCATTAGTGTTGATGAAACCGCAATCGAGACTCTATGTGCAAACTATATTGACCATGTAAAAGCTTATACACAAAAAGAAAAACTTAGAAATAAATATTCTGGTAAATTAGAAGATGCTGATGAAAGATTTTTAAGATCAATTGAGGAAAAAATTGATATAGCTGAATCCATTAAAGACGATTTCAGAAGAGAGATCATGCATTTCATTGGTGCACTTGCAATTGAAGGTAAGCAATTTGATTATAAAATGAATGAAACTCTACATCGTGCTTTAGAGTTAAAACTTTTTGAAGATCAAAAAGACTCAATCAAGCTTACAACTATTATTTCTAATGTTGTAGATAAGCAAACACAAGAAAAAATTGATGTTGTTAAAACAAGACTAATTAAGAACTTTGGTTACTGTGAAATCTGTGCAACGGATACTTTAAATTATGTTTCAAGTATTTTTGCAAAAGGTGATTCGATAAAGTCTTAACCCGTTTATAGGAGGGCAAGTGGATCATCCAATTAAAAGAGACCACGCTCGGTTTAGAAAAATTGTAAAAGGTAAGATTAGAGATAATTTGCGTAAATACGTTTCTCAGGGCCAACAGATTATTCCTAAAGGGAATGACCAATTTAAAGTGCCAATGCCTAGTATTGATATACCTCGTTTCAAGTTTGGCGGTAAGTCCGAAGGTGGAACTGGGCAAGGGGACGGACAGTCTGGAGATCCTGTTGATGGAAAACCAGGTGAAGGTGAACCAGGTCAAGGTGAAGCAGGTGAAGGCGAAGGGTTAAAAGAACTTGAAGTCGAAATGGGTGTTGATGAACTCGCTAAGATTTTAGGTGAGGAATTAGAACTACCTAATATAGAGCCTAAGGGAAAGGATCAGCTTTCTTCTACTGTTGATAAATACACTTCTATTGGAACTACTGGACCAGATTCACTTAAACATTTAAAACGAACATATAAGCAGGCCCTAAAAAGACAAATGTCTATGGGGGTTTATGATCCTAGTAACCCTGTTGTTGTCCCTATTAGAAGTGATTATAGGTTTAGAGCTGCAGATACTAAAGTTGAAATGCAAAACTCCGCAGTGGTTATTTATATGATGGATGTCTCTGGATCCATGGGGGAAGAGCAAAAAGAAATAGTTCGTACTGAATCATTTTGGATTAATCTTTGGTTAAAAAGCCAATATAAAGATATTGAAGTTCGATATATAATTCATGATGCTACGGCAAAAGAAGTTGATGAAGATACTTTTTTTAGAACAAGGGAGAGTGGAGGAACTTTAATTTCTTCTGCCTTGAAGCTATGTAAGCAAATTATTGAAGAAGACTATAATCCCAGTGAATGGAATATTTATCCATTTCACTTCAGTGATGGTGATAATTGGTCAGCTGATGATACTAAGGTCTGCTTAGAGCTATTGGATGATTACTTATTGCCGAATTCAAATATGTTCTGTTACGGCCAAGTTGAAAGTCGTTATGGATCTGGGCAGTTTTATAAAGATCTTAACCAAAAGTATGGAGAGAAACACGATAGTGTTGTCCTAAGTAAGATCAAAAATAAAGATGCTATTTTGGATTCTATTAAAGAATTTTTAGGTAAGGGTAAATAATGTTGAGAACAAAACCAATATCAGGAAAATTACTAGAACTACAAAAAGAAATTCAGGGCTATGCTGATGAATATGGACTTGATTACTTCCCACAGATTTTTGAAATGTGTGATTACGACACAATAAATATCCTTGCTGCTCAAGGAGGGTTCCCAATAAGGTACCCACACTGGAAGTTTGGAATGGACTATGACCAACTTTCAAAAGGCTATAGATATGGGATTCAGAAAATCTACGAGATGGTTATAAACACCAAACCCTGTTACGCCTATCTATTGGAAGTAAATAACTGGATTGACCAAAAATTAGTTATGGCACATGTGTACGGCCATAATGATTTTTTTAAGAACAATATGTGGTTTTCAAATACTAATAGAAATATGATGGATGTTATGGCCAATCACGGCTCTAAGATCAGAAGATATATGGAGAAGTATGGGCAAACCAAGGTGGAGTTATTTATTGATAAAGTTTTATCTTTAGAGAACCTACTAGATGTAAATAACCTATTTGAGACTACCGATGTTCTTGATAGTCGTGCTGAACAAATGCGCAAGTTTCGACAAGAAAAAGAAACAGGTGGTTATATGGTCGATGATCGATCACAGGCCTTAAAATCTTTCATGCGTTCAAAGGATAAGCAGGACAAAGAAAATGAGGATACTTCAGAGCAATCTGGTGAAAATCATCATTTAAGTGCTGAGAAAAATACAAGTAAAGGTGAAAGAGATATTCTTAAGTTTTTAATTCAAAATGCACCAGTAGAGGACTGGGAAGCGGATATCATTGCCTGTCTGAGGGAAGAAGCTTACTACTTTCTTCCTCAAAGAATGACTAAAATAATGAATGAAGGCTGGGCAAGTTATTGGCATTCAAAAATAATGAATTACAAGGCCCTTGAGCCATCTGAATTTATTGATTTCGCTCAAAAGCACGCCGGTGTAATGGCAATGAGTAAGAAGAACATTAATCCTTATAAAATAGGAATAGAACTTTTTAGGGATATTGAACATCGTTGGGATACTGGTAAGTTTGGAAAAGAATATAATGAATGTACCAATATGCATGAAAAGGAAAATTGGAATAAGGAAACGAACTTAGGAAGGCAGAAAATTTTCGAGATAAGAAAATCTCACAATGACATTTCATTCATAAATGAATTTTTAACTCCTGAATTTTGTAACAGGCAGCAACTTTTTACCTACAAGCATAATCCAAGATCTAATAGAATGGAAATTGATACTCGAGACTTTGAATCTATAAAACAAAAGCTTTTATCTCAACTAACAAACTTTGGTTCACCGATTATACAAGTAGAAGATGCGAACTTTAAAAATCGAAAAGAACTACTTTTAAAGCATGTTCACTATGGGGTTGACCTTGATATGCAATTTGCTTCTGAGACTATGAGAAACCTATTTTTTATGTGGAAAAGGCCTGTCAATTTAACTACCAGCTACGAAGATAAAGAAGTTGTGTTTAATTTTGATGGAACTGAATTAAAGGTTTTAAATACATAAGTTTTCTTAAGATGGAACAGTTTTCTCTCTAAAAAAAGAGAAGTTTTTCTGGGATAATGGACTATAAATCCATAATTAAAGGTCCCCATGAAAATAGCTGTTCTTATTCTTTTAGTTTCACTAACAACCCAAGCTTTCGCAAAAAGAATTCAAATCATTCATACGAATGATCTCCATTCCTACTTTACTGGACAAGGTCCGGAACAGGGTGGTTATTATCGTGTAAAGGCCCTCATAGATGAGCTCAAAAAGAATGCTCAAGATCAAGGAATATCAAGTATTGTTTTAGATGCCGGAGACTTTGGGGAAGGCTCTTACCACTTTCTTGTTGATGACGGTATTGAATCATTTAAATCCTTAGATAGGTTAGGGGTTGATGCTGCAGTTATTGGTAATCATGATTATATGTTTGGTGGAAAAAAACTTTCAGAGCAAATAAGAGATGCAAATATTTCAACAGTTTTTCTAGGAGCAAATATTGCACCGACTGAAGACATGAAACTCGATGGTGTTATCTATCCTTCAGTACGTTTTGATGTTGAAGGTGTTGAGATCGAAGTTATTGGTCTAGCAACACCTGCACTGCATTTTATGTATGCGTTTAGACCAGGACTTATTTTCCCGCCTAACAATGTGAGTATGGCACATTCAAGGTTGGCGAGAGAGCAAGGGGTCGATCTGATTGTGGCACTTACTCATTTGGGTGTTGCTGGTGATATGAGCCTTGTTAAAGCAGACCCTGAAATTGATTTAGTTATCGGCGGGCATTCACATACTAGGTTAGAAAGTTCCTTAAATGTTAAAAATAGTGAAGGGAGAACAATTCCTATTGTTCAAACCGGAGCACATGGTATGGCCGTAGGAAGTCTAATCATCGATGTTAATGGTCCTAAAGACTATAAGGTCGTTAAATATCAGCTTTTTGATACGGACAGTACTGTTAAGCCAGACCCTGTGATGTTCAAATACGCTACAGAGTTTGAGGAATATGCAAAAGATAAATTATCAGATGGTAGATGGGATGAAGTTATCGGAAGTAGTGACATCACGTTAGCGGGGTATAAAGATGGTAATCATGATAATGGTGATGGCTGTTGGATTAAGCATTTAGGTGAAATCGTTAAAGAGGAAAGTGATTCTGATATTGGACTTTTTCTTGGAAGTTTTACAGGTAAAGAAATTAAACCAGGCCCTATTACAGTTGGTAATATAATTGAAAATTTCCCACACTTGAATAAGTATAATCAAAAGGGATGGGAAGTAGCAAAGTTTGAAATAAAAGGTTATAAAATTTTAGCTCTTCTTTTGGGAATCATAAATCTTAATATTCCAGATGGGCATATCCCCTCAATTGGTGGAATAGAGTTTAGTACTTTTAAAATTCCAGCTAGTATTCCCTATATTGGTGGTAAAACCTTTTTTACTCATCTCAATATAAATAATCAAGGTTTTGAGTGGAAGAAAAATTATACGTTAGCTCTACCGTATGAATTTAAAAAGATGTTAGATGGCCTATTGCCAGGCTTCTTAAGAACATATTTTCCTGTTGATTTTGAAAGGGATAATTACTTTCTTTGGAATATGGCCGAAAGATATATCTCTAAGCATTCACCGCTTAGCTGTGAATAAATTTTTAATACCATAGATTAAGATAATAAATAGCATACCAAAGAAAATTGAGACCAAGAAACTCGAAATAGTAGGTTTCTTGGCACCAGGAACACTAGCAACAGCTCCACAGTTTCCAAGGACACTAAGGCCTAGAATATCTAACTCTGAGTCCGTAGGGTAAAGATAGTTAACTCCGTCAATATCATCCATGCCAAGCCATCTCTGGTATTTTCCGGAGATACTAAAGTACATTAGGCTATGTTTAAACTCTGAATGACCTAGGCCAAATGCATGACCAATTTCATGGGCTATAATTGACTCTAAGTCCTCATCTGATTTTCCAGGAAGTCCTGAATTTGCGTGAGCGTTAAGTATTAGGACTGCAGTACAATTTCCTCCTGTACAAGACATCTGTGCTGAACCAAGAATTCCCGCATCATCGAAGTCATCAGCATCGTCATTACAGCCTGCTAGAATTGAGTTCTTAGGTACTTTTAGCAGAGCTGCAGTATGGTTATCACCATTGATGTCAATACTTGTATTGATACCCTTTACGTTTAGATATAAAGAAGTTGTAGGTACTTTATTCCAGAATCTTTTAACGGCAGTTCTTATAAGGGTTGTGTATTTCGCAGTCGTAAATCCTGCACCACTGCAATCTGTATTCGCGACATGAATATCGATGGAGTTATTATTGAATCCTTGTGCAGTACTTGGATTAAGTGTCCAACTATAGGTGTTAGTAGTAATAAAAATCGTGACCAGAAAGATAAACAAATTCATCATTATAGGTACCAGTTAAAAGTTAATATGTAATTGTAAGCTCTATTATCTAGTTCTTGAAAACTCATAATATTGAAATCATAACGAGCGCTAAATTGTCTCGATGGAAACATATATTCGCCACCAATATTTAATGTTGTAAAGTAAGTTACAACAGTTTTATCTGGGGATGGAAATGTTGTTTTACCGTTTCCATTACTTAGGCTTACAGACCCACCTTGGCCGTGAAGTCTGTACCAATGATTTGTCAGACCGTACCTAATAATAAATTGTGAATTTAAAGTGTAGCCAAAGTTATAATGGAGAAAGATAACATCTTTTTTGGTATTCTTGGAGTTTTGTAAAAAATAAGAAAAACCAATTTCAGGTAAAAAATAATGCGGTCCACTTAATGCGTATTGAGTTCCTGCACCAAAATATGGATTAATTTCAAATTTTTGAGTTTCTCCGGAATCGCTTACTTGTGCTTGGTTAAAGTAAGGAACGTAAGTACCTGCACTAATAACATAGCCCTGTGCTAATGACGGTAATAAGACTAATATGATTAAAATGAATTTTGAATTTGTTAGTTTCATAATTAGTATAAATATTTCAATTTATCCTTTTCTTGCTCAACCTTTTTGGCATAAAGACTTATTAAGGATTCGGTCATTGGCCAATCGTTTAAAGATTTTCCAAAAACTTTCTCATTAAGTTTTCTCACTGGCATAACACCTCTCATGGACGAAGTGACAAAAATTTCTTGAGCATCTAATAAATCTGCCTTTCCAAATTTTACAATTTGAAGGGAGAGTTTGTTTTCATGACATAGTTCAATAATCTTATCTCTGGTAATTCCCTTTAGCAAACCGCTTGAGATGGGAGGCGTGAATAGCGTACCATTTTTAACCATCCAAATATTAAAGGTGGTACCTTCTGTCACTTCATTGTCATGGTTAATCATTACGGCATCATCAGCTCCATATTCTTTTGCTTCAGACATCGCCATGACATTATTTAAGTAATTTCCAGACTTTGCATTAGGATTAACAGACTTGATATCATTTCTTAAAATAGTGGGAATGTATAATGATATCCCATGTTTATAGTTCTCAGGCGGGTGAAAAGTCTTAGGTCGGGCGATTATTATGAGATTGTTTTTAAAAGAAGAGTCAGGGTCCAGCGTTATGGCCGTTTCGCCTCTAGTCAGAATGATTCTTACATAGACATCAGCTAGATCAGTTTGTTTTAGTGTTTGAAGTACTTCTTTGATAATTTCTTCTCTTGTGAAAAAGACTTTCATATTAAGAAGCTTTGCTGAGTTGAACAGTCTGGTAATATGTTCTTCCAGGAAGATTAGAGTGTTATCTTTTCCGTAAATGACTTCATAAATTGAGTCACCATAAAGAAAGCCTCTATCGAAAATAGAAATTTTAGCTTCAATTGCAGGTGTGATAATTCCATTAATATTAACAAGTGCTTCTGAGAAATTCTCATGAAAAAATTGATCTGACATAGGAAGAATAGTATCAACTTTTAATCAAGCTTCCAAACTAATTTTCACTAATAAGGTTTATCAAATTATTATCTAGCTCTTCGATATCCTTTTGATTTAATAGGGTGTCTTCGATAATAGGTTTTTGATCTTCTGAGCTAAGGAGGCTTTGGGCCAAGTCTACTTGTTTTTCGTGGATGAGCTTATCGTTTTCTGTGTACTCACCAAAATCCTCCCAAGAGTTAATTGCAAAAAGAATCCAGCAGTTCATCCCATCATTGGAGGAGCAGCTACTCGCAGCGGATTTTTCAATCTGCCCATAGTCTTTTAACTTTAAATAATTGAGAACACTCATTTGGCTAACTTCAATCGGTTCACCCTGATTGGTTTTTTTAATGATTTTATCAATATAAATACGTGCTGAATTATGTTTATTGGCCATTGTTAAAAAGGCGGCCATTAAAGTATAGTTTTGTATTGCCTCATCTGAGTGAAGAGGCACCCTTTGAAGAAATGTAAGCCCTTCATTCCATTGATTTAATTTCCAAGACAGGGGAAGAAGTCTATCTAGAGCATTTCTTGAATTACTTTTTCTTTTGAGAGCAAGTTTATATTGAGCGAATGCCTGCTCATATTTTTTTTGAAATAAAAATATATTGCCTTTAAATACTTCCGAATTGGCAGTATCTATACCTTCGAGAAGTTGATATGCTTTTGTTAAATCGCCATTTCTATAATAATTAAGGCCTATGAGTTCTCTTTGAACCTTGTTTTCCAATGGACTCTTACCGAAGTACTTAAACCTTGGAATGATTTTATCTTGTTTATTTAAAAACAAAGCAAGTTTTAGATAAATTCTTAAATACTTTTCCTCTACATTATCTATATTAATTTTTTTAAATAATTTATCGACGTATCCTTTATCTTTAGAGGTTTTTAAGTCTACGATAATTTGCATCCATGCAAGATTTGTTTCTGAGTAGGGGGCGGCTGCATCACGGCATGACCTCCAGGAAATGGCTGCATTCTCATTTCTATCTAGGATGATCTCAGAGAGAACTTTCATAAAGCACACTTTCGATTGGACTGAAAAATTTTTCATTTCTTTTTTGTTCAATACGTTAAGAACAAACTGGTAATTTCCTTCTATGAAGTAAATTATAGCAAGGTATCTTAGTTGAATTGTTTTTGTGAAGTTTGATGTTAAGTCAGCCTCATTAAGAAGAATTTTAGCATAATCTAAGTTACCATTAACAATATTGTATTTTATCTCTTTGAGTTTCTCCTGATGGGAAAAATTGTCAATAGACCACTTGATAATGGAGTTTTGGGCGAGTTCTTCCTCACCTTTAGGATACTTATATTTAATTTCTAAAGCTGGACTCGAATATGCGAAGTCTATCAGTAGGGTAATGATAAAAAGTGCCTGTAATGCTTTCATATTTAACCTATCGATAGAAAAGATCGATACATTAAAAAAAGGTAGTTTTATATGAAAAATGTCATTTGTTTCCTATTTGTGTTTTGGCAGGGTACTAGCTTTGCACTAGTGCCTTTAGAGGGAATTATTTTCGGTGGTGTTCAAGATATACAACAATATGACCCCTTTACTGGAGTTTTAAGCTTCGATTATACCAAAGAAATTAAAAGTGATAATTTTGAAAGTCAGAAAATACAACACTACTATGCCTTATATAAACAAGGTACCAACCTTAAAAATCAATGTGAAAAAGATCCTAAAACTAACTATTCCGATAAGTGGCAAATGGCCATTGCAACTAGATCAATTGCAGCGACACTTCAATACATCGGTCTTGATTTATCTTTAAAGGCCATTGCAAAATATGCAAAGAAGTTGGAGTACACTAAAGAACAATATTCGACTCTCACTAAGAATTTGATCCACACTACTTGTACAAAAAACCTGAGTGTTTATAGTTTAAAGTTACTTGGTGATAATTTTGAAAAGGAATGGGAAGATAAAATCAACATTCTTCCTACAATCAAATCTAGCCCTTATTTTGAAAAAGATATTAAACAACGGCATAACACTATGGATGTAACAAAACGAGAGTTTAATTACACCATTAGAAATTTTAGAGCCTTTTGTTCATGGAATAGTGATTCATCTGACTACAGGATGCTTGTTCCGTATTTAAAGAATCCATATATTATGAGTGTAGTATTTAATAATCTTAATAAGAAAAAACTAAACGTTGATCAAAAAACAAAAGAGCTTAATTTGATTAAAAACCCGATGAGTGCTCAGGTCGCTTGTGAAGATCTCATTTGTCGAAATAGATCTTCCATTGATTTTAAACGGCTCTATCCCAGAATGATAGGAAGTACAAAATTGAATGATGATTTTACTAGTTTATATTGCGATCATTTTTTAACTTCAAGATATCAGAAAACAAAAACAAATGCTAAAATTAAGAAGTGGTTGAACGAGCAAAGCTTAGAGGAATCAAAATTAGAAACTCTTAATTTTATTTCTCTTTTAACCAATATTCCAGATCCCCTAATTATTGCAAATAATTACAATCAAATACCAAAATTTATTCTAAATAATATCAAAGGGCGTTGGGATAAATGGGCCGAAAAGAAAATTGGACAGTTTCACAATGATCATCTTTACGAAGAACCTTTGGAA
The DNA here is from genome assembly GCA_047634375.1 of Bacteriovoracaceae bacterium. GTDB lineage: Bacteria > Bdellovibrionota > Bacteriovoracia > Bacteriovoracales > Bacteriovoracaceae. The sequence continues at coordinate 30,504 of JBLIAG010000008.1, forward strand.
GTTAAGTTAGTTAGCCAAAAGGGAACGGAGAAAGTTCAAAACGGCGAGTTTAATATACTATTTGATGTAGGTTTAAGTGAGATTGACAAAGTTTTGGATGGTGTAGATAAGATAGATTCTTTTTTTAATTTAGATATACCGGTAAAATATCTGGCCTATATTAAAGAAAAGTCGAGTTATCATTATAATAGAAGTGAGTTTGGTAAAGTTAAACATGTTGAAGATAATTTTATAAACACAATAAAACATCAGCTTAAAAGCAAGAGTACATATTTCAAAATCCCTATTTGGAATGATGAGATAGCTGGTATTATTGCAGAAGAAATTATGTTGCAAACATCCCAGTATCGTGGCAATGGTTTGAGCAAATTATCTACAAAACAGCTTAAAATTCCTATTCGTTTTAGGTTTGGCTTATTTGCATTGCATTATGTACGTCAAAAAAATAAATTCCTAGAAAACGAGCGCAAAACATTGACTTTCAATTAACGGATCCCATTTTGTAGTGTATGACTAATATCGTGAAAAAGAAAAACTACCCCGAAGTTGAAGTCTTAGAACGTGAAATTGATTCTTCAGGAGATTCTGAAGACGTTCTGGCCAAAAAGCTTGAAGATATTGATGACTTTATAGACTTAAATGAGCTTGAGGAGCAATCACAGATTGAGATCCTCAAAGAACTACTACCTGCAGTGAGTAAATCAAATGCTTTGGTTCCCACATCAGGAGATAAGGCCAAAGATCCTCTTTACCAGTATATTTCAGAAATTTCTCGTTATAAATTATTATCCAAAGATGAAGAGCAGGAACTTGCTCAAAAACTTCATGAAACTGGTGATATTGAGGTTGCAAAGAAACTTGTAATGGCCAACCTCAGACTAGTGGTGAAAATAGCTATGGAATATAAATCGGCTTATAAGAATGTCATGGACCTTATTCAAGAAGGTAATATGGGACTTATGAAGGCCGTATCTAAGTACAACCCTGAAAAGGGAGCAAAATTATCCTACTATTCAAGTTGGTGGATTAAGTCATACATTCTAAAATTTATTCTAGATAATTTTCGTTTAATAAAAATTGGAACCACAGCAGAGCAAAAAAAGCTTTTTTATAATTTGATGCGCGAGAAAGAAAGACTCATGAATCAAGGAATTGATCCAGAGGTCAAACTTCTGTCAGAAAATCTTGGAGTCTCAGAAAAATCAGTTGAAGAAATGAACTTAAGACTTAGCTCTCGTGGCTCAGAAATGAGTATTGATACTCCTGTTGGTGGAGATGATCACACATCCAGCCTGGGGGATTTCCTTGATTCTGGTGAAGAGGGTCTTGAAGAAGCTTTGGCACATCAGCAAGGACTCAAGCTTTTAGAAGAAAACTTAGGTGATTTCATAGCAGATCTTAAACCAAGGGACCAAGAAATCTTTAAAAAACGGCTACTTAGCGAAGTACCACCATCACTTCAGAGTATTGCTGACGGCTATGGCGTGAGTCGCGAGAGAATTAGACAAATTGAAGCTAGATTACTTGAAAAATTAAAGGTTTACATGTCAGATATAATTCGCTAAAAATACTTCACAAATTTTAATCTAATACTAGGTCTCAAAGCTAATTTTGATTCTTGGTTTAGATCGTATAGGAGAAAAATATGTTAACTAAACAACAAACAGCTGACATCGTAACTAAGTTCGGTGGAGTTGAAAAAAACAGTGGTAAAACAGAAGTTCAAGTTGCAATTATTACAGCTAGAATTAACTACCTTTCTGAGCACTTTGCTGATCATAAGCATGACTATCATTCAAAGACTGGTCTTATGAAAATGATTGGTAGAAGAAGAAGACTTCTTAAATACCTTAATGGTAAATCTTCTGAAAGATACGCCGCAGTAATTAAAGAATTAGGATTAAGAAAGTAATTTTTCAAAAATCTATAAAAAAAGGGGAGCGAATAGCTCCCTTTTTTTATTTTTAAGAGTATTAAAAGTGTGAATTATTAAGTACACTTTTGCATATAAAACATGGAGTTCGTTGGGACGCGTTTTAAGGGATAAATGGAATTATAATCCTCATCAAGCTTATTATTCGATTTATCTTTTAAACCACCTTACGAACTCCTTAAATTTTGACATAAAAAAAGAGGAGTCAAAAAAATGATTAACAACAAAAAAGAATTTACATTTAATTACGGTGGTAAAGAAATTACAATGGAAACTGGACGTCTTGCTAAACAAGCTGACGGTGCTGTTCTCGTTACATGTGGAAAAACTCAAGTTCTTGTTACTGTATGTAGTGCAAGAACAGTTAAAGATGGCCAAGATTTTTTTCCATTAATGGTTGATTACAAAGAAAAATTTACAGCAGCAGGAAAATTCTTAGGTGGATTCATGAAAAGAGAAGGAAGACCTTCTAATTCAGAAATACTACTAATGAGAATGATTGATAGACCACTAAGACCATTGTTCCCTGAAGGGTACATGACTGAGACTATCGTTATGGCACAAGTTATTTCTTTTGAGCCTGAAAACGATCCTGAAGTTCTCGCCGGTTTAGGTACAGCAGCTGCACTTGAGATTTCTGATATCCCGTTCGCTGGACCAATTGGTTTTTGTAAAGTTGGAAAGATTGATGGTAAATTAGTATTAAATCCTAATCACGCACAATGGGCAGATTCAGATGTTGAGTTAGTAATCGCTGCTTCAAAAGATGCGATCATGATGGTTGAAGGTGAAGCTAACGAAGTATCTGAAGAAGATATGATGGAAGCTCTATTATTTGGTCACGATCAAATAAAAGAATTCTGTGTTGTCCTTGAGAACATGAGAAAAGAAGTTGGTAGAGAGAAAAGAGAATGGATTTCTACATCACCTAACGAAACAATGATGAATAAAATTGGTGACTTCTCAAGCGATGCTAGAGCTTGTCTGCAAATTGAAAACAAACAAGAAAGATCACTTGCAATTAGTGCTCTTAATGGGAAGGCAAAAGATTCTATTAAAGCTGATCCATCTGCTTACGGTCTTGAGGACGGTAGTGAAGCTGGAAAAGAAGCTTATAAAGGAATTGATGAGCTTCTTTATAACATGATGAGAAACGATATCCTGAAAGAAGGAAATCGTATTGCTGGTCGTGGATTAGATGAAGTTCGTGGAATTGAGACAGAAACTTCTGTTCTAGCTACTCCACACGGTTCTTCATTATTTACAAGAGGTGAAACTCAAGTTCTTGCTACAGTTACTATCGGTGGTAAAGAAGGCGAGCAAATGAAAGATAATATCTATGGTGTTTCATATGATAATTTCTATCTACACTATACTTTTGCACCTTACTCAGTTGGTGAAGCAAGAGGTTATAGAGGAGTTGGTAGACGTGAAGTTGGTCACGGAAACTTAGCTGAAAGGGCAATCAAGAAAATGATGCCTTCAGACTACCCGTACACAGTAAGAATTACTTGTGAAGTTACAGAATCAAATGGTTCTTCTTCAATGGGGTCTGTATGTTCAGGTTCTATGGCACTTATGGATGCAGGTATCCCTCTTAAGAAACCAGTTGCAGGTGTTGCAATGGGACTTATTAAGCAAGGTGATGACTTTACTATCCTTACAGATATTTTAGGTGACGAAGATCACTTAGGAGATATGGATTTTAAAGTAGCTGGTACAACAGAAGGTATCACTGCAATTCAAATGGATATTAAGATTACTGGTATTACTACTGAGATCTTTACTAAAGCAATGACTCAAGCAAAAGAAGGAAGACTTCATATTCTTGGGGAAATGGCTAAAACCATTTCAACCGCTAGACCTAAATTTAAAGATGGTGTTCCAACAATCAAAACAACAAATATCAAATCAGATAAAATTGGAGCTCTAATTGGACCTGGTGGGAAAAACATTAAAGCTATCCAAGAGAAATACTCTGTTTCAATCGAAATTACTGAAGAAGGGCTTGTTAAGGTTCTTGGTACAAATTCAGAAGTTCTAGATTCTGTTTGTAACTTAATTGATATGCAAATTAATGGTCCTGCTAAAGACTCTGAATACGATGCTAAGGTTGTTACAATTAAGGAGTACGGAGCATTTGTTGATATCGCTGAAGGTATCTCTGGATTAGTTCACGTTTCTGAAATGGCCGATGAACGAGTTAAAGATCCTAATGACTACGTTTCTGAAGGTGATACAATTAGAGTAAAAGTAATTGATGTTGATAGATTTGGAAAAGTAAAACTTTCTGCAAAAGCTGTTAAGTCACTACAACCTAAGAATGCTAAAGCCGCTCCAAAGAAAGAGGAATAAATTTCAAAAATGCATAATGTAATCGAATCAATTGAATTTGATAATATGAGAAAGGGACCTATTCGTAGGTCTCTTTTTCGTAATGGTGCCTGCCTCTTATTTCACGAGGCAAAAGGGTTCTCAGGAGCAAAGGTTAGTCTTAATTTTCTAGCTGGTTCTATATTTGAAGAATCAGATGAAGAGGGGATCTCTCACCTTATAGAGCATCTTGTTTTTAAAGAGGTAACTACTACACTTGTTAAGGATTTAGAGCTGTGTGGAGCGGAGATAAATGCTTATACATATAAAGAAAATGTTTGTTTTGAATTAAGTTGTTTGAGCACCAAACTACCAGAACTGCTTCCCTTATTTCTTAAACTTTTTACAACATTAGAATTTACTGATGATCAATTTCAAAAAGAAAAACTTGTTGTACTTCAGGAATTGAATGAAGATAAAGATGATCATGAAACTCAGGGGCTTGAGTATCTGTTTAAGAAGAACTTTGATCCTAAACTTGGGCATGCAATCGGCGGCAGTGAAAAACTTGTAAGGAGTTTCACTCGAAAACAAGTACAACGTTTTTACAATAAGTTCTATCGATCCGAACGAATGATTTTAACAATAGTTTCAGGTGTGAATAATTTGGAATCTATTGAATCTATTTTTCAAAAAAGTTTTTCTAACGAAAAAATGATTCTAAAAAAACCATTCCGAATTAAAGCAAATCAAAAAAATAGAAAACTATTACATGTTAAGGCCAGTAAGAGAAAGAAAATGGAATCTGCAATTCTACTACTTTCTTTTGATGGACCTACGATTAATTCAAATAATTATTACGATTATATTGTATTAGATGAATTGTTGTTTGAAGGGTTATCATCCTTGTTCTTCAAAAAATTTAGAGAAGAAAATGCACTAGTTTATGGCCTTGGTTCTTCCATAAACTCATTCGCTAAAGCTGGTAACTATATTATGGTCTTCAACACACAAAATGAAAATATGAAGTTTTTAGACAGAGGTATAGCAGATGTCTTTAATGGATTCCTTGATCATGGAGCAATTGAAAGTGAGATAGAACAGATTAAAACTAGAATATTAGATTCTTGGGAAATTGCTTTTGATAGCATTGATGAAAGAGCTGAATTTATTTCTGAAAATGAAGTCTATCAACAGCACCATGTTGATATAAAAGATATTAGCCTTAAGGTTAAAGCTGTTCGAAATGAAAGTATTAAAAAACTTATAAAAAAGATTTATATAGATTCACCATATACAAAATATAAGATTTTGAAAAAAGAGGTATAACCATGAGTACAGTTAAACTAAAAAAATTAGAACATTTTGATGCAAGCTTAGCCTTGCCTGCTTATGAAACTAAAGATGCAGCTGGCGCAGATATAAGGGCCTGTCTGGAGAATCAGGATCAATTAATTATTAAACCAGGACAAAGAGTGTTGGTGCCTACAGGTTTGGCATTTGAAATAGAGCCAGGTTTTGAAGTACAAGTAAGGCCTAGATCTGGGCTATCTTTAAAAACACATTTATTAGTTGTTAATTCACCCGGTACAATAGACGCCGACTATAGAGGTGAAGTTAAGGTTATTCTGGGTAACTTTGGTGAGAACGACGAAATCATTAATCATGGTGATAGAATCGCTCAAATTGTTGTAGCTCCTATTACTCAAGCCAACTTTGTAATAACAGACAGTCTTAGTGACACAGTAAGAGGCACTGGTGGGTTTGGTTCTACAGGAACAAAATAAGCTAAAGAAAATATGAGGTTTATATGGATTTAAGAATTAATTACGATAAAAATACAAATAAAGAAGAGGCATACGAAGCAGTTAAACTTGCTATCACTCCGGAATTATTAGCCAAATTCCAAGTGAAAGCAACATTGGACTACAGCGAGGATCTTATAAGTGCAAAAGGCAAGGGATTTAAATTAGACTTAGGTTTTGAACCAGATGCTTGTACGGTAAAAATAGACCTATCTTTTTTACTTAAACCTTTGAAAGGTAAAGTTTTAGAGGGTATAGAGAAACAGTTAAATAGGATAATTTAGTCGTTTTTAAAATATCAAAGGTGTTTTGCAATGCATAAAATTACAGTTCTTCCAGGTACAGAAGTTATAGAAGTAGAAAGTGGCTCAAACTTAAGAGAAGCCCTTATCAGCCAAGGAAATCAAATCAAATCTCCATGTGGAGGTTGTGCATCTTGTGGTCAATGTGTTGTTGTTGTTAAAAGTGGATTTGAATCTTTAAGTGAAATTACATTTGAGGAAAAACAAATCATCGGTAATGTTTTTCATATTACTCAAGAAAGACTTTCATGCCAAACAACTATTAACGGCGATATCACTGTGGATGTATCTGCACATATTGAAATTGAAAAAAAGAAACCAATAGTAACAAGAAGAAGAACGAGAGAACAAGCTGATACAATTATTGAAGAAAGAAGAGAAAACAGTAAAAATCGTCCTGAGCGAGAGGGCGGTTTCAGCAAGCCAAAATCATTTACAGTAAAAGACGATTAAACAAAAAATAAAATTAAGACACAAGGGAGAGTTATGTCAACACCACAAGCTAGTACTAATAGTACTGCAGGGACAAAAGCGGATAAATTTCCAAGGCAAATTTCATATATTGTTTGGAATGAAGCCTGTGAAAGATATTCTTATTACGGGATGAGATCAATTCTTGTTATCTTCCTTGTTAGTTACCTTGGAATGGATAAGTTTCAAGCGACTGCAGATTACCATTTTTTTGCTATGGCCTGTTATGGTTTTCCACTTTTAGGAGCATACATAAGTGATAGGTATTGGGGAAAATATAAGACGATCTTAACTCTTTCAATTGTTTACTGTATTGGACATTTATTCTTGGCACTCTTTGAGCATAGCCAACTTGGATTCTATACTGGTCTTGGTTTAATCGCTCTAGGCTCAGGTGGGATTAAACCATGTGTTTCTGCACACGTTGGAGATCAATTTAAACCTAGTCAAAAAGTGGCATTACAAAAAGTATTTGATCTTTTTTATTGGATGATTAACTTCGGTTCATTCTTTTCAACATTAATAACTCCTTGGACTTTAAAAGCATACGGACCTGGAGTAGCATTTGGTGTACCAGGTATTCTTATGGCCATGGCCACTTTTGTTTTCTGGTTAGGTCGTAATCATTATGTTCATGTTCCACCAACAGGTAAAAATCCACATGGACCTGGTCTAGTTATTATTTCTGCTATTAAGAATATTGGAAATGGAAAAGGCTTTTTAGAAGGAGCACTTAAAGATCATCCACAGAATGCCGTTTCGGATGTTAAAGCTGCATTTGGTGTAGGGAAAATTTTTATCGCCATCACAGTCTTTTGGGCCCTTTTTGATCAACATGGATCATCATGGGTATTACAAGCTAAGGAAATGAATCTGGATATTGATATTCTTGGTTGGAAGACAACACTATTACCATCTCAAATACCAGCATTAAATCCAATTATGGTGATGGTTTTAATTCCAATTTTTACTTTTGGAATTTATCCGCTTTGTGAAAAAATATTTAAGACAGAGATGACTCCATTAAAAAGAATGGGTGCGGGAATGTTCGTTGCAGCAGCTTCATTTGTTTTTGTAGCAATTTATCAATACATTTTAGACGGTGGTGAACAAATATCAGTTCTTTGGCAGTTTATTCCATTCCTTATTATTACTATGGCAGAGGTTATGATTTCAATTACAGGACTTCAATTCGCTTATACACAGGCACCTAGGAGTATGAAGTCATTCATTATGTCACTTTGGTTACTAACTGTTTTCTTTGGTAACTTTATCACAGCGATCTTCTCGCTCATGGCAGAGTCACTTAATATGACCGGTGGGAACTTTTTTACTTTCTTTGCTATACTTATGTCAGTATTTGGAATTATTTTTGTTGTGATTGCTAAGAATTATAAGATGCAAGATTTTATGGAAGAATAATTTTATTTAGAAGAAATTTATACAAAAAAAGGGCCGCTTTTAAAGAGCGGCCTTTTTTATATGTAAAAGATTGATTATTTTATAAGTATTCTCCAGGGAACAATTGGTAACTTGGAAACCAAGTTTCATTATTATCTAAACAGTCTGCCTCACCCAAGTAAGTTGTATCTGAACAGTGACCACCAACACGCCATTCTGCACCATTAAACTCACAAGTTTTTTGATCAGTATAAGCAGTTTGATATAATCCACATGTTTCGAAATACCATTGGCCACCACCACCAGTACAAGCAGCTTCATTTATTAGAAGAGGCATTGGTTCATAACAAACACCATAATCAAGCCCTTGGCATTGGTTATCTGTAAAAGCAGTTTTTAGAAGGTCATCTAAGTCTAGGATGTCATTCCATTCTTCGCCTGCAGCTTGATCGCCAGTGGCGTCCATTAATGGTGTTGATTGATTAATATCACTAATTCTTGCCACATAACTATTATCAGTTGTAAAAGTTCTATCCCATTCTCGAATGAATAAGCGAATTTGTGCCTTTACATCTCTTGCTTGATCCAAACAATTGAAAGCGTAGTAGGGTTGAACATTTTTTGTAGGTGCCGAGTAGTAACCTCTCCCTTTTAAAGGATGATCTGCAAAAATTGTGAAATCCGGAAAACCATTACCATCTTCATCAATCGCATGTGCCTGATAAGCAGTCCTTAATGGCATGTCCTCAACTTCGTGACCAATTAAATTGTTTAAAGTCGTGTCAAATTGTGAATCAGTTTTTGTGTTAGTAGTACTACTACAAATTCTAGAGTAATTTGCAATTCCTATATTTGAGAATAAGTCTTCTTCAAAAGGAGCATCCATTTTTACTACATGTGTAAATGCGCCTATATCTGTGTTTGGTAAGATGAAACTTGTCTTGTCGTAAGGTAATTCAATGGAAGAAGGCGTTGCTAAACAGTTTCCGGCCTTTCCTCCACATTTAAATTCTTCTTCTTCACCATCTAGTAAACTTATAGTTGGCTGAGTACTTGAATCGGTATAGTCTGAACATGAAAATTCTGTTGCTACAGTCCAGCTTTCCCCACCTCCGATACAAGCTGCTGAAGTTGTAAAGATAGGATCGGAACATGATGAGGCATCTACTTCTCTTGAGTTTATCTTAACTTTGTATGTCGTTAAACTGCCTTCATCACAGTTTGGTCCTGCAATTGGCTCTCTTTTTGAATAATCAAATTTACATTCTAGAGGTTCACTATCTAGAACTTGTTCTTTAAAAAGTGTTGAAAAACCTAATGCTGTTGGGTCAAGTGCAAATATATTTTCTGCTAATGGTGAGAGTGAGCTATTTAGAACGTTTATAGCACTTATATCCATATGTCTGTAATTCTTATTACAAATGGTTGGGAGTGCAAGTCCACAGACGTCATCACAATTTACTTTTACTTGCTGTCTTGTTGTTTCACCAGGTTGGTATTGGAAAATTCGATAAGGTTTATATTCAACATACTCACATAGGAACTGATCGACGTTAATTTCAACTTCGGCACCATTAAAATATAAGTCAAACTCTTGCACATCTAAAACGCAGTCTGTTGTAAAGGCAGTACTTGTTTTATCATAGTTTTTAGAATCAAAACCAAGGGCGGGTGCATCTATTTCACAAGCCTCGTCAATTGAGCCAGCTTTATGTAAGAAGTGGGAAAGGTCCTCATTCGACCTACTTACTAGCCTGATTGATTTATTTTCATATTTCGCTATTTCCTGTTGTTCCTCTGATAGGTTTTCACCATTTTTAACTTCTTCAGATAACTCATCTGTACAGCTAATGAAGGAGCAGCTTACCGCCAATAATACTAAATAATTCTTTAATAATATTTTCATACATAATTCCCTAATGTGTTCATCCTAGTATGATTATCGGTTTTCTATTTTCTTTGTTTAATGAATTTTATAATTATAACACTGCGTTAGTTACGTCTTATCAGTGACTTAGCTTGTGTTAAGTCTTAACTTACTGATTTTTAAGGTATTTTTTTTGATAATTTTAGCTACAATAGAGGTAATGAGGAAATCAAACTTACGTAATTTTTTAAAAAATGCCACATTAACTTGTCTAATTATTGTCGCGACTGCCTGTAATGCCAAAGCAGCAAAGTGGGGAACGGTTATAGTTGAAAAAGCCAAAATCTTTTCTGATGTGGAGATGACCTCAGTAATTGGCTATATAAAAAAAGGTAAGGAAATTCGAGTAGGCGAGGTCCCTAAAAATAAAGCTCGGTTATTACCAATAATTGTAAGTAATAAGATAGCCTATATACAGGTTAAAGATATTAAAACAGGTGCTGATATTAAAACGCTTAAAAGTGTTTCTCAAAGAATTAGAGATAAAATGTCAGAGAAAACCGGCGTTGGTAGGATTGGCATTTACGGCGGTACATACTATGGTTTTTTACTAAATAACGAGTTTGAAGACTCCATTGGGAATGACCTTTTCTTTTTTGATTTTGGTTTAAGAGGTTATTATACAAACTTAAAAACGGAGAAAGGTTTTAGAGTAAGTGTCGGTCATGCTAGTGCAAAAAAAGGAGACTCTCAAATTTCAGTTTCATCTGTAGGAGTCAGTTATAATTTTAGTGGAATTAAATATCCTGATTTTAATTTGAATTTTTATGCAGGAGGAATTCTTTCACCTATTGTTGAATATAAAGAAGGTAATGACTTCAAAATTAATGGTCAAGCCTTCGGAGGAGAAATTGGAGCAGAAATGCGCTTTTCACTTTCTGATAAATTATCACTTCATGTGGGAGGTAATTATCAATTGCTTAAATTTGTAAATATGGCCTTACCAGAAAATAATCTATACCCCGAAGAGTTTAATCCTATCGTGAATGGTGTGAAGGTGATTGGTGCTCTTACTTATGAATATTAATACGCGTAAATAACATCAAAAATTTCTACTCTAGGAAATATCAAATACTTTAAACCTTTTATCGAAATGGCATTGAGTTTGAGCTCATCAAGGTAAATCTTTTTTAAATCTGGATTTTTGATTTTTTCGTGCTTGTTATTAATCTTATGACCTATGATTTTTCCAAGCCTTAGTATAAATAGTTTTCTATGGTCTTCGAGATAAGGCGGAAGCTTACCATTAAGGTTTTCAAAGTCGTGATAAAGATAGGTGAGATCTCTAGTGTCTGATTCATAGATATACTGAGTGATTGCAAAATAAAATTTGGCAACAAAGAATTCTGGGAAACCTATGAAATGTTCAATCGCCATTTGAATTTGGTGATAAGCATTTGTGATTTCTCCTTTGTCGATACTCGACTGGTATTTTGCAAGTGAGTTAAATCCAGCAATATACTTATTTTCAGAACTCTTTTTGGTCGTGGTATTTATTTTAAAACTGGAAAATATATCGGAGTAGTTAACATATTGATTGAGAAAAAACTTTGGTCCTTCACCTGGAATCATTATTGCTGATTTTTGAGCACTATTAAAACTGATGAGTTGGATACTGCTAGGAGTGATCGTGGAGGCGTTCCATTTTTCACCGGATTTAGCTTTTTTGATATTTGGCTTTCCAAGAATTTTAAGACAGTCCATTGTTAAATTTTTAGAATTTGTTGGATCAAAGCTTTTTAATCTATGTTCGATAGAATTTCTTTTCATCTGGCATAAATCAAGGTTTCCGAAGGGCTGTATAGATTCTTGATCAGGTTGTCTAAGTAAAGGTCTATTACTAAAGTATAGATAATCATGATCTTTCAAATCAAATTTTTCTTGATAAATTTCAGGTCCTCGGATATCAATAGAGGCCACTTCCCCGTTACTATCACTTAAATAAAGTCCCCAGTAACTTATACTTTGTTTTGTTTTTATATACTTTATTGCTTCACGAATATTAGAACATTGGTTCATTATTTCTGATGTTAGAAAAAAAATGGACTCACCATCTAAGTTAAAATATTGGCCATGCTTGTAGTGGAGGGCAAGGGTTAAGCCTTTCTCGTTCATAACGGTCATTGATGGGAGAGGCATTCCTGAGCTTGATAATGAAAAGCTTTTATAGCGATCTTTGAAGTCATAGAGAACACTTCGTTCATACTTCTCAAATGGTCCTGATAATGCATAATCAAGAACCCGTGAGTGAATTATATCTCCGTTTTTCGGATCCTTCATAAATAAAGAAGAACAACCTGGAATGACTCCAAGTAAGTTGGGGACCCATTTATTAAATGAAGCTACAATTTCTGGTAATAATAAGGCATAGAGGACGTCATTAATAGGTTTCTCGAGACCTTCAGCATAAGCCTGGAGCTCTCTAAGATTCCGGCTATTATATTTTTTTTTCTTAATCTGACCGGATAGCTCAGTCGTTAATTTGAGTACCTTGCTCATTTTGGAGTTTCGAGTACATAACATTGAGATCTGATCGTACATTTCAATGTAGGAATCTTTATCCCTTTTACCAAGAATGTAAAAGTTTTCTTCTGGATCGCCGAATAAGTGTATGTGATTTGGATTTAGTTTCATGTCTATATATTATAGTGGAGGAAAATATATGAAACAATCATTTTTAAACAATGATTTATTAATAGTTTGTTGTCTTTGCTTATCTGTCTTTAGAATCTACCTAGAAGTTATTAGTTTTGACTTTAAAAAGCTTCCTATAACGAAGGCCATGAAGCTTGGTAGTGGTAAGTTTCACCGATATGGGTTTTATTTTAGCATCGGCTACTTTGTCTTGTTTGCGCCAACTTACTTACTCTCTTGATTAAGGTAATACTCTACTAAAGTGTTTAACTCGGTCAATTCGTCGTTTTTAAATTGAAAATCTTTTAAGTTTTCAATATTCTCATTTGTAGATCTTATGTATATTTTGAACTCACATGGTGGCTCTTTTTTGGCCATTTCACTTAATTGATAAAACTTTGTAATGAAATATGAATCTTGTTTACTGGTGAGATTAAAAATACTGTGATTTTTTATTGATTTCCAAATTTTCCAAGGATCACTATGTGGTCTGCATAATCTTTGAAGAGTTAGATATATAAAAGGATCAGACTCAAACCCGTCGCCCATAAGAATAAGTTTATTAGGAATTCCAGTCATAAGAATAATATCAATCAGCTGGTTAAGTTTGTAGAAACCTTGTTTTTTTAAATCTTTGGTTGTGAGCGCGCCATCGAAAATAGAAACAAAATCTCTATAGTCTTTTAAAAGGATATTACTGGCGAAAACATTGTTTTGATAAAGCCAATTTCTAATAGCATTTTCGTAGAAGTGAGGTGACGCAGAAAGAATGAATGGTTGGTATCCATTATCGATACTAGACTTCAACATTTCTATGCTCGTATTTACGTTTGGAAAAAAACTCAAAGGTCTATTGAGTGAAAAATACATTTCTTTTGCTGTATGGTACTTAGTATCGACTAATGTTTTGTCAAAGTCTGAAATAATAATATTTCTAGGCTCATTAATCTCCAGGGGAAGAAAGCTACCAAGGTGAAGATCGAGGCCAGTTATTTGTGATGTCTCAAATATTGTAAGTTTAGTAATTTTGAAATCATTAAAATATGCGGGAATTTTTATTTCAAATCGTCCGTAATTGTCAGAGTCATATTCTCTTTCAAATGTTAAATAATTTTCATCACTAAAACCAACCAGTTTTATTCTGAAAACTTCTTTACTGAAAAGACTAATGCTTTGAATGGGGCTCGAGCTAGCTTCACCACTTACTGGAGTTAAAGAGTTCGTAATACTCGCTCTAATGGACAGGCGCTTTTGGCTTATAATGGCAGAAAAGTTTACTAGATAAGGTCTATTCATGTTAAGATTTTAACCAATATTAAATTTTTTGGATATAAGTTTTTAGGAGAAAGTTCAAAATGTTGCAAATGAAGCTAATTGTTCATGGAAGAGTTCAAGGTGTCGGTTATAGGTACAGTATAATTGAACAAATTGAAAGCCAACAAACTCTTGTTAAGGGTTTCGTTTACAATATGCCTAATGGTGCTGTGGAAATTATTGCACAGGGTGACATTGAAGCCCTAAAAGATGTCAGGCGTTTCGCTTCAAATGGAAGTTCTAGAAGTATGGTAAGGGAAATTGAAGAAATTATTCAGGAAATCACTGAGTATGAATATGATTCTTTTGATATAAAGTTTTAGGCAAAGCCAATTTTATAAGTTAAGACTCCATCTTCATAAGATTCTTCAATGGTTTTTGAATCAATGATATATTCAGTTGGAATTTTCGATACGTAAGTTTCAACTTTCTTAACAGTACTTGTTTTTCCATTATCAGATTTATTGGTGAAATCAAAATTCCGATCCATTGAAATTTTTAATTGTCTCTCACTTCCTGTAAGGCTTATGTTTTTGGCTTCGTGCTTAGGTATATCAATTTTTAAGATGTAGCCATCTTTTTTGTCATTAATCATTAAGTTAGGTTTGAGATCTGTGTAGTGATAGAATGGATCTTTATCCAGTTCCATTTCTTTTTTAGCTTCCGTTTTAAGCATTTTTCGAAGATGATTTATGATCTTTTCTTTTTTGCCCATTAGCTTTTGTAGTTGACCTTCTTGTTTTTCGTATCTTTTTGTATAAACTTCTTCGTGGCTTTTTTGCATGCCAATTTGTTTCGTACTATGGTCTTTAGATAATTTTTGAACTTGATCATTATAAATATTTTCTCTCGTCGTTATCTTTCCCTGATGCTTTCTTTCTTCACGAACAAGTTGTTTGTTGTTTGTATTTCTTTGATTAATTAACGCATTATGAAACTTATCTGACTCAGCATTGTGCTTCATTGCATAGATTTGCTTGTTTACTGCTTTCTTGGATGTGGCCGTTGTTCGAAGACTCGCTAGCTCCTCATTTGAAGTTTGTTTTAGCTCATTTTCTTTTGCAACGATTCTTCTTTGAAGTTTGTTTATGTGGAGTGAGGCTTGATGATCCATATCTTGTAAGAGATGTTCATTCTTCATTTTTTTAGCATTAGCTAGACTGTCGAAGTTAACTTTCATACCTTCGAGCTGCCCTTTATGTTCTTTTTCGATACGGTCTTTTTCACTTTGTGTCCGAGCTTTTACTTGGTCGAGTGCAGTTTGCATTTTTTCAAATGTTTTTTCGTTTATAGCTGCCTGTTTGGCCTTTTCAATTTGGTTGTGGTTGTGAATGGAATTTTTTTCAAGGGTATTATTAACTTTTATTTGATTTTTTAATTTCTGGTGATTTGTTTTAATCTTATCAATTTCGGTAACGTGTTGATTTTGAAGATTTTTCATCTCTTGAGTATGCTTTAAGGCCCTATCTCTTTTATCAAACTGATTATTTACGTTCATTGAGCTGTCTCCACTATTGCGTTAGCGTAGGGGCTTTGGCATATTTTTAATTTTTGACCTGTATGTCCTGGACAGATCCATGTTCTCATTAAATCAATATTGATAAGTGAACTTCCACCATGATAAGCAATATAGCTAACTGGATTTAGGGTTGAAATTACCATATGAGAGTTGGGTTGATCCTTAGCAGAAGTAATTTTATTTTTGACAATATATTGAAAGACTCTGTATTCAGCATGAGCAAAAGGTACAAGAAAAATAAGAATTAATAGTGTTTTTTTCATTTATTGTAAGTTTATATTATCCTTTAAAAGTTCATGTTCAACGATCTTAAAGAAAGATCTTATAAATTCCTCTCTTGTTAGTTTATCCATACCAATGAGTGCTGTTTTTTTCTTTTCAATAGTTTTGTGTCTCGCAAGTTGGTTAAATACATGTTTAACGTTATGAGAGGCTTTTCTAAAGTTCAGTTGTTGGGTTTGTGTGAAGGACTCTTGTACCCATTCATTGAAGAAAAGTGGGTAATGACCTGTTTCTGCTAATCTTAAATAGTTTTTGTAATCAATTTTGGGGGTATGATTTGTTTGCATTATTCCTTCCTAGAACTTTTTTGTTACACTCATTTTACCTTTTCCTTGGGTTTAATACGATAAGGTTAATTTTTCCTTAAACTCTGCAAAGTACTAAAAAAAGGTGTTATAATTTTTTTTAGGAGATTATTAATGATTAAAGATCTTTATTTTTGTGAAAATTGTAGAATACCAATTAAAACAGTAGGCGAAATCCATTTTGTTGAGGAACATTCAGATCGAGGATTTTGCAGTGAGAGCTGTATTATGGAGTTTTACCGACCGTTTATGTTGGATATTGAGAAAGAAGAAGCAAGCTTTCGAGAAGAGTTAGGTTTGGTAACTGAAGACACTTATAGCGATATTTTAGGTAATAAGCATTATCTTGATTTAGTCCTTAAGGCTCCAACTCAAACTTGGTATTTAAAAAACGAATTAGAACAAACCTTTTATACTCATATTCTAGACATAAACTATAATGGAAATAAGCTATATTTTATCATTATCTGTTCGTATGTCGAAGGTGAGCCATCATTTGTTTATTACAGAACAGCAACAATCCATAAGAATTTAGTTGAGAAGTATAGAAGGGATACAGAATTTTCTTCTACATTGCCTATAGAGGATGATGTGGGAGATTTTCACTCTGAGCAAATCGAAATTGCAAATGATATTATTGAATCTTTAGAAGGGAAAAAGTCATCAATTCTTGCTGAAATGATGGAAAATCGTAACGCTGCAGATATACAGATTGAGCAATTTCTTAAATATGATAAGTATTTAGATTTAACAATTGAAGAACCTGATGAGATTTATGAAAATGAAGATTTAGAAGGGGATATGCTGCACACTTTTATTAAGTCGTTTAAGGAGGGGGAGGTTCCATTTTTTTATATTGTAATTACTTTCCCACACAAGATTCCTGAAGCTAAAGAGATGGCCGTATTACCAATCTTGGGATTTCCATCTATTGATGAGTCATTGTATCCAAAATACGCAGTCGGTAGAAAATTAAATGAGATGCTTAAAAACTAAAGGGGAACTTGTTTGTAATAGTTTTTGTAGGTCGAAACAAATTGTGAACAAACGTTCGCAGCATAGCTATCTGCAGCTTGAAGACAACTAGCATCGTAAGCACAATTTGGTGCATATGCATTAATGAAATCTACTTTGGCACTCATACATTGCATATAAGCATTAAGGGCGTTTGATTTAATAACCATTACCCCATTTACTTCCTCGGCCCTATCTTTTGTTAGAGTCATTTCATACTCTTTATTAGCTTCATTATGAACACATTCTGCAATTCCTAGTTTATAAGATGATCCACCAGTTTGAATATGAATTGGAACAAAACATGTTCCAATTGATATATCTGAGAGCGCCATCTTTACTTTAAACTTTGTTTCATATTCAGTATTTTTACACATCCCAAAGTAACCAATAGTATTGCCAAAAAACTGTAAACTTAAATTACAATTTTCAAACCCAGTTGTGGTAGTCGGGGTGTCAACAACACCACCATCATCATTACTACCATCGTCTTGGGAATCATCGCCACTGCCTTGAGATGAATCATCAACATCAGATACCTTTGTATCATCAGTTAGATTATCAACTGGGTTGCCGTATAAGTCCCTCGTTCTTTGAGGAGTATCACAGGCCTGAAGTAAAAGAATTAAAAATAGTAAATTAAGTTTTTTCATATCAATACCTTATTATATTACTCATTCTATATCGGATATTTGAAAAAAAACTTTAATATTCGTTATTTTATTAAGATAAATGGCTAATATTACGATAGGAATTACATGCGCACACTTATTTTGCTATTCCTTTTCATTGGCGGACTTATATTTACGGGTCTTACACTTAGTTTTATTACTCCTTATTATTTATATAATCAGGTTGTAAATAAAAACTACAAGTCGAGGTGGTTTTCACTAGATGTGTACTCAAAGAATTTTTTAAAACCAGACTTGAATATACCGTTTCAAAGATTAAATTTACCAAATAATAACTTTTGGCAAAAATTTCACTACGGAGATCTTCATATACCATTACCAGTTAAAAACCCTTTTTATTTTGTTGTTCCAAACTTGCAATACAATAAAAAAACGAGAAGAACTAAATTTGGTATATCTATCCTTAATTCAGGAAATGAAAAAATTTCTGAAATTTTCTTTCTTCCAAATGGAAAGTTTCCTAATTATATTGGAAATCAAGAGGTGTTTGAACTACCACTAGTTAGAAAAGAAATAATCAATAAGAGTAATGATGAAGTATGGAAAGATGTTTTCACAAGAGATATTTCAGAATGGAAGATCGACCCTGAACAGATGGCCTATCACTTATATCTACTACAGTTCCGTTCCAAAATTTTGAAAAGTAATACTAAGAAATTTGGTTTTTTAAATGGCCTTGATAAAGTTGTTATTGATATTGAATATCCAAACAAAGATTACAAAGCCGAGCTAATTATTAATAAGAGAGGTGATAGTCTTTATTCTTTTGTCATTGTCAGTCGAAAGGGAAATAAAGATGCAAAACTAATACGTTATAAATTTATTCAAGATATGGACTATATTGAATCAACACCTAGTCTTTCTGATATTATCTTCAGGGAGTTTAAGAGTCTAACCTATGCCGATCAAGTAGATCATACAGGAATGCTCTATTTATTATCAGCTTGGAGTCATAATGATTCTAAGAAAGAACTCATTGAGCAAAGTATCTTTTTTCTTGAAAGGGGACAGAGAAATGAGAATCAATTAAAGTCTCTTTATAAATACTATTTTGATAGATATAATGAATTCTTTTCTAAACGTCGGGTCAAAGGACTTAACATGGAAGAGGAGTTACAACTTCAAAAAAATATTCTTCATGAGGCAGATGACGAAAATAAAAATATTAAAGCTAGCATTACTCCTGAGCCAATTCAAAAAAGAGATCTCGATCAAGAGTTTAATGATCTTATTGAAAAATCTCAAATTAAAACTCAGAAAAAGGCTAAAGTCCTTAGGATTGATTAAGACTTATGTTTGTCGTAAAAGTGGTTAAAAAATTCTATTAAGGAGTTAGTTAGCTCTCCTTTAAGTCGTGTAACCTTTTCTGTTACTAAACTTTGATTTCTTTCATCCATATAAATTTCTCTTGAAATTTCAATTTGAATATTATTCAAAGGTTCATATGTCGAATGTAGAAATCGAGTTATATTTCCACCGAAGTAAGGATTATTTTGGGTTACATTTGAGTAAGGTATATTAAGTGAATTTGAGATAAAGTCTATATACTCTTTTTCACAACTCTGACCGGAGATATCACTAATGCAAAAATCAGGTCGCACTAAATCTTGAGTTGGGTTAATTTTTAGATGATACTCTTCAGCTCTTGATGGCATGGAGTGTAGGTCCACAAGACTTGGTATTTTCATTTTTGATTGTAAATCTAAAATTAGTGTTTTTAAAACCTCGTAATATGGAGAATAGTATTTCTCAATAAGTTGTTCACCTAATTCAATTGGTGGCCCTGAATTTACTATCTGAACTGCCTTTGAATTCTTTTTCCAGCTAAATAAGCAAATTTCTTTTTTACGATTGAGATCTATAGCTGTTCTGATTATATTTGATTTTAAAACTGTAATTCCGTTTTCTTGCAACTTCTCTATATCTACGAGTTCATGAACTCGGAAATCAACGTCCTGCATTAAGTCTTTCATGTTACTTGAAAGATATTGCTTAAACTCATCAGGCAACTCCTCGCCTGAGTGCGGGATTGAAAGAATCCCTTTAAAAGCTGCTTTCGCCGGGTATAAATTAAAAATTGCAGATTGTTTTTCTATGTTGATCATTGCTAAAACTCCGTGTAAAAAATACCACATACAAGTTAAGTTTGTCCAAAAATTGGCACGTTAGTGCTAGATTTTGTAAAAGTGAGGTTTTATGAAGTTTCCAGGCCGTAGGCATACTAAGCATTATTTCCCAGTTAAAGAAAAAGGCAGAACGTCTCTAAACGTTCCTATGCAAAAAAATTCAAATGTTTATATTACAGGGATCGATCAATTATTAGTAGATATCGAAATTGTCATAACTGATGAATTTTTAGAAAAACATAACTTTCATAAAGGGCAGTCTTTTATTATTGACGATGATCTTTGTGAGGAAATTTATACTGAATGCCGTGATAAGGATTTAATTCAAGGAGAATTTCCTGGTGGTGCTGTTGGAAATACTTTACACAACTTTGCAGTGCTTTCAGAAAGTCAGTGTTATGCACTTGGTTCCATTAAGAAACAGATTGAAGTTGGCGACTACGCATTTAAATATCTAAGTAAGACAAGTGGGTTAGTGGATATGTCTCACCTACAACCAGCAATAAAGCCTATGGGCCGTGCACTTTGCTTTATAACTCCAGACTTAGAAAGAACCTTCGCTATTAGTAAGGGGTGCATGAATGATTTTTCTGAAGAGTACGTTCCTGAACATATTATCAAAGGCTCTTCTGCTTTACTTATCTCAGCTTATACTTTAAGAACAGAAGAAGATCCTATTTATGCGGCAACTATTAAAGCCTGTGAAATTGCAAAAGAACATAATGTTCCTGTCGTTATGTCTCTTGGAACAAGTACTTTAGTTGATAGTAAAGTTGAATTTTTTAGAAAGTTCTCTGAGAAGTATGTATCTGTTCTAGCTATGAACCAAGAAGAAGCTTTATCTCTAACTGGTGAGGGGGATGCATTGTTGGCCTGTGATGCCGCTCTTGACTTTGTAGATCTTGCTTTAGTAACTGTTGGAAAGAAAGGTCTCTATCTCGCAGGTTTCACCGATGATGCCTGTAAAAGAAGTACTAAAGAGCCATTAGTAACAAAAACAATTGTTAATTATAACGAATTTGAATATTCAAGAAGTATGCGTAAACGTGATTGTAAGAATCCAATTAAGATTTTTACGCATATTAGTCCGTTTAATGGAGGTCCAATGTCCATTAAGAATACAAATGGTGCAGGGGATGCCGCTTTATCTGCATTACTGCATGATATGTCCGCAAATACCCACCATAAATCCAACGTACCAAAATCTCCAAAGCATGAAGAAACATATCTAACCTATTCTTCAATTTCTCAAATTAGTAAGTATGCAAACAGAGTTAGCTTTGAAGTTTTGATTCAAAATTCGCCAAGACTATTTAAGGGATTACCGCAAAAAGAAGATGGCCTTGATGAGGCATACTGGAGTAAGTAGTCGTGGTTGATGCAAATCGATTAGACGCTCTACTTAATGAATACAAAGGCAACTTATTTGAGTTTTTATTTTGTCATTCACTGGCAAGGATTACTGGTCTTGAAGGAGAGTTTTTAAATAAGCTTACGCCAAGCATGAGCACAATACTTGAACAGCAAGAAAGTTTTCTTCGAAATTATTTTCCTTATCTTTTAACTGAACTTCCAGAGTTAGCGAGTAAGACGGCCCTTGAGGTTAAAAGTAGTTTGAATTTAAAAAAGGTAGAGGAAATCCTTTTAATAGGTAAAGTTGCAGGTGCATCAAATGACAAACGATTTGATGAAGCTGATATTATCATTAGAGATGCAGGTCAAACAATTCCCATTTCCATTAAAATTTCGAAGAACCACTCCTATGTTAATACCAAGAGTGGCGGTGTTCGCACCTTTTTTGTTAAATATTTTACAAGTTTTGATACTGAAAAAATTCAACAAGACTTTAATCGTTTTTGTGACTATGAATATGAGGCCCTTGCAATAAAGATGCATCATATGCAAGAAATACCATATACAGAAGGTTTTAAGAACTGGGAAGCGGTAGGGGAAGAAGTATTACCTGGACAGCTCTCAGAGGATCTAAGAGTTCCTTTACTGGATTACTATCATAAAGTTAATGAGCAAATATCTAACTACCTTCAGACCTTTTTGAAGGAGAATAAAAAGGGATTCTTGAAGGATCTCGCACCGCTTATCGGCTTTTCAAATAAGGAAGTTATTCAAGTCACATCTTTTTATCAGCTGAAAAATGAAAAATTTATTAATACCAAAATATCGATTCTACCATATATAAAAAATCTAAAATTTGAAGAGTTTATTGTAAGAAGAAATAATCTCGATGTTAAGCTAAATAAGCTTTCACTTCAGATAAGAATAAAGCCCATGAATAAATTCACTTCAAAAGCTTTCAAAATTAATTGCGCTATTTCCTACAACTTAAATTAGGTTTAATTAGCTGGCCTTCTTCACAAGTTTAAAGTCATAAGTCGGTTTAAACTCTTTAGCACTAGCTAATTTTTTAAGTGGGTTTGGTGTGTCATTATATCCATGTGAGTTCTCACATTTTGTAATAATGTGAGTGGAGATGTCCATCCAAGAATCTTTATTTCTTGGTTTTATAAGGAACTTTCTTAAATTATTATCCACTTCAAACTCAATACACTTTTTTAATGTCCTAATGGCCTTGAAATCTTGGTCAGCTTCAGGTTTGACGAGAAATACATATTCACTTTGGGAGAGAAGCGCCTTAATAATGGAAGTTAGTTTTAACGTTGCCTTATTAAGGGATTCAATCTTTTGATTAAGAGGACCTAAGGTTTCTATCAATTCTGCTAGGTAGGGGTTCTTAATTTTACTTAGGAACTCATTTAGATTATTTTCACTATCTTTTATTAGACTTGTTGGAATAGCATCAAGGATGAAATTTTCTTTAATTGTAAGACCTTGATGGAGTGAGTCCTTGTCACAGGAATAGGTGAAATCAATGACACCGCTCTGGCCTTTAAATTTCAAATAGTAGATAAACTCCTTTAAGGAGTTTGAGGGCTTACCATTTCGACTTTCATCGAAAATGTAAATACTGTGATAATTTAATTTTTTTATATTATTCATAATTACCTTATCGCTAATTTTACCAACTTTTTTAATAATTTAATTTAGGATATAATTTACCTAGGAGTTTATATGGCACAAATTGGAGTAGATTACACGGGTAAGAAGGTTATTGTAGGGCTTACGGGGCGCGTGGCGTCCTGCGTAGCAGCCCTTTTACTAAAGAAACAAGGAATGAATGTCATAGGAGTAAGTATTGTAACTAATTCGAACGATAGTTTTTCTGAAAATTCAGCCTTTCCGAAGTGTCATATTAGTGACTTAGATAAGGTTAAGGATTTTTGTGACTCTTTAAAGATTCCTTTCTATGCTACAGATGCAAAATCTGAATATGAATCCGATGTAATTGATCCACTAATTTCAAATAAACTTACTGGACAGGCAAATACTTCCTGCTTTAATTGCACCCATATGCGCATAAAGATACTTTTTCAAAAAATGATTAAGCTTAAAGCAGATTACATTGCTACCGGACATTTTTGTAAAGTGCATAAAAACCTTAATTCCGAAGAATACTTTATCCACTCAAATAATGATGCTGACTCAGATCAATCTTTTTTATTGGCCGGCCTGAACTCAGAGTTCTTAAAGCACCTACTTCTACCTTTAGGAGAGCTAAAGAGTGAAGAGGTTGAAAAGATAGCACAGAAATTTAATCTTAATACTGCCGAAAAATCCTCAATTGAAGGTTTTTGTTATCAAGATAAGGATTCTTATTTTGATCTGGCCCTCAGCAAAGTTCCAAAGTCCTTGATAAAAGAAGGGCAAGTTCAAAATGTTGATACAGATGTCTATCATGGAGATCACGAAGGAATTCTTGGTCACTCAATTACAGAAAAAGAATTGAATTTTAAAGGTGTGGTTACAGCAGATAAAGATCTCGAGATTGTAAGCTATGATTTTGTGAAGGCCGTAATTGGTGTTGGCTCAAAGGAAAACCTAACCCATAAAGGTTTCCAAATTGTTAAGCTTAAGTTGGGGAGTGGGTTAGATACAACTAGACCAATGCTTTGTTATATGAAAAACAAATACTCTCAAGATTATATTAAGTGTAATTTATTCTTTAAAAATAACAATACTGCTTTGATTGAGTGTAGTGATGAAATCTATCCTTTGATTTTTGGCGAATACTTTGTGATCTTTGATAGAAACACTCGAAATGCTAAAGTTATAGGTCTTGGAACAGTTGGTAATATTGGTGACTTTACTTTAATTGATAGAGTTAAAGATTTTAGAAGTTCAGAAAACGAAGGTGATGAAAATCAAAAATATATTTATAGTAATACTTTTAAGTTTTAGTTTTTCTCTTATAGCTAATGGTAAAGCAAAAACAAAAAACAAAACAATTATCCATAGCTTCAAACTCAAAAAAATTATAAATAAGTATTACAAAAAACAGCTTATTGGTGATCTAAGAAAATTTGAGAAAAAAACAAGGCCAAATAGAATTTCTGGTTCAGCGGGACATGAAAAAGCTATTGAATATATTAAAGATACTCTCAGTAAAAATCCTTGCGAGAGTTGTCAATTTGAAATGGATAAATTTAAGTTTGATCTCGAACAGGCATTCCTAAAGAGCAATAGGCTTTCGACAAAATCGAATATAAAAACAGTTTTGACTGAAAACATTGATGAGTTTAAAGATGTTGAACTTAAAAATATCATTTGGAAGAAAGAGGGTAAAAGCCAAAATACAATTGTCCTTGCAACTCACTATGATTCTTTATCCATAGATAATGGAAAAATTTCATTTAACAAGCGTTTTCAAGCTGCAAATAATAACTCTACTGGTGTCACTATTGCCCTACAGATTCTAAAAGTAGCGGCATCTTTAAAACTTGAGAAAACTTTGATGATTGTCTTTTTAGATGCTGGAACAATTGGTGACCAAGGTCATTCTCAACTTAATCAATATTTGAAATCAAAGAATACAAATGTTGAAGGTATTATGGATTTGAGAATGTTAGGTTTTGATACCAAAATATCCGACTCTGAAAAGAGGTATGGAAATATGAGAATGTATTGGCCATTTATTGAAAATAATTCTAAAAATTGGCCACTTAAGAGTTTTAATTTTTCAAAAAACAAAAATAGGATAAAGGTGGAATTTACTCCTACACATAATAATGGTAACTTTCCGTTTTTGAATAATTATAAAAAGGCTGGATTTCCTTCTGTAGTTTTTACCCATAATATTGAAAATGATTTTGATTCTCGTGGCCACTTATTAAAAAATGACTTTATAGAAAAAATTAACCAAAAAACTTACTATAAAGCTTATAAGTATATAAGTTTTAACTTATTTTTTACCCTATTATCCTTACAGAAGTAGTACATATTCCTTGATATCTTATTAAAATCACTATATAAACTCGCCATGGAACTTACCGAAAAAATAGAATATTTAAATACACTTGGATTTAACGTGGATGCTGAGTCCATTGCTAAAAACTCACTTAAAACTGTGATTGTTGGTATGAGTGGTGGAGTTGATTCTTCCGCAACTGCAATTCTTGTTAAACTTCTTGGTTATAAAACTATTGGTATGTTTATGAAAAATTGGGAAGAAATTGATGCTGATGGGGTTTGTACGGCTGAAGAAGACTTTCATGACGTTATCAAAGTCTGTGAAGAAATAGATATTCCGTATTATTCTGTAAATTTTAGTGAAGAATATAAAAATAATGTATTCAACGATTTTGTTGCTGAATATAAAATGGGACATACACCAAACCCCGACATTCTCTGTAATAGAGAAATTAAATTCAAAGTATTTTTTGAAAAAGCAAAAAGTTTTGGTGCCGACTTCTTAGCGACTGGACACTACTGCCAAAGTTTAAATGAAGGAGGGCATACTAAACTTGTTAAAGGCCTTGATCGGAACAAAGATCAAACCTACTTTCTGTATGCAATCAAAGAACATGTTCTTAAGGATGTGATGTTTCCTATAGGACATTTACCAAAACCAAAAGTTAGAGAGATTGCGGAGAAGTTTAATTTAGTTACTTTTGATAAGAAAGACTCTACGGGAATCTGCTTTATTGGTGAAAGAAATTTTAAAGAATTTCTATCTAACTATATAAAAGGGCAAAGAGGAAAGTTTGTAAACCTCGATAATGAACGTGAAATGGGAACACATGATGGAATGTGCTTCTATACAATTGGCCAACGAAAAGGCTTAGGGTTGGGCGGACCTGGTGGACCATGGTTTGTCGCTAAAAAAGATATTGATAATAATATAGTCTATGTTGTGGAGGGTGAAGAAAATCCAGCATTGTATGCAGATGAACTCACGGCAACAGAAATATCCTGGATTGGCGAAGAGCCTACCTTGCCTCTAAAGTGTATGGCCAAAATTCGCTACCGACAAGTCGACCAAGAGTGTTTAATTGAAAAGAAAGGGGATGATCTGCATATTAGATTTTTGAAGCCACAAAGGGCAGTTGCTATTAGGCAGTCAATTGTAATTTATGCAGGTGATATCTGTTTAGGTGGAGCTATAATTAAGCAATCTGGTCAAACATATAAGGAGATGGCCAAAGAATTACCAATATTTTGAATCATTCAGATTCTTTTCTTTTTTCTTTTCGGCCCTTTGCTCAAAACCCATACATTCAGCTCCACCATTTGCTTGCTTAACAATTACAGATGGTAGTTGCTGTGACTTTATTTGATAAGTTCTACAGGCCCTTGGAGTGTTCTGATCATAGGTGATAAAGAAATGTTTGCACTTCATACAATTAGGTTTCATATATCTATTATCTGATAAAAAAATAAGTTTTGGTAGGTAGTGTAATTCTTCCGGTTTCGGTAATAATGAGGCTTTACGCTGCTTCTTTATCCCCAGTGGATACAGTTTTATCATTAGAGCGCTTTTGATAGATTTCATGAAATTTTTCAGCTAAGTGTGGATATTTAGTTGTTACCTCCAAAAAATCTTCCTTTTTAAAGGTATAGAGATCACAATAAGCTTTACTTTGAACGTCGGCATTTCTTATTGTGTCCTCAATTAATGCTATTTCCCCAAAGAATTGACCCACCTTTAATTCAGCTAATATTTTTTCACCTGATGTAACTTGAACTTCACCATGGCCTATAATAAACATCTCATCGCCGTGATCTCCCTTCCTAATTATATACTCATTTGGAGAGTGAAAGGTTTGTTCTAATCTTTGTGCAATCATTTTTAAACAAGGAGTAGAGCAGTTTTTAAATATATGAACATTTTTAATTAATTTAATTTTTGTATAAATATTCAATTCGTTTTGGAGAGCTTGAGGTAAGTCATTAATAACATTACTGTCTTCTTCGGTTATATTTTTTGTCAAAAGATGATTGTAAAAAGAAAAAACCTGGCGCTGAAGACTAGAAGGAATATTGTAATGGCGCATGTATTGCTGAAGTCCGTTTAACTTTTCTTTTCTTTCCTGAGTATACTTATCTGCAAGCATCATAAGCCTTGAAATATTACCAATAATTATCCCGTATACACCGACACCAATGATCATAACACCCATTGTATATAGTCGACCAAAATTGGTTACTGGTGTTATGTCCCCGTAGCCTACAGTTGTTAGAGTTGTTATGGCCCAGTAAAGAGAAACAACATAAAAAGAGAGGTTGTCTGGAGCACTTCTTGGATTAATTATCATCCAACCACAAGCTATCCAATGAATTGCTATAAATATTGAAATAACAAAAAGGGCGATTTTTGCATATTTAGGTAAGAAGTCTAGTACTGACCACACAGGTCTTAATTTGGATATTCTCGTTATTCTGGCCAAGCGAATGATATTGATTACTGAACTTGGTAAATATAAACCAAAGGAGTAAGCAATGATATCAAATGGAAGTGCAGTTATTATATCGAGGGGTAACCAATATGATTTATGGTAATGATCATTTTTTTTTAAGTTTAAATCTAAGTTTAATGGACTTGTTAAATTCTCAGGAAGTTTTAATTTATTTTTACATTTTAAATAGATATCTATAAGAAAAATAAAAGAAAATACACCATCCCACCATAAGTTATACTCTTGGACTTTCTCATCCAAAGCAAAGCTAAGGGGAGCCTCGAGACATGTCCATGCAACCACAATAGTTAAAAGTCCCATCCAAAGCATTGAGCTTCGATTTTCTTTATCAGATGGATTATAACTAAAAAACATGTATGGTACTCCTCACTAAGCTTTTCGGTTTTGTTTATGATTAATTAAGTTTTGTAAATACTTTGGTCTAAACGCTTAAAACTTTGCCATATAATTTTTTCATATCACTATTAACCCCCTAATATCACTGTAGATAAATCAGTCTTTTTGTTTAGACTGGCCGGCACAGATCATGCATTAAACTCAGTAAGTAAATACAAAGAAAGGAGATTAATACAAAATGAATGAGGTAACTGAAGAACACCCTTCGAATGTAATCGAGGTAAGCTTTAGTTCGAAAAAAGAAGATCACTCTCTCGACATTGAACACCCAGCATCTGTATGGTTTGATGAAAATTTAAGCAATGATCCCTTAGAAGATCTATTGAATGAATTTGAAGATCTTACAGAAGAAGACTTGGTAGTCGAAAAAGAAGATTACATCTTTCATCATCAAAAGAAGAAAGACTTCAATTTGAGCTACAAGGAAGACTCTATTAGCATGACAGAAAAACTGCTAAATCAAACTCGCCATTTAAGGGAAGACCTTAAACGGATATCTTATTACCTAGATGAGATGAATATTGATAGCTAAGTAATTGATATGCTTTCAATAACAATCTTATAACTAATCAATTCACTAAAGTACTCCGATACTAAAATGAGGAGTACTTTATGAATGTATTTGGCATGCTATTTTTCATAGCATTCTTTTTTTCTATTTTTATATTTAATGTTGAAAAACATTCTGGAAGAAGTATTGCTTCAAAAGAATTCTCTATGGCCGATAAAAATTGGAAACGAAGTTATCTTAACTTTGAGCCAGATTTTCCGTATACAGGCCTTATTCATAAGCCTAGCCATGATGGCGAATACATGCAAAGGCTGTTCGGTAAATTAGTACAAGTTGCACATAAGTATTCCAATGAAGATTGGTTAGATGTTGAGAGAGGGTACTATCTAACTTATAATAATTTTTTACTTTTATCTCTACAAGTACCCATGCACGAAAGCAATCTTATGCACTTTACGAGTAGAGATCCTGAACATTACTGTCAATTCACAAATAACATTCTTGATCCTATGAAAGAATCAGACAATGTCCATAAAATTGAGATTGGAGTTGCCCAGGCGAAGTACTCTGAAATAATGACTATTTTTCCTGAATTAAAGGACGTTTACTCCAATCCCTCAAAACTCTATAAAAACTATTGTAAAACATCTAAAGTGAATGCAAAGGCCAGACCGGCTTGTAAGCGTTTAAAGAATTCAATCATTCGTATTGATAATGTAAATAGGTTACTAAGGAACTTTCCTAAATTTAAAAATAAAGTCACGACTGAGTTTGAAATAAAAAATTGTGATAAACTAAAAGAGTTTGAAAGTGTCCGTCAAATGCAGTTTGCAAATGACTACGCAGATGTTGGTATTTTTATGTTTAATTCAACTTCTCACCCAAAGGTTTTTACAAGCAATGCTGTTTTTGACTTCAATTCGGTTATTGACTATGGTGTGGAGTTTTTATACTCGGGCTACTCTACAGTGGCGAACCATAATCTTCTTGATCATCCAGAAAAATATAACTATCACGAAAGTTTAAGTTGTTTTGAAGGTTTAGATGCTAGAACCTTTTCGGGGAGAATGTTTATTATGAGGGGTGCCTGGGCCGGAAATTATAACTCAGGTAAAATAAAGAAGAGTTGTAGAATTGATGAGAATCATGATGCATTTAAAAATGCAAAAGAATTTAAAAAGCCCGGCTATAGAATAAATGACAGAGGGTACCTTCAAAGTATGGCCAAGTTTTTTCTAGATTATAGAGATAATAAAGATTTCGAAGATGTGTTTGATGATGTTGACACTGATAATCTTGAATACAGTATGTTTCATAAGTACTTACCGAATGGAAGCATTGAGAAAAAAGCATTCGAAGAAATTATATATAATGTATTTTATGGAAAAAATAAAAGTGAATATATTAAGCAGGTTCTCGAGATAGACTATGATTCATTTTCTGATTTAATTTTAACAAAACAAGAATTAGTTCAAAAGAAGGTTTATACCGAGGAAATCGAGCCAGAAGATATTGAGAAAGCACTCCATCAAGTTGAACAAACACCGCTAACTCTAGATAGAGAGAGCATAGGCGAAATCCCAATGGCGAGGGTAGACACTGAGGTGTTGTTAACAATTCCAAAGATTAAAAAGGAATCTAGCTGGGAAGAGGGATATGATTTTTCTATATTGAATCCGGCGTTAGAGGAATCGAAAGAATTTGATTTAATTATTGAAGAAGGGCCCATTGTAGATGTTAATACTGTTTCTGTTAAAGCTGTTCATATTCCAAAAAAAGATGAAGACCTATTTACCCACATAATTAAAGGTAGCGATGTTAATATTCGTAGTAAAGCATCTTACGAAATTGAAGACATTTGTGGAAACTCTCAATATGCAAAAATTCTTCCAATTAAATTTACTAAGATTGGTACTGATGGAGACTTTATTAAAGTTGAGCTAGAAAGTACTGATAGTATTATTGATACGAAAAAATGTGCAGATCTGGAGGTTTTGTTTATCCATAAGAGCTTTGGAAAAGAGATTCTTGATTTTGAGATCTTATCACTTGGTAAAATACTTGGACCTGTTACTCTTAGAGATAAGCCAGGAAAGGTTGATGGAATCATAATTGGTTATGAGCTTCCCTCTGATGCTGTAACAGTTATTATCGATAGAATTATTCTAGACGGGTCAAGGTCATCATCACAGTACATTTGGTATCAAATTATTAGGGCCGATGGTGAAAGAGGCTGGTTCTACGCAGGAAAAGTCGGAGAAGAGCAAAAGATTGAGGTGTTGGATGAGTAAAATTTTAATGGGGATTTTAGGAATTGGACTTGGCAGCTATATTGGCTTTTTACTTGTTGGAGGAAATAATAGTTTTGTTGATTCTATTAAAATTAAGGGCGCTCAGTTAATACCCAAAAATGTACTTGTTAAAGGGATTAACGCTCCAGAAAATCTAAGCTCAATTATTCAAAACAATAATAAAATGTCTTTGCACTTGAAAAGTGGAAGTGACGCTCAGAAGATGGTTCTTAAAACCATTCAAAAAGATTTAAATACACTTAGTGATTGTATAAATAAGGAAACATGTCTTTCAAATCCGCAAGATCGTTTTTACAATAAATCAATGGATCCCGTATTTAGCAGGGTTTTAGGGGCTTTACAACACTTAGACAATTTAAGTGATGAAGAACCTAGGGTTCTTGAAAATATAAGTAATGAAATTCTACTTAGCTTTATGGGGTTTGAAAATGAGATGGTATTTCATCTTGTGAACGTTCTCTTGTATAAAAAAGGTGAAGAGTCTATTCTTGAATCAGAAAAGACTGCGATGAAGATGGAGACAAAATTGATTAATGAGTACCTTATAAACCTTTCTAAAAGTAATTTTATAAAGAGTAGGAGAGTAAGGGATATGAGGAATAATATTATTAGCTCTCATTTGAAATCAAGGGATATTTCCAAATTAACTTATACATTGAAATCCCTTAATCATATCCATTTTGAAATTGGAGAAGTGGAACGAATTCAAAAGGACTATTGTCGTTTGGAGATTCAAGTTAGAACAGAGCCGCAAAAAGTATTACGAAATAAGTTTGCGACTTTCTTTAAGAAATATCAATTACGAGAAGGTTGTTAGTAATGCCATGGATATTGAGAAAAATCTTTTTCTCTTTTTTCAACAAAAGCATCCCTACCTTCTCTTGCTTCATCAGTTCCGTATGCTAGACGAGTTGCTTCTCCGGCAAATAGTTGTTGCCCAACAAGCCCGTCATCTAATAAGTTGAAACCGAACTTTAGCATTCTCATTGCAGTAGGGGATTTTGAATTCATTTCCCTAGACCACCTGAGAGCCTCTTCTTCAAGTTGTAAGTGAGGAACGACTTTATTTATCATTCCCATTTGAAATGCTTCTTGAGCAGAATAATTAAATCCACAAAAGAAAATCTCCCTTGCTCTTTTTTGTCCACATTGTCTTGCTAAATAAGCACTTCCATACCCCGAGTCAAAGCTAGCAACATCCGGATCTGTTTGTTTGAATATTCCATGTTCTTCTGAAGCAATTGTTAGATCACATACAACATGTAGCGAATGACCTCCACCAACTGCCCAACCAGGAACCACGGCCATAACTATTTTTGGCATGAATCTTATGAGTCTTTGCACTTCTAAGATATGAAGCCTTCCTAGTTTCGCTGGGTCGACTTTATCTTGGTCGTAACCTTCATATTTATAACCATCTTTTCCTCTTATTCTTTGGTCACCACCAGAACAGAAGGCCCAGCCTCCATCTTTTTGACTTGGTCCATTTCCGGTAATTAGAACGACCCCAACATCCGAACTCTGCCTTGCATGATCTAGTGCCTGGTGCAGTTCATCAACTGTCTTGGGTCTAAAAGCGTTTCTGCATTCAGGGCGGTTAAATGCAATCCTAACTGTACCTTGGTCTTTTGCGCGATGATAGGTTATGTCTTCAAACTTAAAAAGTGTACATTCGTCCCATTTACTTTCATCAAAAATTTCTGATACAAATTTGCTCATAAAGCCTCCAAATAAAATATAACGGAGATTATGGCCAGTGGGTTAATTAGTCAATTTGAGTTTTAGTTTTTGGTTTTTAAAGTGGCCTTTGAAATCGGCTTTCAAAGGCCACCTAAAACGGAGTGACAAAAAGAATTTAATTTCTTTAAAAATCACTATACATTAGAACTTAATGAAACTTAAGGGAGAGGTTGTCGCAATGCAGAAACTTAATCATTAACTGCTATGATTACAGATAGTTAAATGGTTAAAATTTTACAAGTAAATATCTCGGTTTATGTTAAAATACTAGTACTAAAGAGAGGCATAATGACTAAGAAAGCATTGTTTATTACTTCGCAACCATCGCTATATGAGTTGTCTAATATATTTCTAAACAACTGTGAAGAAGAAGTTGAATGTACTTTGGCAGAATCTCTGTCAAAGAGTGTAGAGTTTCTAACTGCTGATCAGAGTTTTGATATAGTTTTTGTAGGACATAAGCTAACTAAAGATATTGAAATAAAGGAGCTGACAAAATGTCTTGTTCCCATGATCAATTCCGGAAATGTTAAAATCTTTGGATCGAATAAAGCTTTCTCTGGTAAAGACTTTGCATTCTATTATAACGAACTTGTTCCTATATCGAAAATTCTTTTAGATATGTACCGAACCCTGGAGCTTGGGGCGGTGCTTGATAATGATTATATTTCTTTTCCATTAAGCTCTCTAGATCATTTCAAAGATTATCCGTTTGATTGCTTTTTAAAGATTAAAAAGAATGATAAGCCAGCTTATATTCAGATCTTTAGAGAGAAGGATGAGAAAGATCAGGATGATGTAGATAAGTATAAAAATAAAGGTGCAAAGGTTGTCTATGTATCTCTTAGTAAAATGAATGAGAAGATTTGTTACTTAGAAAAACTTTTAAAATCAGAACTAGGTGAAGAGCTTTTAGGTGATCCTGAAAAGGCATTTGAAGTTTCTGCACAGTATTCATTAGAAATTTTAAGGGAGTCCGGGCTTGATATATCTGATTCAACTCTTGAGAGAAATTCTGAAGCTTATAATAATACAAAAAACCTAGTTAAAAATTCCAGGGATAAGAGTAAACTAAAAAACCTTATGAATAAAAACGATAGTTTTTATTTTAAACATGTTTCAATGACTTCACTGATGTGCTGTTATATTTTAGATGAGCTGGATATTAGAGCAGATTCAAATAGACAAAAGCTTTGTTCTGCTGCTTACTTTCAAAATATTTATTTAGAAAGTGAAGATGAATTAAAAGTCAGTTCAAGCGAAGAACTTGATAGATTCGGAGAAGAAGCTAAGAAAAGAATTTGTGATCATCCCATGATGGCCTTTGATACTTTATCCAAAAACCCGTTAATAGATTCAGATGTCTTAAAGCTTATTAAAGAACAGCATGGAGATAAGAGGGGGATGACGTATCCCGATATGATAAGTTCTTCAAGTAAAATGTCACTTATTTTTCAGATTGCTTCCCTTTTTAGCCAAAGGTATTTGATTGAGTATGAAGATAAAGGCGAAGTAAATCCTATTCAAATTTTTAATTATGTTGCGAGTAAATTGAATTCAAAGGATCAAGAAATCTTAGCAGGCTTTAGAGAAGTAGCAGTGGCCGTAAACTAAAAAAAATGGGCCTTTTTTCTTAGGCCCATTATACTATTTCATATTTTGTTTTAGATAAATCAGTAATTTTTTTCGTTCTTTACCTTTCATTCTTGTTTTATTTGCAAGTGGCATGGCCTTACTTTGAACTTGTTTGAAGATTTTATCTTTGTGAGATAGTACTAGCTCTTCTGATTCGAGAACAATTCCTTTTTGTGCTACTTTAAATACATCGTCAGTATTATTTGTACTATGACATTGTAGACATCTATTTGTGATTATTGGCTCAACCACTTCGTAGGGAACAATTTCAGCAACATCATAATCTATCGTGTTTTTGTCTGCAGAAACAAACACAAGGGCCATAAGACCAATACAAGCGGGAATAACCAAGAATCTTTCTTTCGGATTTTTCGTTATCATTGCCTGGCGAAACATTGCTCCGGCAACCATGATGATGATAAGGAGTACCCAACTTAATTCATGATTATAAATTGAAGGGTAGTGGTTACTTAACATTATAAATAAAACTGGAAAAATAAAGTAAGTATTATGGACAGATCTTGCTTTAGACTTCTTTCCAAGAGAATAATCTGGAACGCGACCTTCTTGCGCATCTTTTATCATTATGGCCTGGTTAGGTAGAATCCTCACCCATACATTTAAAAGCATACAAGATCCATAAATAACTCCAACTATTATAAATGCACCTCTCCCGCTAAATAAGTATGTTGCTCCATAAATAAGGGCACCACTAAAGAGAAGAGCTAGTAAATTACTAAGAATTTTGTTCTTCATATATTTTGGGTGGTAGATAAAGTCATAGATAAACCAACTGGCAGTAATAAGACCAAGACTAAGTCCAATTGCTTGAGGCTGAGTTAAGTCAAGAACACTCTTATTAATTAGAAGGCTAGCACCGTTTAGAAAATATAAATAACCAAATAGCATGAAGCCTGTAATAAAAGTTAAAGTCGCTTCCCATTTAAACCAGTGCATATTCTTTGGCAGCTCACCTGGGTATATCTTTCTCTTATCAACTTGATAGTAAAAACCGCCGTGAACCATAAAGACTTCACCATCAACATTATGCCTTGGCTCTTCCGGTACCTCAAAAGCAGAGTCAAGCCAGATAAAGTAAAACGAACTACCTATCCATGAGATACCTGCAACTAGGTGAGAGAATCTCAATATATATTCAACCCATAGGTCTAAACTAGCTAACATATGTTTGCCTCCATAATAGTTTTGTATAAAATTTAGTGGGTTATCCTAATATTAAAAACTGGGAATGTATATAAATGCAACATTTTAATCTTTGTATTTGAGAATGCGATGCGTTTAAAAACGGTATGGATAAAGACCTAATATTATGTTCTAATATTCCTCTTTTATAAATACATAGGAAGGAATTTTAAAATGATCAGTACTCATATTTTAGATACAAGTCTTGGAAGTCCAGCTGCGGGAGTTAAAGTTACTCTTGAAATGTTTGATAATGAAAATTGGAAAGAAATTTCAAAGGGTGAAACAAACGCTGATGGAAGGTTCGTCTTTGATAATGAATCAGTTCAAGGAAAATACAGAATTAATTTTTTTACAATTGATTATTTTATTAAAAATAAAACTGAAAGTTTCTTTCTGGATACTCCAGTGGCCTTTCATGTAATTGATACCAATAGAAAATATCATGTACCTCTTTTATTAAATCCATTTGGATATTCCACTTATAGAGGATCTTAGGCTCAAAATGATTAAACGCGAAATACCTTACTACGAAGATTATGTTTCAACCGAATTTCAAAACTATTTGAAAGCTGAAGGAGTTCCATTTGATGGTGTTCCAGGTCTTATTCAAATTGGTGAAAGTGGAGGGCTTGAGAATAAGAACTCCTTGAAGTTTCTATGTGATCTTTACGACAAAGTTAAAGTTGATTTGAATAAAGTCCTCATGCAAAGGCAGATAGACCGCGAATTCATTGATCAGAGAGTTGAGACGTATCATAAATTAAACGAAGAACATGAAATAGATTTCTTGTCTAAAGAGTACAGAATGCTTCTTGGTGATGAAGATTCAGACGGACGAATTGTTATTGGTCCAAAGATAAAGAACTATTGTGGTAAGTCGGATGGGGCCATGATTGCACCTCTACCAGATTATCTTGAAGGTTTTCATGTGACATTATTTGGTCCACCTGATGATGCAAAACTTTCAATTAATGCTATGAATGCATATCATCGTAAACTAAAGGAAGAGCCTGCAATTGTTGGTGAAATTTTAAAAACCAACAAAGATTTTCCTAAATGGGGAGCGGATGATGAAGATTCAAAAACTCCCCTTAGATCAGACCTTATAAGTGCGGGGGTGAACTTAACTGGTTGTTTAAATTTAGATATAAGCTTTAAAGACGAAAAACGAAATAAAGAGTATAAATTAGCGCAAGATACGCTTTCTTATCCAATAAAAAGATTTCCTGGACTCGCACTTCCAACAACTTTTTTATTTTATAATGAAAACCCACTACCTATGCATTTGTATGATTTCGCTGTTCATTTATATGAAAACTACAAGAACCCTAAAGCACTTACTTTCTATGTACCAAAGTTAGAAAATGAAGAAGAAGCTGCCTATATTAAAACAATGATTGAGACAGCAGAGAAAATGATTCAAGTTAAACACCCAGAATACAAGCTAGGAACCGTAAGAGTTATTATTGTTCTTGAGAATCCACGCGCTGTTTTCAGAGTTAATGAGATGATGGATGAGCTTTTTCCGTATTTCGCTGGAGCATCTCTTGGTTGGCATGATTATCTTGGTAGTACTGCGAGGTTATTCAAAAATGATGGAAATTATAGAATCCCTGTTAAAGCCGATCCAGATATAGTTATTAAGTATATTAAAGCATCACACGATCTATTAGCAGATGTTGTTGGTGAACGTGGTGGAATTAAGATTGGTGGAATGTATGGAATTCTTCCAATTGATAACGATCTTTTCTCTGATTCATTTCAAATAACTATAAGAGGTTTCTTTAGAGATGTACTAACTCAGATGAAAAGGGATTTGTCAGGTTATTGGGTTGCACATCCCGATTTTGTTAGAATTGGGATGGCCATTGTTGAGGCCTGGAAATTTTATGACAAAGGTGAAGAAGAGAAATTAAAGGCTTTAATAGATGGTCTGCTAAATGATCATTATGCCAAAGAAATTTGGGATTTTGTTAAGGCAAAAGATATTGAAGGTCTAAGTATAGATGATGAGCTCTACGCAAGGTCTTTGATAGTTGCAGATATAAAAGAATCAAGTTTTATTGCCAATAATCATCCAGATGAAATTCGTTATAATGTATTTCAAATGCTCCAGTATTTAACCGATTGGTTGAGTGGTAATGGGTGTGTTGCGCTTCCGACCCAAATAAATGGAGTTCCTGCTAGAGTTATGGATGATCTAGCTACGGCCGAGAGGTCGAGATGGGAAGTATGGCACGAAATAGAACATGGCCGATTTAGTGTTGAAGATTTTATTCGCATTGCACATGAAGAAATGAACTTTATTAGACGTGATCTTTCAAACGAAACAAAAATTGTTCAAGTCAAATTTAGTGAAACAAATGCTAAATGGTATGATGTTGCCTTTCAATTAATGATTAAGCTCTTGACTGATAAAAATCCGGTAGAGTTTGCTACTGAGCTACTAATCCCATTTACAATTGATTCTATTAGAACAGCTTCCAAACCATGGGATAAACTTTTAGAAATTGATCCAAAGAAATATGAAATTAATTCTTACGTTCATAATTATAATTATTACTTTGAAATGTGTGGCTCTGATAAATTTGCAAAAGAAAATTGTTCAAATATTACTGGAGATCTAGAAATAGTACATAAATCAATTATGTCGTTCTCAAAAGTAGATGTGTTAAGTGCAGCTAGTTTTCATGGAGATATTGGACAGGCGGTTAATTCTCTTGATTCAATGGCCCGTTCTGAACAAGAAAAAGTAAGTAGTGGCGATATCCAAGTTAAGGAAGAAATTCTACACCTTGGAGAAGAATACCGCTCGCTATTTGGAATGAAGTTTCTTGTCAGTGCAAAAGGTAAAAGTGCAGAGCAATTATTAACAATCCTCAAAGATAGAATTAATAACACTGAGAATGAAGAGCTGTTAAACGCAAAAAAAGCTTTACTTGAAATTACTCAAAAGAGAATGGATTCCCATCCACTAAACTTATTTAAAAAAAAACTAGATGTTATTTTCGATAATTCCAAAGTTGTAGGGGCTCAATTGGCAATTTCTTCCGGGAAAGGGCAAATTCATACTGCTTGCTTTGGTAAGACTCGTTTAGAAGGCATGGATGTTAATGGCAATACTTTATTTGAAATAGCATCACTTTCTAAAACATTTGGAACGGTGTTTTCTCACGAATTTTTTAGAGAGAGGGGGATTTCCCTTGAATCAAGTGTTAACGACTTATTAAAAAAATACAATTCAGAATTTCGCCTAAAATCCAACTCTAACGAAAAGTGGGGGGATGAAGTATTACTTATTCATCTGATGAATCATAGTGCTCTTAATATGCATTATGTTAATGGTGTTCCTGCTATAGATCAAATGCCAAAAGTCAGTGAATTTTTAAGTGGTAATTCAAACTATAAGTACGATGCAATTGAAGTTATTAATCGTCCAGGGACAGTTTTTAAATACTCAGGTGCTGGGTTTATTGTTTTAGAATATCTTATATCTCTCATTGGTGAAGATAGTGTTTCAACGCTTTCTAGGGACTTCTTTGTAGAACTAGATTTATCACATCTTAATTTTGATCAGAGACCAGCTCATGATAATTACTCTTTTGGTTACAATGATAAAAAAGAAGTTGTTAATTCTGATTATAAAATGTTTCCATCCTTTGCAGCTGGTATGTGGGCCAGTGGAAAAGATGTTCTGACCCTTTTAGAATGTCTAACCAATGCGTATGACGATCTTAATGGTTCTTGTGGTATTTCTCATGATACAGCTGTTAACATGACTTATGGTACTGATAAAGGTTGTAGAGTATTTATGAATGCTTTGATGGGACAAGGTGTTTTTATCGTTGAGGCCGGGGAGAACGAGTTTCTGCTTCATCAAGGTGCGAATGATGGTTTTAGGGCGCTATATCTTTACTGTTATAAAGGGCCCGATAAATACAAAGGGCTTAGTCTTCATTCAAATAGCGAACTTAATGGTGTTATTTTAAATTCTTTATTAACTCAAGAAGTCTTAAAAGAATTAAATATTTCTGGAATCGATTTTTCAAAATTTAATACAAAGTTTAATATTGAAAACCTACCTAAAGATGAAATAGTCAATATTGGTTATAAAAGACTTATCTTTGACGCTTTTGAGCCAACATTACCTGAAGCGATTACAAGGCCCTTAATATTAAATCCTTTTAATGAATTTAACCTTATCCTAGATGCAAAAATATCAAATGTGAGTAATCAACGCTTTGCTCGGGCAGAAAATTTAATTTCTCCCTATGAACCATATTTTGACCCTACAGCTTTTGAAGTTCAAGGGAAGGTTATGGATAGCTGGGAAACAGCTAGGCACAACCAAGAAGATTACGATAGTTTAACTCTTGAACTCAATAAAACTTCTAAAGTAAATTTTATTTCCATCTCAACTAAGTACCATGATGGTAATCAAGTAGAATGGATAGAGCTTTTAGCTGATGGAAAAATACTCTTAGAAAAGACACAGCTTTTGGGCCATGCTATCAGAAAAATAAAATTAGAAAAACCAATCGTTAATGTTCGGTTTGTCGAGGTTCGTGTGTTCGCTGACGGTGGATTAACACGACTTGGCCTTTATTCTGAATTACCTTCAAAGGAAGCGTCACAATATTTACCAAATGATAAAGCACAAAATGTTAGATTTACTGATTTAATACCTCAATCGGTTAAACCCATGGGGATTGATCCGCATAGTTTTAAATCTTCAAATTTAAATCAAATAAAAAATTATGCATCCTTAGTATTTGGAGCAAAGATTATTAGTGCTACTGACGAGCATTACGCACCGGCCGTTAATATCCTTTCTTCATTTGAACCCTTAAATATGCTTGATGGGCTAGAGTCTAAGAGATCAAGGGTTAAAGGACATAAAGAAGAAGTTGTTATTGAGCTATGTGAAGAGATAGAAATTGGCTCTATCGTTTTTGATTTTAAATTTTTTGTGAATAACAATCCACTGAAATTATCAATTGATGCGAAAATTAATACTAAGTGGGAAAGTATTGTAAGTGAATATCCAAGTAAGGCTTATGCAGGGAATAAACTAGAAATAAAGCCGGTTAAACTATTTAAGTCGAAATTCCTAAGAATAGCATTTTTTCCGGATGGTGGGGTTAATCGTATTAAGGTTTTTAAACGTATTTAGTTACCTTAGTATTATTCTTCCACGATTAATACTAAGGTTTATAAATCTTTAGCTGTTCTAAACTTTTCCAGAATTATAAATTTAATACCTCTAAAATAGATTTTGCTATGAAGATATTACCTTTTTTACTGTAATGTAGATCACAACTTTGTATGAATAAATCTTTCTTGTTCTTGTGATTCAAATACTGAGCTGTGATACTTCTATAAAAACTGAATTGTTTTAGCCAATTGTCATTTTCTTCTATCTTTAAGTTTTTTTCTTTGAACTCTGGTAGGTATGTTAAATAAAATAGTGCTTTTTTTGTACTAACCCAGTTGTTTATTTTGTTTAACATTATTTCTGATTGAATTAGTGACTCTTCCTCGTCTGTCGTAAACTTCTTGTAATATTCACCCAGGAACCGGGATAAATATAATCTCGATTTAAATTTGAAAAAGGTAGAACTAACTTCTTCATACTCAATACTATTATTCTGGTGAATAGGAAATGTGTTTGGACCTATATCTGATAAGAGAAACATTAGAGAAACTAATTTCGGGCTATGTAAGTCTCTGAAGAAATCTTCAAAAATTGGGGAAAATAATACGATATCTCCTTCTTTAATATTTTTTAAATTTTCTTTGAGATAAATATACATTTGGGTGACACCCCAACCGGGAACACCGTAATTAATCACGTTAATTTCTTCGCTTAAGCTTGAGAGGATATATGGGAATGTTTCAGTGTCCTTTGCGCCATAACCAAATGTAAATGAATCCCCAAAGATATGCAAAGTGTTTTTTGATTTTACATAATTTTTGTTCAATCTTGTTCCATTCTTAGAAACTGTTGCCAAGTTATTACGGTTAGTACATCCGACGAGAGTAGAAGTACCTTTCTTGAGACTATAGGAAAACTTATCATCTATTTTTATTATTTTTTTTAGAGGTAGAACTTTTTTCTTTGTTTCAATTTTATAATTTTTTTCGGTAAAATAGATATCAACGAAGAATGTGGAAAGTAAAAAAATAACAAAAATAATTTTATACATAACTTCATCCAATAGTCGGAAGAACTCTATCGTTTTTTTACTAATGGTGCACGGGAAGGGACTTGAACCCTCACACCCTTGCGGGCTCTACGACCTCAACGTAGCGTGTCTACCATTCCACCACCCATGCACATCGTAAACATATTCTAATGGGTGTGAAATGCTTCGTAAATACTAAAGTTATGAATTTTTAAGGGCCTTGCCGTTCCAGGGGGCAATCCAAAATAAAAGTAGCATTCCAGGGATCGCTAAGATCGTACAGATAAAGAAAAAGTTTGTGTAACCTTGTCCTTGCATCGCTCCAAAAATTTCATAAAACCATGTATCTTTAGGTCCGATACCCTCAACAATGACTCCGGCCATAATTCCTGAAAAAGATTTTGGAATAGCAAATATAGAGGTCAATAAAGCCAATTGCGTACCTGTAAAACTCTTATTTGTATTGGCTGCAATATAGGCCATAAGGGC
Source organism: Bacteriovoracaceae bacterium (assembly GCA_047634375.1). Taxonomy (GTDB): domain Bacteria; phylum Bdellovibrionota; class Bacteriovoracia; order Bacteriovoracales; family Bacteriovoracaceae. The sequence goes on from JBLIAG010000008.1 coordinate 72,845, forward strand.
AGCTGAACCAAGACCAACTCCAAGGTATTCAAAGGCCACGACAGCTCCTAAAACCATCGTGTTAGGGCCAGATTCGTTTAAAACTGCAAAGCCTAAAATAGATGCCATTTGTATGAAGCCAAATATCCATAGTGATTTATTTATTCCTGCTTTGAACATGATTACTCCACCAATAAAACCTCCGATAATCATTGATGTTACACTTACAGATTTTATAACTGAGCCTAAAACCGTCTTTGTAAAACCTACGTCAAGGTAGAAGGGGGTAATTAAGGCAGTTGCAACTGTATCTCCAAATTTATAAAAGAATATAAAAGCGATTATAAGTACACCTTTTTTAAAACCATCTCTTTTAAAAAACTCCATGAATGGCTCGACTACGGCTTCTTTTAAAGATTTTGGAGCAGCGTCTTCACTAACGAGTTCTGAAATTGCGAAGGTGTGGATGATTCCTACAAACATAAAGGCTGAAATTATAATAAATACCCAGTGCCACGGCATATAATCGGCCATAATTAACCCAAGTCCACCGGGAATGAATCCAGATATTCTGTAGGCATTGGCATAGTATGAATTACCTAGTCCAAGTTCTTCATCGGGAAGTAGCTCTCGTCTATAAGCATCAAGAACTATATCCTGTGATGCTGAGAAGAAGGCAATTGCAAGTCCTGCAAAAAGAATAAGGTCTATATCAAATTTGGGTTTTAGAAATGCACAATAAACCATTGAGAGGAGTAGTGCTACCTGGGTTACCATCATCCATCCTCTACGGCGTCCTAGGAATGGAGGTACATAGCGATCTAGAAGTGGCGCCCAGAGGTATTTAAATGAGTAAGGAACCATGACAAAACTAAAAAAACCTATTGTCTTCAAATCCACTTCCTCTGATCTAAGCCATGCTGGAATAAGTTGGGCCAAAAAGTAAATTGGAAGCCCGGCAGTAAAACCATTAAAGATACAGATAAGCATCCTTCTATTGAGTAATACTTCCATTAAATTTGGTTTCTTTATTTTTTCCATTAAGTTCTCTCTCTTGAGTGATGCCTATATTTGGCGTGGTGATTGGCCTAAAAATTTGGAATATTATAATAAAATAACAAATACCGGGTTCGTTCGTCTAGTGTTTTATAGTACTTAGGCCATCTTGACACCGAAAATGCCCATGATTACAGTTTTTCGGAGTTTTAGGGTAAAATGATAGGTAGGGAGGCCCTTATGCGGCAAACGCTTCTTTTAGATGCTAGTTACTTTCCACTCCAAATGATTCATTGGAAAAAGGCCCTGTCATTGTTTTTTACCGAAAGAGCAGAAGTAGTTGAGCATCATCAAGACATTGAAATTAAATCGACGAAAGAATCCTATAAATTACCAAAGGTCATGCGCTTATACTGTAAAATAGGCGATATAAATGTAGTCAAATTTAACCGTCTCAATGTTTTTTATAGAGATAAATTTGTTTGTCAGTATTGTCATGTCCGCTTTAAAGCTGAAGAACTCACACTTGATCATGTTTACCCAAAATCATTAGGAGGACCCTCAAACTGGGAAAATATTGTTACGGCCTGTGCTCCTTGTAACACCAAAAAAGCGGATAAACTTCCCCATGTCTCTAGTATGAAGCCAATGAGAATTCCTAAAGAACCAAAATGGATTTCCATCTTTTTGCAGAAACTAAATGGACAGGAAAAAGATATTTGGAAAGATTGGTTCTTTATTAAAACGGGATGACTTTAAAAGAAACTTGTAAGAGGAATATGTTATGAGACACTTAATTATACGAGGAGTATAATTTTGTTTAAAAGAATCCTGATTTTTATAATTCTGATAAGCTCATTTATAGTTATTAATTACTTTGATCTTGATCGGTTTCTAAATTTTGATTACATAAAGGCTAACCAAGATCAACTTCAAAGTTTTTATCAAAATAATAAATTCCCTACATTGCTAATCTTTTTTCTGGGGTATGTACTCACTACTGCCTTGTCAATTCCTGGAGCAACGATACTCAGCTTATTAGGTGGAGCTGTGTTTGGTTTTGAAATTGCTTTAGTATTAATTTCATTCGCTTCTACTATTGGTGCGACTTTGGCGTTTCTAATCGCCAGAACACTTCTTAGAGATTTTATCGAAAAACACTTTGAGGAAACAATTAAAAGAGTTAATGAGGGGATTGAAAATAATGGTGGGTTTTACTTATTTAGCATGAGACTAGTTCCTGTTCTTCCTTTTTTTGTAATAAATTCAGTTATGGGATTAACTAAGATAAAAATCTCAACCTTCTTTCTTATCTCTCAGGTTTCCATGCTTGGGGGTACGGCAATCTATATAAACGCAGGGGTGCAGTTGTCTGAACTTGAAAGTGTAGAAGGTATAATGAGTCTAGAACTCGTGGGATCACTTTTACTATTAGGAATCTTTCCTTTTATTGCCAAAAAAATTATGGAATTAATTAATGCTTAAATGGGGCGAAAAGAAGTTCCTTTATGGACATAGAGTCCCTAAAATTAATGTCTTCTAATCCAAAGACCACCGTATCCTCTTCCTTGTAAGTTTTAAATAACTTATCCCATATACTTAAAAAATTCCCATAATTAGAATTTGTAAATTTCTTAATGGGAGAGTGGTGTGTGTAATGCATTCTTGGTGTGACGACAAATACACGCAGAATGGTGTCTATCCTCTTGGAGATATAAATATTTGAATGATTGAATAGAGCAAAGGAGCTCAGGACAATTTCGTAGACAAGATAAGTTTCGGCCCTTGGTAGCAAAATTACAATGAGAAGGATTTTATAAACACCTGAGAAAAGTATTTCCCCAGGGTGAAACCTTACTGCACTTGAAAAATCCATCGCCTTGTCGCTATGATGAACTGCGTGAAAACTCCATAGTTTTTTGAAAATATGCATAATTCTATGTTGCCAGTATATGGCAAAATCAAACAGGATGATTGTAATGATATAGTCAAAGATCAGGGGAAGGCCGGATAGAGAAAAGCCTCTTTGGGTTTCGTTTAGTTTATGTGCAAGGCCATATATACCAAAAGGAAAACAGACTTTTAATAAAATTACTCCACAGATAAAAAGCACCAGATTCGCGGTTAATCTTTTTGGATATGCATTCTTGAAAGATGGTCTGACTATTTCCCATATGAGGCAAGCTATAAGGACTATTGAGAAAATAAGTGGTCGTGAAGATTCTGCATTTTCCATTATTTATTTATCCTTTTTATTGTAGTTTGAGTTGAGTTCAAGTCCTTCTTCGTAATTTTTATTCATTCTTTTGTGATCAGACTTTATATAAAACTTAAATTTTAGTATTTGATTTTTTATTGCCTGGGACCAAAAACCATTTTTTTCAAAGCGAATTGCTGATGTTACAGATTTATAAGGAAGTAATATTGGAGTCGCTTTTTCTCTTAGTTTGACTGACAAAGCCGTATCTTCAAAAATATCCATTTCCGGAACTAGGCCAACAGAATCTAGGAGAGATTTACTACAAAATATACAATGATCCAAATAGAATATTCCTCGTTTTCCGCGGATAAAATTTGAATAAAACGAAGTGAATTTAAGCATGGGGCTTTGAAGGTTAAAGGAGTGGGTAAAAGCACCCCATTCATATACTTCCTTGTGATCCACTAAAAACTGAATACCTTTTTGATCCAAAAGGCTTCTCGGATGATGTAGTAAGATAAACTCACCTGTGGCGGCTTTTATTCCAATATTCAATCTTTTTGCTCTTGAGTTTGTGTCTGTCTCAATGACCTTATGGCCGTATTTTTGTGCAAGTTCTTTTGTCCCATCAGTTGAGTCTGTATCAACGACAATAACTTCAATGTTTTTAATTATCGAAAGCAATTTAAACGACTTTTGGATAAAATTATTTTTAATCTCATTATGGGTAGGAATGATAATACTTAGCATATTGTGAATACTAACATAGAATAATAGCTATGGAAGATTGCATTTTAATCTATAAAGAAGGAGAGGCGAGTTTGCTGCGTTGTTATATTCAACCCGGTGCAAGTAAGTCTGAACTTGTTGGAACTTATGGTGATCCTGTTAGGTTAAAATTAAAAATTAAAGCTCCACCTGTTGAAGGTAAGGCCAATAAAGAAGTCATCTCTTTTCTTGCAAAGACTTTTGGGCTTCGCAAAAATCAAGTTGAATTATTGAGGGGAGAATTGAGTCGCCAAAAGGATTTTGCTCTTGATGTTAAACGGGTTGATGCGTTAAGGGTGTTAAATAGTTTATTTTAATACTAGACAGAAAACTTCGGAAATAGTTAGAATAATCATATAGTTACACGAAATAAAATCTATTGAGAAAAAGTTATACATATGCAAAATAAAAAATTGAAATTCATTGATCTTTTCAGCGGTTGTGGAGGCTTTTCAAAGGGTCTGGAGATGGCCGGACATGAATGCTTACTTGGTGTTGATTACCAGGCAGCAGCTGTTGAGAGCTTCGGTAAGAATCATAAAAAGGCACATGCCATTCATATGGATATAACTAAACTGAGTAAATCAAAATTAGAAAAATTAATTGATTTTGATGAAGTAGATATGGTTGTTGGCGGGCCTCCTTGTCAGGGATTTTCTACTGTTGGTCGTGGTGATGTTAATGATACTAGAAATACTCTTTTCCAACAATTTGTTAGAATTGTAAGGGTTACATCTCCTAAAATTATTTTATTTGAAAATGTAACGGGAATGTTAGCCAAGAAAAATGAACCTGTGCTTAGGAAGATCTTTGCCTCTTTTGAAAGGCTGGGTTACCAAATGGATGCACAAGTTATGAGTGCAGATGAATTTGGAGTTCCTTCTCGAAGAAGAAGGGCCATTATCATGGGGGTGAAAGGTGGGGTTCCTCAATTTCCAAAACAAACCCACGGTGTAAAGAAGATGCCGATTACAGTAAAAGAAGCCTTTAGTAATTTAAGAACTAAAAAAGGTGCACTTCATAATCATGAAGTTGAAAAAGCACTACTAGTAAATAAGTTAGATGAAAAAAGACTAAAACATATTCCGGCCGGCGCAGGAATAAGATATGAAAAAGACGAAATAGCTTATTTGCCAAAAAAGATACGATTTGATGTTAACTGGGAAACTATGAATGAAAATCGATTCCGTCAGACAAGATTGCAACGAATTCCTTGGGATACTCCCGCACCAACAATTCTAACTTCCAGGACAAGTTACTATCATCCAGAAGAGCATCGTTATCTAACAGTTAGAGAAGCCGCAGCACTTCAAAGTTTTCCAAATGATTTTATTTTTGAAGGTAGTACTACTGCTCAATTTAGACAAATCGGAAACGCCGTTCCGCCAGTTTTAGCAATGAATATTGGTCGTGAAATAAAAAAAATAAAATTTGATTCTGTAAAGTTAAAGAGAGTTAATTTTAAAAATAAGCCAGACTTTGCTCAAAAAGCATTTACATATAAATCGGCTTAGATTCTTGTTGATTGATTTAAGAGCCTAAGTATATCGAAAGAAAAACTCTGCATAGCATAGTCAATAGCATTTAATCCACTATCATCAACGATAGTGGGATCAGCACCATAGGCCAATAACTTTTCTACAGATTGATATTGTTTTGAATTCACAGCTAGAATTAATGGTGTCACTCCACCTTCTGTATTATTAGGATTCGCTCCACGGGAAAGAAGCTTTTGTAACATGTATTTACGAGTACGGTGGTCTTTAATATTTATTGCAATAAGTAGTACATTTCTTTTCGAAATAATCTCCTTATACTCAGAAAATGTATTTAAAAGGTAGTCTACTATATTTATATTTCCCATTCTTATTGCAGAACTAAGATGTCGATTTGAAACTTCTATATGCTCATCTACAAATTTTAACAGCTCCAGAAGTTCTCTTAATCGCTGAGACCTGGCTATTTGTTTCACGCTTAAGCCATGCTCATCGTACTCCTGTATCGAAGCACCATTGGTGATGAGCTTAATGGCAATAAATTCGCTGGGCTTTTTTAGCGATAAGACAAGCGGAGTAAGACCATCTCTATTTCTAAGGTTTACATTTACATCTTTACTTAATAGTAAGTTTACTAAAAATAAGTGGTTTGTTGCAACAGCTAAGTGGAGTGCGGATTCTTGGCTTTTATTCATTAGATTAAAATTTTTAACCTTTCTAATTAGGACTGAATAAAGGTCCGTAGCATTACTTTTAATTGCCATGGTTAGTGGTGATTCACCATTTGTAAATAAGTAGTCAATATGTGGACTTTCATCTAAAAGTGGCTGGAGCATTGAGAGGCTTTGGGCCTTAATTGCCGTTAAAACATTTTGCCTTTGCTCTTGATCAACATCTTCAATCAATACGTCTTCAATCGGTGGTTTTACTGAACCAACTGGTTTTTTAGTATCTTCAATCTTTTTTCCACAAGACACTAAGAGCATTAAGCTTAAATTGGTGCTAAAAAGCAGTGCTTTAATTAATTTCATACCTGAAGTTATTTTACTATAGCGGGTCATTTGAAAATATAATTTTGAAAATCTTACAGGGAACTCGAGGTGAGGAAATCACCCCGAGCTTAATTAAATCAGCTACTTAGTATAGTCTGTTCTTTCTTTTTTTCGATATTTTTAGTAATTTTTGAACATCTGGATTATTTCTTAATTCTTCAAGTGTTAAAAGAGCAACTACACCAGCACCTTCTCCACTTGCATCTGGGTGAATAAGAGAAACTACACCATAATTTTTACCATTAATTTTAATTCTGTAATGAACACTTACGTTAAAATCAACAGGTAATTTAATTGGTAAAAAGAAACCGAAAACCTTTTTAGAAGCGTAAAAAGTTGCATTCTTAGCTTTTGGTACATTTATAGCAAGTGCTGGAAGAGTACCTTCAACTAGGAAAGGGAATGGTCTACCATCTGGAAGTGTTTCGTGAGGTACTACATTGAATTCATCACTATCGACATCTTTTAAATCAAATGCAACTCTTAGTAGAGTTCCACTCACTGATCCATCATCCTGCATAGCGGGAGAAATTGTAATGTCTGAATTCTTCATTTTTGGCATTGTTACTGTAACTCCAACTGGAGTATCTACGGCCGTTAATTCTACACTAAGAAGAATTTTACCATTTTGAATATTAACATGTGGTCCGTTAACACCTGGAATGTACTTTCCTTCCTCTTGGTTTAAACAAGAAGTGGCACCAAAAAGTACAGCACTCATCAATAAGTAAGACATAAATTTCATTGTATTTCCTTTTCCCTTCACAGGACGTTAATTACGACGTTTGTTCTAACATCGGTAGCTAGGAAATCTTTCTTTAGGCAATAAAAGTTGAAAAACAAATATCTTAGGGAACAGTAGGAGAGAGAAGTGTTTTTGTTAGTTGTAAGCTTGAGTTTCAGGTGCTAAAATCCTCGTAATTCCACAACTTTAATTAGGAGAATATGATGGTGAGAATTTTTTTAGTTTGTAGTTTATTGTTTACGTCAATTAATACATTTGCATTTGATGCCGGCAAATTTTTCCAGAAAACTTGTACTCAATGTCACACAATTGGTGGCGGAGATAAGATTGGTCCAGATTTAGCAGGTCTTTCTAAGAGAAGAAAAGTTGATTGGATTGTAAAATTCGTAAATTATCCTGATGGTATGATTAATGGTGATGCTGAAGAAGAGGGTTACGAAAAACCAGATCCTCTAGCAAAAAAAATCTATGCAGCTTACAAGCCACAAATGATGGCAGAGCAAGAAGTTACTAAAGTTCAAGTTGAAGCTATTTTAAAGTATATCGATTCACTTAAAAAACAACCTAAAGGTAAAATTTTAACTATTAAATAATGAAAAATATTGATCGTGATTCCTCTATAATTCTTTGGTTGAATACTATTTCTATAATGGTATTTGCTATGGTTTTTATTGGAGGGATTACACGGTTAACGGATTCTGGACTGTCAATCGTTGACTGGAAACCTCTTGTTGGTGCCATTCCACCATTATCTGAAGTTGAATGGCTTCACGCCTTTGAAAAGTACAAAGCCTTCCCAGAATTTAAGCTTATGAAGAGCGACATGGATCTAGATGGTTTTAAGGCCATCTACTTTTGGGAGTATTTTCATAGACTTTTTGGACGTCTGATTGGTGTCGTCTTTTTATTCCCTTATATTTATTTTCGATTTAAAAAATGCATCTCAAAAAATTTAAACAAAAAGCTTATTTTTGCATTTTTACTTGGTGGGGCTCAAGGCTTAATGGGTTGGTATATGGTGAAGAGTGGCCTGGTAAGTAAGCCAGATGTTAGTCATTATAGACTTGCAGCTCATCTGTCTTTGGCCTTTCTCATTATTGGATATATCCATTGGACGGTTCTCTCAATTAGAAACCCACTTAGAAAATTTTCTCAGATCAAACCTGCGGGGAAACTTTTAATATTTTTCTGCGTTTTAGTGATCCTTCAGATTATTTATGGTGCTTTTGTTGCGGGACTTGATGCCGGGTTAACTCACAATACATTTCCAAAGATGGGAAGGGATTGGATCCCCGGAGAGTTTGTTGGCCTTAGGTCCGATTTTCTTGGTGTTTTTGAAAATGTCGTCATCGTTCAGTTTATTCATCGCAGTATAGCATGGTTGTTATTAATAGTAGGGTTTACCCTTTTTAGGAAAAGTCTTAAACTAGATGACTTTATGCAGAAAAAAGCAATTAAATTATTACTTGGCATGTTATTAGTTCAATTTGTAATTGGTGTTATGACCATACTGTATGTAGTTCCGATAACGCTAGCAAGCCTCCATCAGATCGGTGCATGTATCTTGGTACTTCTTATGGTTAGAGCTCTCTTTTATAGTTTTACTGAATCTAATCATTAAAATTTTTAATCACTGATATTTCGGTAATTTGAGCAATATTTACTTGCCTAGTCAGGTTTTTGAAATCATAATATCTAAAAAAATATTTATAATTGTTTTACGGAATAAAATATTCCATAGGTATGTTTTGATTAAATTTTATCTACTACTTACATTTTTAATATCTTTTAACGCCTTTCCACTTGGTGGGACGGGTCCTATGGCCCTTGGGAAAGATGGATTGCAAAATAAAAAGCCTGTTGTTCTTGATAAAATTGGTATCGAAGAACATCTTGGTGACCAAATAAATCTTGAACTTAAGTTTAAGGATGAAAAGGGTGAAGATGTAGTTCTTGGAAAGTATTTTAAAGAAAAGCCAGTATTTTTACTTCTAATTTATTATGAGTGCCCTACACTTTGCTCCCTTCACCTGAATTCTCTAATGACTACCTTTAAGGACCTTGAGTGGAATATTGGAGATAAGTATGACCTTGTCGCTGTTTCTATTGATCCAGATGAATCACCTAAATTAGCTCAAAAAAAATTAGACTCTTATCTAAAAGAATACGGAAGACCAGAAACGAGAGATGGATGGCACTTCTTAACAGGTGAAGAGGACAATATTAAAGAGCTAGCAAGTCAAATCGGTTTCAAATATGCTTGGGATCCTAGGGAACAGCAATGGGCCCATACGGCAGCTGGTTATATTTTAACACCTGAAGGAAAGATTTCTTTCTATCATTATGGACTGCAAATCGAGAAGAAAGTTTTAAGACTTTCCCTTGTTGAGGCGGCAAACCACAAAATAGGAACATTGATGGATAGAGCTTTATTGTTCTGTCTTCAGTATGATCCAACAAAAAAAACCTATGCTTTTTACGCTTATAACGTAATGAGGCTTGGTGGAATAATCACAATATTATTTTTAAGTATATTTTTATTTAGATTTTGGAAAAAAGAAAATAAGACTCAGGATAAAGGAAACGATTTATGAGATTTATTGGTGACATTCTGCAAACTCTATTCGGGTTCACCCTCCCAGAGCAAGCAGCAGCAAAAGCGTACTTGGTAGATGACCTCTATAATGTGGTTATGCTTTTAAGTATTGTAGGGTTTATCGGTTTAATGGGAGTTATGACATTTTTTATTGTTCGCTACCATAGATCACAAAATGAAAAGTCTGCATACATTCCGCATAATGCACTTGCGGAAACTATTTGGACTGTTATCCCAACGATTATTTTTGTTGCTATTGGTGTTTGGGGAGTGATTGCTTTCCTACATATGGAGAAAGTTCCAGACAATGCTTACAAGATTAACGTTACAGGAAAGCAATGGCTTTGGGAGTTCACATACAAGAAAGATAATCTTGAGGTGAATACAACTGACGTTATGTATGTTCCTGTGAATACTCCGGTAGTATTGGATATGACAGCAACTGATGTACTCCATTCTTTTTATGTTCCAAGTTTTCGTATTAAGCGAGATACGGTTCCAGGAATGATTACTAGAGTTAATTTTACAGCAACTAAGAAAGGTGATTACAAAATCTACTGTACTGAGTTTTGTGGAACCAATCACTCTAGAATGAGAGGGATTGTTCGAGTTGTTTCAGAAAAAAGATTCAAAAAATGGTTAAATAGAGAAGTTAAGGAAGCTAATATTTCAGACCCAGTTGAACTTGGTTCAAGATTGTTTGTTAGAAATTGTGCAACTTGTCATAATGTTGATACCAGTACAAAAATCGGACCAGGATTTGAAGGTTTATTTGGTGCTGAAAGAAGTTTTGAAAATGCAGATAAAACAATAGCTGATGCTGATTATATAAGGGAATCAATGATTACTCCTAATGCAAAAGTTGTTAAAGGTTTTCCTGCTAAAATGAACTCATTTGCCGGACAACTTTCTGAAAAAGAAATGAACTATTTAATTGAATATATAAAAACACTTAAATAATTTTTTAATTAATAAATTAAAAAAGGAATTATAATGTCAGCTACAGATACAAATTCGCATGGTGGAAACTACATCAACTGTGAAAAAGGTTTAATGTCGTGGTTAACGACTATTGATCACAAAAGAATTGCATTAATGTACTTTATTGCAATTATGTCTTTCTTTTTAATTGGTGGTCTTTTTGCCATTCTTTTAAGGTTAGAACTACTAACTCCAGAACCACTTTTTATGACTAGTGATACTTATAACAGAGTCATGACAATGCATGGTTCGGTTATGGTCTTTATGGTAATAATCCCAGGAATCCCAGCACTTCTTGGAAACTTTTGTCTTCCATTAATGATCGGGGCTAAAGATGTTGCTTTTCCAAAGCTAAACCTAGCTTCTTGGTATTTTCTTATGATTGGTGCGGCCATTGCAGTACTTTCTCTATTTTGGGGAGGTGTTGATACAGGTTGGACATTCTACACACCTTATTCCGGTAAATCAGCCGATGCGGTTACCATGGTTGTCCTTGGTGCCTTTATTATGGGATTCTCATCAATTGCAACTGGAATTAACTTTATTGTTACAGTTCATACTTTAAGAGCACCAGGTATGACAATGATGCGTATGCCGCTATTTGTTTGGTCTCTTTATGCCACTGCAATTATTCAAGTTATAGCAACTCCAGTTCTTGGGATTACACTTTTACTCTTAGTTTTTGAAAGAGTATTTGGTATCGGAATTTTTGATGCATCTATGGGAGGGGACCCAGTATTGTTCCAACATTTCTTTTGGTTCTACTCTCACCCTGCTGTTTATATTATGATCATTCCAGCAATGGGTGTTATATCTGAAGTAATTGCAACGTTTTCTCAGAAAACAATTTTCGGATATAAAGCAATTGCTTATTCTTCTTTAGCAATTTCAGCTATCTCATTTCTCGTTTGGGGACATCATATGCTTGTTTCTGGTCAATCAACATTGGCCGGTTCAGTATTTACAATTTTAACAATGTTAGTTGGAGTTCCAACAGCCATTAAGATGTTTAACTGGGTTGCGACAATGTATAAAGGGAGAGTTAAGTTAGACACTCCTATGCTTTGGGCAATAAACTTTTTAGCATGTTTTACCATTGGTGGTCTTACAGGACTTTTCTGTGCCGCTTTCAATGTTGATGTTCATATTCATGACACCTACTTTGTTGTTGCTCACTTTCATTACACAATGTTAGGTGGAGCATTAATGGGATTCTTTGCAGGTTTATTTTACTGGTTCCCAAAAATGACAGGGAGAATGTATAATGAGCTTCACGGTCGTATTGGTACTATCATGGTATTCGTTGGATTTAACTTAACTTTTATTCCTCAATTTATTATGGGGTCTCAAGGAATGCCAAGAAGATACCATACATATGATGGTGTTTTTGCTCCTTATCATATAGCTTCAACAATCGGTTCATGGATTGTTGCTGCAGGATTCATTTTTTGTATCTACATCATGGTTAGAGATATGTTTAAAGGTGAGCCAGTTCCAAATGATAATCCATGGAATGGTACAACTTTAGAGTGGACAACTTCTACTCCACCAATTCACGAAAATTTCAAAGAAATTCCAACTGTTACAGGGAGACCTTATGAGTACCGCTAAAGTCGATAGAAAAGTAGATCATTCTCATCATTTTTCGAGTATGGATCAAGAGCACGAAGCTGGTAAGCAGGGTGTTTGGTTATTCATGGCCACAGAGATAATGATGTTTGGTGGTTTGTTTGTAGGTTATTTTATTTACAGATTTAAGTACCACGATATGTATGTTGCTGGTGGTGATTCATTAAATTGGAAATTAGGTGCTCTAAATACTTTGGTGCTTCTTATTTCTTCTTTTACAATGGCCCAAGCTGTAACAGAGACAATGAAAGGGAATAATAAGAAAGCTCTTAAATTAGTTTACGTTACAACTGCATGTGCACTTGCATTCTTGGTAGTTAAGTATTTTGAGTACACAGGGAAGATTGCACATGGGTTATTTCCAGGTTTTGATATGTGGAAGCCGGATATGGCATACATAGGAAGTCACTTAAGGGAAGGTTACGATATTACAACTATCGAAGCATCAAACTTAAGGCTTTTTTACGTTCTATATTTTGCTATGACAGGCCTTCACGGGATTCACATTTTAATTGGTGTGGGATTGATGATTTGGCTTATGAAGAGACTTAAAAATGAAGAGTTTAGTCCAAAGTACTATACAGCTGTTGAAGGTGTTGGTCTTTATTGGCATATTGTCGATATAATTTGGATTTTCTTATTCCCACTAATGTATTTAATTTAAAACGGAGTTTATATGTCACACCATATAGTGCAAATGAAAACCAATTTAGCGACTCTTTCAGTTTTGGTTTTTTTAACAATCGTAACTGTTCTAACTGCAAAATTTGTTGACCTAGGTGACTACAATTTACACCTAGCAATGTTTATCGCCTGTATTAAGGCAACGGTTGTTTTTGGATGGTTTATGCATCTTAAATATGACGGAATGATGAATAGGGTAATCGCAGTTTGTGGATTAGCATTTTTATTCCTATTCGTTGGTTTCTCATATATTGATTTATTCTACAGATAGAAAAAAAAGAAATGCTTGAAAACCTGAAAGTTTATTTAAAAATAAAGCTTGTGAAATTCGTTGTCGTTGGTGTCGTTGCAGGTTACGGCATGGGCTTTACAGTTGAACAAGACTTTGAATTAATTAAGTTAATACTTCTTATAATAGGGTCCTTCGGAATTTCCGCTGGATCCTTATCTTTAAACACAGTTCAAGAAGCAAAAAATGATGCTCTTATGGATAGGACTAAGCATAGACCTATGGCCACTGGTGAGTTCTCTAAAATATTTGGAATTGGGCTTAGTACATCTTTGATGTTATTTGGCTTAGTATCATTATACATGGTCAAACCATTAACATTTCTAATCGGGCTCTCAATTATACTCATGTATAATGGTTTTTACACGATGGTTTGGAAAAAGAAGTGGGCATTTGGTGCAGTGCCTGGAGCTATTCCTGGTGCACTTCCAATTACGATGGGGTTTTCTGCGGTTAACGATCAAATTTTTTCTTCAGTTAGTGTGTATTTATTTATTTTAATGTTCCTGTGGCAAATGCCGCATTTTTGGTCTCTTGCCATTAGATATGCAGATGATTATGCAAAAGGACATTTTCCTGTTTTGCCAGCAGTAGTTGGCTCGGGGAGAACGAAGTATCATATTTCCTTTTATGTTTGGAGCTATGTCTTACTTGCAGTCATGAGTCCGTTGTTTATTGACTATTCTTATGGTTACTTTTTCTGTGTATTACCTATGGCCGCAGTTATGATTTGGCAGTTTTTAAAGTTCTTTAAAAGTAAAAATCCTGATGCATGGCTTCCTTTTTTCCTAATTACAAACTTTTCCATGTTGGTATTTGTTTTTGCTCCATTATTTGATAAATGGGCACCTATTTTATTTCATATTTAGCCCTTATTCTTGTTTGTAAAGCTATATAGAACTTTTCGGTATTGTTTAACTTTGGTATAGTTGCGAATTAAGGAGCCATTATGAGCAGCACAGCAAAAACAATTTTTTTAAAAGATTATAAAACCCCAAATTTTTGGGCCGATAAAGTCGACTTAGATTTTGATATTTTTGATGATTATGTAATAGTTATTAGCGAGACCAAATATTTATTAAATTCAGATCACGGAAATAATACTTTGGAGCTAGATGGTGTTGATCTTGAGCTATTAGAAGTAAGTATTAATAATAAAGTACTATCAGCTTCTGAGTACGAGCTGAGTGAAACTAAACTATCTTTGAATAATTTACCAAGTGAGTTTACCTTAAAGATCACTGTGAAAATATTCCCTGAGAAAAATTTTGCAAATGAAGGTCTTTATAAATCTGGTAATATTTATTGTACTCAATGTGAAGCTGAAGGATTTAGAAGAATTACATATTTTCTTGATCGCCCAGATGTCATGAGTTCTTTTTCCACTACATTGAGGGCCGATAAGAAAAAATATCCGCTACTTTTGTCTAATGGTAATAATATTGAATCAACTGACTTAGAAGGTGGGAGACATCTAGTTAAGTGGATTGATCCTTTTAAGAAACCTGCATATTTATTTGCTGCCGTAGCTGGTGATTTAGCATTGGTTAAAGATACTTTTAAAACTTGTTCTGGGCGCGATATAGATTTAGAAATTTATGTTGATCATGGAAATGAAGATAAGTGTGGGCATGCAATGATTTCACTCCAAAACTCTATGAAGTGGGATGAGGAAAAGTTTGGTCTGGAATATGACCTCGATATTTATATGGTTGTTGCAGTCGATTCATTCAATATGGGTGCAATGGAAAATAAAGGATTAAATATTTTTAATTCTTCATATGTACTAGCAAAGAAAGAAACCGCAACTGATAGTGACTTTGAAGGTATCGAAGCTGTAATAGGACATGAGTATTTTCATAACTGGACGGGAAACAGAGTCACTTGTAGAGATTGGTTCCAACTAACCCTAAAAGAAGGACTAACAGTATTTAGAGATCAAGAGTTTTCATCCGATATGCTTTCTAGACCTGTTAAAAGAATTGAAGACGTTACAAGGTTGCGTTCAAATCAATTTCCTGAGGACGGTGGACCTATGAGCCATCCAATTCAACCAAAATCTTTTGTTGAAATAAATAACTTTTACACAGCAACAATATATGAAAAAGGTGCTGAGATAATCAGAATGATTCATACTCTAATCGGTGCAGATAGCTTTAGAAAGGGGATGGATTTATACTTTCAAAGGCATGATGGACAGGCGGTTACGACTCAAGATTTTGTTGCTGCAATGTCTGATGCTAGTGGAGTTAATCTTGAGCAGTTCAAAGTTTGGTATGATCAAAGTGGAACACCAGATATCAAGATCACAACAGAATTTAATATAGAAGAAAAACAATTTATTATTAGTTTAGAACAGGTATCTCAAAATAATAATAACAATTATTCTGCCCTACATATGCCTTTTCATATTTCTCTTTATACAAAGAAAGGGGAAAGACTTGAAATTGAGAATGACGGTAAATATGAATTAACTGAAAAAACAACTATACTTACTTTTAATAATATTAATGAAGATGTAATTCCTTCTTTTAATGAAAACTTCACAGCACCTGTTAATGTTCACTATAATTATACAAAAGATAGTCTTTCGACACTAATGGCCTTTTGTCAGGATGGGTTTAATCAGTATGATGCTGCCCAGTCTTTAGTTGAACTTGAGATTAATGATTTGAGTGAACAATCTGAACAGGGGAAAGAGTTAGAAGTGTCTAAAGAGTTTTTAGCTGCTTATAAAGCTCTACTTACCAATAATAATTTGGAACATGCATTTCGTGCATGTGCACTTTCATTACCAAGTATAAATGATATTAATGCAAAGAAATCAATATTTGATTTTGAGCACTTACCAAAGGCCATTAGCTTTTTAAGAAAAACTCTTGGGAATGAACTTTATGAGGAACTTCTCGGAACAGTAAATTCTCTTCAACAAAAAGGTGAGTTTAGTGTGAGTGCAAAGGCAATAGGAGAAAGATCCCTTAAGAATTTTGCACTTGATTTACTTTTCCAAAGTACTAGGCGTGAAGCTGTCGACCTTATTTTTTCACATTATCAAAGCTCCAATAATATGACTGATGAGTTTAGTGCACTTAGTATTTTAACAAAGAGTGATAACCAATACCGCGATAGAGCTATTGAAACTTTCTATAATAATTGGAAGTCAGAGACTTTAGTTATGCAAAAATGGCTTGGTGCCCAAGCAAGGGCAGATGATACAAATATTGAAACAATTAAGAAACTAGAAAAAGTTGATATCTATAATCCGAAAATTCCAAACCTTTTAAGATCGCTTATAAGTGTTTTTGGAGCATACAATCCTCTCAATTTTCATAATGAAGATGGAAGTGGCTACAAGTTCTATGCAGATAAAGTAATTGAAGTTGATGCTTTTAATCCGCAGATTGCGGCTGGAATGTGTAAGAGATTTAATTTTATGAAGAAACTTGATCCTTCAAGAAAGCAAAATTTGAAAGCAGAATTAGAGCGAATTAAGGGACAAAAGAATCTTTCCAATGATACCTTGGAAGTTGTAACTAAAAATTTGGAAGCTTAAAAACTACTTTTTAACGAGAACAACGGCTTTTGTTGGTGTTTGCTTTAATAGTTTAAACCCAATAAAGGCCAAAGTTAAGAAACCTGATAATGCTGCTAATATAATCATAATTACCTCCTATAAGACCTCTTCGGTCGTTGGATACTATTATTATAGCAGTTATCTGGCTTTCGGGGCCAAAAAATTTCTTTATTTACTTAAAATTGCTCCACCCTTATAATAAGAGAGTTATTTCAATTACTTAAGTTTTGGGGAAAATATGAGCGAAATTCTAACAACTCAGCAAAAGGCACTTCGATTCAACTTAGACGAGTCGATTTATGGCACATTCGCCGAAATTGGTGCTGGGCAAGATGTTGCCGGCAAATTCTTTAAAGCCGGGGCCGCCTCAGGAACTGTCGCAAAGTCTATATCTGCTTATGATATGACGTTCTCCGATTCAATTTACGGTAAAGAAAAAAGTGGAAGATACGTCTGTCAATCTAGAGTTGAGAAGATGGTTTCCTACGAATATGACTTATTAGTTGAGAGGTTAAGAGAGACTCATCCAGAGCGTATGTTCTTTGCATTCGCCGATACTGTGGCCGCTAGAAATTTTCACGGAACTAATGAACCGCATGGTTGGCTGGCATTAAAATTTCAACATGCTCCAGATCAACCAGCAAGTGAATTAGTAATCCATATAAAAATGCACGACCAAACGAATAATTTACAAGCGAATGCGATTGGTTGTTTTGGCGTAAATATGCTTTACGCTGTTTATAATCAAAGGAATACAATTGAAGAATTAGTTGATTCTTTGATGGATGGTTTATCTAGATCACGAATAGAGATTGATATGATTCAGACCAAAGGACCGGCTTTTGATCATATTGATAATAGACTTCTTAGTCTTCAATTAATTGTAAAATCATTTACTGATGCAGTTATGTTTGACGAGGATGGAACAATTAAATTGGCCAAAGATGAACTCTATCGCAAAAATATCATTGTCACTCGTGGAAGCTACCGTCCACCAACAAAAGTAAACCTTGATATTCTAAAAACAGGTAATAAAAATTTTTCATGTGATATTCAATCAAATGATGTTATTTCCCTGGCTGAAATAACAATAAACCACCTAAAAGAAGATGGTGAGATAACGAAGGAAGACTTTTTAGCAAGAGTAGACCTTCTCTCTAGTATTGGGCAGAAAGTTTTGGTTACCAACATGCCCCAGTTCATTCACTTAACAAATTATATTTGCTCTTTTAAACCTAATAAAGTTGGGCTTGTATTCGGTGTTTATAACTTTATTCAACTTTTTGAAAATGATTTTAATCATTTCCAAGGGGGGATATTAGAAGCCCTGGGGAGATTGTTTAGGTCTAATATGATGGTTTATCTATACCCTTACAGAGAAGATAATAAAGACGATGCTTTGATTGATTTAAATAGCGTTCAACTCAATAGCAACCATCAACAACTTTTAGAGTATATTAAAAATTCAGGTCAGGTTAAAAACCTTGAAGGCTATGATGATAAATTACTTCATATTTATTCTAGAAAAGTTTTAACTATGATTAGAAATAGTGAGCCAGGTTGGGAAGACTTAGTTCCGGATGAAATAGCCAAAACAATTAATGAGAAATGTTTATTTGGACACCCTTGTACTCAAATCATTAAATAGTAGATTTCGATTTTTCTATCGTAATCTTTGCTTTAATAAGTTTTTTATTGATTTTCGATTTTATTATATTTTTTAAATAGAGATATTCATGGCCATTCATTTTATTTTGCCCATGGAATTGATTTAAGACTGAAAATGTATCTTTCTCTATGTATTGGGTAAGGCATTTTTCAAGATAGTATTCTGAGTTTTTTTCACAAAAATTCTTTCGGGCGGAAACCAACTTATCTAACTTTGGATTGGTTTTTTCATAGATCTGAGAAAGGATAATTTCAAATTCCTCTTTTACATTTTCATATGAAAATTTGTTAGTGATTAAAGTAAGGGATGATGATTTCGTTCTTGGATATTTTTTGGAATATCTATTCAATAATTTTGCAAATTGATCCTTGTAACAACTTTTTACTTTGGCTGAATTTAATTCACAAAAAATCATTATTTGCTTTGTATCTTGAAAATTTTTAAACTTTTCAATCTCTTGAGGGTCAATACTTGCAATTGATCTTGAAGCAGTTTCCCACTTACTAAGAAGACCATGCCCGGCAAAATTATTTTTCTGACAACTGGCCAGTAATGATGCAAAGACTAGTAATACAAAAGAATTAAATAGTGTGATAGTTACGATTTTGTTAATTTTCATATTAAGTCCTGGAAGATTGTAAGCCCTACCCTTATCGGTAAATTGGTTAAATACTTTAGTAAAACCATCACTTAATAGTTGATTTGCTCAGTTTTAAGATCTAAGTTATCGTTTATATATGATTTATTTATCTTCAATTCACGACCCATATCAGAACCTTGCAATTGAGCAAGCACTCCTAACAAAAATTCCATCAGGAGAAAAATGGTTATTTTTATATCGAAATAGACCCTCCATTGTTATGGGCCGGTTTCAAAACCCGTGGCTAGAGTGTGATATTGGTAAAATACAAAAAGACGGTTTGGACTTTGTTCGTAGACAAAGTGGTGGGGGAACAGTTTATCACGATCTAAACAATGTAAATTTCTCCTTCATTCAAGGAAAACGTGATCATGACAAGGATATAAACAATACAATTATCATTAAAGCATTAGCTGATCTTGGAATTAAATCCTACGCCTCGGGCAGATCTGATATTATGATCGATGAAGATGGTCCTAAAAAAATATCTGGTTCTGCTTTTAAACAGAAAAAAGACTCATCCTTTCACCATGGAACTATGCTTATAAAAACCCAGTTAGATAAGCTTAATAACTTTCTCACGAGTAAGCATGAAGACATAGAGGGGAAGGGGATAAAATCTGTTAAATCAACAGTCCAAAATCTCTCAGAAATAGATTCATCTATAACTGTAGATCGATACTTAACGGCCATTCAAAATAGTTTCAAGAGCTATATTGAAGTCCTAGACTGCCAGGTCCAGTTCGTATCTGAAATGGATATTGATAAAGAATATTTAGCTTCAATTAAAAACTGGAGTTGGATGTATGGAGAGACTCCTTTATTTGAAATAGATAGGGAATCAGATAATATGACATTAAACCTTACGGCCAGAAAGGGAATCATTGAAAAAATGGAAATATATTCTAACCAATTTACACCTCAACTTTTAAATCATGTATGCGAGGTCTTTATTGGTAAAAGGTTAAAGTTTTCTGAGTTTGATGGGCTAATGCTTGAGATTAAGGAGCAGTTTTCATCAGATCTTGAAGAACTTAATGTCATTGAGAAAAGTATTTTATCTTATGGATTATTTATCTAGGTCGTTTTGATTAGTGGGCGGTACATGAGCCACAACCACCTGTATCTTCTTTAAAGCTTAAATCTTTGAAATCCCAAAATTCTGCATATTTGTCATTTATAAATGAACAAGCTGTGTCAACATTATCGAACTCCTGTTGGAATTGTTCATTATTTTCTTCATCAATTACGCTAACATAATAAATAAACTTATCTTCTAAAATCTCTGGAGAAGCCCCAAAGCTAACTAAAGCAGTTAAGTTACTGTTTTTATAGTGGCAAAAATTCCAATTGTCTTTGTTTATATGATCCATGTTAATCTACCTATTAAGAAAATTTAGAAATAATGCAAGTAATACATCATTTATTTTGACAAAGTTAGCATGAAAATAGTAACTTACCAATCCTTATTGAAGTAATTTAATAATTAATCAGAATAAAACTTAATTGGAGGATATATGGCAAAGGGGCCAAGAGTAATCGTAACTTTAGAATGTACAGAAGCAAGAAAGATTAATAAATCACCATCTCGCTACACAACTACTAAAAACAAGAAAACACATCCAGAGAGATTAGAACTTAAAAAGTATAATCCTTTCTTGAGAAAGCATACAATACATAAAGAAATTAAATAGTTTTATTACTATTTAAAATTAATATGGCCACCTGCTTAACGGTGGCCTTTTTAATATGCGCGACTACGAACTAAATTATAATACCTTGTTTGAGTTTTCTAACTCAGATCCCTACGGAAACGTAGAAGAAAGTTTGTCACAACTTTTTGAAGAATTAAATCACCATAAATCGTATCTTAACTTTCCTGCAATTCATAATGATATTGGATCTTTTATTCAAGTCATGATGGGGATGTGGAAGCCAAAAGTTGTTTTTGAAATGGGATCTGGTTATGGACATAGTGCATTTTGGTTTTTATCTGGAAATGATAACTCACTTGAGAAAATTTATTTAACTGAGAGAAGAAGTGACTTGAAAGAAGTTTTTGAAAGTCTTCCATGGCCTAAAGAGTGGATGGATAAAATAGGCTATCATCAAGCTGATGCTTTTGATGTTCTTAAACCAATTGATCATGTTGATCTTGCTTTAATTGATGGTGTGAAAGCTGATTATTTGAAATTTCTTAAAATATTTGAAAACAAAATGATGAAGAATGGAATTGTTCTTATAGACAATTCTTATTGGAGAGGAAGTTTTCTCGATGAGAAAATTTATTCTAAAAAAGCTTCTGCGCAAAATATTAAAGAACTACATGATTATATCAAATTGACGAACCAGTGGAGTGCTACCTTTATTCCATATCAGGATGGCCTTACGGTATTAAAGAAACTCTAGTTTCTAATATCTGCGTACCTAATAATAAAATCATTTAAAAAATTCTTATGGACTATATAGGGGTAAGTTCTATCTGATGCGGTCATAATAAAGTACTGTTTCTTTTCTAGTTTTAACTCGGGAATTCCCTTTATTAAATGTGAGATGGTGTAGGTGACGATGTCTTCGCTTGTTTGTTTAATTTCAATTCTGTAAAGAGGTGATGAAATATAATTACTAATAAAGTTTTTTAGTTCATCATCTTGGTTATCAATGATCTTATGAGTTTTTATATCAAGGATATTTTGGATCTTTTTAGTCGTTTTTGTATTGTTAATGGTTTTAAATTTCTTAGCACTCCAAAGCCCACCGTTTTGACTGAAATGATTGAAGGTATCGTTCTTCTTACTATGAAATAATTTGAATTCAGAAATTTTATCAATCGGCATTGAGAATACATTTGAATCTATAAAACTTGCTAGTGCCAAAGTTTCAAGTTTTCCTTCAAAAATTTTAGTTTGAAAAATTCTATTATGCCCTGAAACTGTTATGTAGGAAGTATTATCAATAGGATTTATAAGACCTACAAGAACAGAAATCTTTTCATCCAGTTTTGTATAAAGATCAATTTCAATAATAGGTTTATCTAGTGAAAAACTTTGAAAGTTGATTGGCTCATATTGATGAATGGTGTGAACCTTAATTCTGCCAAGAGAGTCAAGGATTTGCTTCACTGTGGCTTCTTTTGCTGGAATGACTCTGGGTTCTTTAAGGATCCATGACTCATTAACTTTGGTCATCGTATAAGAGCCTAGGCGGTTTTTAAATTTTATAGCATTAACATTTGAGATAATATCTGCACGGATAGGGTTGTTTAGTAAACTAACTGCAGATTCTTGGTGTCTTGAATCTTGGAAGAATTCAATAAATCCCAAATAGCTAATTAGCAATAAAAAAAATGTCAGGCTAAACCAAGTCGAAACAAGATTCCTGGTTTTAAGGCTATAACCTTTCATTTAAAAACCAAGGTCATCGAAGTCATCATCGTCATCATCAGAATCAGGACGCTTTAACTTCTTTGGAGGATCTGGGATTTCAGGCTCAATTGATTGAAGGAAAGTCCTTAGTTCATTTCGCTCACCATCAAATTTAAATAAAAAGGAGCTATGGACTCTAAAACCTGCCTTAGATGCACTTATAATTTTTGATTTTCTTGAAATATTAACGGAGTTCATAACTTCAACCATTTGTGTAAAAGCTTTTGGAACCACGAATTCAATAACAATATTTTGACCGTGAATAAAAGTCCCTTGAGAAAAGATAACGATATGATCCATGTTTATATCTGATAAGAGGACAAATCCGTTCACAACTTTTTCATCTCTGGGAGCTGATCTCTTATAAGGTGTTCTTTTTTCTTTTACTTCAACTGGCTCCGCCGCTGGAGCTTGATCAGCTAACATTTGTGCTGCAAGCATTGCCGCTTCATCGTCTTCCTCGGAAGCTTCTGGCGCAATACCCATACCTTGGTCTGCAAGCATTTGGGCCGCTAGCATTGCGGCTTCATCATCCACTTCTTCTGCGCTTTCAGGTTCACCATCTTTTACTTCTTCATTAGGTTCTTCGTCATCTTTGTTAGTGTCTTCTAAAGTTTCGTCTTTTGAAGGCTCATCTTCAGCTTTTTCTTCGCTAGATTCCTCTCCGCCACCAAGGGCCGCCATCATTTCAAGAGCATCGTCATCCATTGGGTTTCCGGAGGAGTCGACATTTGAATCTATCTCGTCTTCGTCTTCTTTGGAGTCATTTGTTTCGGCATTTAATATACTTGTGTAGTAGAGCTTTATATCTTCGATATCAACGGGGCTGTCATCAGAGTGCCCTTCAGATTCTATACGTTTTGCAATGGCGTCTTCTATCTCATCACGAAGCTTCCACATACGGACTTGGATTTTTTTTACTTCAACTGGATGATTACTTTTGTTTAATATATTTGACATAGATAAATGATCTTATATTTTTCAAAGAATTTCTAGTACTTATAGATTGATCATTTTAGACAGGATGCGTCGGGTCGAATTTATTTACCCAGAATAGATTTTTTTGCATATCAGTATAAAATATAAGCACACACACAAAAGATATGTTTTAGGATGAAACATTGCATTAAGGAGAGTTCATGAAGAAATCAGTTATGGCACTTATTGGCCTTGGTATGGTCTTAGGTACTGCGCATGCAAGCAAGTTACAAAGCGAAACGCCGGCTTATGTTCCAGGAGAATTAATTGTAAAATTTAAAAATTTAAAAAGTACCAAGTCTTTGGATGGACTTGAAATATCTAAACATATCTCAAAGAATATTGCAGTTGTGAAATTTAATGAAAAATCAAGTATCGATAGCCTCATTTCTAGACTCAAACAAAATACAGATGTTGAGTACGCCGAGCCAAACTATATTGTTAAGGCAATTCAAACGACAAAAAGCATTTGGGAAAATTTAAACTCAATCAATACAAATGATCCCAAATTTAATAACCTATGGGGCTTAGTTAATACTGGAAATAATGAACCCGCTGGTTCCAGAGGAAACTCTTCTTCCAGTGGTGTTGCTGGAGCTGATATTAACGCTATTAAAGCATGGGGGATTACTAAGGGTTCAAAAGCTATAAAAATTGCAATTATTGATACGGGAGTTGATTATAATCACCCAGACTTGAAGTCTAATATGTGGACCAACACTGCTGAGGCAAATGGGATTGCTGGAGTAGATGATGATGGAAATGGTTATATTGATGACATTCATGGTTATGATTTTGCTAATAAAGATGGAGACCCAATGGATGGGAACGGGCATGGTACACATTGTGCTGGAACTATTGCCGCAGTTCATGATAATGGAATTGGTATCGCCGGAGTTATGGGGGAAGCAGAAATTGTTGGGGTGAAATTTTTAACTGATCAAGGCTCTGGTTCTTCGGCCGATGCAATTGCAGCAATTGATTATGCAACAAAAATTGGTGTCGATATTATGAGTAATTCTTGGGGCGGCGGTGGTTATTCACAAGCTCTTAAAGATTCAATCGTAGCCGCTAATCGTGCAGGAATTATTTTTACAGCAGCAGCTGGAAACTCAGCAACTGATAATAATACATCTCCTCATTATCCTTCGAACTACGAAGTTGATAATGTTATTTCTGTCGCTGCACATAATTACAATGATGAACTTGCTTCTTTCTCTTGTTATGGATCAAATACGGTTCATGTCAGCGCACCTGGTAGAAATATTCTATCAACAGTTCCAAATAACTCTTATGATGTTTATTCGGGAACATCTATGGCCACACCTCACGTTACTGGAGTTGTAGGATTGTACTTAGCACATAATGGAACAACCGATCCTAAAGATTTACGAGATAAGCTTATGGAGTCCTCTGTATATGGGGCGGCTTATGGAAAAAAAACAATTTCTGGAGGCCGGGTTGATGCCTTTAATTTTTTAACAGGTGTTGTTGAGTCTAGGCCAGCAAAGCCTGATCCAGCATCTTGGCAACGCAGTTCAGTCGAAGTATTTGAATCAGCACACCCTTATCTCAATAACGGTAACATAACTAAAACATATACCGTTCCTGGCGCTAAGTTTTTAAGAGTTGTTGTTAGGCAACATGATCTAGAAACGAATTATGACTATCTTTCAATAAAAGATGGTAGTGGCGTTGAGATTCAACGAGTTGATGGTAAGGGAAGTGACACTGTTACAGAGTATGTTGATGGCGATACTATTACAGTGAGCTTTACTTCTGATACTTCTGTTCAGCAGTGGGGTTATCTTATAGATGAGGTTGAATTTATTTTAGAATAATTAGAATTTTGTATAAGTGCCTTCAGGAGAACCTGGAGGCTTTTTTTTTGGAAAATTATTGATGAATAATATAGCACCGTCAAAACTTCGAGAATTAAGCCAATTAAAACCTTTGGTTTCTACCTTTTTTCTTTTATGGGATTGGTTTTTGATATTTGCTTTTGCTTTTCTTTCTAGTCAGTATTTCACAAATATATTCTTTTACTTTTTTACGGTCATCTTAATTGGAAGTAGACAGCATTCTCTGGGAATTTTATCACATGATATGGCCCATTATCGATTTTATAAAAATCATAATTTAACCAATGTCGTTGGGAATTTTTTTGTTTGTTGGCCATTATTCTTTACATTGGAGGGGTATCGTTTTCAGCATCTAAAACATCATAAATTTTTAAATACGGATAAAGATCCTGATTTTATAAGGAGGAAAAAACTCTCTGATTGGAACTTTCCAATGAATCCATCACGAATGTATTTAATGCTTCTAAGAGATTTAGTTGGACTCAATGTTTTTCAATATATATTTAAAGTGAAAATGGAGAAAGAAGTTGATGATTTTAAATTGCAAATCAGCAGCTTTAGTACTTTTTATATTTTAACTCGTGTCATTTATTATGTGGGAATTTTAATGTTTTTATTTAAGTTCAACCTATTATCTAATTTTGTGTTGTATTGGCTTGTACCAGTTGCAACAAGTTTAAAGTTGATAAAAAGGCTGAGAGCGGTAGCTGAGCACTTTGCTATTCCTGAGCATGGCCAGAGTGAGAAAACTAGAACTGTTTATGTTGGATATTTAGAGGGATTTCTTGTGGCACCTAAGAATATAAATTACCATCTTGAGCATCACCAATATCCATCGGTTCCATTTTATAATGTCAAGAAGTTACACGATTATCTCGTTAGTACCAAAGCTTTAGTTGGGGTAGGCCACTTTACCTATAATGGTTATCTAAATGGACTCGTAAAAGAATGTATTTTAAAGTAATATTATCAATTACAAATTAGTAATATTACTTTATATTATTAATTAGATAGGAGATTAAAGTAATGGATAATCATTTGAACCCAGATAAATTTAAAAAAAGCTCAATAGGGACGCATATTGCTTCTCCAGAATCTGAGCTTCTGATTGAGGAAAAGTACTCTTGGTTTGGATGGTTTATGATTACATGGTTTGGAACGACTCAAAATCCTTTCTATATTGGGTTTACGTGTAAGGAAACCGGCGAGTTGTTCGAAGAAATGATTGAAAAAAAAGATATACAGTACTTTACTCTTTATAGAAAAGGGTAATACTTTAGATAAATACTTTTCAAGAACTCTAGTAAGAATGCATTCAGATTTTTCACTTTTTCAAAAATATTAATTCAATCAAGTAAAAAAAACTATTTCTGGAACAAAGAGGTGTTATAATTTGTTGGTGGAAAAACTAAATATATTGATTGTAGAAGATGACCCCGTAAGTATGAGACGCCTAAGTTCTGATGTAAAGAAACTTGGACATAAGCCATTTGAAGCTGATGATGCAATTGAAGCCCTTGCCATTTATACAAAAGACTTTGCCATGGATATGGTTATAACTGATCTTCAGTTACCAATGTCCAGTGGGGCGGATTTGATACGTAGTATTCGTAAGATGAGTTTGGATATACCTATTATTGTAGTTTCCGGTACAATTAACGCTGATACTTTTAAGTTAATTAAAAAACTTAATTGTGCAGATATTCTTGTTAAGCCCTATGATAGAAAAAGGTTGGTCGCTCTTATCGAAAAGGAGTGCTAGTGGAAAATCTCTATGTTGGTATAGACATAGGTGGGACAAATACAAAGTACGCTCTTGTAACCACCGACGGTACTATTATCTCCAAAAATTCAATTGAAACTAACTCAAAACAAAACTTTGAAACCTATAGTCGCGAACTCTTTAGCCTTATAAAGTCGGATCTGAGCTTAACCCAAGATCGTTATAAACTCATATCTATTGGGGTTGGTGCACCTAATGCAAATCCAGTTAACGGAAAAATTGAAAATCCACCTAATCTTGCTTGGGGTGTAGTTGACGTAGTTAATACTTTTCAAAAGCAGATTGAAGTACCTGTCATTCTTGAAAATGATGCTAATATAGCGGCCATTGGAGAAAAGTTCTTTGGATTAGGAAAAGAGCTTTCTGACTTTATTGTCATAACATTGGGCACTGGTGTAGGTGTTGGCACGTATATCAACGCAGAACTCTTCTCTGGAGCTCACGGTATTGGTTCTGAAGCTGGGCATATGATTGTAGCTCAGGAGAATAGAAGCTGTAGCTGTGGTGGAATTGATCATTTGGAGAGTTACTTATCATCTAAAGGTATTAAGCAAACTGCCTTTGAACTTCTAAAAAAAGAACTTCGGTTTAGGGAGATTAGATCTCTCTATGAAAGCGGGGATTCAGAAATTAAACCAGTTATAACAAAAACTGCACGTATTTTAGCAGGGGCCATGTGTTCGATGAGTGCACTCATAAATCCTCAAATGTATATTCTTTCCGGTGGGGTTTCTAACTTGGGTGTAAATTTTTTAGCTGAGATAGAAAAGTACTATCGCGAATTAGTATATTCGCCTTTTCGAAGGTATAGCAAAATCAAATTATCAGAAATTTCATTAAAAGATGGTGCCGTTTTAGGGGCCGCAGCTCTAGCTATAAATAGAGGGACATCGGCTAATTTAAAATCCTAACCTATTGAAATGCTATACCAAAAACTACAAAACCCCTAAACACCGTTGTATTTGTTATATGACGCATTGATTCTCATACTAAGATCTTGTAGGATGCAGCCAAATCAAGAATGGGGGAACAAAAATGCAGTACATAAATGTATTAGCGCCACTTATGATGGGTGCTTTTTTGATAGGGTGTGGGGCAAAGCCTGAAGATTCTGGTGCAACAAAGAGGCGTCTCTCAAGAAATCCAATTAAATTAACAAAACAAATAAAATTTTGTGAAGATTTCTATGGAACCTTTGATATCGATTCAGAAATTAAATTTCTTATTAATCAATTTTCAAGTGGTACTTCGTATAAACGAGATATAGATTTCAAAGGCATGCTATCTGAAAACTATGTTGAGTCTAGGTTTAATATTCCTGTTACAGATACGTACTATGGAGAAGAATCCTCTTACAAAGTTCATGGTATCTACGATGATCTAACTGATAGATATTTAGTCAAGCGTGGTACCAGAGAAGTAAGCGAGGAAATTCAATCCGCTTCATTTTTGGAAGTTTGTCCGTCAACGGTTAATTATAATAGAAATACCTTTGAAGACTCAGGTTTAAATATAAACTACGCGATTACTAAAACTTATAATGCTGTAATTGAGGCCGACCCAAACATAGTTCTTAAAGGAATTAAAGTTGATGTAGCACCGATTAAAAAAGTAGACATTATACTTGATGGTGGACCTGAAGGTGGAACGAATACCCTAAGGTATGAAACAGATAATGCCGGGTATAGTCCCAAAGATTTAAAGATCACTTTTTTACCACAGAGTAAGGAGTATCAAGCTGGTACTGGCTCAAAAATACCCTATTGGGAAGTTCCAATGGTTGCCTCTCATGAATATGGGCATCATGTGTTTAGAACACTCTATAGTGATAGCACTGAATCTAGCTTAAGCGTTGTTGATGGATGTTTCCATTCTGGAAAAATTATAGGAATAACAGAGTTGTCTTCTCAAAGTGGAACTAGAGATAACAAGATTGGTTTTGCTATGAGGTCTATTAATGAAGGTTATGCTGATTTGATTTCATTCTATTCTCTAGACATTACTGAGAGAGGTTTAAAAGCAATTCCGTGCTTTGAAAAAAATAGAGAAGTGGCCTATCCAAGTTTTGTTGGTGGGACTAAAAAGTTTTTTGACCTTACTGCCCTAGAACTAATTAATTCATCTGAGAGTTTGGTTACAAGAAGTACTTGTAACGATCCTGATTTTCAAGAAATCCACGACGTCGGTGCAGTCTTCGCACATCAAGTCGATAAAGTTCTAAGCGAATATACATACGATAAAAGTCTTAAGTTGAAAATTGTATTAAAGTGGCTACAGAAACTTGCTGAAAATAATTCTGAAATTAAATACTCAAAAGCTGGAAAGATATTCTTTTATGGAATAGAGCTAGCTCATAAAGTTGCATTTGACACTATAGGATCTGAGTCTGTGCAGGAGCCTACTTGTTCTAAAATGCAAACTAGTTTTGGGGCAGGTCATGGTTATAGTTGTGAAATTTTAAAATAATAAATAGGTAATAAATATGAATAAAAAAAAGGGCCTTTAAAAAGCCCTTTTTTTATATAAAATTTTTGAAAAAATTATTAAGATTTAGGTCCGTACTTTCTTAAGAATTTAGATAAAGATCCAACTTTGTCTAGAGTTCTAATCGCTTTAGCAGAAAGTCTTAACTTGATAGTCTTTCCAGTTTCAGGATCATAAACTTTTTTAGAGTGAAGGTTCACTTCCTGAGTCATTTTAGTTTTCATATTAGAGTGAGAAACTTTGTTTCCTACTAATCTTCTTTTTCCTGTTAAATCACATGTACGTGCCATAATTATATCCTTTTAAAATTCATTCTTTATATAAATTCATTAATAGTAAAATTTGAGAGGAAAAGATACGTTTAAAAATACGGTAATGCAAGTCATAATTTCACTACAATTTCAAAAACTTATATCTTGCCACCTTAATAGCAATATTATTTAATTAAGCCCAATTCCAACTATAATTCTTTAAAAGGAAAGTTCATATGACCCTTAAACCCTTGAAATTAAAAAAACTACTCGCAAACTCACCAACAGGCGCACCGCAATATTCAGTAACTGTAAAGTCTAAGTCAAACGAAGATGTTGTTTGTGGTGATCCGAAAATGACAAGAGCACTTCTCGCATTAATGGATCTTGGAGCCGTAAACGGCGGAGCAGCATGTCACTGGGGTGGACCAGCAGCTATGGCCGAATGTATGAGTGCTGTTCATGCAATCATGTTTAGAGAGAGTAAATGGTACGATCACTATAACTTTGTAAATGATATTGGGCATGCGGAAAATGGAATCTATGCTTTAAGAGCAAACCTAGGTTTTGACGATCTAACGTTTAATTCATTAAAAGGATTTCGTTCAATCGAATCTAAGCTAACTGGTCATGGAGAGTCTCATATATACCCTGAGGGTGTCTTATTAAGTAATGGGCCACTAAGTTCATCACTGCCACAGGCGCAAGGACTTGCACACGCAGACAAGCTTCTAGGTAATAAAAGAACAACTATTGTTTCTATGAGTGACGGGGCAAGTATGGAAGGAGAGGCAAAGGAATCTTTCGCTGCGATTCCAGGTCTTGCTGCCAAAGGAAACTTAAACCCTTTCGTCTTAATCATTTCAGATAATAATACAAAACTATCAGGAAGAATTGATGAGGATTCCTTTGATATGACACCAACATTTGCTTCTATGGAAGGTCTTGGATGGAATGTTGTTAAAATTGAACAAGGTAATGATTTAGAAAAATGTTACCAGGGAATTGAAACAGCAATTGAATCAGCTCAAAGTGGAAAGCCTGTTTTTGTTTGGCTTAAAACAGTAAAAGGTTTTGGAGTTAAATCAACTGAGGACTCAGCTTCAGGTGGACACGGTTTTCCAGTGAAAGGTTACTCTGAAGATATTCATAACTTCTTAGATGAAATTATGGGTGGAAATACACCAGCAGAGCTAACTACATGGGCAAAAGAACTTACTATTGCACCAGCAAAAGGAGCAGGTAGTTCTGTTCCTGCAGAAAAAGCACAAGCGGGTCTTGCTAGAGGGGCCAATAAGGCAGTTGCTGAAGGCTTTCCAGTTTATTCAGTTTCATGTGATCTTGCAGGCTCTACAGGAATGAAAAATTTCCAAACAACAAACAAAGAAAATTTTATCGATATTGGTATCGCAGAATCAAATATGGTTAGTCATGCAATCGGGTTAAGCCGTGCAGGAATTATACCAATCGTTGATACATTTGCAGCGTTTGGTATTACGAAAGGAAACCTTCCATTAATCATGGCGTCTCTTTCTTCTTGTCCAATGATTGCAGTATTCTCACATACTGGATTTCAAGATGCAGCTGATGGTGCAAGTCACCAATCTCTAACTTACCTAAGTGCTATTAGTTCTATTCCTAATACTAAGGCAATTATCGTTTCTACCTCTAAGGAAGCGGAAGAGTTAATGTATGAGGCGATTACAACTATTGCAAAAAATAGAGAAGCAGGAAAGTCTGCTTGTTCTTATATCTTCTTCGTAGGAAGAGAAAATTTTCCTAAAGAACTTGAATCAGTAAAAACTTATTCTGTTGATAAAGCACAAATCATTACTGAAGGTAATGATGGAGTAATCGTTTCAGCAGGTCCTTCACTTTTTAAAGCACTAAACGTTGCAGAAACTCTAAAGTCAGAAGGTAAATCTATAACAGTAATCAATTCACCATGTGTAAATAATCCTGATGTTCAAACAATTTCAGCAGCATTAAAAAAATCAGGTAAATTAATTACGGTTGAAGATCACCAGATTATTGGGGGGCTTGGGGCTCAATTAGTTCATGCTTTAAAAATGAATGGGGATGAGTTCAGTGTTCAATCCCTTGGTGTGAAAGGAAACTTTGGTCAATCAGCTTATATGGCCGATGAACTTTATGCCAAAAATGGAATGGACGAAACAGCAATTATTTCAGCTTTCAACAGCTTATAATATACAATCACTAAATAGTACCTAGGGAGAGTTATCTTCCTAGGTATTATCTCATAAGAAATCTTTAACGCTCGTATATAAACTTTCTTGGATTTCTTCTGTATTAAAATAGGTATGGTGGGAACCATTCTCTAAGACTTTTATATGTGCTTTTGGGAACCAATTGGAGTGAAGCTTCATAGAGTCTTTCCAGTCAATGACTTCATCTTGATCTCCATAAACAATCAAAATGTTTTCTGAATCTAGGATGACTTGTTCGTTTAGATAATTGTTGTATTCTTTTAGCTCTTTGAACCAATGAAGAGGTTCGTAGTTTGATAAATATGGATCATTACTTTTTGCCCAAGCATAGTCCTTTCCTCTATCGTGTTTAAATCTTTTAATCTCATTGATAAAAGGCGAAAACAAAGAGAAACCAACGTTGGCCATTAACCAAAACTTACATTTTGTTAAGGGTGCCAGAAGAATAATCTTTTTAAATGGATTTGTTTTTTTGTTTTTTAAGTATTGAGTTATTCCAACCGAGCCTGTGCTATGGGCCAGGAAATAATGATCTTTTTGTGGAGAAAGATTTTCGACAAATCTATTGGCCATACGTTCATATGTTTTAAAGCTATCAATATCGTATTTTGGACCGTTTGACTGACCATGGCCTGGAAGCTCAGGGCACTGTACTTCGAATCCTTGGTTAATGAAGAACTCTATTAATTTTTTCATGTAACCACAGTTTTCTGTATAACCATGAACAAGGGTTAGTAGCTTTCTGGATTCAGCCTTTTTGTAGTGATGAATGCTTATATTTACTTGCTTATTTTCTGTGTTTTTAATTGTCGTTGTTTTTTGAGTGTGTTGAATCTCATTAATATCATAAAAGTCCAAAGCATAAACCTTCAGGGGTAGTAATATTAGTAGTGAAAAAAAATATTTCATCTATCCTTCTTGGTTTGATTTCTTTTCATTAAAATTAAAGCATAAACTGAAACACCAGCAAGAAGATGTTTTACGCTATGACCTGAGTAGTTTATTGAATCCAGAAATTGATGATCATATTTTTCTGTTATTTTAGCAAAAATATAAAAAACGACTGCAAATAAAAGGTGTTTTGGTTTTAAGACAGGGGTAGGTAGTGCAAATGCTGCATAAATAATAGCAAGTAGAGGTGTTAGCTGAACCCAGTAATAAATTCTTAAGTCTTGAAATTGAACCCAATGGAAAATACTGTAGAAACCAATTGCTAGTAATAATATTAGAAAAGGAACTTCTTTTTTTATTTTAAATATATCTGTAAATACAAAAGATGCAAGACCCATGAACCCAATTGTCATAGGAAGACGATCCCAGATAAGAGTCATGTCATTTGGATTGTAATGATAATAAGCTGAACCAGGGCCTACAAATAACACTCCAATTAAATATACAAACCAGGACGGCGTCATCCTCGATTCACCGTTTTTTACATGTAGAAAACCTATAATTGGAAATATTATAAAGAAAAGGTTTGATATAACATTATGAAAATTTGGAACCCCTAGAAAAAAATTATCATCCGCAAAATGATGATAGGCCTGGCTTTGAGTTATTGGCCCAACCATCGTTAATAATAATATTAAAGGAAGTGCTATAATTCCATAAAGTGCATAATGTTTAATTCCGTAGTTTTTCATGTCTTTAATGATAGCTTTGATCTTAGTAATGGCAATAGATAATTCGCTCCTTATATAAATACACTAGCATTTTTATAAAGAATAAAAAATCCCATTATGACTAAGAAGACTGCAAATGATCTTTTTAGTTTCTGAGAGGAAACATACTGAACTAAGTGACTTCCTATTAAAATTCCAATTATTGTAAAAAAAGAGAACTGTATTAAAAAGGTCCAAGGTATTGTTACTTGCCCTAGATAACCAGCAAAGCCTGCGAATGATTTAAAACTAATAATAAGTAGGGAAGTTCCAATGGCCTTTTTCATTGGGATTTTTGTAAGAAGAACAAGAGCTGGAACAATCATAAATCCACCACCAACTCCTACGATACCCGTTAGAATTCCTACAAATATTCCTTCGGCCATAATTAGGGGGATATTTAAATTTTCTTTTTCTGTGGCTTGTTTTTTATCAAGTTCTTCTTTTTCATCAAGTTCTTCTTTTTGATTTTTGTTTTTTGTGAACATGAAATAACTCGCAATCAACATAACAACTGCAAAAATTATCAATTGCATTGCCCCCGTTAAATAGACAGATATTTTAGCCCCTAGAAATGTTCCGGCCATCGCTATTGGACCAAATATAGCAGCAATTTTGAGGTGTATGTTATTTGCCCGCATATGAGAGACTGAGCCTACTAGGGAAGTAAGGCCTACAATCGCAAGACTTAGAGCAATGGCCGTTTTAGGATCCATATCAAGAGCATAGACAAGGATAGGGACTGTGAGAATTGATCCTCCTCCACCCATGAGACCTAAACTTAATCCAATAATTACAGCTAATGAAAATCCTAATATCATATTTATCTCCTCTTGTATCATAAGGATAACACCATTTTTTGTATACTTGCTTGATCCAGATCATATAGATTTATATAAATATGGGTTATTGTTATTTATTGTTAACTTGGCTACTATTTATCTTAGTGCACTTGAATTGGAGATATTATGCAAGAGTTTGTGGGTCCATTAATTGGAGGAGTATTGATTGGTTTAGCTGCCAGTTTATTACTATTATTTAAAGGAAAGATTTTTGGTATTTCAGGAATATTATACGGAGTACTAAGAAAGCCGAATGAAGATTTCAGCTGGAGACTTTTTATTTTAATTGGTCTTGTTCTGGGAGGCTTTTTATTTAATTTAGTGTCACCCGGATATTATAACTTTGAAACACCCGGAGAGATTTACCTTTACGCAATTGCAGGGTTGTTAGTTGGCTTTGGAACAAAGCTTGGAAGTGGTTGTACCTCTGGTCATGGCGTTTGTGGAATAGGGCGACTTTCTGTGCGTTCAATCACTGCAACATTAACATTTATGTTATTTGGGATTATAACTGTTTGGGCAATGGGGGTATAGGATGAAGTTATTAACTAGTTTAATTTTAGGTATTCTTTTTTCAATCGGTTTAACTGTTTCTGGGATGGTTAACCCAAATAAAGTTATTGGATTTCTTGATATCTTTCGTAATTGGGATCCCGCTCTAGCTTTTGTTATGGGGGGAGCTGTAGGTATTAATCTTATTATGTTTAAATTTATTTTAAAAAGAAAATCACCTCTGTTGACAGCAAACTTTTCAATACCTAGTTCAAGTTCAATTACATGGGAGCTTTTAACAGGCTCTGCTATGTTTGGAATTGGTTGGGGATTGACTGGGATATGTCCTGGTCCAGGACTTGCTAATTTATTTACCTTGAATCCAAAGATTCTAACATTTGTAGGATTTATGATTCTTGGAATGTTTTTGTATAAAGTATTTGAAAATATATTAAAAAAAGAATAGATGCTTTTTTAAGATAAAAAAGTTACCCCAAATAAATCAGAAATTACTTATCTAATCATTCAATCAAACTTATTTAAATAGGTCAGGAGGAAGAATTCTTCCTGATTCTAGGGCGTGTTGACGTTTTGACTCATGGCCGTGTGATTTAATAAAAACAAATCCTTATACTTGTTGTGACTAAACTTCAAAAATAAGGATTTGCCTATGCCTCGATTAATGCTCACTGATGAGCTTTGGTCAAAGTTATTACCTATAATGCTAGAAAATAATATCTATGACAAGCGCTCACTCAGGCTCACAACCGAAGGTATTTTATACAAATTGAGATCCGGTTTACCTTGGCGTGATCTTCCCGACTTTTTTGGTGATTGGAACTCCATTTACAAAAGATTTAACGACTGGTCATCAAAGCTAAAACTAATAGCTATTTTTAAAAGACTTGCTAAAGATCCAGACTTTG
This sequence comes from Bacteriovoracaceae bacterium, assembly GCA_047634375.1. GTDB lineage: Bacteria > Bdellovibrionota > Bacteriovoracia > Bacteriovoracales > Bacteriovoracaceae. The sequence goes on from JBLIAG010000008.1 coordinate 109,075, forward strand.
AATGGAAAATGATTGATGGAAGTATTGTTAAGGCCCATCAACACAGCTCTGGTGCAAGAAAGTTTGAACAAAGTGCTATCGGGAAATCTGTTGCAGGAAACACATCAAAGATTCATATGATTGTTGATTCACATGGAAACCCAGTTGATTTTGAAATTACAGGAGGAGAAGTTCATGATTCAAAAGTTGCAACAGAATTAATAGAGAGAACTCCAAAAGCTAGCTATACTCTAGCTGACAAAGGTTATGATGCTGAATATATCCGCTGGGTAATAGAAAGTGGAGGGTCAATACCGGTGATTCCAAGAAAGAATAATTCTAAGATTGGAAATGATGATTTAGATAAATTCATTTATAAACAAAGACATAAAGTAGAGAATGTTTTTGCAAGATTAAAGCACTTTAGATCGATCGCAACTCGCTATGACAAGCTCAAAAGGAATTTTGAAGGCATGTTGTATTTGGCTTGTGCATATATTTGGTTGAAATTATGATGCATGGCCATCAAACGTCAACACGCCCTAGTACTTTATTGGGTGTTAGTTTTCTAACAGGGGAAGTCAATCATTCAATTGTGCGTGAAAGTGATCTTTAAAGCTGAGAGAATGTGAGGATAGCAAAATTAAAAACATTAAATAAGTGAACGGAGAATTTTTATGAAAAAGTTTTTAATTGGACTAACACTTTTAGCTTCGATGTCAGCTTTTGCATCTATTAATGACGGAAAGTACAAGTTAAGTGATATCGACTGTAAAAATGGAAGTATTGAGACTAAGAAGAAAGAGTTGATTGTTCAGCGTATAGAGTTGGCTACGACAGTTATGAATATTAAGGGAAATGGCGTAACACTTAGTTCTCTCGATGATTGTGGAGCATCTAGAAGTACTTATTCAATTATTGTTAAAGACACTTCGTTTAGAATGAATTTTGAAAATGAAACAATAGCAAATTTTCCCAATACTTGTGCTAATACTCAAAGAATGGAGGATGATTCAGATTTACTTCTTGAGAAAGCTTCAAAGTCGAGGATAGAAATAACTGTTGATGGGCCTGGAAGAAATGAAATCTGTGATGGTGCTATAGTCTTTGTTTATAGTAAATGAAGCGACTAGGTTTTTGAAAAATAGTCTGGGCATCAAGACTCAGGCTTAAAAAATAAAAATTAATCTTGCTCATAAACTTAGTTTTTTGAGCAAGAAATATAAAGACGAAGAATTGGAGTGAACCCTTAACTTAGGACACTCTAGGCAATAGTTTCTGAACAAGACCAAGTTAGCTTCTCAGCTATAATAAATATGAGGAGTTAAAAATGAAGAAACCAACCGGCAGACCACATAAGCTGCCTTACGAAGTTAGAAAAGCCGTAGCTGAAGCTGTTGTGGCCAGAGAAATGACTTACAGACAAGCAGCGACGAAGTATCAAATATCTTCAGGGGCTGTTGCAACTTGTGTGAAAGAGTTTAAGGGCGGAGGAATAAAGAAAACGAATCCTCCAAAGTGGATAGAGAATCAGCAAAAGACTGATAAAGAAAAAGCCCTTGAACAAGAAAATTTGGCCTTAAAAGCAGAACTTGGAGATCTTTATCTTCAAAATAAAATGCTAAAAAAAGCCGAAAGTTACATACAGTGGCTGAGAAGCGAATCTTCATCAGTAATAACCTCAGAGAACTGGGAACAGTACAAAGAAGTTGTAAACTGATGGGTATCTCAAAAAGTAGTTATTATTATCATGCCCAAAAGAAGAATACTGATTTTGAATGGAAAGAGCGGTTAGAAAAAATTAATGAAATCTTTCCTGGTTATGGATATAGAAGAATTGAAAAACAACTTAGGCTAGATGGTTATATTATCAATCATAAAAAGGTTCTTAGACTTATGAATAAGTTTGAAATTGAAAGCTCTCATGTGAGACGGAAAAATCAGTTTCAAGTTTATAAAAGTTTTAATGATGGACGTCCATTTGAAAACCTTCTTCGAGATACTGAAGTTAAAGGTATAGGAGAAGTTTGGGCAACAGATATTACTTATATAAAAATTAATAATGGATTTGTATATTTAGCAGCGATTATTGATATTTATTCCAGAGTAATAGTTGGTTGGGCAATATCAAAAAAGATGGATTACGCTCTTTGTATAAATGCTATGGATTCAGCTTTAAGTCGAAGAGGTATAAAAGAAAATTGTATTCATCATAGTGATCAAGGTGCGCAGTATAGATCACATGAGTATGTGAAGTATCTTAAGGAATGTGGCTTTAGAATAAGCATGTCAGATAAAGGAAGTCCGACACAGAATGCTTTTATTGAATCATTCTTTAAGACTTTGAAGTATGAAGAGATATATTTTAGAGGATATAAAACAATACAGGATGTAATAAAAAAGCTTCCAAATTTTATTGAGGAAGTATATAACGCCAAAAGACTCCACTCATCACTGGGTTATAAGAGTCCTTTAGCATATGAAAAAGAATTAACTGATAGAGCTAGTTAGGCTTGTTCAGAAATTAGCTGGAGGGTTGTCCGATCAACGGGGTTCACTCCAAATTTATAAACAAGGTTATGGAAATAAACCATTACTTTGGAGGACACCCTCACTGTTCAAAAATTTGTAGCTCCGTAATAAAGGTCCAATATCATCATATTTTTTTTTGCAGCATTAAATGAGACCTCATCAATCTCTTCCATACTTTCTATTAACTCATGAGAAGCCAGATTTGTATCAAATCGATTTTTATCCAAGGAGTAGGCATAGACATCACGTTCAGTAATACTGCTTTGAACTTGGGGATGTCCATTCACATTGACAAGTTCAATCGAAATTCGATTAGGGGTTTTAGTTCCAGCAATCTCAAATCGAGACCTACTTGACTTGATCTGAGATTTTTTGACCTTAATGTATTTTATCTCTGCTTTATCTCCTACAATATTAAAAATATCGTAAAAAGGAGCAGGAGTTGTATGAGTATATTTGACATATATATATTCACCATCATTAAAAGCAGAAGGATTTAAGTGTGAAGAATCTTTTATTTGACTTTTTGCGTTGAATTTTAAAAATTCTAATTGTTTAGAAGAAAAAGAATAATTTTTTCGATTTGGATTAGATGCATAAATTACATTTCCCTCATCATCAGTATTGACCTGCGAAGGAGATTTGAATATTCTTGGACTCGTCAGCGTCGAGGTACTTCTTGGACCCGATTGAAATTTACGGAATACGGAGGAGATGAAACGTTTGTCCAGAGGCGTACGATCATTTCTCTTTGTAATTAAATTTTTTCTTTCACAAGCCCTTGCTAAGCGTATTTCTTGATCAAGAGTTAAGTCACTAAGATACTTTCTATCTATTATGTTACCTAATTTAGCATCACTTAGTTGATAAATGTCTGTTCCCTCAAGTAGTTTTTGATCAAGCCTACCAAGATTTGCCATTATTTCATCAAAATCTTCTCCGCTTGCTTGGTGTGTAAGGTTATTTTTTTTCAAAAACTCTTTAATGTCTTGATCATTCGTTCTTTTATTAGTCACTAGTGTATTAATATAACGGAATCTTTGATAATAATAATTCCTCTTGGGAGCTGAATTAACAACTTCATGAAAAGATCTCACCCCAAGACCATGTGAGTTAGGACTCCGAGAAAGTTCGTGATGGAGCTCAATTATACTAAATAAGTTCATCTTGGTTAAAGTGAAATTTGTTTGAAGTTGCTCAATGATATTTGAACTAATATTTAAATGAGGCCTAACAGTTATTTTCGTTTTATCACTCGCTGGATTAATTGTTGCTCTAGATATCCCAAAGTCATATTTCACATTATTAAAGATTGAACTTTCTTTAGTAAGTAAGTGAATTTGATCTAGTTCTAATTGCCGTTTAAATATTAAAATATTGTTTAAGTTATAAGTATTAGTCAGATCATTTTGTTGTGAATTCTTTTGAGAGCCAACTATATCAGTTAATATTTCATTTGTAAGGTAAAGCAGAGTTGCTTTCAACTCCAAGTATTTAGAAATATTAGGAAGATTTTCATCTGAACTATCAAAGTAAGTGCCATTGTAGTTAAATTTTTCTAGATAAGTATTTAGGTATTGATGGCAAACACTTTTTCCTATATCTGCATGTAACCCAAAAAGAATAGGTAAATCTATGATCTCTTGCTTTGGACAGTCAACCGTATTAATATTTTCAGCAAAAGTTTGAAAACTAAAAAGAATGAATGAAAGAAAAAATATATTCTTCATATTTACTTTTCGGTACAATAGTAAATATCTAAAACTTTTTATCTTCTATCGAAACCAGAGGGATTCTCTCAGTCAAAAAAACTTTCTACTTGTATCTAAGCCACTAGTTTTCAATAAATAGCATGGTTGATAAAGCTTAGACTTAAAGAATAAAATTAAGCTTTCTCATCAAACTTAGTTTCTCGAGCAAGAAATATAACGACAAAGAATTTATAGAAATAGATTGAAATAAACCCATTAGTTTTAAATATAATTGAGGATCAGTAGAAAGGATTGGGACGTACAGTAGTCCCGATGGCGATGCCGGATTGTTTCTAAAAGACTTAGATCAAAATAACAGACTAGAGATGAAATCCAAGGAAAATGGAGAAATTGATTTCTGGTACAAATAAAAATCCTAGGTTTATAATAAATCCATGATTATAAAGACATTAATTTAATAAACATACGGCCTGCTCACAAAAGCAGGCCTTCTTTATTCTAAAAAACTACACTTAAAATCAGACTTCCGACCACAAAATCGGACTTTATTCCTTGATTAGTATTTTCGTTAGTTCTACACCGTTTTATTAATACTTATAGGAAGTCTTAGATAAGCAGTTCCATTATCATCTTCAATCGGAAGCTTCCCAGCATCTATATTTACCTGAATACTTGGAAGTAATAATTTAGGTGTATTTAGTTTTGAATCTCTAGTCGTTCTAAATTCAACATATTGTTCTCTAGTTGTATGGCCCTTAAGTTGAATATTTGATTCTTTACTCTCGCTGATAGTGGTCATGTATTCAAGGTCACGTCCACCAGGTTGGTAATCATGGCCAACAAAGATTTTTGTTTCATCCGGCAATTTATAAATCTTCTCATGTACTGATGTATATAGGTCATCAGCTGATCCAGCAGGAAAGTCACATCTTCCTGTTCCAAAATCCGGCATAAATATAGCATCACCAACAAAGAGATTATCTTCTACTAAAAAGCTGGTGCAAGCAGGTGTGTGTCCTGGAGTGAATATTACTTTAAGTTCCATGGCACCAAACTTTAGAATTTGTCCATCTGTTAGAAGAAGATCAAATTGAGAACCGTCTGTTTTTAAATCTTTTAAGTTAAAAATAGGCTTAAAGCTGCCTTGCACTTTTGTTATGTTTTCATTAATGGCCAACACTGAGTTTGGGTATCTCATTTTTAACTCTTGAGAACCTGAAATATGATCTGCATGAGCATGGGTTTCTAAAATGTATTTAAGGGTTAAATTATTTTGTTTTAGGAAGTCATCCGCTTTATTTATTGAGGAGTAATTGATTGAAGAACTTTGAGGCTCATAATTAAGAACGGGGTCAATGATGATTGCTTCCCCGCCATTTTTTTCATCAAATACAATATAAGTCATGGTGAAAGTTTCGATATCAAATTGGGCTTCTATTTTCATTTTAATCTCCATTGCAGTATTTTTCTTCATTTTAAGGCATTTAACAAGAGTTTGGTTATGATCTTGGTCAATATACTTGGATTTTTAAGGTGATCTAGGTCATAATAAGAGAAAACCAAATCATATTATACTGAGTTAAAGAAAGGAGCTAAATAATGGCATCAAATAGAATTACAGACATACCTGGACTAATGCATTTATGGAAAGTTGATAATCTATACCTTGCTGGTCAACCATCAGCGAATTCATGGGAGGCCATTAAAGCACTTGGTGTTTCCAAAGTGATAAATCTTAGAGACGAAAGTGAGATGGATTTTACTGGTGAAGTTAAAGTTATCAAAGAGCTTGGTATGGAGTACGAGCAGTTTCCAATCGTAAAAGGTGGAGCCTTATTAGCTGACAACTGTGAGAGGTTAAGCCAAATGCTAAATGATACAGAACCTCATTTTATTCACTGTGGAAGTGCTAATAGAGTTGGTGGATGGTTAATTACATACTTAACTAAACATAAGGGTATGGACTTTGAAGCTGCTGTCGAGATTGCTCAAGAAAATGGTTTAAGTAACCCAGGCTTTATTGATCAAGCAGAAGAGATTTTAAAAAATAGTAATTAATATTACAAATATCTTGAGTTTCATTTTATAATCTTTAAAATAAGGATTTAAAATGAAACTCAATCTTAAACAAGTATGTTTAAACGTCTATAAACAACTTCCAGAAAATATTACTGATAGCTCTGTTACTCTCAATCTAGAGAAGGGAGATTTTCTCTATCATAGAGGAGAAAAGCCTAATGGATTTTATTTTATTAAATCCGGACTTATGGCCATTACAGATATTTCTCCAAACGGTAACGAAAGTCTACTTAGGGTTTACGGGGAGGATTTTTTTATTGGGCATAGAACTTTTATTGTTAATGAAGAGTACCATGCAAGTTCATTGGCCCTTGAGGACAGTACCGTTATTAGGTTGCCGTTTACCAGTGTAGAACAACTCCAAAATGAATATGCTGGTGTTTTTCTTCATATAACACAAATGCTTGCTAGGGACCTTAGAATGGCCGAAGAAAGATTTAATGATCTAACAGGTAAGCGGGTTATGAGTCGTATTATAGATTCTCTTTTATTCTTGCAAAGAAGAAAACCAGACTACCAATGGACAAGACGGGAGATTGGCGAGTTCTGTGGAGCAAAGACGGAAACCGTAACAAGATCTTTTGGAAAGTTAGAGGGACTTGGATTATTACAAAAGAATAATAGAGAAATCATTGTCCCTGATCCTCAGAAATTATTAGACTATAAACACGAATTTGATTTAGAAGCTTAGTTTATAGGTAGTCAGTATTGTCATAGCACCAACCAGCAATAATTAATCTTTTGCCTTTAGTTACCTGATTTATTTTGTGTTCATAATTATCGATTCCAGTTTTAAAAACAATAATGGTTCCATAGTCTGGAGTTGGGATTCTATTCGATACTTGCGATTCTTTATGTTTAAACTCTAAAAGACCACCCTCTGGTGGAGTTAATGTAAGGGATAAGGAAAACGCTAGGATTCTTGAGCCATCATCATGCCAGATACCATCTTCTTCCCATTCATTTTTAGCGTCTCTTAAGCTAATTATATGCTCTACACTCTCAACTGGGCAAAATTGCTTAAGGAAATTGAAGATATCACCCTTTGGTGCAAGAAGTTTACTAAATATTGCATCAATTTCATTAAAATTTTCATTTTTGACTTGGACAAGGAGCTCTTTAGGTAGTTCAATATTTGACATGAAATAGCCGTTATTTTGAAGGGCATTCTGGCACTGTGAAAAAAATTTAGCTAGATTTGGGCTCATAAATTCCTAATTTACTAGGTTTTTAGGCAAAGGGCCATATTGTCTCTAGAGGAAAATGTTATTTTAACCTAATATGGCAATACGCTTAGGGCAGGACGTCTGAGGCACCGAAAGGACCTATTAGTCATATACAAGGAGTTAGTATGAAATCAACAATTATAAATAATCAACCACAGATGAATTGGACAAGGTTTAACTCAACTTTTGTAATAGAAGTTAAGAGAGGCGAAAGTATTTTTACTTCAACAGCTGTAGCTATTGGAAAGAGGATGTTACTTACGGCGGCCCATTGTGTTGATTGTGCCGATGAAGTTGTTTTAGTTATAGGTGAGGATTATAAATCTCCTGAATTAGTTCAAGGCGTATCTCACTGGACCATTCACCCTGGTTACAAGCCAAGTAAGTCTTTGTTCGAAAACGATCTAGCAGTGGTTTATTTGGATGAAGATCTTCCAAACTTTACTGGGATTGAAACAATCAGTGACGATATCCTTTTAGATGACTCAAGTATTCTAGAAAGAATTGGTTTTGGAGGACGAAATAATCTTAACGTTAGAACTTGGACCAACCCATTGTATCAAAGTATGACGTTTAATAAGAAAAATTTTATTCTACAAGATACACTAAGTGTTATTGGAGATTCAGGTGGACCTATATATAAAGAAGAGTCAGGTGTGCTTAAGTTGATTGGTATTCATTCAACACTTGAAGGGTCTGATAAAACTTATATTGTAAATTTGAGTATGTATAAAGATTGGATTGCAGGTCTTGCTGAGTACTCTGAAGTTATTTAGTCTTTTGTGTTAAAGACTTTTTATTCTTCCATGCAAAAATAGATTTTATTTTCACTGAATTTTCCATGGTTGATGAGACTGTCTTTTATTGAATTCATCATCCACATTCGCATAGGTCCGTTATAACGAATCTTATTATCAAAACTTTTTATATAATCTTGTTTTGTTATAAGAGAATCCGGATAGTTTTTCTCAACTTCCCGGTAAACATCCTTAGTGAATCTTACGACTCCAACTGAAATATAACCAAGTTGATTATCTGGAAGTATTTTCTCTAAGGACTTTATAACTTCCTGGTATTCTTCCTTAAAACCTTCATGATAAATAATAGGGTCAAAATGGAGGCCTATACTATAACCTTTCTTTACTAACTTTTCGATAGCTATAAGCCTGGCCTTGACACTAGGACATTTAAAATCAAAAGCTTTTCCACCCGTATGTGAGCTCATTGTGAAACTGACATAAGTATTAGAGAGAGCTGTTAAATTCTCAAGGGATCTTATATTAACTGATTTTGTTCTCAGCTCTAGCTTGGCCCTTGGGTGTTCTTTGAAAAATTCAAAATATTCTTCAAACTCATTTGTAATATGGGAGAGTGCTAGTGAATCAGAATATTCTCCAGCATGAAACCATGCATCTGGATGCTCTTTAACTATTTCTCTCATTTCATCTATGATTTCACTGTGATTTACGAAAAGTACAACATCGGGTGTATTAAAATATCCCTGGAGGTAGCAGTACTGACATTCATAGATACAATTGTATGCATGGATGAAGTAGAAATGTTTTTCTTTTCCATGGCCATATGCAGGAGGGGCTTCTTTTACTTTCGCACCTTTCTTATTTCCAATAAATAAATTTAGAGTTTCTCTTTTTTGAAGATATGGTTTTTTTACTCGGCCCCAGATATCATCAACATTCTTAACTTCTTTTTGAGTTTTGAATTTAACCTTTTCTAAGATACGCTGAGTATATTTATTATGAAGAACATCTTTTTCAATGAAGACTGTATTAAACATCGATCTTACCATTCCAAATGTTTTCAATATCAGAATATTTAAATTCAGATAGACTTTGAATTAGCTTATCAATATTTACTTGGTTATTGATATCCATTTTTAGGGTGATTTTTTTATTTTCGAGCTTTCGATCATAGTGAATATTTGCACCAATCTCTTCTATGGGGTAGAGAATCTTCTTCAGTTGACTTTCAATTGCAGTGTTTATTGGATTGATTTTATTTTCTAAAAAGCTAATGAAGTTATTGGCCATGGCCTTAGAATGTATGTTTTGAGAGGCGAGCTCTGATTGAGTGATGGCCTCCTCTACTAGTTCATTCATTTCAAAATTATCATTAAGCTTGTTATATAGATTTTCAATTCTTTTGGTCTGAGTAAAACTTGCTTTAAAAGGAAGGTCTATATCCAAAGTCGTATGCTTATGTTCGACAAAGTGCACTTCATTTTTTTGGTGAAATTCAAATAATTCTTTTGAATATTTTTCTGCCATCTGTTTTAAATCAAAACATTTTGTCGTATCTCCTGCGAGATCTGAAATGAGTTTGAATGATTTAAAAGGAAGTTTATAAGTATTGGCCACTTTTCCAATGGCCCAAAGTTCTCTATCAACTATTTGAGCAAATGAATCTAGGGTTTGAGCATAGGCATCACTTAGAACACGTTGCTCAGTAGTTATACAATCTAGCTTTGATGCAAGGTTACTTGTATCCGCCGTGAAGGATTGAAACCTAGGCTTATCAAGTCCGTAAGCATAAGCAGTTCGAATAGGGTATATGGCCCCTACTTCCAACTTTTTATTAAGACTTCCAGCAATGCCGTAGTTTAAAAGTTCTTTAATTTCGTACTTCGCAATATAGAATGGAAGAAGCGACATCACTTCAAATGGGCCTTCACCGGTTATTAATAGGCTTGTTTCAGCTCCCAAATAAAACCTGGAGTCACTAGGTGTAAGGTCTAGGGACCTTAAAAATTCTTGTGCTTCACCGCGATGGGCCATACAAATTAAACGCATATCACTTTTTAGAGTTTTAATGCTTATCTGTAAAGCATCTGCTTTGCAGACCCGTCATTTCTATGTATTTTATCCCGATGAAACAAAAGAAAAGCTTAAAAGATATTGGATTTGGTGGCGCAGGCCTTAGTTCTGGTGGTGGCGGCTATGGTTTCGGGAAAATCGAGGGTGAAATTGATCTTGTTCATGAAGCAGTAGACGTTGGTATTGAAATCTTTGATACGGCCCCTATTTACGGATTCAACCAATCTGAAATCACTTTGGGACTCGCCCTTAAAAATCTTCGAGAAAAAGTAAAGATTGTTTCTAAATCCGGAGTTACTTGGCATCCAAATATGCGAGTGGATATGAGTAATGATGCAAAAACTACTCAAAAAATGCTTGAACAATCCCTAACAAATTTAAACACAGATTATATCGATATATATATGGTTCACTGGCCAGACCCTAAAACGGATATAAGGTATCCGCTAGAGGTACTTGCTAAGGCCCAAATAGAAGGAAAGATCCATTCAATTGGTTTATGTAATACTAACCTTGAAGACCTTACAAAAGCACTTGAAATGGTTAAGGTCGAATATCTTCAAAGTGAGTGTAATCTTTTTAACAATCCACTCAGCGAACTTAAAACTATTATTACTGAAAACAATATCCGCACAATGGGGTGGGGAACTTTTGATAAAGGAATCCTTACAGGTTCAGTTACTAAAAATCGAAATTTCCCGAAAGAAGATGCAAGATCATGGGCACCATGGTGGAAGAAAAGTAATTGGAAAGACAAGGTAGACTTAGTTGAAAAGCTACAGGCCTCTATTGAATATCCTATGAGAGATATAGCTCTTCAATATGCAAGCTCACAAGTTGATCTTCCTCTATGTGGCTTTAAAAGTAGTACCCATATCGAAAATATTAAAAAAGCCTTAAGCTACGAAATCCCAGATGGGGTAATGGAAGAAATAGTTCATGAGTTTAATGCCAAAATTTAGTGTTATAATTCCAACTTTCAATAGAGCGCAAACTCTGAATCGAGCAATTGAGAGTGTTTTAAGGCAAACATACAAAAACTTTGAACTTATTATTGTGGATGATGGTTCTACTGATACTACACAAAGCATATTAAATAACTATCCCCAACTTAAAGTTATCAAACAAGAAAACCAAGGTGTTTCCCACGCGAGAAATACCGGAGTCAAAGAAGCTAGGGCCGAGTGGGTTTGTTTTCTCGACTCAGATGATGAATGGCTTGAGGGCAAACTCGAGTTACAAGAGCAATTTTTAAAAGATCACCCGGAACTAAATTGTATTCACGGTGAAGAGATTTGGATTAGAAATGGAGTTAGGGTTAATCAAAAGAAAAAGCACCAAAAGGGGGGAGGGAGTCAATTTCTTTCTTCGGTTAAGGTTTGCTTTATATCTCCTTCTACCGTTTGCTTAACTAAAGTTGTTCTTGAAGAGTTCGGTGGCTTTAGAGAGGATTTTGAAGTCTGTGAGGACTATGATCTGTGGCTAAAGATCACCTCTAAATATGACATAGGCTTTATTGATAGACCCCTTATTAAAAAGTATGGTGGGCACGTAGATCAATTATCTACCAAATTTGTCGGCATGGATTATTGGAGAATCAAATCCATTGATTGGATTTTAAAAAATCGGGACCTTTGCAAAGAAATGAAATTTGAGACCGTAAAGATTTTGTTGAAAAAATGTAAAATATTGATGAAGGGGTATGTGAAACATAATAATCTTAAAAACTATGGAGAAGTAGAGAAGATTTCCAAATATTGGGAGAACTTTTAATTTAAAGTAATTTGTTTTTATTGAAGATGCCCAAATCTCTCTATTTGAGAGAAACATTTTTGTTTAGTGATTCTTTCAAAAAGCGAGCATCCATTTTTTTCTGGATGCTCGCTTGTTCTGCATTTTTTGAATGTCTATTTGCTCATCAGTCTAGAAGTTTAGATTTATTTCTCTAGCATGATACAAGTTCTTGCCTTTACTCTTGCTACTATCTGTAGGTCCTCTCTAAATATTTTTTCATCATAGGCCTCAAAATTTTCTCCATACCTAACTTTTGCCTTACTAACTTCATTTTCAATTTCATTAAGTGCTGATTGAATACAATCACTATTTTCATACTCTCTAGCGAGTTCTAACCTTGCAGTTACTCTATCTATCATTCTTTGGTCTTCTTCTTGTATTTTTGAATCGTAGTCTGCAAAAGATGACATTGAAGCTAAAAGAGTTAATCCAATTAATAATTTTTTCATAATAATTCTCCGTATTTTAAAGTAATGGTTTCTCTGAACCGTTTTGCTATTTGATATTTACGCAAGTGTACTTGAAGTGACATTTACTTTGAGGACAAAGCGTTCTCAATTTGAGACCACACGGTAATAATTACAATCTTTTTAAGCAGTATAGTCATGAAGTATAGGTCTAAGAAACACGTGACTGACTGTAGTTTGAACCTCACTCAAAGACATGATCTTACTGAAAGAACTTACATTGTTGCCAATAAAGGCATCTTAGAAAGATGTACCAACCTTATATCTCTTCAGAAAAGAATGTTCGTACAACATCAATTCTCTCAAGATAGTAATAAAAAAGACCTAATAATTAGGCCCTTATTTTATGGAAATTTTTTATTTTTCGTGCGCAATTCTTCTTTTCTTCGGTCTGTAATAAGTTCTAGGGCTAAACTCACAAAAATCTGAAATCTTTGTCATATAAATACAAGCGTATCTCTCGATTTGAGAAGCATAAATACTAGGCTCGACACCTGCACGCATAACTTCTCCCCAGTATGGATTAAAGTTACTTTCGTAGTTCTTAATAAGTAAGCCAATTTTCTTATCGATTTTTTCAATCTGGTCAAACTTAGAGAAGACTTCATCTTTCTCTACCTTTTCTCCAAATTCATGTTCTTTTGCGTAAAGATCATCAATGAGCTTTTCAATCTCAATTTTTTGATCCATAAGCTGGTCAATCTCTATGCTGATATCTTTAGTTGATCTGTAGGCTTCAACTTCACGATCAAGCTCCTCAATAACTAGTGCAGTTCTCCATCCACAGGCCTTTTTTAACTTAACAATATCACCGTAAATATGATCTCCAAGGTAGAGAATTTCATCACCATTGAGTTCAAAATCATCTTGAAGCTTGGTTGCATAGCCACCTTGGTATAGGCCAGGAACTAATTTTGTATCATAGTTCTCCATTAATCCGGTTGTTGGATCAACTTTTAGGTATGGCATTTTATCAGTAAAGAATCGAGGTTTTGAAGCTAGGGTAATAGTAACCTCAAAAAGGTCCTGCCATGTCTTATGGTCTTTTAAGTAGGGGTTTATTGTGTAATCTAGTAGCGCCCTTGTATAGTTGTAGTCTGAGTTTGTTACAATCCAAAGCTTCTTACCATATTTAGCAAAACGCTCTAAAGCTACAACTGTGGCCTCATCTTTAATAACATAATGTTCAAGATTTTTCTTAACAGCAGATTTAAGTGAACCATCTCTATGAGCGATATCTACTGCGTAAGTTACATCGTCTGCAAGGTTTGCATATTCTGGTAGGTTTAAATCTGGCTTTTTGTCCTTTAGATCAATCAACTGTGCAAAGAGAACAGTATGGGCGATTGAAAATGTAGTATCAATACTCATGTATTGAGGATCACTAATATCAACGGAAGACCCATGATAGATTTTAAGTTGTTCTTTATAACTAAGATCTTTTGTACCGTGGTAAGCATTCTTGATTTTATTATATAAAGAAACCTTTAGTAAGTTTCCATTAACCTTATCAACAACTAAACCTCTAATTGCCTTATTGAAATCAAAAGTAAATTTTAAGATTTCTTTGGGGTAACCTTTGTCATGAATTAATTTTAGTAACGATTCATTAAATGTAAGCTCTTCGAATTTATCACTATGATAACGAACGAGTGTATGGTCCATATCAAAACCAATCACTTTTATGTGCTTCATATTAAGAACTCTGTTTACGTATATACTCATCTTATTCCTTTTTCCATATTTCAGGGAGTTAGGGTAATCTATCCTTTCTCTTACTACTTAGTCAATGCTGGTACAGTTAAGAAATTACTACAATTACGCTAAGTTTATTACAACCTCTTACATCACTATAAAGATTTTACACAAAAGATGTTTCCCAGAGGACAAAAAGATTTCTTCTGCATAAAGTCACTCAATCAATAGAAAATACAGGGGAAAATATTAATGAAAATCTCAATCAAACAAATCACGTTACTTGCCGCACTTTCAGCTACTGCCTACACCAAAGCGGATGTTTCAGTTAGCAGAATCGTTTACGGTCAAGATAACCGAGTTGAGACATATCAAGCAACTGAACTACAAAAACTTTTAGCTAACTCAACAGCAGGTATGATTCCAAGTTTAAAGGCCATAGATATTGGAACACATGTAATGCTACCGCCTGCTACTATTGTGAAAGACTTTGGGCTATGTGCTGATGAAAGATTTGCTGAACAACCAAGTGCTGTTATTTGTTCGGGATTTTTAGTTGGACCAGACTTATTAGTTACTGCTGGTCATTGTATTACAAACCAAGAGGCATGTGATAATATGACTTGGGTTTTCGACTATAAAGTAAATGAAGATACGAAGAAAACAGATATTCTTGTTCCTAAATCAAATGTTTATAAATGTTTAACAGTTATTGATGCAAAACTAGAAGGTGGTGGATCAAATACAAGAGACTACTCTTTAGTTAAGCTTGATAGAGTTGTTGAAGGAAGAGCTCCTTTAAAATATAGAACAAATGGAAAGATTAAAAATAGCGAAAATATCATGGTTATTGGACATCCATCTGGGCTTCCACAAAAAGTTGCTGATAAAGCAAATGTTTACGACAATACAAAAAATACTTACTTCCTAACTAATCTTGATACTTTTGGTGGTAACTCTGGTTCTGCAGTATTTGATTCAAAAACTGGTGTTGTAGAAGGTATCCTTGTAAGAGGTGCAAAAGATTATGTAGGGGCCGACTGTGGTGCTAGAGTAAACCATGAAGCAGAAGACATTACTGGTAATCCTTCATTAGGAGAGTCTGTTTCAAGAATAACAGATGTCGCAGGTCTAATGGATGGAAATAAACTTCTTTCCGCATCTAAATCTGGAGACCTTGATCAGGTAAAACTTTTAGCTGAAAAAGTAAAATTAAACTATACATATGATAATGAGAAAAATACTGCACTTCATATTGCTGTCGAGAATGGTAGAAATGATATTGTAGAATTTTTAATTAAACAAGGGATGAACCTTGATACTCAAAACCTAAAAGGTGAGACTGCACTTCATATTGCAGCATACGTAAACAATAAGTTTGCAGTTAACAAGTTAGTTGCTAACGGAGCTGATATTTTAGTTAAAGATAACTATGGAGTATACGCTAGTGAGAGAACAAACTTTCTTGCCTTTAAACTTAGATCTAAATTAAGAAGTGTACAAGGATTAGAAATTCAAAAAAGACGTAAGAACCAGTAGTAATAGCTTTTTTTTACGATCAAATACACACGCAAGAGGGAAGATATAGGTCTTCCCTTTTTTTGGTTAAAATCTAACTTGCCAATTTAAAATGATCTCCATAAACTAATTATATTACCACTTAATGTGGGCCCTTAGCTCAGCTGGGAGAGCACTTCGCTGGCAGTGAAGGGGTCAGCGGTTCGATCCCGCTAGGGTCCACCATTTTTTTTGAGTCAAGTTTTTTAAGAGGTTATCGAACGGATTTTCGTAAGAAAATCCGATACTTCCATCCACTAAAACAGGGTTCGATAATACAATTTTCGCCATTTTCGCTTTTGCTAACAAATCATTCCCTAAGTCTATGTAATTATAGGCTTTTCTTAGGAGTTCGATAACCTTTAGAACACTGTTAAAAACAGTGTCTTTTGATTCTAAAAAATTCTCTATTTCTTTTTCACAACTTTCTAGTGCAGGCTTATTTTTTGAGACTAAAACCTGATATTCATTTTCATCTAGTACACCATCTTTTTTGAGATCATTTAATTTCTTCATCTTATTACTAATTCTAAGGCTAGTCTCAGAAAGCTCTGTAAGCCTTTTTTGGCAATGTAAGTCTAATTCTAATGCTTTTGTTTAAAGACCTTTTAAAAGCTTTTTTGTACCTTCTGTTGTAAAGTTTGAAAAAGGTTCAAAAGAAGCTGTAAGCTGATCTAGTATTTTTTCTTCTCTTGTATTAATTCGTCTTTGAGTGCATTTTGTATTTGCACAATGATAGTAAGTATATTGCTTTCCGCTTTTCTTTCTCTTAACTTCTCCTGTTACTTTTGAATGACATATTCCACAGTGTAATAATCCCATCAAAGGCTTTTTGACTTTTGCCTTATCTGTAAGGCCTTGGCCCATTGCTCTAATACCTTTAATTCTTTGGCAGTCATCCCAAAGTTTTTAGGACGATGGAGACGATGTCGCTCCAAAAATCAATTACAAGATAGAAGTGAATATGGGGTACTACGTAAGGGAATTAACAAATAGAAAAATTGTCGCAGCAATATTGATTAGTTTTGTTTCTTGGCTTTCAGAAAAGAAAATAGGTTTGGCGGGGTTCTTAACAGCCCTGCCT